>NZ_ANIK01000102.1 GCF_000347175.1 Leptospira alstonii serovar Sichuan str. 79601
TTCTACAAAGGTTAAAAGTAGAAGTGAAACAGTGGACCTCGTTTTTCCAACGATAGAAACGTTGTGTAGAGATCTTCAAAAGCTTGCAAGCGGCTTTGAGACCGATGAGAGGAGAAATCCTTGAAACAATGGAAACGATGTTTTTCTTTTGTTCGTTCCAAATTCTTCTTTTTCCCCGCATATTTTCCGTTAAGGAGAAGTAGAATTGAAAAACTACAAGAAGGGCGGAAAGAGTTTTTTTGAATGCCTTACTTTCCGAAATCTTTCTGTAGACGTCGTCTTTAAAATGAACGGGATCGTCTTCGGTAAACCCGACGACTAAAGAGAGATTTCGTTTTTTCCAATCGGAGAAAGTCGAGTCCGGAATACGGGATCTTTCCTGTTTAGATAACATACCCAGTTGCGCCTTGAGTACAAGCGCGGTGTGATACGAGTTTTTGGTTTTGATGGATTTCGTTTTCATAGTTTTGCAGAAAAAAAACCTGAAGGAAGTTTTGTAAAGTAAAAAAGAAAAATAACATAAAAATAATATGATATACTAATTTTAAAAAATGAAACATTCATTTCCACCGGGACTTGTTTTAATTTTTGAAAAAATTGGCAACACTGAGTTTTGAATTAAATATTAGTATATCAAAAAATACTAAATATAATTGTTGAAAAATAATTCCTCACCCGTTTCTTTTTTATTGAAATGGGCGATTGAAGCTGTTTTGTTAAACTGAATCATGGAATTTTTCGGGCAACTCTAATATACAGTTAGGCGTTTAATCCATATATGCGATTTATTAAGTTACTAAAAGAAATTTTTGAATCCGATCATAGGTCCCATCCCATAATTCAAGATTTTGTATATGAAGCGTATCGGGAAAAAAGTTTATCCAGTAAGAAGGATATTGAATATCACCGAATTGCTACCGGAGATAGCATTCGCGTTATACACAAGGCATTACGTGAAATTGAATTCACCAAGCTTCAGCGTAGAATTGTTTTGCAATGTTGCTTGAAACTTGTATTTGATCCGATATATAATCACTTAACTAAGCAACAACAAGATAAATTGCATAGGATCGGACGCTCTTTTTCGGGTGAAAACGAAGATTGGAAGAATGTAAATCTTGAATTGACTCAATGGGAGCAAGACACGTTAGATGCGGCATTTATCATTCAGCTTAAACGAATGGAAAAGTTGCATAGTAAGAGATTTTAAGAAATTAAGGACCTCTTTCCAATTATTTTTTAAACAAACTCGACACAGGCATCTTCTCTGTGAAAGCTAAAAAAAGGAAACGAAAGGGATAAAGGCTTAGGATATTTTTTCAATGAATCGAGAGAAAATCAATCAAGCGTTCAACGGAATCTTAAAGGTATATGAAGAGATCCGATCTCAGAGTTCTTTGAATAAAAACATTGTAGTTTTAGAAGCGAATCGAGAAATCGGCCGGATTTTAAAAAACGTTGAAAAGAATGTCACAGCGGAAGAGCGAACGAGTGGAAGCTGGATGAAAGCAATTTCCGTTCAGTTGCAGAAACATTTAAAAAAAGGGTTTTCGGAAAGGAGCCTCTTTTACGCGCAAAAGTTCTATGAAGTCTACGGCAAATCAGAATTGGATCATAGACTAAGCTGGAGCCATTATCGTAAATTGGCATCGATCCTTGATGAGAAACTGAGAGAGAAGCTGACGAAAACCGCCATACAAAAGGGATGGAGCGAAAGGGATCTCACCGCTAAAGTCAAAGAAACGGGACAACAAAGAAAATCTCCGGAATTGAAATGGAAACGTCCTGAAGGTTTGCTTTGGCATTACAAAATCAAAGAAAGCTTAACTACCGACGAAGGTTGCCTGCTTGATTTAGGTTTTTACTGCTACTACGAAATACCGAAAGTTCAAGTCGTTAACAAATACGAAACCGGCGATATTTTAGAGATTCAAAAACAAGGTAAGCCCTGGAATATTAAGAAAACAAAGATATCAAAATCATCGGATCTTTATTTCTACTTTGGAGAAATCGAGCGTATCATTGACGGAGATACAATTCTTGTAAAGTTGCAGTTAGGATTTAACGTAATTACAAGACAGAGAATCCGATTACACAACGTGTGGTCGGCGGAGTTGGATACAAACGAAGGTGCAACCAGTTTCGAGTTATTGAAAAAGAAGTTACCCGCTAAAACAAAGATAATTGTAAGGAGCAGATCTAAGGATATCTACGGACGTTATGTCGGCGATGTTTTGTATTTAACCAAAAAGGCAATTAAACCGGAAGAGATTTTAAAGGATGGAATTTATTTAAACGAGGAGCTTTCAACGGCAAATTCAGAGAATGTTAATATGCAGAAGGACAATGGAAAGGGCAGTGTCGGCAATCCTTGAAAGAATCTACATTAAAAGTTCCATTTACCCTAAAAGGCATTGACTTCGGGGCGTAGGGACTTCCAAGATTTAGCATGAACTTTTTGCCCTTAACGTCGGATTGGATGTTTAAGACATTGTTCGTTAAAGAACCGAAGCTACTGATATCGATGTTAAACGACGTGATTTTTACGAACCAAGAACACCAGATCCGGGAGATAACGATCTTGAATCCGGAACTATCGGGCGAGTTACCGAACGACAAACGTTCGTATCTGGACATACGAGCCAAGGACGAGACCGGTAGAAACTTCCATGTAGAAATCCAAGTGGCACACGAGAACTCGTTTGTAAAACGGAGCTTGTATTACCTT
>NZ_ANIK01000103.1 GCF_000347175.1 Leptospira alstonii serovar Sichuan str. 79601
TTCTGTAAACTCGATTCTTAGATATAACAAGACCTTCCGAACGTAAGTCTTGATGAATTCGTAGATACCCGGATCGATTCTCATGTTCCTCAAATAGAATCCGAATCCTTTCGTCCAATTTTTTATTGGACTTTACCCTCTCGCTATCTTCTCGTTTCAACCATTCATAGTAACCGCTCTTTGATACATTCAGAATTTTGCATATCTTCTTTACAGGGGAATGATTCCTTTTTATATATGTATATTTCATTTTCTTGGTTTCAAGAAGATGGCCACGGACTTTTTTAAGATCTCCCTCTCCTCCCTCTCCTCCCTCTCCTCCCTCTCCTCCCTCTCCTCCCTCTCCTCCCTCTCCTCCCTCTCCTCCCTCTCCTCCCTCTCCTCCCTCTCCTCCTTTACTTCCATCAGTTCTTTCCTTAAACGTTCATTCTCTGCTCGAAGTTCATCTTGGAACGGACCGTCATCCGTCAGATACTTTTTCTTCCAATTAATCAGAGTATTTACAGATACTCCCAAATCTTTTGAGATCTGAGTCATCGATTTACTAGACTTTATTAGTAGTTCAATCGTGTTCTTCTTGAATTCTTCATCGTATTGTGATTTACGCGCCATGCTTTTATCCTTTTTAACTTGCACGTCCGTGTCCACTCATTCGGGGGAAGTTCATTTCTTTAAAATAGGGCGGGAATGATTGTAAATGCCCAAATGAAATTAAATAAATCCTGATTATCGTCGGTACTAAGTAGAGACTCCAAAGAAGGGCCTGTCTGATTTTAAACTCATATTTGAAAAGAAGAATTGAACAAAAAAAAGGAAAAATCAAATAGAACTGTTCTTCACTCGAAAATGACAAAGTATGGGTATTGATTCTCTGAAAATAATTTCCTAAAAATACAAAATCACCCCAATTATTTGACAATGCTTCACTTAGCGCTTTTGCCTCATTCGTAATGTGATTCTTGTTCAGAATCAACAATAGACCTTTTCCTAATGCATAACTTACTATTAAGAAAAAATAGTAAGCGAGAAAGATTCTTAAGATTCTTTTGATATAGAATTTCTTAATTTCCAGTTTGGAATTTGCCTACCATTCCTCCCATAGTCCCTTCGAGATTAAGAACCCGCTCAGGACAAAGAATAGATCAACTCCCGTCCAAAGATTCAAATAAAGCAGGGTTATCGAAGAGGGAAGGTTAAGAATGTCTTTTAGGGCTATTGTGAAGTGATTTAAAAGGACGAAGCAAATAGCCAAGGCTCTAAGTCCATTTAGGGTTCCGATTTCATTGGTTTTATTTGAAAAAAGCGCTTTGAAGAAGACTAATTTCTGAAGTTTATTTATTGAATAATTTTGGGTCTGATTTCTCGCCTGCATTGATTAGGTTACAAATGGAATTCGTTCTCCTAATAAATGAATGTCTCATTTACCCTAATTTATTGCGGCAGGTTGGAATAATCCTAGAAAAAAATATAGTTGGTTTTTGGTTTAAGGGGTATGAAGCTTTATTTTTTCTATTTAAAAATCAAGTATGACGAGTTTTCAGAATCAGGGCATATCAATAAATTTAGATCAATTGCAAGTCAGGAGCTTTCAGATACTCAATTTAAAATAATGGAATCTTCGATAAATTCTTTTGGCGAAATTATTTAAAATCCATAGTTTGTCGCGATAGGAGATTATTGCGGTAAATCCAATTGCAAATTTATAGGTTTAAATGCCACTTTTACTATCTGCTTCTTCTCCATTGATGACCTCTTCTTCGTTGAACAGGGATGATTGGTGAACCAGTCATTGAAACTGGCTCTATTCATAGTATTGCTCCTTTCTTTAGGGGTTAACTCAGATGTGTGGTTTAGATAGTAGCAAAGTCATTTTTTTTGAAGGATGATATTTTTTAAATTCATAATTTAGGACATTATGTAATTAAAATATTCTTGAATGATATTTAGTTTATTGAAAAATAATCCAAATACCCCTATTTATTTCTGTATTTAATTAATGCACATATCTTCTGATACATTAGACGATCTCATGATGAGAGTATATGATAGAATAATTAAAAAGGGAAAGCAGATTAAGCCAACTAGAGGTGACGCAAGGGAGTTGACAGGGATTTTATTGGAAATTAAAAATCCTAGAGCTAGGCTAAGTCGAACCGAAATTCGAGGCTTGCTTTTTTCATGTATTGGAGAGTTTCTATGGTATATGTCTGAGTCGAATGACTTGGAATTTATTCGTTATTATTTAAAAGAATATCATGAAAATTCAGATGATGGAAAGACTGTCTACGGTGCTTATGGTCCGCGAATATTTAACAAAAATGGAGTTAATCAATTTCAGAACATTATTTCAATATTAACAAAAAATAGTGACTCTCGCAAAGCCGTAATGCAATTGTTTGATGCAAATGACCTTGTTGAAAAACATAAAGATGTACCATGTACCTGCTCATTACAATTTATGATTAGAGAGAATAAGTTGGATCTATTCACATTTATGAGATCAAATGATGCATACTTTGGATTACCTCATGATATATTTTCTTTTACTATGATACAGGAAATAATGGCTAATAAGTTAAATGTTAAATTAGGTGTTTATAAACATTTCGTCGGAAGTTTACACCTTTATAACGATAGATTAGATAGCGCAAACCAATATATTGAAGAAGGATGGCAAGAAACATCGTGTATGCCTATGATGCCGATAGAAGATCCGATTGAAACAATTAACAAACTAATAAAAGTTGAAGCTAAGATCAGAAATGATCAGGCGATAAATGGTAGTGACGAAAACGGATTGAGTCCATATTGGATGGATATCTTACACCTCCTTCGGATTTTCAAGATATATAAGAATGGAAAAAATATTGAGAACGTTTCACTGATAGAAGAAATTAAGCTTAAAATTTCAACCAGAGTTTACGATACCTATATTGATAAGAAAAAAACGGTTCGCATTGCAAAAGAACAATTACAGCTGCCAAATATTTCAATTTTAAAATAAGCTACGCAGATGTTAGAATCATTATTAAAAAGCTTAGGGGATCCAGATTTAATATCTAATCATGTTCTTCCTTGGGGATCGCCAATACCAGTTTTCGGAGATGTTTCAAAATCGCGAGTCGCTACCCTTGGTTTAAATCCAAGCAATCGAGAATTTGTTGATGCTGATGGAAGAGAATTGGATGGGGAAAAAAGGAGATTTCATACTTTGAAGTCCCTTAATATAACAAGTTGGTCCAAGGCAAAGCAAAAACATTTAGAATTAATAGGCGATTCTTATAAGACCTATTTCAAAAGAAATCCTTATGATGGTTGGTTTAGAATTCTGGATAAGATAATTTCTGGAACGCAAACATCTTTCTATAATAAATTAAATCAAGCATGCCACCTTGATTTGGTGCCATACGCAACATACTGCAAATGGGCGGAACTAAGTAATAAACAACAAAATCGACTTTTCTATAAAGCAGGAGATACTTTAGCCTTTATGCTCCGTGAATCTCCTATTCGCATAGTTGTTTTGAATGGGAAAACAGTTGTAGATGCTTTTCAGAAAATTTCAAATCAAACTCTCGAAAAAGAATTAATGACTGAATGGACGCTTCCAAGGAAAACAGGAATTGGGATTTCAGGATTTTCATATAAAGGCGTGATAAATCAAATTGGTGGTCATAAGTTAAAAAATGAAATTTATATTCTCGGCTTCAATCATAATTTGCAGAGCAGTTTCGGAGTAACCAATATTGTAAAAAACTCGATTCAAGATTGGATAAGTCGCTCATTTGAAAAGATAAAAAATGAAACCAAAAGATAAGCTTACAGCTGAAAAACATGATTCTATTTTATTAATGTATAATAGGGAAGTGAGGCCTTTATTTGGAATTCACGAGAAGGAAAATCGTTTATCATATATTGGGCAGCTATTAGAGAGTATTCGAAGAGTTGATTATGTTAAAAGAATTGAAAGTAACCCTTTTACTAGTTCTTTTGCCGATCCAGCTAACCTTTTATTTGATCCCTTAAAAGGAGCTATATTTTTTAAAAATAGTGGTGATTTCGAAGAGGCGTGCTGGTTAGTATTTCATTTTGTTTATTTCGGAAAACATAGGTATGGTGGCTGGCGATATTCGAGAGAAGTTTACGGTGCATTAGGTCAGGAAGAAAATTGGAATTGGCATCGGATAAGTGCGGATGTTGAAGGATTCCGCAAGTGGTTAAAACGTAATCAAGAGAATATTAAACGAAAAGATGTTCCTGGTGGCTTTGGTAATCACAGAAAGTATGAGAGCTTGGATGCTTCTTCGTCAAGGGGAACAGGAAATGCATTTGAAACTTACGTGAATTGGGTACTTTCATTTGGATCTCATTATAAATTGTTTAATAAAGTATGCCAAGATTCAGAAGGTGATGCAAAGGTAGCTTTCGATAACTTATTTAAATCTATGAGTAAAGTTATATCCTTTGGTCGAACAGCTAAATTCGATTATCTTACAATGATAGGAAAGCTAAATCTTGCTCAAATTAAACCAGGAGTTCCATATTTAAGTAATGCAACAGGCCCTCTTACAGGCGCACGATTGCTATTTACTGGTGATTTTAGTGCAAATGTTAATCCAAAGGATTTAGAAAACTGGATTATCGAATTAGATTCCCACATGAATGTTGGAATGCAAGTCTTTGAAGATTCTCTTTGTAACTGGCAAAAAAGTCCGTCAATTTTTAAACCTTTTCGAGGCTAAACGTTATCAATCACTATATCCAGGTATATCTTCTTTTTAGGGTATTTAGATGGCTGCGGTTAATTCTATTAAGATGCTGAAGTTGTCCGACGACGATTCCTGGATGTATATTAATAAATCGCGCAAATTTAATAACCTCGTTTCTATTCGAACGTAGTTTTTGAAATTTTTCTTTAAATTCTTCTGGTATTAAAACATCTGCTGCAAATTGATTCGCTTCAGCTTCCTCATTTTCATTAGTAATCCATGATCCTTCAACGTGAAGAGAATTTGAACTATGTAAAAGTAGATGACCAGCTTCATGAAAAAATGTAAACCAAAAGTGATCATTAGAAAGATATCTGAAGCTTAGCATTAATAATGCTTTATCAGGATTTATGAATTTCGTTGCACCGCTTGCCTTACATCCCGATGGCGTGCGAGCAATAATTACGGCCACTCCGGATTCTGCACAAAGTTTTGTTAATTCAGGAATGAAATTAGAAGGATCTTTCTTAAAAGTTAAACTACGAATTGCAGATAATGATTTAAGAAAATTGTCAGAATCCCATTTATTACAGTTTATCGATTGACTTAGAATTTCTCCTTGGCGAATCCAGGCCGCGATAGCGCCGGGTTCAGAAGTAAAACTCGAAGTCATTTTAAATAATGCCATTCCAATTTCGGAATTATATTTTTCGTGCCAAGTTCGAATGTTAGCTACACCGAAGAAATTTAAACATTTTTCTACAACATCAATGGAATCGTCAAAATTATCCAACCATCCTAACTTTAACATTTCTTTAACTGGAATAAGTTTTAGCCATTCTTTCTTTTCATTCTCCAAATTTTGAGATTCAAGTAGAGAAAAGTCTTTTTGAAATTGATTTTCTCTTTCAATCCAAAAATTGGCAGGAGGACCCAAAACAATTTCCAGTTGCTGTGCAATTTCCTTATCGATCCGAATTTTGCCATTTAAGAGTCCGTTTACCTTGTTCACAGGACGAGACATTTGTTCCGAAAATTCTTGAAAAGAAATCTGCTTTTTTGCAAGTATATCTATGATAGTATCCGAGGGTTCTGAAACCCAATCAGGTCTAAATGCTGTTGTTTTACTCATTTTTTTGACCTATATTTATTATTTTAATTCGAAATACTCTTTGCCAGTCAATTTTACTGGGCGATAATAATGGTTGTGGATTATGATTAGAAATGCAAACCATTTCATAGTTGTTTCCAAGATCAATAGTGAAAATCTTATTATTTTCGCTATTGCCAAGTTCATCGATTATTTCTCCTAAAACAAGATCTTGGACGGAAGAGGCAGCTCTTAAATCGGATAATCTATTTCTAAGTTTGTTTGAAACCGGTTCACCTAAAAATTTTAAAGCTTGTGAACTTTTTTCACAAAGGCTTCGTAACTGGACATTCTGAAATGCTAATATCAAATACTTAATCTTGCCTATTCTCTTTGAGAAGGAATAGGTTCTCAAAGTAATTCCATTGTATTTAATTTAATTATAATATAAAGCAGAAATTTGGTTAGAATTACCGATTTCTCCATTTTTAAAAATTAGAATTCTAAAGTTTAAAAGTCATTTTTATTGTAATTGTATTTAATAAAAACTTTCTCTAAAGCTTCTGGGTTTAATTTCAGTATAAATAGTATTTTGCTATTCGTGCTAATGCCTTCAAGCCATAAGCGCAATGCAATCGCGGGGATTTTCTTTCCCGCCAAAAGAAGGTTATCGCATTTGAATGATGTAACTTTACACTGAATATTTTGTCTAACATTCGCTTAGAGTATTTATTGATTTCTTACCAAAGGAACTGCCTTGAGGAATGACCTAAATTCGATCTTCGACTTAGAAAAAGACAGTTTCGGATATTTTTCGTATAAGAGTTAACTTTGACTGCATGATTTTTGGGTGCAACCCCACTCTTTTTGAAGATGTTTGTTACAAACTCAAGTCGGTTAAGAGAGACTTCTCGTTCATTCAAATTCGCGGATAATTTAGGAATTTATCACGATTTGCCCTTGTTTACATATCTCCTGTTATGTAAACAAAATACTATTTGAATTCAATTAACTTTGACCTCAAGAATTCCTATTTTTTTATTTTGAATGAAAGTAGTCTTATAGATCTGAATTCTTTTGTAGCCTTTTCTCAAATTTTTCATTCTTCCAATCGAATGAGATATTATAAATTTGACTATCTCCCAAATGTTCCAAATAATCCCCGTAAAGTGCGCACGTAATTGTGAATCCTTTTTCCGGTAGTTCACAATAATAGAGAATTTCTTTTATTTTTTTTATCGATTCTTGTTCTAAACCGCTTCGATTAAGTTTGTAAAATTCACTTTGTTGGAGTCCGGGAAAAATTTGATTTGTTACATCAGACCATTCATTGAATTTAAATTCATAAAAACTTAATAGAGAATTTCTTTGGAATCCATAAGTTGAATTAATTCCAACAATGCTGCTATTTCCGGGTTTACGCCAGACTGCAAATTCAACTTTATAATCGCTGCCCATCATGCCTGGTTTACCTATGGAAAGAAAGCCATTCGTTTTATTGATAGTGTGATTTCCCCAGGTTTGCTCTATGCTCATCTCGTCAAAATTTGCCTTCCGACTCAAAATTAGTTCCTTTTGTTCTAATGGAATTTCGTGTTTGTAAAACACTTCAAAGGGAAGAACTTGATAAAGTTCAACAATATCTAATTTATCTTTGTTGGAAGGAAGCTTTGAGCGATCATATTCTAAAGTATGGATTTCTTTTTTGCAGAATAGAATGAAGACGATTGAGAAGAAAATTAGGGTATTTTTAAACATAATGCTTTCCTATAGAAAATTTTAATTCTATGTGTGCAATAAAATAAATGCTTACAAGAGTCTTTCTTAAAATCTATGCGTCAAGTTCAAAAACTCTTGAATTATCATATTGAATAATGCCTTTTGCAATGATATTGAGTTTAGAAAATCGGGTTTGTCAAATTTTAGTTTATCCTTTTATTACTAGCGATGCTCAGCATCTTGAAAAGAGTCCTTCCATAATCGCCTACTACATATTTTAGTGGATAGGTCAGATTTCGTAGAAAAAGTATTCAGAATTTTAGTATATTTTACTTTTATAATCTGTTTATATCTATTTGGACGGACTCTCGGCTCCAGTCAATAAATTGAAGGACAGTAACGTTATGCAAAGTATTGCCTTCATTCCTAATTTATTGACTACGCCTCCATCCCTTCCGCTTTGTGAATCTATGTCCCACTGTTGTTCGAGTGAGATCCCATTTTATCCTTTGCGAGGCCCAGGCCCATATTTTTTCAGGATGTCCTCATTCTTTAGAGGCCGCTGTTCCGATTTACAATTTTCGTCCCAGCGGTGTTTTGTTCGGCGATTCTCCAAACGAAGTTTTAAACGGCGCCATTCCCGACAAACATCGTTTTACTGATCAGATAATCAAGCCGCTTCCAAGAGAACTAAGATCAACAGCCGTAACGTTTGCCGTTCTTGTTAATGCAGTTTTCCGCTGTCCGTATTTCCGGACAATCCTTTTCAGGTTTAACAGAGAAGGTGCATCGGATAAGATGGCATTGATCCGATTTCCTTCTTTTGAATATCATTTAAAAATTCCTCGTAATTCTGAATCGGCGGGTGTACCTCCGCTGTTGAAATATTCATAAACTGTTTTATTATATTTTTTAGGTTTCGAACATGGGCACTCGTTAGGACAGGTTTTGCTCCATCCGGATCTTGCTACCAACGTCTTTTCCGTTTTAAAAACAAAGGCAACGGTATGGCTTTCTCCTCCACCGCCGCATTCATCACCTTCTCCGTGAAAGTTATAAAGGAACGTCCGGATATTCGGGCATTCCAAAAAACCTCGATAAGAAGTTGCGTTATGGTTAAATGCTTAATTCCTTTACTAAAGCGATGACTTCTTTTTTTGACTTAGCATTGGTTTTAAGACTATAGTAGACATCCCATTCTCCAAATGCATCGATTGAATAATACTCGTCAGATTCTTTTTTATAGCAGTAATATAATTCATTTTTTCTTTGAATAATAAAATGATCCGATAAATCGGAGTCGTTGGCAGCGAAAAACGTCGCTCTTGTATAAGAAAGAATAATAGCTGAATTTATCTTTTCTTCCGAAGAAAAAACGTTAAATTGATTTGGATCAACTTGCAAAATCTTTTTTGCTATTTTATCGCAACGTAAATTGCCAATATTTGCGTTTCTTCTGAATAAATCGTTACAGAATGCAGTTTCATGCGCGTAGATAGTAGGAATTTGTGAGTCGAAGCTTCGGCTGACACAGAGGGGAGAAGTGATTCCAAATTTTTCACAAGTGTATAGTTTACTATTTTTCAGAATCGTTATTCTGTTGGATGAATTGTTCGCACCGATTTTAATGATGGAGTCATCGTTTATTAGTTCAGGTTTAAAAGAATTTGAGAATCTATTTTTAAGAAATAGATAATTTGAAATTCTTTGATAGGCGGGAATTATAAAAAAAATGACAATTGCAATTGATAGCAAAATCAGCGAATACTTAATCGGTTTGCTATTTTTGGTTAGAGTAAATAAATTAGAAATAAACATTTATTTGAGTTAATATATATTATAGAATTCTATGCTTAGGCGTCTATTCAGAAAATTTTGTTAAATCCCAATCGCTCCCCTTAGGGAAATTTATCTAACATCTAATCCCCAAAAACGTCGATACAGTTAAAAGTTTGGTTTCTTTTGCAAGTTCACACAGTTAATTCCTTTGGATTCCAAAGTTTTAGAGAACGATTTCGTAGGAGCTTATTAGGGATCAGTGGAATAGGAGTCAGATGTTAGGTGTTTTTCTGCAATTCGGGAGTTCTTACTTTTACAACAAAACACCTATCCACTATTTCCTAATCACTATCCACTAAAATAGGAGCCCGCGTATTAGGAGTTAGGTGATATAGCAGCGCCTAGAAAAAGTTCCCCGCGGAACAAAATTTTCTTGAATTGTGAAGTATATTTTTTCATATATCACCGCAGGACGAATCGGTGCGGTTAAATTTAAAAAACTTCCGGGTATTACTTTCGAGTTTAGCCCTTGTATCGATAATTCCTTTTATTTTCTTCTTTGAATCCAAA
>NZ_ANIK01000104.1 GCF_000347175.1 Leptospira alstonii serovar Sichuan str. 79601
GTATTTTCCGAAATAAACTTAAAAGAACTGAAATTCAGTAACGTTTTTAGCGCACATTCCCGACGGGGGTAACGCTCGCGGACACCGTCGCACAAGAAACGCAGTAGTTCCCACATTTTTGTGAAACTAAAGAGTCTCACTTCTATTGGCGTTCGGTAATGTTGCTCGTGCGCTGAAAAGCTCCCTACGTCGCGAGATGGGATTTGGGACAGACATTGATCATTCGAATTGAAAAATAAAATATTAAATTTTTGTTATGCGTTAAATTCAAGAACCGCAGTGAAACCCGAATTGGACCGGATCTGAAAACTTCCTTTGATTTGTTTTGTTAAAATTTGAATCAACGTAAAACCCGCGGTATTCGGTTTCATCCAAGTTTTAGAATCTTCAATACCGGAACCGTCGTCTGTAATTTGTAGACGATATTTACTTCCTTCCTTTTGAAAATAAACGCTGACCGTTCCCTTGTCCATAGGGAACGCGTGCCTGAGAGAATTGGATAAAAGTTCGCTGAAAATCATGGCGCAAGGAAGAGCGCTTTCGATTCTTAAAAACGTTTGTTTCGTGGAATTTTCGATATGAACGGATTCTTTACCAAGTTTATGGGAAAGGTTTTTGATAATTCCTTCGATCACTTCCGAAAAATCTATGTCGAAATAATTTTCCGATTTATAAAGATAATTATGTACTTCGGAGATTGCGAGTATTCTATTTTGAAAATCGAATAAAATACTTTGAATATTTCCTTTGTCCAATCCGCTGTGCATTTCCACCAGACCGGAAATAACTTGAAGATTATTTCTCACACGATGATGGATCTCCTGAATCAATTCGTTCTTTTCCTGAATGGATCCGTGGAGAGTTTTTACCGCAATGATGGAAATCACTGTAAACATCAAGAATAACGCAATCCTATCCGCGAAGTGGATCGAGTCGTGAATTTGCTGCGTTAAGAATTCTTCGGTAAATATCAGTATAAAACAATAAACGGCAATCAAAAGCGTTTTTTTTACGTTCGTAAAATATAAAAAAATCATTATAAATATTGCCAGTACTATATTTTTATTACTTTCGTCCAAAAGCGTTTTGTTGTTCGCAAGCCCGAAAAACCATCCGACACTAATGGCAATGACACTCGCAAACAAAATGATTTGAAGGGCTACTTCGAATCTTTTTCTCAATAGAAAGATCAAGGATATTACGGAAGCAATCATCATGATCGAAAAACCGGGGCGTAAAAAATATCCCTTGGCGAACCAAATATAAAGATTGGTAAACACTCCCAACAAAAGCGATGCCGCGTTAAAAATAAAAAGATGAAACGCCTTATTTTTAGTAAGATAGTCCCTATCTTTATAGATATGATCGGTCAATCCTGAAAGTTTCATCCGCTTACATCCTTTTTAAATCGAGATGAATTCTAAAACCGTTGTAAAACCGCTATCCGAAAAAATTTGAAAACGTCCCTTCATCTGCTTCGTTAATATTTGTATTAAAGTGAAACCTGCGGTTTTTGGTTTCAACCAAATCTTAGAATCCTTTATCCCGGAACCGTTGTCCGAAACTTGAAGACGATATATATCACCCTCTTTTCGAAATAAAATTTGAATCCTTCCCTTTTCGGAGTGAAAAGCGTGTTTTAAGGAATTGGATAATAATTCGTTGAAAATCATGGCGCATGGAATCGCATTCTCGATTCTCAAAAAGGTGGACTCCGTTTTATTTTCGATTTTCACGGATCGTTTACCCAATTTATTGGAAAGACCCAAGATGATCTTGTCCATTACTTCCGCAAAATCGATTTCGAAATAATTCTCCGATTTATACAAATAATTATGAACTTCAGAAATTGCTAATATACGATTCTGAAAATCGGATAATATGATTTGCGTGTTCGCCTTGTCCGATCCGCTGTGCATTTCCACCAGACCGGAAATAACTTGAAGATTGTTTCTCACGCGATGATGAATCTCCTGAATCAATTCGTTCTTTTCCTGAATGGATCCGGACAAAGTTTTTACGGTGAGAATCAAAATCACGGTAAACATAAAGAATAGACCGATTCGATCCGCTGTGTAAATTATTTCGTGTTCTTTGAGATAAAATTCATCGATGAAAATCAAAATAAAACCGTATATCATAATGAATATGGTTTTTTTAACATCCGTAAAATATAAAAAAATCATAATGAATATACTGAGAACGATGTTTTTATTGCCGACATCGCCACCGGCATTGGGAATTCCCAAAAACCAACCTATGGATACTGAAAGAATGCTTGCGAATAGAATTATATTTAAAGCGAACTCGAACCTTTTCCATATCAGTAGTAGGAAAGAAAGCGAAGCGGCGAAGGTCATAATGGTAAAACCTACTCTAAAAATCTCTCCTTTCGTAAACCATAGAAAGACGGCGGATGAAATTCCCAATAGAATTGCGGCAATGTCAAAAACAAAAAGATGAGCAGCTCGTTTGCGAGTTAAGTAATCTCTGTCCTTATAAATTCGCTCAATCAAACCAAAAAATTCCATAGCTTCCTGGCTCCACTTAAGGGAAAGATTTCAAAAGATTTTTCCCTAAAATAAATAGGACGGAATTCGCTGAAAAGATACAATTCCGCTCGAAACAAATTAAGAGTTCCTTTCAAAATCCTGTTTTATTTTAATAAGAATTCATTTTTACTTGTTCCGATAAACTTTCCCACAAAAATAACCTGAAATACAATTTTAGGTCCGACCTACATGGAATGAGGTAAAACATCTTTTATCAATGATAAATCGAAGTCTACTTTCCTGTAAGTTTATATAAATTTTGTGACGGTTTTTATACTTTTTAAAGCGTAAAAATTCCTCCACCACCGCTGTGTCCGCTGCTACTTCCTCCTCCGCTTCCGCTGCTTCGTCCACCACCACTACCTCCTCTAACACCGGATCCGCTACTGCCGGAAGATGTTTTGACTCTGCAGTTTTCCTTACAAGTTTCACAGACCTGATAACAAACAAAGGGGACGGCCATTGACTGATTTTGTGTTCCGGAATTAACTGCGACTAAAAGACAGGTGGACAATTGAATCTCGCAATTTTTTTCACAGCCTGAAGTATCGACGGTGCAGAATTCAAAAAATAACGCGATAATTCCCGGTAAAAGATAACGCACAAGTTTCATTGTTTTTTACCCGCACCTGCTTGCAAAAGAATGTCCTGAACTATTTTAGAATCTTCTAATGTAGCTTCTGACCAAGCGGTATGACCTTGAGTTGTGGTTGCGTGTAAATCCGCGCCGGAACGAATCAGAAGTTTAACAATTTCGGGATATCGATTGAAAACGGCCATCATCAGAGCCGTGTGACCGTCTCTTGTTCTCGCGTTCACGTCGGCTCCGTTTTGAATCAAATATTCCGCGATCAAATACTCCCCTTCTCTCGCCGCCACCATCAAAGGAGTATAATTTCTAAAAAACGGATCTCGTTGATTGATTCCCTGCCCGGCTCGGAGTGAATTTTCCAAACCCTGCAGATCGCCCTTGTAAACGTAATCCGTAGGATTTGAATTCGGATAAGAAAAATATCTTTCCTGAGGAACGATACAACCGGCAAAAATAAGAGCCACCGTCGCAGAATAAATGAAGATCCGAATATCTTTGTGAGAAATGTATTTTCCGAATTCTTTGAGAATAAAATTTAAAAGTTTCATGGTATCCTCGAATTTCCATCATTGTATCGATTTGCGAATTCGATACAATAGGCGAAAACGGTAATTGCGGGAATTACTCAGAAACGATTTTACGATTAGTGGTTTTTACCCAAGGCTTCTTATCGCGCTTGACACTTGAACGGAAAAAATTCTGGTTTTCATTTGAGTCCTAAGCTAAAAACTTAGAGTTCTCTAAATCAAACTTTCCTTTTGCAAACGTTTCGGCATTGACGAAAACAAAATAGATAGGAATTTTTCGAAAATATAAACATGAAACTCTGGTTTCCCCAAGAAAAACGATTCTACTTTTTTTCGATTTATGTTTTTCTAATTTTCCTTTGGATCCTCGAGGAAATTTTAACGTTCGCGTTCGACATCAACTGGATAGAAAGATCTCAGGTTTATTTTACGACGATCGAAACCGCTTTCGGATTATTGTCCATCGTCGGAATTTACTTTCTATTTCAAGAAATCAGAAATACGAAAACAGACATCGAGTCGGCCAGAGTTATGATCGAAGGACTCAAAAATAAAAATCAACTTTTAGTCCACACCGATCAGTCTTTCTGGGAATCTCTTCAAAGACAATTGGAAGAATGGGATCTTTCCGATAAGGAAAAAGAAATCGCCCTTTTACTTTTGCGGGGAATGTCCAATCATCAAATCGCGGCCATTCGAGGAAAAAGTCTGAAAACGATAGAAAATCAAACGTTTTCCATCTATCAAAAATCCGGAACGACGGGGAAATTGGAATTTATCGCCTATTTCATCTCTCCTTTGCTCCCGGAAGAGGATTGATTTTTTATTTTCAAAACCGGGGACTTTGATCGAATTGAATCTTTATCATTATGCCCAACTTGTCTACGTTATACGGAATTTTCCGAATCTTGCACTTCGACGTTCTCTGCTTTTTCGAATTTTAAATTGGAGAAAAAAAATTTCAAAACACGGATTCTATCCTCGTTCGTTTTAACACCGGAGAATTCGGTTATGAAATTTTCGGACAGAATGTCTCGGTGATTGATCAGATGGGATTCATTCATCTTCAAGTGGAAAGTAAAATTCTTTCCATCGCAGGAACACGGTTCAAAGAAAGAATCCGAACTCTCAAAAAAGAAGGATGGAAAACAGAACTCGCGTTTTGCGATTTATTAGGAATCGAAGGCGACCCTTATCAGGCATTATACGATCTGCGTTTTTTCTCGAAAGAAGAGCTGAGAAATTTCATTTTTAAGTCCGTATTTTTTTCAACTCCGGATAAACTCAGAGAAACGTGAATCCTTGGCACTTAACAAACGAACTCCCCGCCTCCCGGAGCGAATCCAGCTTGACAACGGAATTTTTTTGACAATCTTAGTCGTTCCAATTTATAATTTTTTCTAAAGGTCGCGAGAATATGCAAAGATCCTTCAAGTCCATCCTCTTTTTTGCAGGAACGATATCGTTTTATTTTCCACTCGGAGCTCAAAAGAATAATGCAATCAATTTTGACGCGGAGTTGTACGCGCAAATCGTTCGACAAAGTAGTTATCAATATGGGGTCATTCTTAAATCTAGAAAAGTTCTAAAAGATTATAACAATTGGAAAAAACCGATCGATACGGCATTCCGTAAACTCGCGGATTCCTCCGGAAATCCCAGTTTTCCCATCGTTTATAATTTAATCCAGGACAACTCCTTCAACGCTTTCGCTATGGCGGGTGGTCAGTTTTGCATCAATTCGGGAACCTTGGATATTTTGGATCAAGTAATTAAGAATTCCGAACCGGAAGCGAAGGATAAATTGAATTTTTACAGGGAAAGATACATCGCAGGAGTTTTGTCCCACGAGCTTTCTCATTATTACAATAAACATACTTTCAATTCGGTTAAAAAATTCTATCAGCTCAAAGAAAATCCGACCGGCGAAGCAATATTAGAAAATCTTAAATTTTCTCAAGAACAGGAAGTCGACGCGGATCAAACCGGATTCCAACTTTTGAACAAAGCCGGTTACGGCGGTGAATACATGATCCGAACCTTGGAATTGATGAGCGATATCGACAATCAATATAAGGAATATATCGCAAACAAAAAATTGGATAAGATAAGTCCCGAATCCATGACTTCCTTGTATTTCACGAGCCATCCCTCCCCGAACGATCGTCTTTCAAGATTCAGCGGAGACAAGCAGGAACTCTATTCCTTACTTGCAACTTTGGAAAAAACGTACGACGACATTCAGTTCGGTAAAAATTTAGATTCGGCCAAATCCAATCTCGAAAAGGCCCTTTCTAAATTTCCGGGGAACACTCATTTAGAAAAATCTTATGCAGTTTGTCTCCACAAAATTTGGATGGCGACGGCAAGCAACGACGACTTAAAAGTAAAACCCGTCGTCGATATGCCCTCTTTTCGGGATTCCATGATATTTCCGGGAGGACTTCGCAAAAGAGCCGTTATGCGAGCCACTCCGGGCAATCAAGCCGCATATACGAAGGCTAAAGAAGCTTATCAAAAGGTGATCGTAAAAACCGAGGACCCGTATTTTATCTCGAACTATGCGGTTCTTCTTTCTTATTCCACCGAAGAAAACGATATGAACGTCGCAAAATCCCTTGCGGGAAGTACGGTACGAGCCGAAAATTCCATTCCTCTTGCGAACAACTTCGGAGTTGTTTTGTATTGGACCGACGACCAAGACAAGGCTATGGAAATTTTCAAATCGGTCGCAACTATGGTGGACAAAAGAGTTCAGTCTTTCGGTGAAAAGGCAAATTCGAACCCGGACATTCAATCCTATTTACAAGGAATCGGAAACTCGATCCGTCAAAAAACGCAGTTGGATCCGGATTATGTTTACGAAAATTTCACTCCGATTTTAAATTACGTTCTTCTGGAATCTTACAAGGAGAAAACTCCAAAGACGAAACAACTGGCTATGTATTATCTGGAGAATTACGATTCTTCTTCGGGTTGGGCAAAACACCTCGCCGATTTTCACGGAATTGTACTTCCCGATCCTTCGCAAAATACGAAACAAAACGTTTTCAAGGTCGGAGGAGTCGGTCCGGGCGATAAGCTGGAAGATTTATTAAAACTCTGGGGAAAACCGGATAAGATCCAAGTCGATAAATCTTCCGGAAGTGAATTTTACATTTACAGCAATAAGGAAACTTCCTTTTTACTGAGCATCGGTTCGGTTCTTCAAGTAAACGCTTACGGAGACAATAGTCCTGGAATCGACAAGGGAGTTTCCGTCGGTTCGGATCGAGGAGCCGCCGAAAAAGTTTTCGGTAAACAATTTCAGAAAAACGGACCGTATCTTGGGTATTCTCAAAACGGAAGCGCGTTCGTGAAATACAGAAAGAATAAAGTCGATCAGATTATTCTTCAATAATCATTGCGTCTTTAGCGTGAGAGCCGGTTCGGAAAGAAGTTTAGGAATTTTGAATGTTTTAAACTTCGATCCGCGCGTTTCTCCGCAATCCTTCCTTTAAATCCGTGGAAAAAGAAAAAGACCGATTTTTCCCCGTTTACGGCGGAAACGTTTTTTTAAGAATCCTATCTTCGCTGGGTGAAATATTCGTATGGTTTTTTACCGTAATTTTTTTCGGAATGGGATCGATCGGTTTGGCGCTCCTCGCATTGGAAGAAAAATTTCAATTCGACTGGCATTTTCTATGGATGATCCCCTTGGGTCTTTTAGCGGCAATATTGGTTTTTACTTATATACGAGATTTTTTTCTGGATTGGGTTTTGCCTTTCAAAATCGAAACGGGTTTTATCGCCAAAAAAGAAGAAGACAGAGACGTCGGAACGGAAGGGATACTAACGTACGTATATTCGATATATCTAGGAGAGAAGGAATTTTTCATTCCGGAATCTTGTTGGAAAAAATTATCGGTCGGCCAACATGTAAAGGTTTATTATACTTCTAAAAGTAAAACGGTAAAAGCGGTATTTACGACGAAGTAGTTTTAATCGTTCTTTTACGACCGACGGTTTGAAGTTTATTTTAGATAGTACTTATAAACGATAAAGTTGAATGGGTCGTATCTTCAAGCGCCTCGATTCCCGCTACTCAAACGTTGTAATTTGCATAACCGGATTCCCCCTTGAACGAAAGAATTTACATTTGCCCAAACCTGCGATCCGGAAAAACAAAGTTGTGCAAATGAGGACCGTTTTCCCGTTGGACTGAAGTCCATTCTAAATTCCAAACTTAAAAAGAACCGGCGAACACATAACTCAAATTTCCTGTAGAAAAATCAAAAAGCCTCGCA
Source organism: Leptospira alstonii serovar Sichuan str. 79601 (assembly GCF_000347175.1). Lineage (GTDB taxonomy): Bacteria > Spirochaetota > Leptospiria > Leptospirales > Leptospiraceae > Leptospira > Leptospira alstonii. The sequence continues at coordinate 7,958 of NZ_ANIK01000104.1, forward strand.
ATTTTAGGCACAGCAGCGAGATGAAGTAAGTATTCTATTTAGAACTGCCCTGAAACTTCCACGGTCTTACGTTTTATACTTTTGATACGTAACTTCTTATTTTGGGACAAGTACTTTAGAAAAATTAGGGGATTTCTATGAAAAAGCATGTTTTGAAATTGGCGGCTACTTGTATGGTCATCATCGCGTTTAATGCCTGCAAAGTAAACGACCACGAAGGGGATAATCTGACAACATCGAGTTTGGTCTATTCCATAGACCAAACCGGTGGAAATTGTGCTTTCGTCCAGAAATTATTTTGGAGCGGCGGAGACTTTCTCTATTACTATGTAAGTTTCAGTACGAAACCGAAAAAAGACTGCGACTTTAATAAAATCATAGGTTCCGATCTTGCATCTCATAAAAGAATCATCGAAGCCAACTACAATAAAATCACTGAGCTTGCGAACACTTTCCATTGTTCTGCGGCTACGAAAACTCTGATTACGGATTTTAAAAATGACGCATTGACAATCACCCAGACACAATATGATAATCTACGAGCAAGAATCAGATTTTTTCCGGTTTCGGATTTTCGGACGGAAGCGATCGCCAACCTCTCTTCCCCTACCCATCCTTTGACTTCATTTGGTTTCTCGGCTGAGGAAATCAAAGCCTTAAATCGATTGACAGTTGAACAAGGGGAAAACACCGAATACAGAGAACAGTTGACGGCATTTGCAGAAGAAACCCTTGATACTACGTGTAGTAATGCCCTTGCCGATAGCAACCGAAACCTTTTTCCCGGTTTTTACGGTCTGGATCCTGACGCAAATACAAAGGCAAAAATTACGGGGATTTCCAATAACGGATCCGCATCGGCAGTCTGTACCTACGGCGGTCAAACAGTAGCATCCGCTCGATGCGCCACTTTAAATAATACATTTTAATGTTTGAATATTTCAAAACACCCGGCACGTTGTGCGCGTATTCCGGAGTGCAGATCAAAACCCCGTCCGCGATCCTTAAGGCCTCGCGATATTTTTTTATTGATTCCGGAGAACTTTCCCCGTCCCGGTCGGGACTAAAATGAGAAAGATCGTCTAACATTGAAAAGGCGATGATCTCGTCTCGGACGGAACCGTTTTGGCGATGGCCCTTAGAAGGGCGAAGCGTTAGATTCCAATCGAATACTTCCCGATATGGACAAATTTTTCATGCTTAAATAGTTAGAATGAAATCCGTAAAAATCGGTTTAAAAAAATAAGATTTTAAAGGGGAATGCCCGAAAAGCCGTTCCGAAATTCAATCGGCTGTTCATCCCTATTTTATCCCCCGTCGCTTTCATCTGATTTTTCGTGATGAACAAAGCCCGTCACAAAGATGGTTTTTAGCCTTTCGCAATTTTTTAAAGCAGAACATTCGTTCTGTTTTAGAGCTATTCTCCGCCCGATCCGCTGGAAAAAAACTTTCCTCCCCGCCGGGCTGTTTTAAACAGGTCCTATTCCATTGAAAATCCAAAAATTGGTATAGTTTCATGAGAGAAATAAAAACAGTAACAGTATTAGGCGCGAACGGCACGATGGGCGCCGGATCAGCGGCGATCGTTGCCTCGTTCGGGAAGGCAAAAGTCCACATGCTTGCGAGGGACATAAGCAAAGCGAAAGAAGGGATTGAGAAAGCGATCGGCTCGGTCAAAACCGACACGATTCGTCCCAGATTGATTCCGGGTTCGTATGACGCGGATCTGGAAAAAGCGGTCGCGGAATCCGATTGGGTTTTCGAACTCGTCGCTGAAAGTTACGAAGTTAAAGAACCGATCAACAAAAGAATCGCAAGCTCCAGAAGACCCGGAACGATCGTTTCTACTGTTTCTTCCGGTCTTTCGATAGAAAGACTTTCCAAAGCATTTGATTCAGACGGTCAAAAGCATTATTTTGGAACCCACTTCTTCAACCCTCCTTACAAGATGATTCTCTGCGAACTCGTTTCACACAAAGGATCGGATAAGAAAGTTCTTAAACAACTCGGAGAATATCTGGATCAAGTTTTAGGTCGTGCGGTCGTTTATACAAACGATACTCCTGCGTTTGCCGGAAACAGAATCGGATTCCAGCTCATCAACGAAGTTGCTCAGATCGCTGAAAAGTATTCCGATAAAGGCGGGATCGCTCTTATGGATGCGATCATGAGCGGTTACACCGGAAGAGCTATGGCTCCTCTTGACACTGCGGATTTCGTAGGACTCGACGTTCACAAAGCGATCGTGGATAACCTCTACGAAATGACAAAGGACGCGGCTCATTCTACCTTTAAAATGCCGGGTTACTTCCAAAAGCTGATCGATAAAGGCGATCTTGGAAGAAAAGCGGGCGGCGGACTCTATAAGATGTCCAAAACTCCGGACGGCAAGAAGGAAAAGTTAGTCTATAATATAGGCGCCGATCTGTACGAGCCGGTTCCTAAGTTCGACATCGATTTCATTCGTCAGGCGAACAGAAGAATTTCCGAAGCGGACTACACAGGCGCGATGAACATCGTAAAAGAAGCAAAAGGTTTCGAAGCGGATCTCGCTAGATACTTCATCGCAAGATACGTTAGTTACTCTCTCTCGATCGTCGGCGAAGTCGTGGACACGAAAGAAATGGCGGATCTCGCGATGGGAACAGGATTCAACTGGGCTCCCGCTTCCGCATTCGTTGATTTCTTAGGCGGGCCTAAGGACGCGATTCAACTGATCGAAAAAGCAAAACTTCCGGTTCCTGAAGTATTAGCAAAAGCGAAACCAGGGAAGCCATTTTACGAGCTGAAGGAAAAGCTTGACGCTCGTTCACTTTTCAAAGGATAATTTAGGGGAGAAGGTATCACCATGAGCGATAAAATTTACGTCCTCGGCGGGGAACAAACCGATTTTCAAAGAAACTGGACTAAAGAAGGAAAGACCTTCATGTCCTTGATGCGCGAAGCCGTTCAAGACGGACTCGCCGCTGTCGGACTTACACCCGATGAAATCAAAAAACTGAATAAACAAAATAGAATCGGAATTTTCGTAGGAAACTTCGACGCGGAACAGTATGCAACTCAAGGTCACTTGGGCGCGTTTTTGACCGAAGTCGATCCTGCTTTCTATGGAATTCCGGGCGGTCGTTTTGAAGCCGCTTGTGCTTCCGGCTCCATCGCTCTCGATGCGGCTGCCACAAAAATCCGCGCGAAAGACTACGACGTTGCGATCGTTCTCGGTATCGAGATCATGAAAACCGTTAGTTCTTCCGTAGGCGGCGACTTTTTAGGAACAGCCGCTTATTACGAAAAAGAAGCAAAAGGAGTTCAATTTCCTTTCCCTAAACTTTTCGGAAAACTCGCGGACGTAATTCTCGAAAGATACAAACTTCCGGAACAAAGATTTATGGGAGCGTTAGCCGAAATCTCTAGAATCAACTACGACAACGCAAAGAGAAATCCGAAAGCGCAAACTCGTTCTTGGTTTATGAACAAAGAACACGCGAACGCAAGAGGCGGAGAATACAATATGGCAGTCGGAGGAAGACTCTGCATTACCGATTGTTCTCAGGTTACCGACGGCGCGGCGATGGTAGTTCTCGCTAACAAATCCTACACCGAAGAATACGCGAAAAAAAGAGGAAAGAAGATCAACACGATCCCGAGACTAAAAGGTTGGGGACACAGAGTGGCTCCTATCACTTTTGACGCGAAGGTTGCCGAATCCAAAGGAGACAAATACATTCTCCCCTGGACCCGACAAACCGTAAAAGACGCTTACGACAGAGCGGAACTCGGAGTGAAAGACATCGACGTTTTTGAAACTCACGATTGTTTCACTTCTTCCGAATATGCGGCGATCTCCGCTTTCGGAATCGCTCAACCGGGAAAAGAACACGAAGCAATCGAAGAAGGAGTTATCGACTTCAAAGGTAAAAAACCGATCAATCCTTCCGGTGGTCTCATCGGAGTCGGTCATCCGGTCGGAGCTTCCGGAGTCCGGATGATGCTTGATCTTTACAAACAAGTGACCGGAACCGCCGGTAACTATCAAGTGGAAGGCGCTAAGAACGGACTTATGCTGAATATCGGCGGGTCTGCGACAACTAACGTAGTGTTCATCGTAGGAAAATAAGAATGAGTTTAAAGACTGCGAAAGATTGGAATCAGTTTCTTTTAAGATTGTTTATCGCTTTCGGTTTCTGGGAAGTGATCTCCGTACCTCTTCGTAGTCTTTTATTTTCCCGCTTTTACTACGACCCTACCTATAAATCTTTTTTCCAATCCGTTGGAATGATTCTGTGGGTGGGGCCAATCGTCGCCGACCTCATTCAAGTTTTCTTTTTAGGAGTTATAGTCCGTCTTGCTAAGGATTCTCTTCCTACGGGAATTGTGGGCGGCTTGATCATTGCGATCTGTTTTTCTTTAGCGGCTTACGTCGGACCTGCGATTTCTATTTTAAACTTTGTGAATGTTCTTCCGAGCATGATCGTTTGGCTTTGGGTGTTTTCGCAATTTTTGCTGACATTCTTCGCTTCTTTGATTTTGACTTACATTGCGGAAGAGGAATTTTGAGATATCCAACGCTCTAAATCCTTCTCAACTCGCCGAATATTTTGTTTTCATTTTGGAGTTGAAGTCTCGGACATTATATTAGGTTTTTGATTAAGTTCTTTAGATAAATCAATTCATTCCATCGAAAGGTCGGTCCGCCCTTGATTTTTTGGGCGAGTTGTTGGTTGGGAAGATTCGGAGATTCTTCTCTATCAGAAAATCATACTTTTTGCAAGTGAAAAAGCTTACTTTTGTCGGAACACTTGAAAAATCTGCATTTTCGATCCTTTTTAATTCAAAACACTTCTCAACTTGTCGGGTTAGTATGGATAAAGAACGGCGTTAAATATTGAGTTCCTCGTATAACATGAATTTGGCGTAAGAAATTTATTTTTTACTAAAAAATAAAATGTGGGAACTCACACAAAAAGTAAGATTTTCAAGAAGTTAGGAGAATTTTTTCCCAAGAATAAGTAAGGGTTTCCACAAAATTTCATTCTATTCAATGCAGCGTTTTCTTACGCCGAGTTTACGATAGTATATTTTATTCCGTATCGAAAAGGAACCGTTTTCAATTTTATCATTTGTATTTTGTATGTTTACGATTTTTTTCAGGATTTTTTGGCACAACTTTAACGATCTTTTCGTTATTCAATTGGGATGTTTTGAAAAACAGCCGGAGCAAAATCCGTGAGGATAAACATAAAATTAGTTTTAAGTCTTTTGTTCGTTTTTACCTTCCTGTCCGCTTGTTCGACTGAAAAAGAGGATAAAAATACCTCCGATCTTCTTTTGCTTTTATTATTTCAAGATCGCGTTGAAAACTACGATCGTGATGTTCAAATCATAACCCATACAATGGTGTCATCACACGCAATTTCCTACGACACCAATTATTCCGATGAAGATTTAAACTATTATAAAGATCTTGTCGAAACTGAAATTGCAAGGTATCCAAGAGGGTATTTTATCAAAGCCCGCGCGGAAAAGATCGTGTTTACTCGAAATCTCCGTTTATATGGGAATTACTATGGAGGTCTATCAAAACCGAGTGAAAATATTATATTTTTAGACGTTCAGGACGGGATAAAAGCCAGATCAGAAACAACTCCTATGGATCCTAACTATTATAGTGCAGCCAGATTATCAAACGGAATACACCATGAACTTACTCACAATATGGATGATGTCATGGGATATTGGTGGAATTCAAAATGGCAATCATTAAACCCGCCCTCCTTTCAATACGGAAGCTACGATTATTCTTCCTTCAATCCTCGTGCTTTGGGTGATATCCCCCCTATGCTAACTCCATTTTGGAATCCCATCGACGGTTTTGTGAGTGAATATGCCACATCAAATTTTGCAGAAGATAGAGCGGATGTCGGCGCTGCAATTCAAGGACGTCAATTTTCCTATTTAAATAAAATTTGCGCCGTCGATCCGATCGTTGCCGCAAAGGCGCGTTTGATGATCGAAGAAATGAATCGTTTTTGGCCTTATCCCGGAGCGGAAAACACGGCATGGAAACGCAGATTCTCCGAGATTCAATGCAATTGATTGAATTCGTTAAAAAATGAATCAAACGTTAGGCACAGTCAAACGATTTCTTTTTGCATCGGACCTCTATTTCCGAACCGGGTGGCCGTCTTTAAATTCTCGTTCGAAAACGGTTCCGTCGGAATAGATCAGCTTTCCGTTTCCATTGGCTAGATCGTTTGGGTAAGTTCCTTCAAAACTCTCGCCGTTGTTACAAGTATAACGTCCTTTTCCCGTCTTTTGATTTTGTAGAAACGTTTCTCGAAAGATACATTCCACATTCGAATCGGGGATAAATTTAGACCAAGTTCTACATCCATTGTCGTTGCAAGATCCGCCTGTAAACTGGGTTCCATATGCAACACTTCCATCCGGATCAATGAATTTTGATTTTCCATAGTATGACGGATCTTTATAAACGCCCGAAAAATTACCGTTGTTTTTAAATTCGAATTCGCCTAACCCCTCCAGTTTTCCATTTCGAAGATTCCCATGAGTTCGTTTCCATTGGCGTCTATAAAAACGCCCCTCCCATTTTGACAATCTCCGGATAAACAACGCTCTTTCGATTGAGAAAGAATGGAAAAGAAACTCAAACAAAAGATAACGGATAATCTTTTTGTACGATATTTCATTCTTTTGAGGATACATTTCAAAACAAAATACTTGGTAAAAAAACTTGCATTTACATTAATAAAGTGCTTCCTATTCCTTTCATGAATTCTCTATTTCCATCTTCGGCTTTATTACATGGCTTTCGTATTTTTAAAGTTATAGTTCTTTTGAGTGTTTGTATTTACCCGATTCACTGTGTGTATAACGCCGGGATCGTCACTGCTCTACTCACAAATCCACAACCGATTATCAGACATGAAGTGTTGGACTCGAATCATTCCTTATTGAGGCAACGCTATAATCAAGAAATACCGGTTCTAGACTCGGAAATACCACCGTCGTATTCTGATATATTTTCTGTACAACCAGGAAGATTTTTATGTGCTTCGCCAACGGGGCATGATTACGGCACTGCCTCGCAAAGCATAACCGAAGTTTGTTTCTTAAGACTTTCTGCCGGAGACGCAAACTGGATTCATCAGAAATTCGCGAGTGTGCCGCCGGGAGAATTATTGGATCGGAACGATTTATGGTGGAGCAAACGCTGGAGTCAAGAGGCCTCCGATATCCCGACTCTACACGATGACCCTCTGGAGGAAATAGACTCTGATGAAATACAAGAACAGACAACAGGCATCGTTTTTTTAAAATGGCTAACCCTTCGATTGCTGATCAACCGGGTGAATCCAAAGGATCTGATTCATTATTCGGAGATAGATACAGCTTTTACGTTTTCAAACAAAAAGGAGTTACGTTTTATTCCTTACGACCCCGCATCCCCTCGCCCCTGGGAAAATCGTGGCCTCGGCTTCACTTTTCGTGTGGATTACTATATTTCATTGCATAACAATTGCCTGTTTCGTATTGAATGGATTCGTAACTCTTATATGTGAGGCTTCTGATTCACAATTACAGAAAACCACGCGCAGGACAATATGATCCTCTACAATACTTGTTCGCACGCGTTGCTCATCAAAAGCCTACTGATGACCATTGAGTTTGGAAAAGGCAAATCGAAATAGTAGGATACTCACATATTTCCACAACACTTTTACTCTGAATTTACACTGTCTTGGATCTCACCAAAACATTTCGTAAAATCGATATATCCCCATTTGTTTCCAATCTTCACAGATACAAAACCTTCTGAAAAAAAAATTTGCAGAATCAAATTGGACAGGAAAGATAGTCTCGAGACCAAAAAAAGCTCCCCATTTGTTATCACTGTTGCCTGTAAGATGAAATTGCTTTTTAAATCTTTCTTCAAAAGTAAGTCGATAAATATTTCCAGCCCTATCAATGTGTACCATTCTCAGACCATCCCAAACATATGCGAGACCCTTTCTAAAAGTTCCTAAAGAATGAAACTTAGGTTGAATGGCAACCTTTCCAGTTGTATCGATGAAACCATATTTGAACCCTCCCGATTTATCAATTTCTATGGCTACGGAGGCGAGGCCCTCTGAAAATTTCCTAGCACTTACGAATTGAGGCTGGATTACAAATGTTCCGGTCGGATCTATAAATCCCCATTTGTTTCCCATTTTGACAGGTGCAAAGCCCTCTGAAAAAGAATCTGCACCATCAAATTGAGATTGAATTACAATCTTTCCAGTATGATCGATATAACCCCATTTCTTTCCAATCTTCACAGATGCAAAACCCTCTGAATAAGATTCAGCTTCATCGAATCGAGGTGGAATTACGATTTTTCCCGTAAAATCAACATATCCCCATTGATTTTTAATCTTAACGGATGCAAGACCGCCTGAAAATTCCCCGGCTCTATCAAATTGAAGTTGAATTACAAGCGCTCCGGTTGGATCGATATATCCCCATTTGTTTCCGACCAGGACGGGTGCAAGACCGCCTGAAAATTTCCCGGCTCCATCGAATTGAGGCTGAATTACGGAAACATTCGGATTCGTCGGCGTTAGGTGAATGGAGCCGACTCCATCTTTTTCAACCGTATCCATCTTAAATTCGGTTGAACATGGGTGTGCTACAATTATGGAAATACATGCAAAGAATATAAAGTATGAAAGTAAAATTTCCTTCATCTTAGTCAAAACCGACCTGCTTCTAAAATATTAAAAATTCTTAATAATACATGCTACAATCAAAAGACTATACAAAAACCAAAGATAGATATAGGTTTTAAATTTTTCGATTCTGAAAAGAGTGGAATGAATTCTCGCAAGCAATTTGGAAAGTAAATAAGTGCTTGTCCCAAAACCTCAAAATGTGGGAACTACTACGTTTTTAAATGATGGGGAAATCTATTAAAAACCTAAATAACCGTCAAAGAAACATAATTTGCGGGAACTCCGTATCGACGAAAGAACGTTTCAAAATCGGATTTTAAGACCAATCTTAATGTTAGCTCGTATAACCAATGCGAAAGCGATTGAAGCGTGATCAACAAATTGGTATTACAAATGATTTCGCTTTTCGAGCAAACCCTCAATTTGTTGATCGGAGCGGAAAGCGCGGTCCCTGACCGGTTTTTTCTTACGGAAAAAACCGGTCAGGGATTCGCCCGGGCGTTCTCCATAAATTCACATTTCAGTTGTTGAAGCGGAGATTAACAAAACCGCTTCAATCGCCCATTTCGGCGAAACAGACGGAGAATTCATTTTTCGAAAACTCTATTACTTTTCCGATAAAAAAGAGGATTCTTCCGGGTCGTAAGAGAACGGGGAAACGATTCCGGCCAGGTCATCTTCCTCTTGCCGTTTTCGGATTTTAGCAAAGGTGGATTTCCATTCTTCGGCTTTGAGATCGGAATTTTTCTCCGGATGTTTTTGAAGATAAAAAAGGGAAAACAACAAAAGTTCTCGGTTGAAACCGGTTTGTTTGAGTTTTGCGTCCAAAAATTCAACGTCGATTTTACGTCCGCTCTCCGCGATTTCCTGGAGAATTTCGATCGCTTGGATATCCGTGGCCGAACCTTTCTGACGGTAAATCCTATGAAGAGGATACAGAATTTCCTTTTCGGAACTTCCATTTTTCTTGAGCCCGAGATAAAAGGCTCTTCGAGACATCGCGAGGGAGTCGTTGAACCTTCGGTTTTGTAGGAACTCCAGCGCCGACTCGTAGGCAAAGATCGGTTCGTTTCTAAAGATCGCGGCCCGATCCAAAAGGGACTGTTCCAAGTTAGAAACCTTTTTTTTCTTTAAGGATAAAAGAAGAATTCTATGAAGGAATACGTTGTCCGGAAAGTAGGGGAGGAACTTTCTGCATTTAGAAATCGTCTCGTCAATTTTACCCGATTCGTGAGAGGCGTTTACTTCCGACTCGATTGCGGACAAGTCCTCTCGGTAAGGATTGTTTTTCCGAATCCAGTTCAGTGTTTCTTTGTAATATTCTAAATTTCCGAGCCTGGAACTGAGAACGAGAACCTTGTATCGAAGCGTCGGATTCTCCGGATTTTTAGAAAGGCTGAGCCTTGCAAACTGATAGGCTTTTGTCGGCTTCCTAAGTTCTTCGTAACCTGCAAAAATTTCGTTCATCAAGGAAGAATGATCCGGATCGAGTGCAATACTTTTCTCGAAACTTTCCAGCCCCGTTGTAAGGTCTCCTTTTCCGATCCAGACTCTTCCTTCGATCTCGAAATAAACGCTCGTTCTTGGAGTTCCGAGAGAGTCCGCGATTTCCAGTTTTTGAAGGGCTTCGTCGTATCGGAGCCGATTCAATTCTTCTCGGGCCTGACGTAGCAGCTCCGAATAAGAAAAGGTTGAATTCCCATAGAGCGTTGAATAACCTGTGCAAAGTACAAAAAAGAACCAAGTGGATAGCAGTCTCCCAGCCAGTCTGTTCGGTAGAATTCTTCCCATCTTTTTAAACATCGGAACATTGAAAAAAAACAAGAGGTTCACTGAATGAATTCAGTTACGATTATTATCGCCATGTCTATTTTGGCGATCGTCACTGCGGTAGTTTATGCCCTGAAAGTTACCACCATCAAAGTGGGCGCTGCGGGCGGTAACGAAAAAGAAACGAAAAAACTTTTAGAAATATCTTCCGCCATCTCGGAAGGGGCTATGGCCTTTCTCGTTCGGGAATACAAGGTCATTTCCGTATTCATCGCCTTTATGGCCGTCCTGATCGTTCTTCTTTTGGACAATCCTGCCACCGTAGGGTTTAACGACGGAGTTCATACGGCGATCGCGTTTGTCGCAGGGGCCGTCATCTCTTGTCTTTCCGGTTTTATCGGAATGAAAATCGCAACCGCAGGAAACGTAAGAACGGCGGAAGCCGCAAAAACATCCCTTTCCAAGGCTTTCCGAGTCGCTTTTGATTCCGGAGCGGTGATGGGATTCGGACTCGTGGGACTTGCGATCCTTGGGATGATCGTTCTTTTTCTCGTTTTTACGGGAATGTATCCTATGATCGAAAAACACTTCCTCATGGAATCCTTGGCCGGTTTCGGTTTAGGCGGTTCCGCGGTGGCGCTATTTGCCCGAGTGGGTGGTGGAATTTATACAAAGGCCGCGGACGTAGGCGCGGACTTGGTCGGTAAGGTAGAAAAAGGGATTCCGGAAGACGATCCGAGAAATCCCGCTACGATTGCGGATAACGTGGGAGACAACGTGGGAGACGTAGCCGGAATGGGGGCCGATTTATTCGGTTCTTGTGCGGAAGCGACTTGCGCGGCGCTTGTGATCGGTGCGACCGCTACGGCTCTTTCCGGATCTGTGGACGCTCTTTTATATCCTCTTCTCATTTCCGCTTTTGGAATTCCAGCCTCCCTTTTGACCAGTTTTCTTGCGAGAGTTAAGGAAGGCGGAAACGTAGAATCCGCGTTGAAAGTTCAACTCTGGGTTTCCACCCTACTTGTGGCGGGAATCATGTATTTCGTTACGAATACGTTTATGGTGGATTCTTTTGAAATCGCAGGGAAAACGATCACGAAGTGGGACGTGTATATATCCATGATCGTGGGGCTTTTTTCCGGAATGTTCATAGGAATCGTAACCGAGTATTATACTTCTCATTCTTATAAACCCGTAAGAGAGGTTGCCGAAGCGTCTAACACCGGGGCGGCGACGAACATCATTTACGGATTATCTCTCGGATATCATTCTTCCGTAATTCCCGTGATTTTACTCGTAATCACCATCGTAACCGCCAACCTTCTCGCGGGAATGTATGGAATTGCGATCGCAGCTCTCGGGATGATTTCCACGATTGCGATCGGTTTAACGATCGACGCTTACGGGCCGGTGTCGGATAACGCGGGCGGGATCGCAGAAATGGCCGGACTCGGAAAAGAGGTTCGTGATAGAACGGATACGCTTGACGCGGCGGGAAATACGACCGCGGCGATCGGAAAGGGATTTGCGATCGGTTCCGCAGCGCTTACTTCTCTTGCGCTATTTGCCGCGTTTATCACAAGGACGCATACGATCAGTCTGGAAGTTCTGAACGCGGAAGTGTTCGGAGGATTGATGTTCGGGGCGATGCTTCCTTTCCTGTTTACCGCGATGACGATGAAGTCCGTCGGTAAGGCGGCGGTTGACATGGTCGAAGAGGTTCGTAAACAATTCCGAGAAATTCCGGGGATTATGGAAGGAAAGAATAAACCGGACTACAAACGTTGTGTGGACATTTCCACGACGGCGGCTCTGAGAGAAATGATTCTTCCGGGATTACTCGTTCTTATGACTCCGATCCTTGTCGGATATCTGTTCGGAGTGAAAACTCTCGCAGGTGTGCTTGCGGGGGCTCTGGTCGCGGGAGTGGTTCTTGCGATTTCCTCCGCCAACTCCGGAGGAGGCTGGGACAACGCGAAGAAATACATCGAGAAAAAAGCCGGTGGGAAGGGTTCCGACCAACACAAGGCGGCTGTCGTAGGAGATACGGTTGGAGATCCGTTCAAGGATACTTCCGGACCTTCGATCAATATCCTTATAAAGTTGATGGCGATAACGAGCCTCGTGTTTGCGGAATTTTTTGTTCAGCAAGGCGGACTGATTTTCAAATTTTTTCATTAAGAAATTCTAAATTAGAGTTTTCTCAAATTCAGGCCCTTTTCGTTGAAAGCGAGGAGGGCCTTTTAACTCCTGATTTTGTTCATCAAGCAGCCTGATTTCTGTAAACCTGATTCCTATCCACTAATATGCTGACATCTAATCACGGGCGTGCACATTTTAGTGGATAGAGATCAGTGGATAGAGAGTTCAGGGGTCAGAAACTCGCATCTTGAAGCGGGCGTGCGATTTTAGGGATCAGTGGATAGAGAGTTCAGGGGTCAGAAACTCGCATCTTAAAGCGGGCGTGTCTCTGCGGGAGCCTCTTGGTTTCAAAGCGCAGAGTCGCGCTCTCGGTTTCAATCTGCAAAGCACCATTTTATATTTTTCTAATATACGAATGATTCCGTTTTTGAATGGCGCATTGCAGTATTTCCACCTCGATCGCTCACGCGTTTTGAGGACCCGGATTTTTGTCGTTTAACGCGAGTGAGACGGTTTTTTAGAGGTCGGGTTTTGGTAAGAAATACAAATGTTCGCTCGTGATCGGGTTGGGTTCGAAGAATAGGGCCCTGGAAATTTGATTTTTTCGTAGATTTAAGGTCCAAGTCATCTTGTAAGTCCCGTGAAATTGAGGAACTCCCCGGTTCATCGTATTCACGATAGAATCCCCGACTCCGCCGTCTTCCAACCAAAGAAGATAATTAAAAAGAAAACACCTGGAAACCCCGTGCGCGGCTGCCAAAGCACCCAAAACCGCCCAAACCCCCGAATTCACATGAATCGTCATCTTCTTCAACTCGCCCACGCCCCAGTTGTATTTGATCTTCCCGGCCCTCCAATGAAGGCGATCCAAGGACGCGACATACTTCGTATATCTCTTCAGTAAAAAGGGAAGTTTTTTGGAAAGGGCCTTCTTCTGAAGCGCATCCAGCCGGTTCCAGTAACTCATCGGAATCAAAAGGGAATCGGTGCCAACCGTTCCTTCATTCAAAGAGGATTGAATTTTTTTCTCGCAAGAAAGTAAAAGAAGGTCCATACCCGAAGCGGTTCCGCAACTCGGTATAACGGACGGGATTTA
>NZ_ANIK01000105.1:5000-13265 GCF_000347175.1 Leptospira alstonii serovar Sichuan str. 79601
AATCTAGGTGAACAGGCTGAACAAGAATTCATGTCTTATTTACCTAAGGATAACAATCGAAAATTCACCGAACTTTATGCAGTCCATCGATTAAAATCTGGGTTTGTACCTTCAGATAACCAAGTTTATATTAGTACAATACAAAGATTATATTCCATTCTACGGGGAAAAGAATTGGAGGACTCTTCAGAAGAAGATAACCCAAATGAAAAATGGACACCCAATGAACCTGTTCCGGTGGAGTACAACCAAACAATACCCCCGGAGTTCTTCGATTTTGTGGTTATCGATGAATGTCATCGAAGTATTTATAATCTTTGGAAACAAGTTTTGGAATATTTCGACGCATTTCAAATCGGGCTTACGGCAACCCCTGACAATCGAACTTATGGATACTTTAATCAAAACGTAGTAAGTGATTACGGCTTCGAAAAAGCGGTCGCTGACGGGGTTTTAGTTCCTTATAATGTATTTACTATCGAAACTCAAATTTCCAAAAACGGAGCTCAAATTCAAAAGGAAAGTCTATTTAAAGAATATATCGAGAAGAGAGAACGATTGACCAGAAAAAAATTCTGGGAGCAGCTGGATGAGGATTTCGAGTATTCCGCAAAGAAACTAGATAATGAAATCATAAATCCCAGCCAAATCAGAACTGTTATAAAATCATTTAAGAAACATTTGCCGCAAATGTTTCCCGATCGATATGATGCAAGAAATGAGTTTGAAGTTCCAAAAGCTTTAATCTTTGCAAAGACGGATAGTCATGCGGATGATATTATTCAAATTGTTAGAGAAGAGTTTGGGGAAGAAAATCGTTTCTGTAAAAAGATAACTTACAAAGCTGATGAAGATCCGAAGTCTACTCTTTCGCAATTTCGAAATGACTACTATCCGAGAATTGCCGTAACCGTCGATATGATTGCGACGGGGATAGATGTAAAACCTTTGGAATGCCTACTTTTCATGAGAGATATCAAAAGTCGGAATTACTTTGAACAAATGAAAGGAAGAGGAACTCGTACTTTAAGTTTGGACGATCTTAGAAAAGTCAGCCCATCAGCAAAATTTACAAAAGACCATTTCGTGATCGTGGATGCGGTAGGCGTTACTAAAAGTTTAAAGACCGATAGTAGACCTTTGGAAAAAAAACCGGGTGTAACTTTAAAAGATTTGCTCGGGGCCATTTCTGTCGGTGTTCAAGATGAAGATTTATTTTCTACTATAGCCAATAGATTGATTCGATTGGATAAACAATTAACGGAAAAAGAAAAAACGCAGTTTTTGGAAAAATCAAAAGGAAATACAATTCCGCAAGTGGTGCGGAAACTTTTAGATGTATATAACCCAGACACTCTGGATGAATTGAGGAAAAAAATAGAAAAGGATTCTCAAAATTTATCTTTTGAAGAAATTGAAATTAAATTTAAGGACGAGCATGGCTTGCTGATCCAACAGACAGCAGACATCTTTACGGGAGATCTTATTCAATTTATAGAGTCCGCTCGAAAAACGCATTTTCAATACATAGACGAGGTGAATTTAGATCGTGTCTTGAAAGAGTCTTGGGAAGTCGATACGAAAGCAACAGCCGAAGTTTTGGTGCACGATTTTCAGGTTTGGTTAGAAGTTCATAAAACAGAAATACTTGCACTGCAAATTTTTTACAATCAGCCTTATCGCAGACGTGAATTGACGTATACGATGTTAAAGGAGATATTGGATATTCTAAAATCGGATAAGCCAAATTTAGCCCCCATACAGGTCTGGAAGGCTTATGAGCATTTGGAAACGGTTTACGGAAATCCGAAAACCGAGTTGATGGCACTTATTTCCTTGATTCGAAAGATAACCGGCCTGGATCGATCTCTTACGAGCTATGATAAAATTGTAGATAAGAATTTTCAGGACTGGGTTTTTAAGAAACAAGCGGGATCACTCAAGTTTAACAAAGAACAAATGTATTGGTTGCAAATGATAAAAGATTATATCGTTTCTTCATACCATGTCGAAAAGGAAGACTTTGATCTAGACCCTTTCAATAAGATAGGTGGATTGGGAAAGTTTTGGCAGCTTTTTGGAGAGAACACGGAGTCTATTTTGGAAGAACTAAACGAGGTTTTGGTGGCTTAAACGAAATTTCAAAATAAGATCTCGATTTTATCTTAGTTTTAAAGGGGAACTTGCAGATTTGCTTTCGGTTTCTTTTCCGAAAGTTAGAATTTCCGATATGGTATTAAAGGATTCGATTGTATCACTCATTCGGAAAACTTTAGAAGAACAAAGAAATTATCTCAAACTTAAGACGCATGATCTACATCCAAATCGTAAACTTTTGTTAGTCGGTCCGCCAGGTTGTGGAAAGACGATGACTGCGTCCGTTTTAGCCGGTGAACTCGGACTCCCTCTATTTTCTGTCCGTTTAGACGGTTTGATTAGCAAGTATATGGGGGAAACTATTTCTAAGTTACGATTGATATTCGATTCTATGAATGAAACACGAGGAATCTATTTATTCGATGAATTTGATTCGATTGGGACAACTCGGAATTTTACAAATGATGTTGGTGAAATTCGAAGAGTTTTGAATAGTTTCTTAGTCTACTTGGAACAAGACCAATCCAATAGTATCATTTGTGCCGCTACCAATAATCAGAATGGTTTGGATTCCGCTTTATTTCGTCGATTTGATGAAATGTTAGAGTATGACTACCCCGACAAAAAGCTTATATTACAGATCATTCAGAATCGGGTCCGGCTTTATAAAATTGAAAGTAAGTCACTTCTCAAAGTAGTCAATGCTGCCTTAGGCCTCAGTTTCGCAGAAGTCATCAAAGCTTGCGACGACGCGATCAAGCGGATGATCCTAAAAGATAAATTAAAACTCTCTTCCGAAGATCTAATGAAATCCTTTTTGGATCGGAGTGGAAAAAGAACTCAATCAAAACAAAAGTTAAAATAGAACATGCCGGATTTGAAATATCCTCATTTCCTCCTAAGACTCAAACCGGATTCGGAGAAATATACAAATCCTTCCGGTGGTTCGCCTAAATTTCCAATATACTTAGGGAAAGATCCGAAATCCAAAGGGAAGGATTTACGCGATCAATTGGAAAAGGCTCAAGCAGACTTTTTAGAAATAGTGAATCTAAGAAAACAATCTTCCATTAAGGAAGATTTGGGTTTGTTTCTAACTTTTGAAAGTTTGGAAGGTTATGATTTATGGCTCACGAGCTTATCAGATAAATCTGCCGGGATTGAAGTTGAAAATGTTCAAAAAAAATACGGAAAGACTTTGGTTACCGTTTACGTTCCCAATGGAAAATTATCCGTATTTTTCAAAAAAATAGAACAATATTTAGATCAAAACAAGAATACAGAAAAAGGAAATCCAAAGAATCAAAAATTACTCAATAATATTGAAAAGATAAAACTTTCAACCTTAGAAAATTTTTGGAACTATAACGATCCGTTTCCGAAGGATCATGATCATAAACTACTATTAGAGATTTGGCTACGAGTTGGAGAAGATAGAAACGAGATCAATTCACGATTTAAGAAAGCCGCCATCGAATCCGGAATTCTGGTTTCTGAGCGATTCTTATCATTTCCCGAATCTTCCGTCTTTAAGGTGACTGCATCTATCAATCAATTGAAGTCTTCCATTTTGCTTTTGGATTGTCTTTCTGAAATCAGAAAGTCGAAGAAGATAGTTCCATTTAGCAATTACGGCGCCTGATTTATTGATTCAAGAAGGTGAGGCTTCGTCTTGGTCGGCGGCTCTGGATTTATTAGCTTTTGGCAGCGGAGAAGAGGAAGAGCCCAAACGATTGCTCTTTGTTTCCGCAGGCAATGTATCTCCAGAGAAGATTAAGGATTATCCGATCGCTAATAGGGACTCGAGTATCCAAGATCCTGCTCAGGCTTGGAATGTGGTTACAGTAGGAGCTTTTACTCAAAAAGAAGATCTCGAAAAGTCGAAAAATCCGGATTATGAGTTGATTGCGAAATCAGGAGGTTTGTCCCCACAGAGTACAACTTCCGTTTCTTGGAACCAATCGGATTGGCCTTTTAAACCGGATATCGTAATGGAAGGCGGCAATTTTGCAAAAAATAAAAGACAAGAAATTGATCCGACTGATTCCCTTTCTCTTCTCACTACTGATTCCGCTATTCAGAAACGATTATTATTTCCTATCGTTGGCACAAGCGCCGCTACGGCTCAAGCGGCGAGATACGGTGCAATTTTATCCGCTGAGTATCCTGGTTTTTGGCCTGAAACGATTCGGGGAATGTTGATTCACTCCGCCGATTACTCACTTATAAATTTAGATTATTCTAATATTCAAAAATTAAAAAAAGAAAAACAAAAAAGGATTCTTCGAACCTACGGATACGGAGTGCCGAATTTAAATTTCGCATTAGAAAGCGGTAAGAATTCTTGCACGATGATTATCCAGGACTCCATTTCTCCTTTTACGAAAGGAAAAGACGGTATTTCAACCAATGAGATTTTATATTATAATTTACCTTGGCCGAAAACTGTGCTGCAAGAGTTTTCGACGGAATCAGTCCAGCTAAAGGTTACTCTTTCTTATTTCATCGAACCGAATCCCAAAAGAATCAATACGAAAATGACTAGCACGTATGCCTGTTGTGGTTTACGTTTTGATTCAATTGGAGCGACGGAAGGCTCAATCCGATTTCAAAAAAGAATGAATCGAAATAGCAGAGAAAAGATTGGTAAGGGAAAATGGGAAACTGGCTTTTCTAATTCTGAAAATTCCAATTGGGTCTTCGGTAGCACTCTTCGAGATCAAGGTTCGATCCATTCCGACATTTGGATAGGTTCTGCGGCTGATCTAGCCACTAAAGAAAAAATTTGCGTTTTTCCTGTGAGTGGTTGGTGGAGAAGCCGAGAAAAGATGGAGCGATATAACGATCGAATTCGGTTTTCATTGATTTGTTCGATACTAACTCCGAAAGTAGAAATGGAAATTTATTATGCTATTGAGAATCAGATTAAAATTCTGAATTTGGTTTAGTTAAAGAAAATGTTCTACCGCAGAAAGATCATCTTAGCCTTATTACAATCATTCGGGGGGACTTTATCCAAGACAGACCTTCAGAAACTGCTTTTTCTATTTTCTCAAAGACAAGAAAAAGCGAGCTTTGATTTTCTTCCCTATCGTTTGGGATGTTATTCTCCTCAAGCAACACAGGATCTGAAAACAATGATTCATTACGGACAAGTAAAAGAGCAAAAGTCAGGTTGGATAGTTTTGGATTCGCTGGATTATAGAAAAACTTTGAGAACAACCGACATAGAGAGATTGTCTATCTTTTCAAAGGATTACTCCAAGTTGCGCGGAAAGGCATTGGTGAGATACGTTTACGAAAACTATCCTTTTTATGCGATCAAAAGTGAAATTGCAGAAACCATTCTGAACGAAGATCAATGGAAGAAGGTAAAAAATTCTATACCCGTAAAAAAGGAACCTTGCTTATTTACGATCGGTTATGAGGGAAAGACGGTAGAGAGCTATGTAATCGAGCTGATTCTTGAGAACATTCAAGTTCTTTGCGACGTAAGAAAGAATCCCCTGAGCATGAAGTTCGGTTTCTCTAAAACACAACTCAAAACGATTTTAGAAACGGTTGATATCGAATACCTTCACATTCCAGGCCTTGGAATTGATTCGGCCAAACGACAAGAATTGCATACACACAAGGATTATGAGAAGTTGTTTCGCGATTATGAAGCTACAACTTTAAAAAGTAATCTTAAAGATTTGAAATACATTGCCGAGTTATTCAATAAAAGATACCGTATCGCATTGACTTGTTTTGAAGCCGATTCGAGCTGTTGTCATCGGAGTCGAACTGCAAAAGCGCTTCTAAAATACCTTCCAAAAAAAACTGAATTGAGCCATCTATAATCGAGACGGAATAGTTTTTGAAAGTTCTCATTACCGTAAAACATATCCCGCGATTTCCACGAAATATGGAGAGACGGTTTGCACAGCGGGCATCACGGAAGAAGGAAAGTGGATACGGATCTATCCGTTTTCGTTTCGAAAAATCAATTATAAAGACCGTTTTCATAAATACCAATGGATCCAATTGGATCTCAAGAGAAATACGAGTGATTTCCGACCGGAATCCTTTCGCCCTCTTGATTATCAGAAAATCGAAACCGTTGGAGAAATTCCACCGGATGGGAATTTATGGACGGAAAGAAGAAAGGTTGTCCTACAGAATGTGTACACCAATTTGGATCAATTGATTTCAGAAGCGAAAGATCGCAAGGTCTGCACATCCTTAGCCACCTTCCAACCGACTCAAATCATTGATTTTACATACGAAAAAGTGGATGGCAATTGGGACACTAAAAAGATTCGTTTTTTAGAATCCGAAAAGCAACAAGGCTCGCTCTTTGAATCGGAAAATGAAGATGATATAGAAAATTTCGAAGTCGTAGATAAGGTTCCGTACCAATTTCGATTTAAGTTTGCGGATGATTCCGGAAAGGTATCCCACATGATGATCGAAGATTGGGAAACGGGGATGTTGCATTGGAATTCTCTCCGGCGTCATCGGGGCGATGAACGTCTTGCCTGTGAAGACGTAAAAAAGAAATACTTTGAAGACTTCGCTAAAACGAAAGATTTTTTTTAGGCACCATCAAACAGTATCATAACGTTTCTCCAAATCCTTTTGTGATCATTGGAGATTTCCGACCCAAGCCAATGCAACAATTGGAGTTGGGGTTTAATGTTGATTAACTTGATTTTAAAAATTGGAAAGTATTTCGAGAAAGTATTAAATTAATGGAAGAAATTAAGAATAAGAACAAAAATGAGTCTCTGTTAAACATGTCGTTTATAAGTAATAATCACATTCCAGATAAATGGAATTTAGTAAAACTTGGAGAAGTTGCAGAATATATAAATGGAAAAGCCTTTAAGTCCTCTGAATGGGTAAAGGAAGGGACACCAATTATTAGAATTCAAAATCTCAATCGAGAAAATTCAGAATACAACTATTGTAAATCAGAGATTGAAAAAAAATATCATGTAAACTCCGGCGATTTATTGTTTGCTTGGTCCGGAACTCCAGATACATCATTTGGAGCGCATATCTGGAAAGGCGGATTTGCATATTTAAATCAGCATATTTTTCGAATTGTAGTTAATGAAAGGTTGATTGGCAGGCAATACTATCTTTATGCGTTAAAGAATAAAATAAAAGAGTTTGTGAAAAATGCTCATGGAACGGCTGGTTTAGCACATATTACTAAATCTAAATTTGAAGAATCTCAAATCCCTCTCCCGCCCCTTGCCGAACAACAACGCATCGTATCCAAAATCGAAGAACTTTTCAGCGAATTAGATAAAGGAATCGAAAGCCTCAAAACGGCTCAGCAACAGTTGAAGGTTTATCGACAGGCGGTCTTGAAATCTGCATTTGAAGGAAAATTAACGAAGGAG
Organism: Leptospira alstonii serovar Sichuan str. 79601; assembly: GCF_000347175.1. Taxonomy (GTDB): domain Bacteria; phylum Spirochaetota; class Leptospiria; order Leptospirales; family Leptospiraceae; genus Leptospira; species Leptospira alstonii. The sequence goes on from NZ_ANIK01000105.1 coordinate 12,491, forward strand.
TGGAGAGGACGACATCCGGATCGAGTCGTGAGTGAAGACATTGTAGAAGAAAAAGATTCTTCTTTGGGGGAGTTGCCGAGTGGATGGAAATGGGTGAGATTGGGGGAAGTTATCGAACAGCCTCGGTACGGTACCTCTAAAAAGTGCGAATATAATAGAATTGGAAAGGCAGTATTGAGAATTCCTAATATTGCTGGGGGAATGATTGACGATTCTGATTTGAAATACGCTAAATTTGACGAAGAAGAAATTTTAAGCTATTCATTAAAAGAAGGAGATATTCTTACAATACGCTCGAATGGAAGTGTAGACTTGGTAGGAAAGTGCGCTATAATAACAAAACGAGATACTGATTATTTGTGGCCCTTCAGGAAAAATCATGGGTAAACGTCCAAACCGCCTAAATGAAAGAGAATAGCGACGCGGAAGAAATCGAAATTTCTGAAGCCTCTTGCATTCGATTTAATTTTCTGAATACTTGAATTAATACTTTCCGAACCAGCGTTTGTGATTCGATGAGCGAAGTAGGTAAGGATATATTTAATGTTTTTATAAAGCATCTTAGCGACTTTAATAATAGGTTTAAGTTTAGAATGAGTAGCCCAAAAATACCAACGTTTGAAAAACTTTTCCGCATTACCTTTATAGCGGTAAGACCAAAAATAACGAAAGGCTTCTTTTATCTGCCATCCTTTCCCGACTTTATACAGATTTAGTTTAAGAGAATTGAAAGCTTCCTTTTGCTTATCAGAATAATTTTCTTGGTTCGTTAACC
>NZ_ANIK01000106.1 GCF_000347175.1 Leptospira alstonii serovar Sichuan str. 79601
GGAAGTCCCGAGGGTGTTAGGTCACGCTACTTTTTCTGTTTTCAAACCATCCCTTCCTTCTTAAGGCTCGGTTTCCTCCGGGCCTTTTTTGTCTGAAAAATCGCAAAGAAGAAACGATACGATAACCGTCGTATTAGGGATCAGTGGGTAGATGTCAGGAATCAGAGTTATGGCTTTACAACATATAATTGTGATGCAAAGTCTTAATCCCTTTCTATTCGAAAAACAGAAAGATTAATTTTCCGGAAACAAAAGTTCCTCACAAGAGCGCCAGCGATCTTGTGTAAATGACTTGTGAAGTAACAAGAAAAGCAGCATACGAGTAAACGAAAAATCAAACGAAGGTTTAGTGGACCTTTCTTTGCTTTCTCAAGATCTTAAATTGATCTTTGGGATTTTAAAATTTAAATTGATATTGAGACCTGAAATCAAAAAATGACTTGAAGCTGTTTACTAACTTGCGCCCTTTTCTATGAATAGAAAACGACTATATAAATTACATACAATTTTGGGAATCTGTAGCGGCCTATTTTTAGTAGTGATTGGTTTAAGCGGTTCTTTTTTGGTTTTCGGTTTTGAAATCGATCGACTATTGAACCCGAAGCAGTGGTGTGTCGTTAACGGAAAGGAGCGGTTAAGTATCGATACGCTTCGAGAAAAATTAAATCAAACTCTTCCTACTCACGCCTTGGCTGGTTGGTTATTTTCCGAAGAACAAAATCGACCGGATCAAGTTTGGCTTCATTTTTTAGATTCGAATCAGAGAAAAGAATCCGTAATTTTATTAAATCCTTATACGGGAGAAATTTTAGGAACGCTCGCGGAAGACCGATCCGATTCTTTTTACGGTTGGATGTTAAAACTACATTATAGTTTGTTTATGGGAAATTTCGGATATTTTTTGACGGGAATCTTGGGAATCGTATTTGTTTTTCAAGGAATCAGTGGAATGATTCTCTATCGAAGTATTTGGCAAAATTTATTCCGGCTTCGAACTAACCAATCGTTTCGAACGTATTTTTCGGACCTTCATAAGATGGTCGGAGTATTTACTTTGGTTTTTAATATGGCGCTCGGAGCTACGGGTGCCTGGTGGAACGCGCAATTTATTTCGGTGCTTTGGGTGAATGGGTTTGCAGAAGAAAAAAAAGTGGGGAAGTTTTTCAACGAATCCGTTTCAATGGACCTTTTGTTGCGAGACGCCGAGTCTCAAATCCACGGGTTTCGTCTCGGTTTTATTTCCTTTCCGCACCATCACGAGAAAGATCCGATTCAATTTTACGGAACCGAACAAGAGCAAAGTCCGTTTCGAAGTAGGTTCGGTTCGTATTTTGTTTTTGATTCGGAGTCGGGGAAACGATTGAAAGTTTTCAATCTTTCGAATGAAAATCTATTTTATGGAATTTTAGATTCGTTCCGTCCTATTCACTTCGGAACGTTCGGGGGAATCGTCACAAAAATCCTTTGGGTCATTTTAGGACTTGCTCCAGGAGTTTTATTACTTTCAGGAATGGGGATTTTTATCTCAAAACGGAATTCAAAAAGAAGAAGGAAGAACGCCAACTTATCTTTGTAATGCTCAAATTGATACATATTATAAAATCATAATTGAATCCGATTTTCTTCTTAATGCGTTTTTCAACACTTGCCGAGCGAATCCATATTTATAGAGATCAATAAGATTCGTTCGGGGATTTCCAAAAAAGATTTAAGTCGTTTATTATGATTTTCTACTTTTCGCTCTATGTCACGTTTTATGCAGCCCAAATACGTTTGAAACGTTTCGTTTTTTTTGGCGCGTTTAACTTTGTCCTACATGGAAGTGACGTCCTTGCCGAATTGACGTTAATTTAACTTGAGTTCGGTTTTGCAAATGCGAAAGCGATTGTAGTGGAAATCCTGCAATGCAACATGATTCTAAGTATGAATATTTTGGAATATACTAATAATACAACATGTTGCTTTGCAGATTGGAACGAAAAGCGCGGTCGCGAGCAATTTTTATCTATGAAATTTGCGAGCGATTCGCTCAGATCTTTTTACGTCGAATTAACGATAATTTACTCTTCGTTTATAACTTTCTCTTAATTGGATCTTTCTTTCCGGCGATTTTCTCTTTTACAATTGAATCTTGAAAAGCAACTTATTCACATTATTCGTCATTTCAGACCTTTTCGGAGACGACTAAAATGAGCCGTTTATCCTAAAACCCGTTTACTTTTCCGCTTCGACAAGGAAGTTTTAACATTGCGAAAGTTTTAGGATAAATTCTTAAAAAAGAATGCGTTTCATACTTTTAATCTTGAAAACAATCGGTTCATTCTTAACTGAGTATTGTGAACCGTCTTGTATAAAACCGGAACCGCAACTAAGGTCAAAAAGGAGGAAAAGGCAAGCCCCCACCCGAAAGCGAGAGCCATGGGAACTAGGAACGGATCTCGCCCTCCGATTCCATAAGCCGTCGGAAGTAAACCGAGAACGGTGGTTACCGTCGTTAAAACTACGGGTCTGAGTCGTAAGAGTCCCGTTTCGACAAGAATCGAATCTATATCTTCCCCCGGTTTTTCCAACTTCAACTGATTTGCAAAATCCACAAGAACGATCGAATCGTTTACTACGACTCCCGCGAGTCCGACGATTCCAAGAAAGGCGAGGAACCCGAAGTATTCACCGTGAAGAACGAACGCTAAAATCACGCCGATTAAGGAAAACGGAATCGAACTGACTACGATTACCGGTTGAATCAAAGAACGAAAGAGAGAAGCGAGAATCATAAAGATGATGATAAACGCAATTAGAAAGGCTCGCCCCAAACTTGCGAGCGATTCTTCCGTGTCCTTATTCTCTCCGCCGAAACGCATTCGATAACCGGGATACTTGTCGATGATTCCTTGGGAAAGTTTTGAGATTTCCGCGTTAGCTCTTCTTGTGTCGGTTTTACTTTCGTCCAAGTTAGCCGTAACCGTAAGAATGCGTTTCCCGTCCAAGTGATTGATGTTTGCAAAACCCGGTTCGCGAACGTAGGTAATCAGCCTCGATACGGGAATGAGTTTTCCCAATTGATTGCTCACAAAGACGTTGTTCAAAGATCCGATGGATTTTCTTACCTCTTCCGGAAAACGAACCTTAACTTCCACTTCCTCGTCGGCTCGTTTGATCTTCGTCGCTACGGTTCCTTGGAACGCCGTATTGATCGCCTGTGATACTTTGAATACGGAAACTCCCGCAGTCGAGGCCAGGGATTCGTTTACCTTGATTCTAATCTCGTCCTTACCTTCGTTAAAATCGTCACCGATATCCGTAACACCAGGAACCTTAGCCATCACGGCCTTGTATTCTTCTCCGATCGCGATGAGTTTGTCGTAGTCGTCCCCCTTGATCTCGATGGCCACAGGTTTACCGACGGGGGGACCGCCTGAGATTTTTTCAAAATCCAAAGCGAGTAATTGTCCTTTGAAGCGGGAGAATTCCGAGGGGAAAGCGTTTAGATGGAAAGGTTTGTATTCTTCCTTTTTTTTCTCCGCTTCCTTTTTACGGGTTTCTTCGAGAGTTTTCACGGACTTTTCGTTCAAAAGCCAGATCGTTTTTTCCCTCACTTCCGAGATGATCATGTCGGTCGCTCTTTTTCTATTTTCTTCGGGAGTCAGATATACGAGAATTTGAGCGTAGTGTTTTCCGCGTTTGGTGAAAGGATCGTTCGGATCTTTTTGAATGATTCCGACTCTGGTTACGTAATTCTCGATTTCCTCTTTGGAAATTTTTGCGAGTTCCCTTTCTAAAACGTGAGTGAATCTTTCCGTTTCCTGAAGGGACATTCCGGTTTGACCCGTAAGTTTGATCTGAAACACATCCACGGAGCCGGGAAAGAGTTTAAACTTTCCAAAAACGGCGAAAAGCGCGAAACTTCCCACGAGCATCGCAAACAAATAGATAAAAATTTGAAGTCTATGTTTGAGCGCAAACTTGAGAAGTGGAAGGTAATAATCGACCTTGAGTCTATAGAACCATCCGCTTTCTTCCTTGATTTCGCCGGAATGAAACTTATGTTTATTGATATCGTATAAGTGAGAAGGAAGAATGAAAAACGCCTCCGAAAGAGAGGCGAGTAACGCGATAATGACGACTAACGGAATGCTGTAGATGAACTTCCCGAAAATTCCGGTCATAAAAAGCATCGGAGCGAAGGCCGCCACGGTTGTGGTAACGGTAGCCGTAACGGGATCAATCACTTCGCTCGTTCCCTTTAACGCGGCTTCGTAAGCGGGCATCCCTTCTTCCATATAACGATACACGTTTTCACAGATGATGATCGCGTCGTCGACCAGGATCCCCACCACGATAATCAGACCGAACATGGAAATCAGATTTAGGGTAAGGCCCATATAATTCATGATGACGAACGTGGCCCCGAAAGAAACCGGAATCCCGAGCGCCGTCATGAGAGCGACCCTCCATCCCAAAAATAAGAACAACGAAGCCGTTACGAGAACAAGTCCGCCGATCGCGTTGGAAAGCAGAACGCCTAATCTTCTTCGGATATATTTGGAAAGGTCGTTTACGAACGCGTATTCGAATTCGTCCTTGGAATTTTTTTTGAATTCCTCGATGATCTTTTTCGCCTCGTCTACGACGAGGATCGCGTCGGCTTTTTCCCGTTTGATAACCGTCAGAGCGATCGTTTTTCTTCCGTTGACCTTATCCAGATATTCAGCCTCTTTCAGGCCTTCGGTAACTCTTGCCACATTGTCGATCCGGATCGAATTTCCTATCTCGTTGGATCGGATATGAACTTCCTCGATTTCTTTCGGAGAATCGAATTCTCCGATGGTCCTTAGGATCACTTCCTTCTGATTTCCCGCTATATTTCCGCCGGGAAAATTAATATTACGGTTTTTTAATGCAAAAATGATGTCCTGACTCGTGAGATATTTGGAAAACATGGCCGCGGGATCGATGTCCACCTGCATCTCCGTATCTCTCCAACCTCGTTTGGAAATTCTCGCGACACCCGGAATGTCTTCCAACGCTTGTTCCACGATTTTTGCCTGGGCTTTGAGTCGTTTTTCGGCTTCGATACTCGAATCGTTCGATTTCAGGCTGATATCGATTTCGATCACGGGTTGTCTGGAGGTCGTGATTTCCGTGACGAGCGGGTCTTCGGCTTCTTCCGGAAGATCTTCCACCCGATCGATCGCGGATTTTATATCGTCCACGACCTTCTGAGTGTTTTTGGAATCCGGGTCCAAAGTGATCACGATGCCGGAGCGATTTTCGATCGAAGCGGATCTGAATTCTTTGATTCCATCCACTTCTTTGATCGCTTCTTCCAGAGGTTTCGTGACCAATTTTTCGATCTCGGCGGGAGAAGCTCCGGGAAAAACCGTTACGACGCTGACGATGTCGAAGTTGATGTTGGGGAAGGCTTCGCGATTCATCCTCACGGCGGTAAATCCGCCGATTAGAATGATCAAAAAAGTAAGAAGGTTTACGAATATACTTTTAGAGAGAAAATACTCGACGAGCGATTTCATATATTGTTAATTTATGTTTTTTTAATCTAAGACGTTGTTGGAAGAATCTAGAGTTTCGTTAAAGCCGAATAGTTTCGTATCTTTCAGTCTGTCCACGTAGAGAACTCCCAGAAGATGATCGCATTCGTGCTGATAGACGACCGCTTTGTAACCGTCTATCGTTTCGTCGAATCGATTTCCCTTTTCGTCCATCCACTGCATTCTGATTTGATTCGGTCTTTCCACGTAACCACGCATTCCGGGAACGGAAAGACAACCTTCCCAAAAACCGGAAATATTTTTTGTAAGGGGGGTTATGATCGGATTTATAATGACACGTTCGGGAACGTCCGGAGTTCCCGGATAACGTTCGTTATCCTCGGAACCTACGACTACGATTTGTTTCAAAATTCCGATCTGAGGAGCCGCGAGTCCGACCCCTTCCGCGTGACGCATCGTATCGAACATATCGCGGATCAGCTTTTTGAATTCTTTGGTTTGAATTTCGTTCTCCGTGACCGGCTCCGAGACTTGGCGGAGAATCGGATCTCCCATTCTTAAAATTTTTCTGACTGACATACTTAAAAACCAGGTTCTATCTTAAATTTTGACTTTTTTTGGACAGAAGAAATCGGAACCTCCGCAAGAATTTTCAAAATCAAATTCTTCAGAAGATCTTGTATCGATTCGGGATCGGAGGTTTCGATTCTAAAAACCGGAAATCTTTGGATCGTTTCTCCGAATATTTGTATTTGTTTCGTGATCTTTCCCGAATTTTTCGTAAAAACGATCGCGGGCAAATACTTGGAATCGGTGAAACCGAACCGAAAACTTTGTTCCAAGGATTCGTAAAAAGAATGAAGTTCTCTCGAAAGTAAAAACCAAGGGGGGAAGCGTTCTAAAATCCATTCCACATTTTTAGGCATCCAATTCGCGTCGGTTTGAGAAAGCGGGGGACTTAGAACACAAGCCGCTTCTATCGCCTGCGGAATTTTTTTTAGAAGTTCGAAAACCATTCCGGAAAACAAACCCTCTCCTATCAATTTGACCTTTCGTTTCGAATCTAGAATTTCCCGAGATAACAGATTGATGCAGTCTTCGAATTTAGGAAAAACGAGTTCTATCGGGTTTAAGGAGAGTTCGAAAACTCTTACGGAATAAGAGGAGAGAAATGACTCCGCGTGTAGCTTGCTTAAGGGATCGGGGATGATGAGGAGCGGATTTGTATTTTCGGTTTCAAACCGAACGATTCGGATTAGGTCGGACATAATGGATGTGAAATACGGATTTCCATTTCTTCACCGAACATTCTTTCCGTGGGAGGGAATGCCTAAAAGGATTTGACAGAGAGTTTAAAGTCTAAAAACTCAAATTTCGAATGTGGAGACGAGGGGAATCGAACCCCCGACCTTTTGAATGCCATTCAAACGCTCTCCCAACTGAGCTACGTCCCCGCTTGAGAATCAAGTTTTTATCAATTTCTTTGAAGTCAATAATAAATATAGGAGCGGTTAAGGATGAGTGAGTCGATCGAAGATTTGCGAAAAAAAATAAAGATCCAAAACGATATAATCAAAGGTTATGAAAAAGTTTTAAGACTCAACGAGCAGGAATTGGCGAATGCGGACGAAATTATCCGTATGTATGAAGGGATCATTCAGTATTCCGGAAGGGAACTCAAGGATGTTAAGGAAGCTTTCGACGCCACCAACGTGGTCACCAATCTTTCCCGCGAAGAATTGATGGGGGCTTTGTCTCGCATTAAAGAGTTGGAAAGTGTAAATAAGAAACTTCGAGAAGAATCCCTAAAATTTCAAACCGGCTGATTCTCCGCTTTGACCTCGAACAAAAAACAGGATTCCCTCCTCAGACAGGGTTCTGATGGAAATCTTTATCTGGAAGACAATCCGGGTCTAGCCGTTGTTTTCGAATCCCTCCTCACGGAAATCATTCATCTAACATCCGCACAATTTGGAATATTCAGTTTTCGTTTAGAAGACGGAACTCTCAAATCCATTTACGGAAATCCGCCTTCGAACGCCATCGAAGAGGCAAAACTCGTCTCGGAGTTTTGTTTTAAAACCGGTCAGGACTTCAATCTCAAAAAAGGCGACAGTCCGAACAAACTGATTCCCGCTTTGGAACAAAATTCGGTCTGTTGTGTGTTGCACGTGGGAGAACTAGGGGACTCTTCCTCCGAAGATCAAAAGAAAATATTCGGAACGATCTTTTTAGGGAGATCGGACGGGGAAGGCGGAGAATTTAGGGAATCCGACTTTGTACATTTAAAAGCGACCGTTCGAATCATATCCGATCTTTTGGAAGAATCTTTCATTTCGGGGGAATCCTCCTTAGTCGTTCTTTCTTTGATGACCATCTCCAGGGTCGCACTCGAATCGGTGCAGATCCGAAAACAAACCGATCGTTTCGATTTTTTGTTAACCGAAATCATTCGAGTATCGGGGCTCATCAACAAGTCCCTGGATCTTTCCCAACTTTTGGAAGCGATTATGCTTTCTTCCAAATCCGTATTTCGAACCGAGGCTTGTAGCGTTCTTCTTTTGGACGATACGAAGGAATATCTGTACTTTCATACGGTTTTGGGAGAAAAAAGAGACGAGGTCACGAAGGTCCGGGTTCCGGTGGGAAAAGGTGTCGCGGGGATGGTCGTCCAGGACAAAAAACCGATGATCATCAACGACGCGATGAACGATCCGCGAGTGTATCGGGAAGTGGACAAGGCGTCCCATTTTGTGACGAGAAATATCATGGCGGCTCCTCTTTTGGTGGAAGGTCAGGTGATCGGGGTTATCGAAGCGATCAATACGATCGATCGAACTTTTTTTACCGAGGCGGACCTGGAACTTTTCTTAAGTTTTTCGGGAACCTCCGCGCTTGCGATTCAAAAGACCGGGCTTTTACAAAATCTGGAGGACGCGAACAAGGATCTCAGAAAAAAAGTATCCGAACTCGAAAGTTTATTCGAACTTTCGCAAGTGGTTTCCTCCGCTAAAAGCCAAGCGGACCTGATGAAACAATCCGTTCCGGTGATTCACAGGGAGATGGACGCGGGTAAAACCGGAATTTTTCTCATCAATCGAAGGATGGGAGTTCTCACTTCGATTTCTTACACGTTGGAAAAGACCGTGGAAATTCTTAGAACCGCGGACTATCAGGGTAGTTTTATTCATCGTTCCATCGAAGAGGAAAAAACGACCGTCAAAGAAGATATTCAAAATTTTGCATTTACTCACGGACTCGACCTGGAATATCTCAAAGGGTCTTACATCGTTCTTCCCTTAACACACCAGGGAAAAAAACCTTTCGGAGCGATTACCGTTTCGGATCGTGTGGATAAACTTTCCTACAATCATTCTCAGTTGAGACTTTTACGGACGTTTGCGTCCTTGATCGCGAGGGGACACGAAACCTTAAAACTCCAGAACGAGATGATTTCCAGAAAGGCGATGCAACGTTCCTTGGAAAGGGAAATCGAGATCACGAGGGAAATTCAAAAGAATATTCTTCCCGAATCGAAGAAGTTTCATTCCAACTTCGATCTGGGAGTTAAGTCCGTTCCCGCCAAGGAAGTTTCCGGGGACTTTTACGATTACTATCAATACCAAGACGGACAATATTCTTTTCTCGTATCGGACGTATCCGGAAAAAGTCTTCCTGCCGCGATTTTTATGGCGATGAGTTCCTCCATCATCCGTACTCTTGCCAGAAATCACGATCTGGACCCCGAAGACATTCTCAAACAAGGAAATGCACTCATCTACGAAGATTCGCATAACGGAATGTTTGTGACTACGTTTTTCATCCATTACAATCCGGCAATATTCACATTGGATTATGCGTCCGCCGGTCATAACGATCAGGTTTTGATTCGAAAGGACGGTTCCTGGGAGCTCATCAAAGGTTCCGGTCCTCCCTTGGGAGTGGTTCCTTCCGCAAGTTACAAAGGAGGAAGTTTGATCGTGGAACCGGAGGACATGGTCATTCTTTATACCGACGGCGCGATCGAAGAAAAAAACGCGAAAGACGAAGAGTTCGGTTTGGAAAGAATGATCCGAGAAGTTATCGTAAGAAAACATCTTCCTTCCGAACGGATCATCGAGGAACTTTTCGGACTCGTGCGGGAATTTTCGGGAGCGCCCGAACTCTTCGACGATTTTACGGTGATGATCCTCAAGTTCAACGATAACTATCAGTTCTCACGGGTTTTTGACGCGAGCACTGCTTCGATTCCTTTGTTCAGAGAATTTGTCTACGAAACGATCAAGGTCCGAAATTTGGAAGACTCTCAGAGGGACGATATTCTTTTAGCTTGCGACGAAGCGGGTACGAATATCGTAATGCACGGTTATGAAAATACGGATTTGAAAAATCCTAAATTCGAATGTAAAATACGCTTTACAGGCGATTGGATTACCATTGTATTAATTGATTCCGGGAAAGTCTTTCAGAGGAAGAACGTTCAAGAACCTTCGATCGAGGACAACTTGAGCGGCAAAAGAAAAGGCGGATTCGGAGTTTATCTAATCGAAAAGCTTATGGATTCGGTCGATTATTCCAGCGAAGGCGGAAAGAACGTTTTAGTTCTCAAAAAGAATTTTCAAAATAAGGCTTCCAATGGAAATAACGTCTGAAATTAAGAACCATTCCAAAATCATCCATTTGATCGGAAACTTAGACGTTCATAACACTCATAAAATCGAGTCCGCGTTTATGGATCAGATCAAGACGGGAAATTCCCGCATTTTGGTTTTAGATCTTTCTTCCGTCGAATTCATCTCTTCTGCGGGACTTAGAATCATCGTCGCCGCTCTTAGAATCTGCAAAGAAAAAGACGTTGAGTTCAGACTGGCGGGAATCAAACCGGCGGTGAAAAGGGTTTTCGAAATCATTGATATGAATTCTATGTTCAGCATTTTTGAAACTCTCGAATCCGCTATAAAATAGTTTCTCTCGCCACGCAAAGATCGAATTTAACTTTCCCGAGAATCCTTTCTCTAAAAACTGGATTTATTTTATTCCATTGAAAGGTTCTCTTATGTCCGAAGCAAAATACTCCCTGGAAAATCCGTTCCAATCCACTTCCGAACCTGACGTTCCTAAAACTCACGGTCTTTACGAAGAGGCAAACGAATTAGGAAAAGAACTCCTGAACAAACCTCTCACAGGCGGGGGGGTCGACAGGATTCTCGTCCAACATTCGAAAGATAGGATGACTGTCTGGGAAAGAATCAAGGTTCTCACCGAACAAGAACCCAATATTCTTTATCAAAACTGGGGAAAGAGTCTCGACGGCGCTTCCCTCGTTACCGGAATTTTAAACATCAACGGTAGAGACGTCGCCGTCTACGGCCACGACTTTACTCTTCGCGCGGGTTCGATGGATGCGACGAACGGAAGTAAGCTCGCAAGACTGATTTACATGGCCGGAGAACACGGGATTCCTTTGATAGGGATGAACGATTCCGCCGGAGCTTACGTTCCCGCGGGAGTGGGCGGACTCGACGGTTACAGCGAGGCGTTTACGGCGCTCAGAAAAATCAGCGGCGTAGTTCCGAGTTTGATGCTCATGTTCGGATTCAATGCGGGGGGAGGTGCTTATCTTCCTCGTCAAGGATCGTTTATGATCCAGTGTGAGAACACCTTCTTCGGTTTAACGGGTCCCGGCGTCGTTAAATCGGTATTAGGCGAAGATATCTCCGCGGATGATTTAGGCGGACCCAAAGTTCATGGGCAAAGCGGCGTAGTCGATATCGTAACCGGAGACGAGTTGGGATCTCTGAGAACCGCGCTTCGTTTATTATCGTACCTTCCGGATAACAACCGTTCCTTGGCGCCGTTTCATCCCACCTCCGATCCGACGGATCGATTCATCTACGAAGAAGAAATTCTTTTTAAGAAGACGTTCAATTCTCCGACGGGAATGAATACTCCTTTCGACATCACTTTGTATTTGCAGAACATCTGCGATCACGGTCAGTATTTCGAAATCCAACCGCAAAGATCCAGAAACCTAGTTACGGCGTTCGGAAGAATCGGGGGACACGTGATTGCTTTTGTCGCAAACAATTCCGCCGTCGCCTCCGGTCAGATCGACATCGGCGCCGCGAGAAAAGGAACCAGATTCATTCGTTTCTGTAATCTTTACAATATCCCGATCGTTTTTTTGGAAGATACGACCGGATTTTTACCCGGAAAAGAACAGGAACAAAACGGAATCGTTCTCGAAGGAAGAAAACTTCTGGATTCCATCATCGACATCCGTACGCCTCGTTTAACTTTGATTATTCGAAACGCTTTCGGGGGAGCTTACGCTTGTTTTAACTCCTACCACACGGGGGCGGACATGGTGTTTGCGCTTCCTACCGCAAGAATTGCCGTGATGGGCCCCGCAGGAAAAGACTACGTCTACAAAGACGAGGTTTCCGCGATTCAAAAAGAATATCAGGAAAACGTAAAGAAGGGGATGCCCGAAAAGGAGGCGGTTGTCGTCAGAGACAAAAAACTTCAGACACTTTCCGCTCAGTATGAAAAAGAACTGATGAATCCTAAAGAAGCCCTTTCTCTGGGTTCCGTTTCCGGAATCGTTTTACCGGGAACAACCAGAAGTATTCTCCACCAAAATCTGGATTATTTAATCCGACATTATAAACCGGCTCCGTTGTCCGGACCTCAAAGGGAGTTTGAGTAATCGATATGATCGACTTTCAAAACAATCGCATTCAATTTCATCAATCCAATTCGCCTTGGATCCGTTCCTTCTCCTTGGAATCGATCAAATGTCTGATCGTTTGCCGGGGACCGGTTCGAAAAGAGGCGATGGAAATTTTCGATTCGATCGGAATCAGAGAATACGGAATTTTACTTTCGGAAAAAGATTCCGTCGTTTATCCGATGGCTCTGGCTCCGGAACTAAGAGGTTTTCGTTTTCCTCATAATATACACCGTGTTCCGGATTATATGGGAGCGGGAAAGGAAGAGAAAATGGAACGGATCGAACAGATCATTTCCATCGCAAAGGAAAATAAATACACTCATATCTTTGCCGGTTACGGATTTATGGCGGAGGATTCCGAATTCATTTCCGCGATCGAAAAAAGCGGAATCGTTTTTATGGGCCCCGCTTCGTACGTCGCCGATCAGGCGGGTTCTAAGGATGCGGCCAAAAAAATCGCGAGGAAGCTCAACGTTTCGGTAACTCCCGGTGTGGATAACGTTTCTTCCCTTGCTTTGATTGCAAAAGCTCCGGACGCAAAGGCTATGGAGAAATTCGCAAAAGATAAAGGAATCGATTTTACTTTCGATTCCTCCGTATCTTTGGAAGTAAACGCCGAGAATTTGCTCGGATTAGGATATTCTAAAATTATCGAACTCGTTTCCATCGCGGATCTTCAAGCCGAAGCCGAAAAAGAATGTAAGAAAATTTGGGAAAAATATTCCAAAAATCGAATTCGTTTTAAATACATCGGCGGCGGCGGCGGAAAGGGACAAAGGGTCGTTTCCAAAATCGAAGAAGTCAAAGGTGCGGTTCAAGAAATTCTTTCCGAGTCGAAAGTTACAGCTCCGGGAACGAACAAAAACTTCCTCATCGAATTAAACATAGAAAACACAAGACACAACGAGATCCAGCTCATCGGAAACGGAGAATGGTGCCTGGCTCTCGGAGGTAGGGACTGTTCGGTTCAGATGCACGAACAGAAACTCCTCGAACTTTCCCTGACTCAGGAATTATTGGAAAAAGAAATCGCGACTTGTGCGGCTACTCATCCGAAAAAAGCGGAAGTTCTCAAAGGCGATCTGAAAGTTCTCCGCGAAATGGAAGAACAATCCGAACGTTTCGGCGAGGCCGTAAAACTCAACAGCGTTTCCACGTTCGAATCCATCATAGAAGGAACCAATCACTTCTTTATGGAAGTGAACACTCGGATTCAAGTAGAACACAGGGTCACCGAAATGGTGTATTCTCTGAAGTTTAAGAATTCGGAAAATCAGAATGAATTTTTCATCGTGGACAGTTTGATCGAAGCGATGGCGCTTCTTTCTCTTCACGGAAAAAGACTCCAAAAGCCGGAAAGAATTTTACGATATCCTTCCGGCGCGGAAGTTCGTATTAATGCGACTAACAAAGCGATCCAACCGCACGCGGGCGGAGTGATCATGAACTGGTCCAAACCTCTCCCGGACGAAATCCGAGACGACCAAGGGATCAGCATCCGCAACCCGGATATGGGTTTATTCGTACATTATAAAGTAGCCGGAGCTTACGATTCCAATATTGCGCTTTTGATTTCTCACGGAGAAAATCGTAAGGACAATTTGGTTCGTCTGGGGAATATCCTCAGAAAAACGGAGCTCAGAGGTTACGATCTCCAAACGAATCTTTTGGTTCATTACGGTTTGATCAACTGGATTCTGGGAAAGGACGCGATGTTCAAACCTTCCACCGCGTTTATGATTTCGTATCTCGCGGGAGTGGGAGCGTTGGAGAAGATCGTAAAGGACGTGGATTTGGAAATCGCTTGGAAAAAAACGATTTCAGAGGCCGCTTCTTCCGATGCAAAAAAGGTTCTGAGCAGAAAGTTGACTTTGATTACGAGACCGATCGGAGAATTACTGAAAGACGCACACTTGGTTGCGGGATTTATCGGATTTCATCTGAATCATTCCTGGAAGATTTCCGGCTCCAAAATCGAATGGCTCCGAAATCCGATCTTTATTTTAGCGGATCTCTATCATTATCTGAATATGGAAGCCGATCCGTATCAACCGCCATCCGAACAAATCTGGGATCACGACGATGAAATTCTTCAAAAGGCTCTCGCGTTTTACCAGGAACTTTCCAAAAGAACGGGAATCGCAGCGGACTCGATCGAACTCGTAACGGCTTTGAACGCGGGCAAATCCATTTCAGGAATCGACTCCGGAATTTTAGCTTCCGTCGTTGGGTCGCATAACGGCTTTCAGGCGGGGCTCGAGTTGTTGAAACTTCTTCCTTCCGCCGGACTAAACTCAGGATTTTACAATTTGGAAGTGGATGAAAAACTCGAAGCGATCCTTCCGGAAGAATTCAAAAAATCCGATACGAGAGACGCTTTCATTAAATTCCTCGCCCCGCCTCCAAAAGCAAGCTCCGATGAAATCGTAGCCCCTATGGGAGGAATGTTCTATTCCAAAGAAGCGCCGGATCTTCCGTCGATGGTCAAAGTAGGGGATCATTTTAAGGCCGGGCAACCTCTGTTTATCGTAGAAGTGATGAAGATGTTCAACAAGATCTCGGCTCCTTTCAGCGGAACCGTAAAGGAAATTTTGTTAAACGACAGCGACGGAAAGATCATCTCTAAAGGTCAGACGATTTTTAAAATCGTTCCCGACGAGGTGATTCATATCGAGACCGAAGCGGAGATCGCGGAAAGAAAAAAGAAAACCACTCTCAGTTTGGTATAATTTTTTTTCGAAATTGTGAGTGCGAAATACTACCGACGAGCCAAGACATTCGTCGGTTTTTATTTCGTATTCGAATCCTTAAAGTGTTGGCTGAAACGCTCTCTATCATAACCTTACCCACAAGTTAGGTTTTCGTGAGTAATTTAAACATAAACCCGATTTCCATAGCTCTCATAAGGCCTTTAAAAATGGTAAGGGGGCCCGGAGGAGCATCGGAATTGCGAGCCAAGTGCCCGCCTAATTTAGCAATCCACAGTAAGACGGTTCCTAACTCGGGTTCTTCCTTAGGAGGTTTCGGAGTTTCAAAAAGTCGACAATAAATGCCTTTCCATTCAAAAGACTCGAATAGGATGGATGCTTTTAAACCTGGAATATTTCTACCTAAGAATGTTAACATCATAACTCTCCAAGCAACAATAGCGCAGACAGCAATACAAGCTTTGAATCGATTCCCAAATTTAAATTGAGTAGATTCAATATTACATCCAGACTTTAAAACCTTGAAGAAAACTTCAATACCCCAGCGGCTTTTGTAATAGGCGATCATACTTTTTGCATCGTCCGAATTGTGAATAGGAATTGTGGTTAGAAATTTCCAATCGATAGATTCTTCCGGAGGTCCGCCTACCTCGGTTGCGGTTAACGCATACATATCAATATTTTCTAATTTCTTGTATTGAGGAGGTTTTATCGTTAGCTTTTCAAATCGAAGTTCGATTGTTGCTTCCCTCGCCTCCTTTCCTTTTTTCCTA
>NZ_ANIK01000107.1 GCF_000347175.1 Leptospira alstonii serovar Sichuan str. 79601
CAGCGTTTGCATGAGTTCCGTCGCCGTAACCTAAAGTATATTCGCCTTTTTGAATCAAGTTTCCGTTGGCTGAAAAGGTAAAATCCTGGGTTCCGTATTTCCCGGTTGCTTGTGTCACTCTGCCTAAATTGTCCAACGTAAAGTTCTGGGTTCTCGTCGGGTTCAGTTTGTCTTCAATTTTTGTAATATTCCCTTTGGAATCATACGTAAGTTCCGTGTTGCCGATTATACTTCCATCCGGTTTTTTAGAAACCACGCTCAAAGGTTTTTTGTCGAGTGGCTCAAACCCGATTTCCATCGTCACGCCGTTTCCGGTGGTCCTTCTTACGCTTGGAACTCCGTTTGAATCTAAATACGGCCCTTGGTAAGAAACGACCGTGTGTCCAATACTTGTGCCGTCCGCAGAGTCCATTGTAATACTCGACAATGTTCCGTTAGGCGAATAGAAATTGTGTAGCTTGGTTCCGTCCGGTAACGTTTCCGTAATCGGTCTTCCGAGGGAATCATAGTCTATTTTGAAAATCGCAGTGACATCGTCCACGTATTTCGTCTTTTGGATTGTTTCCCCTCGTTGATTGTAGAAAAACTTTGTAATTCCCGCTCCGTCCGTTATTTGCGTTACGCGCCCTTTGGAAAACGGAACATTTCCATCGTCATATATGTACTGCACCGGTGCTTCCGGCCCGTTTGTCGTTTGGGTGCTGATTCTACCTAAAATATCGTATGTATAACTGATCGTCTTGCTTCTCGCATCCGTCTGACTTGCAATCCTTCCAACGGAATCGTAACTAAACGAAATCGTTCCGGAGTTCGGATCTTGTACGGAAGTCCTTCTTCCTAAAGAATTGTATGTAAAGGTGGTCGTAAGACCGCCCACGTCCGTAACCGTAATAGCTTCGCCAAACGGAGAATAGGCGTAAGACGTCGTTCTTCCGTTTGTCGTTTTGCTGATTGTTTGTCCCAATTCGTTTTTGGTTTCTGCTTGAATTACGGTCTGTCCGTCGGGATAATTGATCGTTTTTGTTTCCGTAAATCCAGTTCTGGTTACGTTTGTAAGAATGGTTCCCCCGCTCGCGCTCGGTTCCACCATAGAGGTCAAAGCTCCGTCCGGATCATTGTATTGAAACGTTATGTAGATAGGAGCCTGAAGGGATATATACGGTTTTGATCTTTGAATCAATTTTCCTTTTGTATAATCAAAGTAAAATTCTTCGATCGTATTGACTCCCGATACGGCTGTATTCGTTTCCGTGCGTATCGTATTTCCAAACGGATCTCTAAATATTTTGGATACGTTTACGCTTCCGCTCACATTATCTCGAATCGTCTTTGTGACAAATTCATTGTTATTCAAATTCGCTAAATCGTATTCATTCCAAGGGGTTAGTGGATAGGAATTAGATGTTAGGGGCGGGGAAAGCATTCCCCGCGCTTCATTCCGAGCTTGCTGTTTTTTTAATTTAAAAATGTTTAATGGTCCAACCAAGCTCGGCATTCCGCTTCCCCTTCGCCGGGAAATTTTGCTGGAAAAAGGCCCGGACCCAATGAGGTTGTCGTCCAAGAAATTGAAAACGGAGGGTGGGTTTGAAAAGTGTGCACCGGTGGTGCACACTTTTCTGCTCGAAGTCAAAGCGAATTTTTCAGAATCAATATTTAGCTGAAATAAACGATTTTCGAGTAACATAAAAGGATATCCTGTCACTAAGGTATAGTAATGATATTTTTTGTCAATTTTCTTAACATTTTCCGGTAAATTTCTATGGTTTTTAGCCCTTTTTAGACCCGATTATTGTCCCATTTTCAAGAAAAATCAGCTTTTTTTCCTCAAAAAACAAATCAAAAACGAAAACCGGTTACTTTTTTAATCTTCTCTTAAACTTTCGATTTAAAGGATGTAATATTGTATTTTTAAGTCTTC
The DNA here is from genome assembly GCF_000347175.1 of Leptospira alstonii serovar Sichuan str. 79601. Lineage (GTDB taxonomy): Bacteria > Spirochaetota > Leptospiria > Leptospirales > Leptospiraceae > Leptospira > Leptospira alstonii. The sequence goes on from NZ_ANIK01000107.1 coordinate 1,919, forward strand.
AAATCCATCACTCTTCGGGAATATAACAATAAGTGAATACATTCTTCATCGTATCAATAACCCAAATTCGCAAGTTCTTCGTTTAAATGAATTCCTTCGGTCTTTAATTTTTTAAAGTCCGCATTCTTCTCTCTTGAATAAAGAACATCGCCTAAATATCTTCCGTACTTGTCCTCGAAATGGGTTCGAATCAAAAGACTACTACCGGGTTTGAGTTTCTTTTTCAAAGAAGAAAAAATTTCCTCTCCTTCAGGACTTCCAAGTTCCGGAGCATTCACACCTAACAAACGGATTCTTTCTCTTAAGATCATACCAAAACCCAATTTCATTTGGACTAACAATGTGTCTCCGTCTATCACTCTCTCTAAACTTCCGAGATAATGATAAAGAAGCGATTTTGAATCGGGGTTTTGTTTTTCGTATTTCCAATCCTTCTTTTCCACGTTAAGCGCCACAATGTCGCTTTCACCAAAACCTTTTTCATCCACTTTTTTGTAAAAGTGAAAGCCGAAGTCAATCCAAAGCGTTTTTTCGGTTTGGATGTCCTTATTTACGATTTTGTAATGAAAGATGTCGCCATCGGGACGTTTCCAGAGTATTTTTTTCATTCCGCCGTAGTAACCGCCCTCCCGAGCCTTTCTTTCTAATATCTCGCGACTCCAATTGTTTTCCGCAGCCTCTTTCTCTAACTTCTTTCTCTGCGTTAAATTCGAAATGGAGGCTAAAATTCTGTAGTGACCCCAGCCAAGGCGATAATCCAATTTTTTGTTTCGATAGCTTTGATAAAATTTAAGGGCATAATAAAGGGTTCTTCTCGAAAATCCTTCGTTCAGTTGTTTGGAAATTTTTTCCGTCAGGTTTTTCATCTTCTGACTACTTTTGCCGTCCAATACATCCGAACTGAATTCACGGCTGAGTAATCCTCCGATTTCCAAATGCCCGTCAAGGAGGAAGCGATTTCCTCCTTTGTATGTGTTTTCCCTCAATGTTTTCATGATTGAGGTGATTTCGTCGGCTAAGAAATTTGCAGTTTTTGGTTTCAAGTTGGAAAATACCTTTCAAGCGGTCGTGAGTTTTAGTTCTGGCGGTTAGGACTTTACATTACAAGAATATGCAATTTTAATAATTTATAGTCGTGTTTCTGTTCTTAACTCTTTTTGCCGTTCGTCTTTATATCGAATCTGAGAGTTCACCGGTTTAGACTCTTGATTCAAATATCGACAGGTTTTTGATTTAGAAAATAGTAATTTTAAAATGTATAATGTTTCATTCTATGAATGAAATTGAATTTCTTTTTCTTTGGATCCTTCGTAAAATGCATTAAAATGGCAATTTGATGCATTCTGGTGGAAGTTTGTTTTTGATCGTGCTATGTTTTGGGGATATTCACCGGTCTTTTTATCAAAAATGAAAGCCCGATGTATAATGATCGGTTCGAGCGGAAAAATTGATCAAAGTAAATAAGCTCGAAAACGTTTTAAAAGTTCCTCATGTAAAAACGGATCATCGACGGGCATATCCGGATCCAATCGGTTAAATCGTTTTCGTAATTCCTTTTTTATTTCCGGGCTCGGAGTCTGAGACTCAAGCATTCGAGCCGATGCATACACTAAATCCGACAGGAAGTTATGGCTCCCTTCCACTCCCAATAGCAGATCGAAAGATGATAATAATATCTCCCAGTCCAAAGCGTCCGGTTTGCGGATATTGTGCATTATTTTCACCGTCTCGAACATCCCAGGCGATCCTTCTTTAATTTCCGCAAGCGTCTTCTTGCGATCGGAAAGATACGTATGGATCGCCTGCATTACACTTCTTTCCGCTTCTCCCTTTCCGTCCCACAAAAGCAATAGCGGTGCAAATTCTTTCAGTTTCCAAGAAACCGCTAAGTAAGCTCCCGCTATGACTTGGTCGATTTCTTTTCTTCGCAAACTCGCTTCTATCAATGGGTAATACTTAGGTTCCGGCTCGTCCTGGATATACATCAGATGCCACACAGAAAGCCCTTCTCCTCCGGACTCAAGCATCGCGTCCAGTTCCTTCAACGTCCGCTCCCGTATTCTCTCATATTCATTCGTTCGTATCATATATCGCCTTCTTTTGTATATTATATATTACTAATTTATTTTGGAATTAGCGGTGCACAGTTTTTATTTCAGGAAAACTAAGTCCCGGTGAAAATGAGGATTTCATTTTTTAAATTAGTATATCATATTATTTTTATGTGCTTTTGCTTTTTTCCTTTACAAAACTTCCTTCAGTATTTTTTTCTGCAAAACTATGAAAACGAAATCTCTCGTTAGTCGTCGGGTTTACCGAAGACGATCCCGTTCATTTTAAAGACGACGTCTACAGAAAGATTTCGGAAAGTAAGGCATT
>NZ_ANIK01000108.1 GCF_000347175.1 Leptospira alstonii serovar Sichuan str. 79601
CTCGTGTTTCTTCCTCTTTCGGTTCGATCTCGTCAATTCCCAGCTCGACTACGTTCAATCTACCACTCGCGAAATACACACATTGTACCAAGGATTCGGATATCTGAATATCCACAAACATCAACCGTCTCGTACGCTTCTCCATCACAGATTGGCCGTATACGTATTCTAAGTTATTCATATCTCTCAGCACACAATTCGAGCCGCTACAAGATAACTACTCACGCGGGAAAATCGTTATTTGCTCGAACAAGATTGCAAAACTTTGTGATTTGTGTCAACTAACATAATCACTTTCATCTCTTTTTTATTCAAGATGTATAACAATTATTGCATCCTTCATGCAAAAAAGATTTAATTTGTGATTCTATCATTACGATATATTCACATAGATGGATATGAAAGTCCAAAACGTTTCCTCGCATGCGGCAGACTCTGTGAAACTCAAAAAAACAAGAAACATCTTTGACACGGCTTGGAAATTTCGAGTCGCTAACGGAAACGTATCCGATCAAGAACTCAAAAAATTTCCAAAATCAACAGTTCACTCTCTCAAAAAAAAAGATCCCGAATCCTTTCGTCATATCCACGGGTTTTGTTTTAACGGGCTGGAGCCCAATCTTCAAAGAGAAGCCAACTCTCTTGCCATCCGCTTGGAAAATTCGGAAACCGTTCGAAAAGCTATCATTGCAATGGCAAAAATCAGACTCTGTATTCTTCAGATTAAATCTCTTCCGAAAAAAATGAAAAACTCGATTGAAGTTAAGGAAAAAATCGTTCGTACCATTCAAAGAGTAAAGGACGACCTCGGTTTTAAAAGAACATTAAGGAAGTTTCATATTTCCAAGTCCACTTTTCACAGTTGGTTTTTCCAAGTTCGGTTCAGGTGTAGTAGTTCCTTGGGAAACCTCTGCCACAAGAGGTTTGTCGGTCAGATCTCAAAAAAGGAAATCGATTCTTTAAAAAATCTTCTTTTGGAAAAGGCCGTTTTGTTTTGGCCTCTTTCTTCCATTTGGGGATACGCTCGAAAAAATGACATTCTCCATTGCGGTCTTTCTTCCTTTTACAAATGGGCCAGAGTCCTCCGTCCCGAACTCTTTTCAAACAAGTTTAAGAAGTTAAAAAAAGAAGGTTTTAAAACCTCCCGTCCCAATGAAGTTTGGCATTGCGATATCACTCAGTTTGTCACCAAAGACAACATCAAATCTCATATTTACGTTTTGATTGATAACTTCTCTAAGATGATTTTAGGGTTTAAAGTCGCTCACCAAGTTGACAGCGACGTTTGTGCTTCTTTAGTCGAGGAGGCCGTTTCCAAGTATCAAACCTCTTTTTCCAAGTTGACCTTACCCGATCTTTTTCCTTTAATCAATGTTAATCTCTCCAAAGAATCTTCTTTCGTTCATTTGATGACCGACGGCGGACCGGAAAATCAAGGCGCTCTGGACAGGCTCATTTTTGAGAACAATCTTCCCATCAACAAAATCACCGCTGGTAAAGACGTTTCTTTTTCCAACAGTCCTATTGAGGCGGTTCACAAAATCACTAAGTATCAGTGCCTTCATCATTTAGAGATTCCTAATAGAGAATCTTTGATTCAAAAATTATCGGAATGGATTCCTGTTTACAATCAAGAACGACCCAACAGAGCAGGCCGTTATCTTCTCACCCCACAGGAAATTTACGAAGGTAAATCCGTTGATTCCAATTTGTTAAAAGAACAATCGATGAACGCCAAAAAACAAAGATACGAAGAAAACAGAGTTACATCCTGCGGTGTTTGTTAGTAAACGGGATTAAAATCGGAAAATTAACTCCAATATCATTTACACTTTTATAATATGATGTTTCTCTTCACATTCCAATGCTACTTCCGCCCCGGTTCACTATTGTGAACCGCTTTGTCCAGTTTTCACTCGGAACGTGCCGGGAGCCCTGTCATTCACTTGTTATCAATCCCTCTCCGGCCTCAATCTTGAAAAATTTTGTTCAATCCATCTCCCTTCTTTTTCGGGAAAAAAGAAGTGCAAATCATATTCAAAACGATTCACGGTCAACATTATTGAAAGGCTATCACCACTTTCGCTAATCCCGCCCTTGCTCCCCTTTTTTAAAAGACGCACAACTTCTTCAACGGTAACGTATTTCTCTAATGTACTAAACCCTTCTTTTTGGAAAGTACCACCAACCAATTCATCACCCAAACTTTCCCCTACACTAATAGTATATCCACTGTGTTCATCACTTACTTCTAAAAAAGGAGTAAAGTTTTTCTTCTCTTGAATGTCCTTCAAAAGCTTCGAAAGCATCACATCTAACATTTTTAGTTTCTCTTGCTTCGTATATGTCTTCACTTTCGTTTCCTCTTTGTTTCCAAGTTTGTCGCAAGAATTCAATAAAATACAACCAATCAGTAGTATTCTAAATATCATAATGTTCTCATGTCTCCTTTAATTTACTTTTGGTAAGCCTAACTGCAAATGCAAGTGATTGCTGTGCATCGATCCTTTTTTATCTTTTTCAAGATGTAAATTCGGCAATTTATTCTTATCAAAATATTCATGTACTGCAGGATCATTGAATTTTACAAAATTTGTTTTGTAGTTTCCAACTCCTTCCGGAATATTTCTAGAAATCGTTTTGATGTATTCAATGGTTTTTTCTCGATCGTAGGCCTTATTTTCATTGTAGTTCCGGCCGGTCGATTCAACTCCGGGTGTGGACATGTAAGACAAGTCTATCGCATTTCCATTATTATGATGCTGGTAATATCCGGCATCTTTTGCGGCCTGAGTACCGGTTGCACGTGGATCATATCCTCCCGACTTGTAACCTAGGTCGTTTGTCACTATCGGATAATCTGGATTTGCTTTCCTCCATTCATTAATGGTATTGGAAACCGTGTCCACAAGTGGTTTCTGTCCATAACGATGGTCGTCCGCTCCATTTTGGCCAGAATTACTACTAAAGCCAGGGCCTTCCTTGTGCAGTTTGTAAATTAGCGTATCGCCAATCACAGGGGTATAATGTGCGGGGCCAGTATGTGTCCCGCCTCCCGTAACACGATTCCACAAACCCTTAGCACCATCAGCAATCGAACCAAACAAAGAACTCGCTCTTTCACCGAGGGAAGGAGTTCTACTACCGGTGACAACGATTTCAGATCCCGGTTTGTTCGAAGGAATATAACCGGGTTTGGAATCCTTGCTGTCACGATACGCCTTCACCTTACCTTCAATCTCAGAAGTGTCATATCCCTGCGATTTCAAATTCGCTATATGAGCATCGGTTTGAGATCTCGAATCAGTCTGCCAGCTATCCATGAAAGCAGCCTTGTCATTTGCAGAAAGTTGACGCTTTCCTCCGCCGTTTGATTCCCCATCCGGACCCACAGAACCCGATGACGCAATCACCTGATCCGGACCATGAGACGACGGTGCTCCATGTGCAGTCGGTCCGTCATCATCACTAAAACCGGTCACATGACCGCCTTCTCCCTCTCTTCTCTGACTAGCCACGCCCGCACCTTCCAAAATTTGGGCTCCTTGTTCAGAATTATTTTTTTCCTGAGCAGCCTTCGACTCGGAGTCCGAATCCTCCGACATACCTCGGTTCATAGAATATTGAGCGATAAAATCAGTGTTAGACGACAAACCGGACTTCGAGTTCAAGTTGAGGGCGTTTGTACCCGAAACGTTCAAGCTCGCGGTAAAACCGTCTCGTTGATTGTAGGAAAGACCACCGCTGAATTTACCAGGACCGTATTCTTTGGACGAAACGTCTGCTCCCCATCCGCCATATTCGGATCTTGTAATATTCGCTCCCATGTCTTTCAAACTACCGCTTCTGGAAGTAAGACCCGCGCTCGCGCCCATTCCGTCTTGTCGATTGTAGCTCATACCTAAACTTAAACCCGCTTTCGGGTTCTTGCCCAATCCGTAACTTACGTTCACGTTAGCCGAAACACCGTCTCGTTGGGAATAATTCAGTCCCGCATTCAAGTTCAACGTTGAAGATCCAGCTTGCAAACCCACGCTTGCTCCGAACCCGGATTGTTCGTTGTAACTAAGTGTCGCGCCGATTCCAAGGCCTGCCGCTATTTTCATACCGCCTCCGACGCTCGCTCCGAAACCGTCGGCGTAACTGTAGCTACAATCAAAACCGATCGCACCTCCCGTAGTTATGCTCGCCGCCGTTCCAGCAGTGCTCGCAAGTCCGGCTAACGCGCCGTAGACGCCGCCTTCCGTCGCGCCTTTCGCCACCTTGTAGGCCGCAAGTGCAGCCATGGACGTTCCAAAACTAAACGCTGCTCCGACCACTGCTGCCACGGTCACTACCGTATCGATCGTTTCTCGGTTCTTGTAAGCTTCTTTACCG
>NZ_ANIK01000109.1 GCF_000347175.1 Leptospira alstonii serovar Sichuan str. 79601
ATATTTCAAAATATTTGAATGAAGCGGTGGCTAACATTTGGAAAGATGAGAATCGCAGGCTGCGTAGTGTAAACAATGAAACTCTCTCCGGGACGAAATTCCTATGGTTAACGAACCAAGAAAATTATTCTGATAAGCAAAAGGAAGCTTTCAATTCTCTTAAACTAAATCTGTATAAAGTCGGGAAAGGATGGCAGATAAAAGAAGCCTTTCGTTATTTTTGGTCTTACAGCTATAAAGGTAATGCGGAAAAGTTTTTCAAACGTTGGTATTTTTGGGCTACTCATTCTAAACTTAAACCTATTATTAAAGTCGCTAAGATGCTTTATAAAAACATTAAATATATCCTTACCTACTTCGCTCATCGAATCACAAACGCTGGTTCGGAAAGTATTAATTCAAGTATTCAGAAAATTAAATCGAATGCAAGAGGCTTCAGAAATTTCGATTTCTTCCGCGTCGCTATTCTCTTTCATTTAGGCGGTTTGGACGTTTACCCATGATTTTTCCTGAAGGGCCTTAAATGTATAGTAATTTTTAAAATACGACGCAAGCGAACCCATAGCTTCGCCCCGTAAGTCACATAAATTTTGAAAAAAGTAATATTCGATAGTATACGGTCAAGGAAATTCCGATAGCTTCATCTTTGTTGTTCTTTTTACAATTTTTTTGCATCAACACGTTACCTAACACTCTCAATTTGCCAGAATTTGATCGGAAATATATTTCAACTTATCAAGATATTGTAATTTCAAACATTCTTTAAAAGTAATATGTCATTTCTTTTCCCGACCCAATGATGAGTGCTGCCAGGCGGTAATAGAGAGTAAAGCGGGCGGCGCGTTATTGGTCTTTTTACTCTAACTCCAAAAGTTCTAAATTGAATGAAATATTCCAAATAACTCTCTGATCACTCTTACAGTTCCATTCAAATTTTTTAAAGTTACTTGGGAATTTTTTGAATAGAATCAATCCGGAGATCAATTATTGACTTGTTTATAAAAATCCTTATTCCTTTTTATAAAATTAGAATTCGCTCCAAAATCTCAAAGAAATATGAAGGAGTTCCCACATCTTTCTAACTATATAATAAGATACCTAATATTTTGCATGGAATCAGTGTTTTGCGATAAAAATTAACGGTACTCAATTTTATAGAGATCAGTAAAACGTCTCGCTTCTACTGACGCTCGAAGAAACTAAAGTCTCACGCCGACCTATCGAACGACCCGTAGGGAGTGAGATTGAGTTCAGGAAGGCATTCATGAGTTTTTGGTTCGCGATTTTAGTTTGTTGATGAATTTTTTAATCTGCCCCTCATTATGCTTTATCTGTTGTTCTCTCACCAGTTCCTTAGAATTGCCCGTTAAATACGCGTACGAATCGTTTCTTTGTGGACATCCAATTCTATATATACTTTTCTTTTCACTTTAGTTCCTTCTGTTGGTTTTCTTGTTTTGTGGTAAATGCTTGATCTAACGCACGGTTTTCAAGCCCAGAAGGTGCGCCATATTGTCTAAAAAAAATCCAAAATTACGCTCCGTTCGATTCTTACCGGGAACCGTTATCGGTGAGGAAGAAAATTTTCCTCGTAACAGGAGTACAAAGAATGAAAAATTTAGCGCATATCATTTTGGACGGAAATCTTACTGCCGATCCGGAAATCAAAACCTTGAACAGCGGTAAGAGCGTCGCCACTTTCACTCTGGCGGTCAATCACGACTATAAATCCACGCCGGAAGAACCGGGCGAGGTTTCCTTTGTCGAGATAGAATTATGGGATCGTCAAGCCGTGAACGCGCACGAATATCTCAAGAAAGGAAAAAAGGCAACAGTGATCGGAGAACTTCGTCAGGATCGATGGAAGGCGCAGGACGGAAGCAATCGAAGTAAACTGAAAGTAATCGGACACACGGTTCGGTTCGACGGTTTACCCGGAAGAAGGGAAAGAGAAGCCGCTTAAACCTTTTCCAGGGGAGAATCGTAAAATTCTCCCCTGGAGTCTAAAACTATATTCAATAAATATAATTTATATTTCGAGAATTCTTTAGGTGGAATATCCGTCGGCAGGCGTAAATTCAACTCCTTGGAGATCCGAAGACTCTAAAATTTGTCTGAGCGAATCCGATATCAATACGAGTGTTATTCTTCTTTGTAACCGAAAGATCGGAAGATCATTTGTTTTCGATTCGTCGATATGGAGACTGTGAATTTCACGGATCTTATCCGGAAAAGCGGCTCTCATCGTAAGTTTGCTTCGGGAGAAGTCGATACAATCCGCAACTCCGATGATATTTGCAACGAAGAAATCGGTACGATAGCTTTTATGTTGAGAATCGTAGATCCTAACCGGTATATATTGTATGTTCTTGATTCCGGCTGCATCTAAAGTATCCTTAAATTTTTTAGAGATGACTAATCCAGGAAGACCGGTTATGACAAAATCGCCGAGTTCCCCTTGATCTTCGGGACGCATCGTAAAATCGATGGATTCAGGAGGATTGGAGAATTGAATTCCTTCGTCGAAATTCGTTTGTTTCTGCATCTCAGGTCTTTGGAGAGAACGCGCTTCCCTTACGCTAAAACTTTTGTATTGAAGAACGAAATACAATTTTATATCTCCTTTGAATTAAATCGGAACATTCTTCCAACGTCTCCAAAAGACGGAAGCCGGAAACGCGATCAAATACATAATAAATCCGTAAAGTAAAATTGTAATCAAAACTTTGGGATCCCCTGACTGCTCCTGCGCGAGTAAAAGCGCGAGAGAAAGATTTCGAATTCCGCTTACGATTCCGATACTTCTTCTGTCCTCCGGTTTTTCCCGAAAAAGATAGAGCCCGCTTGTAAACGAAATTCCGATCAAAAGAAAAAGTACGATCCAGATCAAAATCCCGAATTCTAAAATTTCCAGTCCGTATTTGATTCCCAAATAAAGAATCGAAAATCCCAGAGATATATTACTGATTCTTAATAGAATGGGTAGGATTTTTCGAGAGAATTCTTCCTGTTTTCTTCGGATCCAAAGTCCGATTCCCAAGGGAAGTCCGAAGAAGAGCAATCCGATCCCGAGTAGTTTTGGAAGTGCAGAAAACGACTGTCCGATTTCCGAAAAGGAACTTCCCGAATAGAGTGTGATCAGCAAAGGCGCGGTAAACAGACTCGTAAAATTCAAAAGACTGAGCAATACGGCGCCCGTTCCCGGCGCTCCTTTTGCCTTGAGTATAAAAAGTCCGGCTGAAGCTCCTCCTCCCGAACAAGCGCAGAGAAAAATTCCGAGGCTGATCGCGGGCGAAAGCCCGAAAATTCTGCAAAGTAAGAATGCGATGATCGGCAAAGAGATTAGGTTGAGAAAGCAAACTCCGAGACCGGTGAGCGCGGTTTTCGAGATCGAACTCAATTGTTCCGGAATCAATTCCAATCCGAGAGAACTCATAGAGGATAGGGCCAATAGGATTAGGGCGACTTCTAACATGGATTTTTTGTAGGATTTTCGGGTTTTGTAAGAATACAATCAAAGATGTTGTTTGCACGTAAAGTTTAATCCCGAGAACCCAATCCTCGCCGCCGGAAACGTTGGAGTTCCCACTTTTCAACTGGCTAGGAGTTAGTGATTAGGCGTTAGGGCTTTACATCTTTATTCATTACGGCGCGAAAAGATCCGAGTTACCGTTCTCTGAAAAACCTAGGAGTTCCTAGCTTTTAAGAACGAACTCAATTTGAACAAGTGTCTTCAATTGTGACGCGGAAAAGATTCGGGTTTACAGTTCGGCGGAAAACGCAGGTCTTTCCGCACAATCTGAGGATCGTTTGGTGGGATGTGTTCCTATTTCATAATCAAAAAAACAAGTAATCCGACAACGATCACCACACCCGCGACGATGATGATTCCCAGAGAACCGCCGCCTCCGGAGTCCGATTTAGATGCGGGAGCCGAACTTGACGTTTTACTTTTGACTTTTGCAAGTCGAACGGGACGTTCTTCGAAAGCTTGTAATAGAACACCGGAAGGTCCTTTTGCAAAGATATGATATTCTCCCTTTCCGGTAGCGATTCCGATAAATTCCCCGACAACGTTTTTGAGGTTTCCGTCTTCGTCAATACCACCCAGGGTTTTAGCCATAGCCTTCTCATCCATGGTTCCGGTCGGTAACTGAAAATAAAGTCTGTCCCCTTCCGTTAACTCGTCGAAATCCACACCCCCAACCGGAGCAAGAACCGTTTTGGAAAGGATAACTCTTCCGAAAGGTTTACGAAACTGTTCGATTTGTCTTTGTACGGGAGTTTTTTCTTGGCTTTCGGGCACTTGACCGATGGAAGGTTCTTCCACGGGTCGATTGACGGAAGGAAGAATCCCCGTAAAAACGTTCTTTGCTCTGAATTTCAAACTGGACAGAAATTCTGCATCGGCCTGAATCCGAACAATATTCACTTTTAATGATGTTTTAATTTGATTCTCTAAGATATTCACGAGACTCGAAGCGTCGTTTTTATCCCAATTTGTGTAGGAAGATTCGAGTACCGCCTTAGTCAGTTTGGAATATACGATTCTTCCGATACTGTCGGAAAGTCCGGGATCGAACGGTTCCGACTTTGCCGCTTCCACCATGTCCAATGCAAACGCGGCGGAATCCTCAAAACTTCGGATCTTACGAATCAATGATGAGTTTGAAAACAGGGAAAAAATTTCGATGACTTCGTTCTTATATTTGCTGACCAAAGCGATCACCGCGCCGCTTCTGTTCTCGATATCGATTCTGATTTTTAAAAGGTAAGCGTCCCTTATCTTTCCTTGAATCAATTCCACTGCTTGTTCTTCCGTCAGTACGGATTCAAGAGCGAGATTCATAAGATTCGCTTGTTCCTGCAATTTATTGACTTGATTACTCGGTTCCATTCATCCTCGTTCTACACGCTAGAAGCGAAATTTTGTTCCCTGGCGAACTTTAGCCTTCTAGGAATGTAATCCTTTTTGAGCGGGATTTCGACTCTAGCAACAGTTTGCGAAACCCCTTTCTTACTGTAAATCGTAAACAAGTGTCTGTCAAATCCGCTCTGAGCCACCAGAATTTCCACCATCGTGATTCCAAGCCCCGCTCCTTCCGTGGAATCTCCGAATTTCATAAAAAATTCAAAAAGATTGTCGAAGTCTCTCGAAATTCGGAACTTTTCCCGCACTCTCTTTTCCTCCTGATCGGTGAGTTGAAAATTGTTCAGAACCTTCAAAATGATTCGATCCTCATTGAAATAAAAGGTGACTTTGATCGAAAGATCGTGTTCCTTCATCTTCTCCCTGTAAAACGGAAACTTTTTGTCGCTTAAGCTATTATGAAAGGATTCCATTCCTCGAATATAATCCTCCGCGGATTCTATATCCAATTTCGATTCCTTAAATAAGATTCGTTTAATCGCGGCCTTTGTCGCATTAACGATCAGTTCCTTGGCGGAAGTATATAGAAGTTCGGAGAGATCCATACGATTGTACCGAGTTAGAATTCCGTGAATGATGTATCTCAGTTTTTTCTCACCGCTTTGGGTAAGTACATACGTGATTAGGGAAATGGGGGTTTCTTTTGAAATTGCGGAATCGACTTCCATTTGAAAATCGGCCGATAGATCGTGAAAATCCCCCATGAATTAGAGATATGACGAAAAACTTACTATTTTCGATGAAAAAAAAAGATTTTTAAAAAAAAGTCTTAAAAAAATCCGAGCTCGGTATAACCGATGCGAAAGCGATTGTCGCGGAATCAACAAATTGGCAATAACGAAAGAATTTCGATTTTCGGATGATTCATCAATTTGTTGATTAGAGCAGAAAGCGCGGTCCAGCCCCATTTTTTCTTACGGAAAAAAATGGGGCTGGATTCGCCCAATCTTTTTTACATAGAACTCAAGTTAAAAACGTAGAAGCTGGGTTTGTTTCCAAATGTTTGAGCGGAAACCCCGCAAGGCAGCCGAAGTTTTTAAGAAATTTATTTCAGAAGTAACAATTCTCGAATTAAACCGACGACCTTTTCCGTTTTCGGTTCGATTTTATGAATGGAATTTACGATTTTTGAATCCGTTCCGGGGATTTCTCCTCCGTGAAATTTCAACTTGAATTCGGTGAATTTCAGTCCGTGAGCGGTCGAAATGACGACCACATTTTCACCTTTTGCGATCGTTCCTTTTTTGACGAGTTTATTCAGAGCCGCCAGCGCCACTCCCGTATGCGGATCATTGTATAAACCGAATCGGTCCGCTTTGGCCGCAGCATCGGCTAACTCCGATTCGGCGGCTTGCTCCACGACTCCGTTAAACTTCTTGAGAGTTTTGATCGCCTTTTGGACGGAAACCGGATTTCCGATTTGAATCGCGGATGCAAGAGTAGTCTTAGCGACGACGGGTTCGAAACTTTCAAAATTCCTTAAGTAAGAAAGATACAACGGGTTTGCGTGTTCGGCTTGAGCCAAAACGATCCTTGGAAGTTTATCGATGAGCCCCAAAGAAAACATCATCTCGAACCCCGCGCCCAAAGCGGATACGTTTCCGAGATTTCCTCCCGGAATTACGATCCAATCCGGAACCTTCCATTCCAACTGTTGAGTGATCTCAACCGAGATCGTTTTTTGTCCTTCGATCCGCAAAGAGTTCATCGAGTTTGCGAGATAAATCCCCGCTTCCCGAGTCACTTCTTTGACGATCTGCATACATCCGTCAAAGTCCGTATCGAGGGCTATGACCTTGGCCCCGTTCGATACGGGCTGAATGAGCTGAGCCTGCGAAACCTTTCCCGCCGGTAAGAAGATGATCGCGGGAATTCCCGCCTTTGCAGCGTAAGACGCAAGCGCCGCGGATGTATCTCCCGAACTCGCACACGCCACCGCGTGAATCGGAACTCCAGAGGAGATCATGTGTTTTACTTGAGATAATAAGACGGTCATTCCTAGGTCTTTGAATGAACCCGTGTGTGAGATCCCGCACTGTTTAACGTAAAAACTTCCGAGCCCGAGGCTTGCAGTCAATCGATCGGAACTAAAAAGATGAGTGAGTCCTTCTCCGGACGTTACGATATTCTTATCTTCGATGTGAGGAAGAACCCATTCTCTTTTGTTCCAGATTCCCGAAGAATTCGGAAACTTTACGGAACGAAAGCGTAAATCGAATTGATCCTTCCACTCTTGTCCCGATACCGTTTTCAGCGCATCCAAGTCGTGCGAAACTTGGAGAAGACTTCCGCATTTTTTACATTCGTAGACGATCTCGTTCAGATCGTATCGAGTTTTACAAGAGTCGTTAATACATTCAAATTCCGCTTTGTATCGGGTAAGAGTGGAGACCATATTTTAGATAGAATTCAAAATGTCCTTTTTTTTGGTATCAAATTCTTCCTGAGTGATCAAACCCCCGTCGAGAAGGGTCTTCAACTTGGCGAGTCTTGCGGTCGCGTCTTCCGCAGCAGGTTTAGCGCCGCCTTGATTTTGTCCCATCATGTTGGCCATCATTCCCGCCATGTTCATTCCCATTCCGAGACCCATTCCCGCACTCATTCCTTCTCCTGCGGAACCGCCCTGATTGCTCGCCGCCGCCTCGCCGATATCCAACATTCTTTTTTGCTGATACATATTTCCCATCGTATCGATTTCAAATTTATCGGTGAGGACTTTCTGGATTTTTTGAAAGTTAGGATCGTTCTGATCGAAGTTGATCGATTGAATGAAAAAGTCCACGACCTCGAGTCCGTATTTTTGAAAATCCGGCTGGATTTTGGTTTTACCGGCGGCGGAGGTTTCTTCCAAATGCTGGGAGATTTGAGTGATGGGAACCCCGTTTTTTAATACGACTTCGGAGATAAAATCGCTGAGTCTAGTCACGACCATCGGTTTGAGAAGTTTATCGACCCCGTCGTGATCGAATCGGTGTTGGGTTCCGACTACCGTGTTTACGAAAGACTTGGAGTCGATCACCTTTATATTATAATTTCCGAATGCTCTTAAACCCAAAGTGATATGATACTTCGGATCTTCGATTTGAATCGGGGCCGGAGTTCCCCAGGTCATGTTGATCACGGACTTGTTTACATAAACGATCTCCGCAGTAAACGGAGTTTGTCCGCCGAACGGTAAGTTTACGAGTTTTTCCAAAATCGGAATGTTTCCGGTCTTTAAACTATGCGTTCCGGGACCGAATACGTCGAGGGCCTTTCCTTCCTTAAAAAAAACCGCTTCCTGACTTTCGTTTACGATAAGTTGACCGAAATAACTGATATCGTTTCTTGGAAATTTCCAGACGATTTCTCCGGGTTGCCCTTCGTATTTGATTACATCAATCAATGCCATGATTTATTCCTTTATCGTTAATTAAAATTGTCGTATGTTATACGCGCGGGGTTCTTCGACAACGAGTAAGACCCGCCCGGAAATCTCAGAGTTTCGTGAACAATTCCTTTCTGGACCGAAACGCGTTTTCCAATCCGTCCAAAGCGGAACGGACGTCGCCGATTACATTTCGAACTTCTTGAACCGAAGAATCCGCGGTTACCTTGAGAGCCCGGATTTTGGATTCGATGATTTCCACTTCTTTGAATAGGGAAAAGTCGAATTCCGCAAGTTTTTCCAGTTCTTCGGCTGTCGCTTTGAAACCCGTTCCGAGTCCGCTCAGTCCGTATCCTGCGGATTGAATCGTATTGGTAAGTTTATCGATCAGTAAAACCGCAATCTCACTGCTTCCGATCAGCTCCAATTTTCTTGCGGCTACGAAAGTCTCTTCCAATCTCCGAACCGGTTCTTTGAGAAGGGAAACCTTGGAAGCAAGTTCTTTTCTCAATAGAGAATCCGCGTTCTGAAATTCGTGATCTTTGAGCGCGCTCGAATAAAGGGGAAGTTTTTCCATAAAACTTCGGATCTTTCCTCTTTCGGTTCGATAACGAGCGATCAAAGTTTTTACCGGCGTTTGTGAAAGAAATTGACCCAGTACATTTTGCCCTGTGGACGTTTCCTGCTGCATAACTTCAAGTTTTGCACGATTCTAAGATCGGATCAATGAAAAAACGGGTCTTCCAAGAATTCCTCAAAGCTCCGCTTTACGTTTTACATCCGAAGTTTTTCGAATCGTCTACAAAACGGTTTTTTATTCCGGTCGAAAGCAGATTGACCTAGGAGACAATCTCGATAAGTTGACTTCGATCCGGAACCTTCTTTTCCATAATACGATCGTTTCCTTTTACGTCAAACGTATCGAAAACGATCCGATTTAAAGTTCCGTTTTGATTCTTAGAATTTTGGATTTTACAAATCAATGATCTCGAAACTGAAAATTCCTCTCCTTCGATTCTTCCAAAACAAATATTTTTCCGTCGCGGCCGCGTTTTTATTTTCGTATTTTCTATACTTGACGATTCCTCCGAAATACCTCCTTTCAGCGGATCATTACGAAAAATTCATTTTAGGAAAATCGATCTATCTCAGCGCCTTTGGATCGTTAGACGTTTTTTATCCGGGATGGGACTTCGATCCGGAACTGAAGTTCAGTCTGCTCAAGATGTCGATCGTAAACGGCCATAAGATAATCGCCTTTCCGATTTCATTAGGAATTCTTTATGCGTTTGTTTTTCCTTTCGGAGGAGTTTACGGAATCTACTTCCTATCCGCGCTGTTGATCGGGCTCGTTTTGTTTCTGATCGGAAAGGAATTTGAAATTTCGTCCTCGCGGATTTTTTTATTTTCCGTTTTGTCGCCGGTCGTTATGAACGCTTATCTGTTCATGGACGTCGGAGTCGGACTCTTTCTTTTTGTGTCCGGAATCGTTCTCTATCAAAGATCCAAAAAAAATCGATCCATCCTTTCGGCCGTGATCGGGGGATTTTTATTGTCTCTCAGTTATTGGTTTAGATTGGAATATCTGATCTTTATCGGACTTTATTGGGCGTACGAGGGAATTCTTCTTTTTCCGTTCTCCAAAAAAGACGAAAGGGGAAAACAATTCTTTCTGACCTCGGCGGTTCTTTTACTTTTGTTCGGCGGTTATTGCGGATTCAATCAGTCGTTTTTTCATTCTCCCCTCGGTCCGAGATACGACGCAAACTACGGCTCCTCGGGCGCTTCCAAGCTATTTAAGAATTTTATAAATCTCTTATTTTATGGAAATCTTAAGCTCGGCCTTTTCGGGTACGCTCCGTTTTTATTCGTCGGCCTTTTGTCGTTTCTTTTTCCGTTCTCAAAAAACTGGAAAAGTCTTTCCGAAAAAGAAAAGCCGCTTTTATTTTCGTCCGTTTTGGGAATTTTTGCGGCCGCAAGTATGGCGCCTAACGACGGAGGCGCCGAATTCGGATCTCGTTATTTAACTCCGGGTCTTCCGGGATTGTTCGTTCTCGCATCGAGGGTTTTTTCGTTTTTGCAAACTAAAAAAATCGTCTGGAGAATTCCGTTCTACGCGCTCCTTGCGATTTCCATTTTGCCGACTTGGATCTATTACAAGACCACAAAGGGTTTTGCAAAAAACACGAAAGAAATTCAGGAATTCATCCGCAAAGAATCCGAGGAAGATCTGCTCGTTTTTCAGAACGGTTTGATCGGAGGAATGGCGGGCGAAGGTTTGTATTTTCAAGGAAGAGCTTATCAAGCCGTCGGAGTTCCGGAACTCTTGGAGCTGCTCAAAAAAATCTCAGCGTTTCGAAACGACAAATCGATTTCTTTTCAATACTTCGCCTATTCTAAGGAATACACGAAAGGAATGAAAAATTTGGAATACGATCCGAACACGAAAGAAGGAATGATCGATTATCTAAACCGATTCGATTCCGAGGCGATTTCCGAAATCAAATCCGTTGAAATCGTAAGCAAAAAGAATATCGGAAACGTCGAAATCCTCTACGGGATCTACCGAGAAAAATAAAATTACTTTAAGTTTTTATAATTTAAGAAAAAATAATTTACGTGTTTGAGTTTTTTGGATATCCGCAAGGTCGATTTTAATTTCCCCAAACCTCCGTTTCCAAAGTAATTTTCTCACAAGGATTGAATCAAAACGATGATACAAAAAATCAAAGAACAATGGGCCGTATGGATTCTGCTCCTTATCGTGCCTATTCTTCATATCCTGATCGGAACGGAAAACAGTTATATCGCCGATTCCGCCTTAAAAGCCATGCAAACCGATTCTTTGATTCAGAACGGTTTTCGAGCGGAAGAACTGAAATATCCGGCTCAGGAATTGGATCCGCATCACGAGGCTTTTTTTCTTCCGGGAACCGGATTTGCAAAAGAAATTCGCGGAAAATTTATCGGTCAATATCCGGTTGCGTTTTCCTTTTTCTCCTCATTGTTTCGATCGGCCGGGGTCACTTGGGAAAGGATGCCGATGTTCTTATCTTTTTTTATGATCCTCTCCCTCTATCTTCTTTCCAAAAGGATGCTGATAAGTCAAAGAACGATTTTACTCGGTTACGGGGGCACGATTCTTTTTGCATTGTGTTTGGATTTCAGCGAATACTCGATCTACTTTCTTTTCAATTCTTTCGGTTTTTCCCGGTGGCTTAGTTATCGGGATTCGAAAAAACCCCGGGATCTTTATTTCGCTTTAATCGCCTGTTCGATCCCGATTTGGCTGCGGTTGGAAGCGCTGCTTTTTTTAGGAAGTTTAGTACTTTCTGAAATTATAATATCGAGGCGGAATATAAGACTCTTAGCGGGAGGTTTGAATCCTTTTGCGATTTTATTCGCTCTTACTCCGGCGTTTCTGTTTTTTCTTTGGAATATTTGGGATTACGGACACATATTGGGGGTAAGATTCATTTTCAATTACGGAAACGATAGCGCCTCGCTTTTGGATAGGGTTCTTCGATTTTTTTCGATCGCATTTGTAAACTACGTGGACGGCATTCCGAAGTTCGGATTATTTTTCTGTTCCTCCTTTTTATTACTGCCGATTGTATATTACGTTTTTTTTAAAAATGAAAGAAACGAAAGGATCGACTTCCTCCTTAGCGTAATCGGTTTTAATACGGCCTTAGTCGGAATTCTGGCGCCGAACGACGGTATTACGATTACCGGCAGATATCTTATACTCGTCATCATTCCCTTATTGATTCTTTGGGAGGAATGGAAACCGCACGCTTCCAAAGTTTGGAAAATTCTTTCGGTCTCTCTGGTCGTTTTTTCTTTTTTGATATCGGGTTTAATTTTAAAAATCATACAACACGCCGATAAGCAGGAAAAAATCTATCGGGATTTTTTCGCCCGAAACGAAACTTCTCTTTGGATTTTTACGGACCCGATCCTTTGCGGACACGCCGGATCGGATCATCTTTCCAGAAGGATTTTATGTTTAAATTCCGAAACGAATTTAGATCGGATCGTAAAAAATCTCGGATCGGAACCTTCGATTTCTTCATTAGCTATTTTTGAAATGAACGAAAAAGAATTCAAAAATTTTGAGCACAAGGTACCGATGATTTTACCGTCGGAATCGAAAGCGATTCTGGAAAAAAAACTGAATCTAAAATTTAAGAAAGAAAAGCACGTTACTAACTTTAAGGGAGTCGTTGCCACTCGTTATGATAAACGTCTTCCATCGAATCCCGAATGAAAGTTCGAAAAGAAAAATCGGGTTCTTTAAAGGATTCTTTTTACGAACGTATCTTTTGAAAGTGACAAATTAGGGTTCGTCAGGATGATTTGTAGGACTGCGATTCTAAGCGACATTAAATTCAAAAAACGTAACATAACGTTTAATTTGTATGGGGATTTATCGAAAGGATTTCTCTTTTGTCGCAACGGATCGTATTACTTGGAACGAAATCTTACGGCTTGGGGCCTTTTTTGCAGTGGAAAACTTAAAATTTGCCTAAGCCTTGTTTTCTTTCCTTTTGAACCAGGAAGTTGAAAGTAGTCGAATTGTGAAAATTTTTAGGACAAGCTCTGATTTATATATGCAATGAAACTTAAGAACCTTAACGAAGAATTTAAACGCCTCGCCTTACGATTTCTAATCCGTTCGTTTTTTGCAGTCCTTTCGGCGGGAATTTTTTTTTATGCCGTGTATTATACGATTCCCAAATCCTCTTTCGCTTCCGACAGTCTCGTTAAAATTCTTCAGGCGAAAGGTTGGATTGAATCGGATTTTCAATCACAAGAAGTTTACTACTTAGGGAAGCGGTTGGATTCCGATTTTAATTTCCTTTTCGTTCAAACGATCGATTCTCCTCAAGGCGATAAGATCGCAGCGTTCCCTTTTGCAAATACTCTGATCACCGTTCCTTTTGTTTGGATCGGACATCCGGAATGGATTTTATATTTATCGGCGCTTCTATTCGGTTTATATACGATCGTTTTATACGGAATTTCAAAACGAACTTTGATACCGATCGTCGCGGCGATCGGAACTCCTTTGTTTCATCATTTTATTTCTTTTTCGGACGTTGCGGTTGCGGCTACTCTGGTTCTATCGGGAATTTTGATTCTTTACGACGACAATCCCATTTTTTCCGAAAATCGTTTTTCTCATACGATTCTTTCCGGGGTTTTGTTCGGTCTTGCCTGTTGGTATAGACCGGAGATTTTGATTTTAGTCGTATGTTTGGTATGTTCGACGTTCACGATCGGACTATTTTCTAAAGAGGGATATTCTCGCGGGAAACTAAAACGGATCTTTTCGTTTTCCTTCGGCTTTGCGTTGTCATTTTCCATATTTGTACTTTATAATTATATAAATTACGATTCCATTTTGGGCCCAAGGATCTCCTCGAACGACACAATCGCGGACCTAGACGTTGTCATCAAAATTTCGAACATTCGAAGTTTGCTTTTTGCGGGAAACGGTCGTTTGGGCTTGTTGGGTTATTGTCCTTGGTATTTTTTTATCGTTCTATTCGGTATTTGGAAATGGAAAAAAACAAACGAGAACGTTAAAATTTGGATTCTTACTTTCGGTTCGAATCTGATTTTAGTGAGTATTCTGACTCCGAACGATTCCAATATCGACTGGGGTTCCCGATATTTGACTTGTAGCGTTTTTATCCCACTATTGCTTTTGAACGAGATAAAAATTCCGAACAATCCGAAGAATATTTACGAGTTGTTTCAAAACACGAATTTTCTATCGCAAAAAGTTTCGGAACCGAAAGATACGATGCCGATCGGGCGACTTAAAGAGAATCAGATACGAAGTTGGTTCGGAAATAAGAATTATAAAAATATAATATTCTTGGCTTTCGGAGTTCTAATCGTATATTCTCTCAACGTAAACTTACGAGTCATCAAACTGATGAGAAGAATTTCAGTCCAACTCGCGCATATTCAATCGGAAATTCCCTGGGATTCGTCAAAGGTTTTCGTCACTCGAAAGCTCAATATCGCCAATACGTTCGGACTCAATTATCTTTCTCAAACGATTCTTTTGATCAAGGATCCGAAAGATTTGGCGCGAATTCTCCGATCACATCCCGGCGAAAAGTTTGTCCTGATCGAAGATCAGTGGGATAAGTCCTTATCCGAGTTCGTTAAAAATAAATTTGCCGGTAAAATGAAAATCACCAAGATTAAGAACGTTCACGGTCTTTTACGATTTACAGAAATCCAATCTCCATAACGGACTTTTTCGATTTGCCACCTTAAATATGACTCGAAAGAATGTATTAGGGTCTTATGAAAAATCTCGTAATGAAAGAGAATATAAGAAAATACTCACGTATTATTCTTCCCGTTTTTCTTTCTTTGTTTACGATTCTTTTGATACGGATTTTTTTATTTCAAATTTACTTCATTTCGGGCTACTCAATGGCTCCTTCTTATAAGGAAGGGGATTTAATTTTAGTCACAAAACTCGGTTTTCCGGCCCGCATCGGAAAATGGGAAATTTCTTTCCTTGAAGGTCGGGTAAATCGTTTCGAAGTTCTCGTTTTGGACGGGCTTGAGGAAGAGTTGAGTTTGAAAAGAGTCGTCGGACTTCCAGGGGATTATTTCCGTTTTGAAAACGATCGAGTTCTAATCAACGACGGACCTCTTCAAGAAACGTTCTTAAAACCGGGTTTTAAAACAATCGCACCTTCTCTTTCGATGATTCCGATGACCGCGATCAAAGGTAACGTTCCGATCGGAGACGCGGGTAGAATTCCTCCCGGTTACTTTTTAGTGTTAGGCGATAACCGAGAGAACTCGACGGATTCAAGGAATTACGGCCTCGTTCCGTTTCAAAAATTGAGAGGGAAAGTTTGGATCTTTTTATGAGCGAAACTAAAGTGCTACCGCTTTCTATGGATCGCAGCGCCAGGGACGGAACCCGGATCGCGCTCCATAGGAAGCGTTCTGCCTAAGTTACCAAGGCGAAAGCCCTCTATATGTCAAAACTTTGAATATTCAAATATTAGAAAATTATTGTAAGTTACGGCTTTAAAATTCCAAAATCAGCCGGACCCTTTCCTCCAAACCGCGTACTCGATCCAAGTATAAAGCCTCCACGGAACAGGCGAGAATCAAGCTGTGTAAAAGATCCACACAAAGGGAAAGTTTTTCTTCTTTCATTTGAACCTTTTCGTTCCTTTGAAAAGCGACCTCGAGTAATTTTCTATATTGGCTTCCGTATTTTTCGCTGTATTCGTTTTGTAAATTTACGGGAGCCGAATAAATCAGACTGAAAGGCAATCTTGCTCTATCAGGATAGGTTTTTGCGATTTCGGCGACCGCCTTGAAGATGGAAATTACTTCTACGTGCAGACCTTGATCTCGAACGACTTTCCTTCTGATCTCGTTGAGAATGAGTAGGTGAGTGGCAATCAAAGCTTTTCTAAAAAGATTTTCTTTGGAATGAAAATGGTGATAAATACTGGGTTGTTCTAAGCCGCATTCTTTACTGATTTCTCTCAAGGACGTTCCGTGAAAACCTCTTCGTGAAAACGCAATCGCCGCTCCTTCTAAAATTCTTTCACGCGAATTTTTATAGTCTCTATTTAGGGGATATAGAGGACTTCCGTCTTTTCTTAACACTTTTTCGCTAACTCCGGAATTACGGACCTCCATTTGCGGAACGGTCCTAAAACCTTTTTCAAATATTTTAATATTCTATCATTCAAACGTCAAAATTCTTTTTTAAAAACCTCAAAATAATTTCTAGTCTCGTTCGGAATGATGGAAGGATAAGGTCCGAAGCCAGGATTATTTTGATTGGGATTATATTGGCGTTTATCGTCTTTTTTATTTTTGTCGGATTGATAACTTACCAAGGTGCTGAATAAAAGTTCGAAATTGGCAACGTTTAAAGTAGAATCTTCTAAAGTGATTTCGACTAAAAAATGATTGCCCGAACTAGTATAATCGAACTCGTAAAAGAAAACCGGATCGGCATACGCCGAAAAAATAGCCGCGATCTTTTTATCTTTTTTATCACTTCTATAAATTTGAACCAGAAAAGAATGAGCGGAGTCGTCGTGCGCCAAGCCGATTCCCAATTTATATTTTTGAATTCCTTCTTCTTGGATAAATGGAAGATGAATTTTATAAATAACAGAGTTGCCCTTGAAGACCGCGCCGTTGAATTGATGTTTTTTGTCTATGCTGTATCCGGAATCCCGTAGATTTCTTCTGACTTCTTCCAAATAAAGCCTGAGTTCTCTTTTTCCTTCGACGGATTTTCCCGAGACGAAAGTCCCGGCGGGTGTTGTGTCCTGAGGAGTAAGGGAATTCGGAAGGTGGAAAATCGTCAAAAAGAGCATTAGGGGAAAAAATCCGATTGATTTGGAAATTGGTTCGTTCATTTGAATTCTCTTCTTCTGTAGTGTACTCAAGTGTTTACTTGATGAAAAGATTTTTTTATTCATTCATCTATCTTTTGTTTTTTTAGGATTCGCCGACAAATAAAATAGATATCATTTC
Source organism: Leptospira alstonii serovar Sichuan str. 79601 (assembly GCF_000347175.1). GTDB lineage: Bacteria > Spirochaetota > Leptospiria > Leptospirales > Leptospiraceae > Leptospira > Leptospira alstonii. Next base: position 16,848 of record NZ_ANIK01000109.1, read on the forward strand.
GGCGGAATTCCATGAAATTTAAGTTTCTTCCTGTTTTTGTTATTTTGACTCTGGCCCAGTGTGTTTCTAATTCGAAATATGAATCTCTTCTAAAGTCCTATGAAGAGTCGAAATTGGAAAACCAAAGAATTCTCGGAGAAAAAGGGGATCTTTCCCGTTCTTTGGACGAATTAAAACGAATTCAAGAAGAATCGGAGCAAAGAATTCAGGAATACAGAGGATTAATGTCGGCTTTTCGATCCTTGATCGACGCGGGTAAACTTAAAATTAAGATTATAGACGGAAGGATGGTCGTAGTTCTTTCCTCGGACATTCTCTTTCCGGTGGGTTCCGCATTCTTATCACCTGCGGGAACTGCGGCGATTCGGGAAGTGACCGTCTTACTCGCTTCTTTGGAAGGAAAACGTTTTCAAATAGAAGGGCATACCGATGATACTCCGACGGGTATCAAAGGTTATACGAATTGGGAATTGGCTTCTTCAAGAGCGCTTAACGTTCTTCACACGATGATTAAGGCCGGGATGCCCGAAGTGAGAATCAGCGCCGCGAGTATGGGAGCCTCCAGACCGGCGCTTCCGAATACATCCCCCGAAAATCGTTCCGCAAATCGAAGAATCGAGATCGTAATCGTTCCGGATCTGAGTAATCTTCCCGGAATGGAAGAGTTGAAAAAATATTCCAATTAATTTTTCCGGAATATTCTTAAAATTGAATTTTAGGTGAAGATATAAGCCCAATAAATCAATAAAAGTTGAAGGGGGAGCCTTAAAAGTAAGGCCCATTTCGGAGGGTCGGTTTTTCTTCTGGACCGATAATGATATAAGTTTGCCGGAAACACGGCGATCAATAAAAGGATTATCCCCCAAGCTCCGAGTTGTCTCGTTTCTGAAAACAATAACATCGCTCCGAGCCCTATTTCGATTACACCGCTAAGATAAACTATAAATTCAGGATAAGGAATGTAAGGGGGCATAATTCTCAGATAAAATCTTGGTAATACGAAATGGAGTATTCCCGCTACAATATATAAGATCGCCATCGTATAAAGGCTGATGATTTTTAAGTCCGGCATAAATTTTCCTTTTTATAATATAAAACTAAGCTTAAGCGGTCGTTCCAATATCTCAAAGCGTTCTCTTTTCACTTCTTCGCAATCGATTTTTCTGCTTTCTAATCTTAACCTGAAAGCCGGAGATACGAAGGGAACTCATATGTTTTCTACGTAATTCTTCCTTTCTAAAAACTTCCTTTTTGTTTAGGAAACGATTTGAAATTGAATTCATAGGCAGACCTCGAATTAACTCGGTCATCATAGGAAAACTTGAAAATGTACAAGAAAAAAATCTTTTGGAAAAATTTTTTATAACGGTCCTAAAACCCGTCGGGCACTTGAAACGCGGGAACTCCTACGCTTTTCTTTTCGAGTTTTGGGACAAGTTCTTAGGAAATTGAAATTCGGAATACGTTTTTGGCGTAGAAAAACAATCTTCTCATGAAGTTTAAGATAATTTAACCCGCATTAAATTAGAAAAATCTAATTTTCTTCGATTTCATTCCGTATGTCTTGAGGGAGCCAATTCCAAACGACATCATAATAAAGTTCTTTTACCGCGGTATAATTCTCTCTTACAAACTTTTCAACGATTCAATTTTATATATTTTGAAAATCAAAAATTTATTTCCTGAGTCCCTTCAGATAGGAGATCAATTCCGGAGAAACTTGAATCGGTCTTTTTCTATAAGTTTTTTTGTATTCTTTCTTAAATTCTTTGTGACAGGATTTGCAGGATTGTTCGTAGTCTTTCGTCTTTAAGGCTTCCTGAGATATTTCGGTCCACTTGGCTTTTTGTTCTTCGAGTGCGAAGTCCGGAATTGTCGTTAGGATTTTTTCGATGTATTCCGGTTTTCCTTTTTTTGCCGCTTTGACTGCGGCTTTCGCGTAATCTTCCATAAAGTCGTGAACCGTCGTTTCGATTTTTCTTTCCGGTTCGGCCAAGAGCGGAACGGTTATAAGGGTGGAGAACACGCAGACAATTGCCGCTAAAAGGGTGATTGTTTTTTTCATTCAAATCCTCGAGTAGATATCCGAGATTGTAAGAGTTCCCACGTTCCAGGAGTCGGTGGATAGGTATTAGATGTCAGGTTGACCTTGCATTACAATTGTAAATGATTCACCCTGACATCTAAAACGCGGGAACTCTTCAATCTAGTTTGTGGAAATCAAATTCCATTCTTTCGGGAATTCTGTCAATCTTTGAAGAATTGAAAGTTCCGGCTCGGATCAAAACGAAATTTTAAATGACGTGAGTTCGTTGCGGAAGTTTGGGCGAATCCGGCCCAGTTTTTTCTTACGGCAAAACTGGACCGGACCGCGCTTTCTGCTCCAATCAACAAATTGATAGACCACTAAAAGAGAAATTTTTTCGTTATTCCAATTTGTTGATTCCGCTTCAATCGCTTTCGCATCGGTTTTACAGAACTTACTTTAAGTAACTGTTTGTTTTAAAGTTGTATAACGGCTCTACGAAGATCTTATCTTTGATAAGAACCAACATTGAGTTTCTCCCGCTTCGCGGCTTTTGGCCACAACGCTTCCTGAATTCGAGTGAAACGCTCTCTACCATAACGTTACCACAAGTACTTGGATCTCAAGATAAATCTGTCGGAATTACGACAATCCTCCGTAAACGATCGGCCCCACCCTATATTTTGGGTGGAGGGGTGGGAGGTGGGAATCCTCGGGAGGCTTTTCTCTATCAGAAAATCATACTTTTTGCAAGTAAAAAGTGGAATTCCTGTCGGAACACTTGCATTTTATTGTTGTAAGTCCTAACCACTCGCCACTTGAAACGTGTGTTTTTGATCCTTCTTAACTTGTGGTAACGTAAGAGGCGCGTTGAAGAAACTTAGCCGATCACTAAATTGACTAACTTTCCCGGAACGTAGATTTCCTTACGGATCGTTTTCCCTTCCAAAATTCCCTTGATTTTATCCAGATTCTTAGCCATAGAAATCGCATCCGCCCCCGAAACTTCCTTCGGAGCTTTGAACTCGTCTCGTAACTTTCCGTTGATTTGAACCACGATTAAAATTTCCGATTCGATCAGATGTTGAGGATCGGCTTCCGGAAATTTTGTATAGGAAAGGGATTCGTTTCTGCCGGAACGTTTCCAGAGTTCTTCCGCGAGGTGCGGGGCAAACGGAGCCAAAAGAAGAATGAAGGATTCCAAAACTTCCCTCGGTCTTCTATCCGAAGGAGTGAACTCGTTCACAAAGATCATCAGCTGCGAGATAGCCGTGTTGAAAGAAAAGTTCGGAATGTCTTCGCCGACTTTCTGAATCGTCTTATGAAGAATTTTCAATTCTTCGGGAGTAGGCGGGATCTCGTCCAAACGAAAGGATTCTCCTTCTCCGCCGTGAAAAAGTCTCCAAATCCTATTCAAAAAACGGAATACACCTTCCACACCTCTCGTACTCCAAGGTTTTACCATTTCCAGAGGGCCCATAAACATCTCGAAAAGTCTGAGACTGTCCGCTCCGTATTCTTGGATGACGTCGTCGGGGTTGACCACGTTTCCGAGGGATTTGGACATCTTACGTTTGTCTTCTCCGAGGATCAAACCTTGATGAATCAGTTTGGCGAACGGTTCCCGAGTGGAAACGACTCCGATATCGTATAAAAATTTATGCCAAAATCTTGAATAGAGAAGGTGAAGCACCGCGTGTTCGGAACCGCCTACGTAAAGATCGACGGGCATCCATTTTTTTTCCAACTCGGGATCGCAAAAGAGTTTTCCGTTTTTAGGATCGATATAACGCAGATAATACCAGCACGAACCGGCCCACTGAGGCATCGTGTTCGTTTCTCTCGTTCCGATTTCTCCCGTCTCCGGATCTTTGTATCGTAACCATTCTTTTGCGAGAGCGAGAGGGGATTCTCCCGTGCCAGAAGGTTTAAACTCTTCTAAATTAGGAAGTTCTAATGGAAGTTCGGATTCGGGAATCGGCTTTGTGACTCCGGACGGATAATGAACCAACGGAATCGGTTCCCCCCAATATCTTTGTCTTGCAAAGAGCCAGTCCCTGAGTTTGAACTGAATTTTTTTCTTTCCGATCTTTTTGGATTCCGCCCAAACGATGATCTTGGAAGAAGCGGAAGTATAATCCAATCCATCGATAGAAATTTCGGAAGAGGAAGAATGAATGCAGATCGACGTTTTAGAATCGAAGGCCGCATCCGCGATATCACCTTCGATGACGGGAAGAATTTTTAATCCGAATGTTTTTGCAAACTCAAAGTCTCTTTGATCGTGAGCGGGAACGGCCATGATGGCTCCGGTTCCGTATCCGTATAACACGTAATCGCTGATCCAAACCGGAATTTCCTGAGAAGGATTTGCCGGATTGAGAACGAAAGCGCCGGTAAAAACGCCGGTTTTTTCCTTGGTCAATTCCATCCGATCCAAATCACTTTTCAAAGAAGAAGCTTTTTGATATTCTTCCACCTTTTGTTTTTGTTCGGGAGTTGTGATTTCGGAAACGATCGGATGTTCCGGAGCTACGACCATATAAGTCACTCCGAAAATCGTATCGGGCCTTGTTGTAAAAATTCGGATTCCGTCTAAGCCGCTGTCCAAGGTTTTTTTAAACGGAAATGTAATCTCCAGACCTTCGCTTTTGCCGATCCAATTTTTTTGCATCTCTAAAGTAGAAGGGGGCCATTGAACGAGTTTGAGATCTTCCAAAAGGCGATCCGCGTAAGCGGTGATTCTCATCATGTATTGACGCATCGGTTTACGAACGACCTCGTAACCCTTGCCGACCCATTCTTCCACTTCTTCGTTGGCAAGAACGGTTCCGAGCGCCTCGCACCAGTTCACCGGAATTTCGGCCTGATATACCAGTCTGAAATCGGAAAGAATTTTTTCTTTATCGGCCACGGAGAATTGTTTCCATTCATCCGCGCTGAATTGCCCGTAATCCAGGCCTGCGGAGCCTTTTACGGAGAATCTTTGGGTGAGTGCGTCTATGGATACGGCCTTTTTCAAGTCCGGATCGAACCAAGATTGATAGAGTCGGATAAAGATCCACTGAGTGAATTTATAATAATCAGGGTCGGTTGTAGATAACTCGCGGGACCAGTCGTAAGACAGACCGATCATCTGAATTTGACGGCGAAAATTATCGATATTGTTTTTTGTGGTGATAGCCGGATGAACTCCGGTCTGCATTGCGTAACGTTCTGCGGGAAGTCCGAACGCATCCCAACCCATGGGATGCAGGACTTCGAAACCTTTCATTCTTTTGAATCGGGAAAGAATGTCGGTTGCCGTATATCCTTCGGGGTGACCTACGTGAAGTCCGGCTCCGGAAGGATAAGGAAACATATCCAAGCAGTAGAATTTCGGTTTAGAAGACCGGATGTTTGTTTGAAAGCTTTTGTTTTCTTCCCAGAATTTTTGCCAAAAAGATTCTACTTCCTGAAACGGATATTGCATTTCGATCCTTACTTTCTTACTGAGTCGATTACCTTGATCAATCTTTGAAATGTTTTACTCAAACAAGATTTGCAAAGATCATATTGGTAAAGTTGCGCGACTTTTGATCTGCATCCGGTGCAAGTCAATATTTGGACTCCTTTCGGTTTTGTTTCTTTTTCTTCGAGTAATTGCATTTTGCTCCCAGATATATCCATATTGATTTGTTTTATTTACAGACTGTCAATAAATCCGGAAAGAAACTGGACCCAACAACATCCCTTCCCGGCGAATCGGAGATTACGTTATAAAAACCAGGTTGTTTAGAGTCAAAAAAAATTAACGGACCTTGATCGGAAATAAGTGGAATTTTTTTTAAAAAAAATCCGATCTTTTGTTTTATGTGGAATGCTTTTTTAAAAGCGGGTTTCCAATCTATGATAGTCGATCGATTGGAAATTTATTTCTTTTTTCAATCCGATAAGGAAAGGTGTTTGGTTTGTTACAAGTAAAAAATATCAATAAGTCTTATTTGGTTTCCGGAAAAAAACTCGAAGTATTAAAAGACGTTTCCTTTCGGATTGAAGAAGGAGAATTCATCGCGATCATCGGACCTTCGGGTTCCGGAAAGTCCACATTGCTTGCAATTTCGGCGGGTTTGGATCGTCCCGACGACGGAGAAGTCGTTTTAGACGGCGTTCCTCTTCTCCAAAAGGACGAGGACGAACTGGCAAAGCTGAGGGGAGAGAAGATAGGATTCATCTTTCAAAATTTTCAGTTGATAAAATCTCTCAATGCGTTGGAAAACGTATCGTTACCTCTCGTGTTGAATTCGAAGTTGAATTCCACTCAAATCCGGGATCGGGCTTTGACTTGGTTGGAAAAGGTTTCCATGAAGGAAAGGGCTTCCAACTTTCCGGGACAACTTTCAGGAGGAGAAGAACAAAGGATCGCAATTGCAAGATCCTTCATACACAATCCTAAGATTCTTTTTGCGGACGAACCTACCGCGAACTTGGATAAGAAAAACGGCGAGATGGTGATGAACCTTCTCGCGGAGTTGAATCAAAAAACTTCCTCGACGTTAATCGTAGTCACTCACGATCGTTCCGTGGCGGAACTCGCCGATCGTATATTAGAAATGAGTGATGGACGTATCGTCAAAGAAATTCACGGAAAGAAAAATCGCTCCTTAAAAAATTCCGAAATTTCTCCCGCAAATAAAAAGCCCGTTTTCCAACGTCCGGCCGCAAAGAAAAAGGTTTCTCGGAAAAAAAGATGAAATTCAAATTATTGATTCAATCCATCTCGCGCGAATTTAAGTCCAGAAAGAGTTCCGCGTTGCAGATCGTATTGGCGATTGCGATCGGAACCGGTTCCGTTACGGCGATTCACTCCTACAGGGAAGAATTGAGCCGTTCCATTTTAAAGGAAGCGCGTAATTTAATGGGCTCCGATTTGCTCGTTCAGTCCTCTTCTCCGTTGACTCGGGAACAAAAGGAATTTATGTCTCAAAGCCTGCCAAAGGGCTCGACAACCTCCGAACTCGTGCAGTTTGCGTCGATGCTCCGAAATCGGGAAAACGACGAAACTTCCCTGTCCTTGATCAAAACGATGTCCGGGAGTTTTCCATATTACGGGGAAATTATAACCGAACCGGCGGGTGCGTATCGGTTGCTCAAAGAAGGGGAAATTCTACTCGAAGAGAGTTTAATCAAGAACTTAAAACTGAAGATCGGATCCTCCGTTTCGCTTGGAGAAAGGGAATTTATTTTAAAAGGAAAAGTTCTGAAAGAACCGGGAATTGCCGGAAGTTTTCTGTCCATGGCCCCCACTTCGATCATATCGGGATCTTCTCTTGCAGGAACGGGACTGGAACAAAGAGGTTCTAGAATCAGTTATTTGGTTCCGATCAAACTCAAGGATTCTTCCGTCGCAGGGAAGTATAAGGAAACGAACTTTAAGGAGTATATTCAAAAAGACTTAACTCTTTACGATTCGACGGAAACGAATTCCGGCTCCAGAAAGTTTTTGACAAACACGTTGGATTTTTTCAGTCTCCTCGGTTTGTCCGCGTTTTTCTTAGGAGGAATTTCCATTTTACTCGTAAGCAGAGCGGGAATTCGGGAAAAGTCGGGAGCGCTCGCGGTCTTAAAATGTTTGGGAGCGAGTCCTAGAACCGTAAGTATGATCGTCTTGGGAGAATTGTTTTTCTTTTCTTTGATCGGTTCGATTTTAGGCGTCTTATTCGGAAACGTATTGTTGAAATGGATTCCCGATTTTGCGGGAGAAGAAATACTGAACTTTCAACCCACCCTAGGATTTTCATCCCTACTCTGGGGGCTTTTGATCGGAATCTTAATTCCTTTTTTCTCTTCCATAGAATCGTTGATCGAAATTCGAACTCTAAAACCGATCCTCGCCCTCAAACAGGAATTTCAGGAGGAAACGAATCGAGTTCCTAAATTCAGAATCACTCAGGTTATGGGTTATTCGATCCTGTTTCTTTTGTTTTTTATGTTGGCCTGGTGGGAAACCGAAAGTCCTCTGAAAGGTTTGATCCTTTGCAGCGTCTTACTCGTTCTACCATTGATCGTATTTTTAGTATATTCCGGAATTAGAATATTGATTTCCGGATACAGGGATCAAGGCGACTTTTCTCCGTTCGTAAGGTTTATCATCGGAAAATTCGACAGACCCGGAACCTCTCTTTCGCTTTCCGTCATCGGGCTGACAAGTTCCCTGTTTATTCTTCTTTTGTCTCTGATCGTAAGCGAAAGTCTTTTGGAATACAGCGGAGCCAAGGACAAGGAAAGAAGACCGAATCTTTTCGTGATGGATATTCGAGCCGAACAAAAAGAACACTTCGAAGAAGTTGTGAAGGAATTCGGCGCGGAGAAGGTGATCGTTGCGCCCGTGATCGGCGCGAGATTGTCCAAGATCAACGGGGAAACGGTTAAAAAGGACGAAACCGAAACCTCCGCCTTCAAAAGAGATTGGAGATCCACCGCGAGAACCCGGGAATATTTTCTTTCGTATCGAAACGATCCGTATCCTACGGAAAAAATCGTAGACGGAGATTTTTGGAGAAAAGGGGAAGAGGATCAAATTTCGGTGGAAAAGGAATTCTCCACGTATTTGAAAGTGAACTTGGGGGACAGTTTGACGTTTCTTATCGGCGGGGTGGAAGTGACCGGCGTCATTCGAAACTTCAGAACCGTAAACTGGGCGGACATGAGGCCGAACTTTGTCGTCTTGTTTTCGAAAGGAATTTTGGAAAAGGCGCCGAGTTATTATCTGAGTTCCTTAAGGATCGAGTCCGAGGAAAAAAGATACGACCTTCAGAAAAATCTGATCTCGAAATATCCGAATTTAACGATCATCGATACGGACAAGGCCGTACGCGCCTTCGTTGGAATTTTGGAAAAAATTTCCTTTACGATTCGATTGATGACCTGGTTGATCTTAGGAGCCTCTTTGTTGCTCGTTTTGACTGCCTTGAACTCGAACCGCAAAGAAAGAATCGAAGAGACTACGTTGTTGCGTATCATCGGCGGAACATCCGGTTTTTTGAGAAAGGTGTTTTTGTGGGAAGGAATTCTTCTGGGGACGTTTTCGTTTTTGTTGGCCTTGTTTTTAGCTTGGGCGGCGAGCGTATTGATCGGTCGACAGATTTTAGAGATACAATCCTCGCATCCGTTTTTTGAATATGTTCTTGTCTATGTGTTTACGATTTTTGCGACGACTTCGGTTTATTATTTGAACCTAAGGGGAGAATGGAAAAATCCTCCCGTTAGTTTTATGAAGGCGCTTTGAAGTTTTGCGGTCGTTTTACGATTTCGGAAAGCGGCCAAAGGAATATGTGCGTCCTTTACTCTATAAGATTATTAAGAGTTCGTCCCAAAACGTAAGCGGATTTTTATCGGTTCGAAGCGAAAAGTTCCGGAGTGGAAACGTTCAGTTTAGCGGAGCAAACCTTGTAGTTGGAGGCGGTCGGACAAGAAGCGGTTCCGCCTACCTTACAACCTTTGTCCTGACATTTTTTTCTGTTATCAAAAGTATCGGAGCCGATATATCTGCAATAGTCTCTGCAAAGGTCCGTGGATCCGGAAGTACAAATATAACAACCGTCTGCGGAAAGGTCTTCAATCAGGAATAAAGAAATTAGAATCGTAAAAATAAAAAACAGACCTTGAAACTTTTTCATACTTTAACCTCTCGTTTTCTAATCCTAAAAGTTCGGACCTTGTTGTAAAGGTTAAAAACGGTCTTAGTTCAACATAGGATCTTTGGTATGTTCGATGAAATACTTGTAAATTCCGCCCTTACTTTTGAGAGCTTCCTGCCAGGTCGTTTCGGGATCTTGATTTAAGACAAAATCTTTTGTGGCTTCGTGAATCACCCAAGACTTACGGTTCATCTCGGTTTCCAACTGACCCGCGCCCCAACCGGAATATCCTTGATATACGTGAAACTTGGAGGCGGATTCCAATAATTCCAGAAGGGTATCGAAACTTCTCGCGAGATACAGGCCCGGGATAATTTCGACCCCAGGTTGGGAAATTTTATCGTCTTCGTGTAATACGGATATAAACGTAGGATCGACCGGACCTCCGGAATAAATCGGAAGATTTCGGCTAACGTGATTCGGGATACCTTGGATGACTTCTCCGATGAAAGTTTCCTGTCTTTTATTCAACACCAAACCGAAGGCGCCTTGACTGTCGTGTTCCACAAGCAAGATAACCGTTTGGTTGAAATAATCCATGACGATCGAAGAGTTGGAGATTAGAATTTTTCCGTTATAAGTGTCTTCCATGTTTTAACCAATTTTAGACCGGATTACTTTTTAGAAGTTCCGTGAATTTCAGAAAGAATTTGATAAGCGATTTCCAAAGTGGAAACGTCGGAGTTTCTATGTACGATCGGAACCGTTTCTTTTTTTATACAACGGATAAAATGTTCGTGCTCTTGTTTGAGCGGATTGTCTTTGTGAACGAAAATCTTTTCCACGATCGATTCCTGACGATACTTAATCTCTTCGGATAAAAGAAGAATATCGGAAGTGGCCTGCCTATGCAGTTCGATTTCCTGATCCGTAAAATCGAGCATGATGTACACGTCTTTTTGAGTGATATTCAAGGTTCTAATTTTTGCCTGAGTCGCCCTGGACGCGGTGATACTTGCAAGACAGCCGTTTTCGAATTCGAGCAAAACGCTTGCCACGTCCTCGTGATCGGATAAAACTTTCGTTCCGGACGCTGAAAGTTTTTTAACGGGAGAGTTGACCAGATTCAACACGATATCGATATCGTGAATCATCATGTCGAGAACGACTCCTACGTCTTTGATTCTAGGATTAAAAGGCGCGAGCCTTCTCGATTCGATGAGTAAAGGGTCTTTTACAATTTTACCTAATTCTAATACTGCCCCGTTGAATCTTTCCACATGACCCACGAGAAGAATCAGATTTTTGTCCGCCGCGATTTTTACGAGTTCCTTGGCTTGGTCGGTCGTTTCCGCGATCGGTTTTTCGACTAATACGTGTTTGTTGGCTTCCAGCGCTTTTTTTGCGATTTCATGATGTAAAAAAGTAGGAACGGCGATGACGATCGCGTCCGTTTTCGAAATCAACTCGTCGATCGTCGCAAATGCCGATGTTTTGTGTTTTTCCGCGATTTGTTTGGCTCTTTCGATATCCGAGTCGTAGATTCCTACGAGGACCGCATCGTTTAGGGTTTTCGCCACGTTTACGTGATACTGACCCATGTGTCCGGTTCCGATCACACCGAGTTTTATTCTTTCCGTCATTGCATTTCCTTTTCATTACGCATCTTGAATGCGTTATTCGGGTTCCTGTCCCGGTTCTTTATAAAAGAGGATCCTAAACTTTTGCGGTCCTACAATTTTTCGGTCAATAGAAGTAAACGAATGGATTTTAGAATTCGCTTCCACCGATCCTTTTTAATTTTTAAAGCAAAGAATGAAGTCTTTTTACTTTGTAAAGATTTTTCCCTTGGAGCCGGGAATGTTTTCCCCGGATTCTCTGGCGAATTCCTCTATCAACTCTCTTTGTTTTCTCGTGATCTTTTTCGGAATTTCGATCTTTACCACAACGTGCTGATCTCCTTTTCCGTAGGCTCCGAGATAAGGCATTCCATGACCTTTCAATCGGAATACTTGTCCGGATTCAGTTCCTTCCGGAATTTTCATCTTTGCTTTTTTACCGTCGATCGTTGGGACTTCGATTTCCGCTCCGAGAATCGCTTGAGCTAAAGTAATCTTTCGAATGAGAATCAGGTCGTTTCCTTGACGCTCGAAAAGTTCGTGCCTCTTTATATGTGTCACCACATAAAGATCGCCGTGAGGTCCGCCGTTCGGTCCGGCTTCTCCTTCTCCCGATACTTTGAGTCTGGAGCCGGTTTCTACTCCCGGAGGAATTTTAATGTTGATCGTTCTGCGTTTTTCTTGAAGACCTTGTCCCCCGCAAGATTTGCAAGGATTGGAAATCGTCGTTCCTTTTCCCCTACAAGTGGGACAAGTTGTGGCAACGGAAAAGAATCCTTGAGTTCTTCGGATCTGACCTGAGCCGCCACAATCCGGACAAGTGACCGGTGAACTTCCTTTGCTCGCTCCGGAGCCGTTACAATCTCCGCAAGATTCCAAACGAGGAATTTCGATTTTGTATTCTCTGCCGAGTGCGGCGTCTTCCAAGGAAACTTCCAAGTTATAACGTAAGTCGGATCCTCTTTGAGGACCGGACCTTCTTCCGCCACCACCCCTGCCTCCGCCGCCGAAGAAATCACCGAAGATATCTCCGAAGTCTCCGAAAATGTCGGAAAAGTCAGTGTAAGCGCCTTGGCCGAATCCACCGGCTCCGGTTGCTCCGACACCCGCCTTACCGAACTGATCGTAAGCCTGACGTTTTTTCGCGTCCCGTAAAACCTCGTAGGCTTCGGTGGCTTCTTTAAATTTTTCCTCGGATTCCTTATCACCCTTGTTTTTATCCGGATGATATTTGATCGCTAACTTACGATATGCGGATTTGATTTCCTCGTCGTTGGCGCTCTTGGAAACTCCAAGAATATCATAATAACTTCTTTCACTCATTATTTTATTCCAAAGTTGTGTTGAACGTTCCGCTCTTTTTTTTCGACTTTGTTTTCAACACTTTAGATGATGCCGCGTAGAAAAGTTTTTTAAACTTTCGCACGCGGCTAATCTTCAAAGTTTTATCGATTTTTCAAAACTTAAATTTCTTATATTCAAAAAACCTAAATATAGAAACATCGAATATGCTTTCGGGTTTTATGGACTCGACTTGGATCGCTCCATAAACTCTTACTTTTTCTCATCGTCCACTACGGTATAATCCGCGTCGACGACCTTTTCCCCATTGTTCGCGGAATTGCCCTGGTCGTTCGGTCCTGGACCATCTGCGGTTCCTGCGGGCTGTTCCGCGCCCGGTGCGCCTTGTGAATAAATCTTAGTCGCGATATCGGAAGCAATTTTAGAAATCGAAGCTTTTGCGGATTCTATTCTAGCCTTATCGTTACTTTCGATCGCTTCCCGTGCGCGTTTGATTTCGTCCGTCGCAAGTTGTTTTTCGCTCGCTCCGATCTTGTCCCCCGCGTCGTTCACGGTTTTTTCGAGAGAATAGGCGATCGTGTCCAACTCGTTCTTTGCTTCGATCACTTCTCTTTGAGCCTTGTCCGCGGCCGCGTGCGCTTCCGCGTCTTTGACCATCTTTTGAATTTCGTCTTCGGACAATCCGGAAGAGGATTCGATTCTGATCTTTTGTTCCTTACCCGTTCCGAGATCTTTTGCGGAAACGTGTACGATTCCGTTCGCGTCGATATCGAACGTGACTTCGATTTGAGGAACTCCTCTCGGCGCGGGTGGAATTCCGATCAGATCAAAACGTCCCAGCGTTCTGTTTGCGGAAGCCATTTCTCTTTCCCCTTGAAGAACGTGAATCGAAACGGCCGATTGATTGTCCGCCGCCGTAGAGAACACCTGGGATTTCTTGGTGGGAATCGTGGTGTTTCTTTCGATCAGTTTTGTCATCACTCCGCCTAAGGTCTCGATACCGAGTGAAAGAGGAGTCACGTCCAGAAGAAGTACGTCCGAAACTTCTCCCGCTAAAACCCCGCCTTGAATCGCGGCTCCAACCGCAACGACTTCGTCCGGGTTTACGGATTTGTTCGGTTCTTTTCCGAAGATCTGTTTTACGAGTTCTTGAACCGCAGGAATTCGAATCGAACCTCCGACTAAGATTACTTCGTCGATATCGGAAGCTTTTAGACCCGCGTCGCGAAGCGCATTCTCGCATGGAATTTTCGTACGATCCACTAGAGACTTTGTAAGTTGGTCGAACTTGGCTCTGGAAAGAGTCATATCCAAATGTTTCGGACCCGAAGCGTCCGCGGTGATAAACGGAAGATTGATCTGAGTGGACATCGTTCCGGAAAGTTCGATCTTCGCTTTTTCAGCGGCTTCTTTCAATCTCTGAACGGTATTCTTGTCCGCGGAAATATCGATTCCCGTTTGATTCTTAAATTCGGAGATCATCCATTCCATGATCGCCATGTCGAAGTCGTCCCCGCCGAGGTGCGTATCCCCGTTTGTGGACTTCACTTCGAAAACCCCGTCCGCGAGTTCGAGGATGGAAATGTCGAACGTTCCTCCTCCTAAGTCGTAAACCGCGATTTTGGAATTGATATGTTTCTTATCAAAACCGTAAGCGAGCGCAGCGGCGGTCGGTTCGTTGATGATCCTTTCCACGTCGAGACCGGCGATTCTTCCCGCGTCCTTAGTCGCTTGACGTTGTTCGTCGTTGAAGTAAGCGGGAACGGTAATCACCGCCTTGGTTACTTTTTGACCGAGATAGTCTTCCGCGGTTTGTTTCATTTTCATGAGGACGCGGGCGGAAATTTCCTGAGGAGTGAATTCTCCCGCGGAAGTTTCAAACTTAACTCCCTCGTTTCCGGAACGAACGACTTTGTAGGAAACGTGTTTCAGTTCGGATTCGCATTCGCTGAGTCTGCGTCCGATAAATCGTTTTGCGGAACGAATCGTATTGACCGCGTTGGTGATCGCCTGGTTCTTTGCGAACTGACCTACCAGATTTTCTCCTTTTGCGGTAAACGCTACGATAGAAGGAGTGGTTCTCGCTCCTTCGGAGTTTTGAATGACGACCGGGTCTCCACCTTCCATAACGGATACGACCGAGTTAGTAGTGCCTAAGTCGATTCCTATAATTTTTTCTTTGGACATTGTTTTTCTCCTTTATACTTCCTTGAGATTCTAATTATGACTTCGGTTTACCGATGCGAACCCTTGCGGGCCGAAGCGTAAACTTGTCTTCGTTTTCCTTGTAGTAATAACCGGGCTGATACACGTCTATCACCGTCTCTTCCGCGTATTGATCCCCTTCCTCGGAAGAAAGAGCTTCCATCGACATCGGATCGAAGGATTCTCCTTTCGGATCAAACCTAACTACATTCGATTTTTCTAATACGGAATAAAATTCCTTGAGAATCATCGTGACACCTTCCACGAAGGGTTTTAGTTCTTCGGAATTCGTCTGCGTAGCCCCGACTCTTTCCAAGTTGTCGATCGGATTTAGGAAACCGCTGACGAGCGATTTAACGGCTTCCTTCCGAATCGAAACGAACTCCTGCGCGGAACGGCGTTTAAAGTTTTGAAATTCGGCCCTTTCTCTGGCCCAGGAATCCTTAAGGGACTCCGCTTCTTTTTTTGCGGTTTCCAGTTCGGCTTGAAGCGAACGTTCCGGCTGGGCGGTTTCAGGTTCTTGTATCGGTTCCGTTGTCTGTGTTGATTCTTCAGAATTCATACTTTCTAATTTACTTTCCTCTAATGTTTCTGATCGAGAATTTTCCTCGTTGGCCTTTACTTCTTCCGAAGTTTTATTTTCCGAATTCGACATTTGGGCCATACATTTCTCTCCCTTATTTACTAATGCGTGTCACCATTTCGGAGACGAGTTTCGACGTGAAGTCGACGAGCGGCAAGGCTCTGTTATAATCCATTCTCTGCGGGCCTATGATTCCCAAGGCTCCGATCTTTTTCTCTCCCATCTTATAATTGCAAGTTATGATGGAAACGCCGGACATACTTCGATCCCCGTCCTTTCCGATAATCGTATATACCCCGTCCTGATCGATGTATTCGGAGAAGAATTCCTTCAAAAATCCCTGGTCGTCCATGAGAGAAAGCACTTGAGAAAGTTGTTGTTCTTCGTCCCTGAAATTCGCGTAGAGATTTTTAAATCCGTCGATATACAACGTAACCTCTGAATTGTCCGGAGTCATCGCGGAGGAAATCAGATTTGCGATTCTCGCGAAATCCTCGGGTCCGTCCCTTCGAACCGCAAGTTTCGGAATCACAACATTCTGAATTTCGTATATATCGTAACCTTTCAGATTGTCGTTCAGATATTTAGAGATCTGATACAGGGCTTCCTGAGAATAATTCCGATCCACAAAAATATTTCTGTGTAAAACGGTTCCGGATCTCATCACGAGAATCATCAGAATCTCGTCTCCGCGAACGTGGATCAGTTCCAGATGTTTCAGAGTGTCCAAATTCTTTGCCGGACCGATCACGATTCCCGCCGCGTTGGACAGGGAAGAAAGCACCGAAGCGGTGGCCTTCAAAATCTGATCGAGCTTGAATTGCATCTTCAGATATTCTTGTTGGATCCGTTGTTTTTCTTTGAGAGTCAGCTCGTATAGAATTACGAGTGAATCCACGTAAAAACGATATCCCCTTTCCGTCGGAATTCTTCCGCCAGAAGTGTGTTTGGATGCGAGATAACCGTAGTCTTCCAAATCCTTCAACACGGTTCGAATCGAAGCGGGGGAAAGGCCGATGTCGTGTTTATCAAAGAGAGTTTTCGAACCTACGGGTCGATTCTCCTGAATAAACTCGTCTACAAGGGCTTTTAGAATTCTCCGATGGCGTTCTGTGAGATCCATTTGATTTCTGGCACTCTGAATGTTAGAGTGCTAATTGATACAATTAGTTTCTGAATTCCCTTGAAAAATGTCAAGGAAGAAAGCAATTCAGGTTCATTTAAGAGGTAAAAATCGGATTTTTTTGGCATCGAAGAGGGGAGAGTGCCGGAAAAAGGTGTAAAAGGCGACATAATGTATGTGAAGACGGACTCGATCGTAGAACAACGGGTTTTTTGTAGGAACTACTACAAACCAAACTCAATAACCTCCATATCCAAAAGATAAGAGGTCATATGTTATCTCAGCAACATTCAAAAAATACAATTTTAAACAAGGTAGTTTCTTCATTCAAAAATAATTTGAATGAAGAAACTGAAGTTATTTAGAGACTACAAGTCGAAGTTGCAGATAGGTACTTATCACCGGTCGTCTGATTAACGACGACTGTCGTAATAGAACTTAAACCACAGTTAATTCGTTTATAAAGGGAAGGCCTCATGAGAAAGACTTCCGATTTCAAATCGTTGAATTGCCAGTTTAAAAACTGATACATTTCGTCATACGTCGCAGTTTTTGGAAACGAAATTGTGGCAATCGAAGAGTTACAAATCGTTCCCAATGTCGGAATTGGATTCGTGAAACAAGTGGAATTTATACCGAATGTTGTATCTCGAAAATCCAATTGATCTTGCACTGGATGCGAATAAAAGATCGGCGTTTGGAATGCTAACGGCCCTTCACAAGAATAAAGCGCCGAAGGATAAAATTGATTCGAATATTTATTAAAATAAATCTCTCCCATTTTACAATTCATACTTCCAAAATTGTTCACTGCATTGGTTTCCAGAGTTGAAATCAAACTGTTAATTCCTGAATTGAATTCAGACCAAGCGACAATCCAATCCGGACTCGAACGAAGACTTCCACTCATCATACCTCGGCAAGAAAAACGACCGTTCATCCGAAATGACGCAGTCGTACACTTTGCCATGTATCCGGTGGAAGTCGTTCTAAAAATCGATTGAATGACAGCTGGATCATTGGTAGACAAATTTTCTAAATTTGGCGCTACGGTCACTGGGTTAGTGAGCGTACTTACATTCGAAACTAAAGAGTCCAAATAAGACTGATACGAAGTATTGAGAGACGTATCCTGAGACATTTGAGCAACCAAAGAATCAAATGCTTGAATATTAGAATCACGTAATGCCCGTATCAGATCTCTCAAAGTATCTTTTTTATAGGTATACAGATAATGAAAAAAATTACCCGCATATCGATAGAATTTAAAATCCCCATAATGAGCAGTTACAATCTGCGAAACGTTCATCCTAGAAGGACCGTCATATTGGATTTGAGAGACCAAGGTTTTACGCGGTCTAATTTCTTTTTGAGTGCCACCGGCTAAAAATTCAGCGATTCCTTCGTCGAACCAAGTCAATCTTTCATTTGCATAGGATGGAGTCTGGCCCCACATGCCGGGAATTATAAATCTCCCTACAAGATAATGAACGTATTCATGACGTAACAATTCTTCAAGGGTGTAAATGCTTTCCGAAGCAGTACGCTGATAGGTATAAAACGATTTATCTTTTTCTATATAAATTCCGCCGTTGTTTGTATCAAGATCGAATAGAAAAGGATGATAAACTCGATAATCTCGTAAAGATCCATATACGTACATTGAAATAGTATCCGTTGGATCTCCGGACACAGGGGCGAGAATTTCTACCAAGCGAAAAAATTGGGATTCAACTTGTTTGAGAGCGTGATAGAGAAGTTGAATCGATCCGAGCGATAGAGGTGTGTAGACAACTTGAATACCGTCATCAAAAGGATAAGCATTCGGAAAAGCCACAGCCCTGACGGAATTTTTGGTTGTACTCAAACAAATCTGTCCAATGCTTAAATTCACACAATCTGAATTTTGAGTCACTCCTTTGACCGCCCAAAGATATGGTTCCGAAAGATATGGATATATGTTTAGAACATCAGTCAAAGCCAATGTAATCTTCGGTCGCCAAACAGGAAGATAAAGATAGATATTATTTAAACTGTAGATCGCGGTACTGATGATCCAAATTTGGGAATCCGTGTTGAAACTCGTATTCAGAGCAAGCCCTGATAGTCTCTCAATTAATAAAGCGTCAATACTCGCTAGAAATTGAGGGGAATTAGGGTGAGTCTCACGAGTTATTAAACTGAAAACAGCAAACAAAGCATTGTTCTGCCAAAAACTATTAGTCAATCTCTGCTGATCGCTTAAAGCGATTTCAAGAAACGCGACAATACTAGAATAAACCGCATCTCCAATTTCCGCGTTATTCGCCGTTACAAAAAAGGAATATAAAATTTCTCCGGCTTCCTCGGTTCCATCTAAGAAATTGCCGCTATTTCCAAAAGTCTGCAACGGATTGATCAAAGCTTGTGAGATTTGATTTCGATCAAATGGAAGGGACGGATAGTAGAATTTTAAATAGAATCCGGCCCAAAATATTCTGTACAATTGCAAAAACTTTAAATCATTCGTACCATCGTAAGAAGGAACAAGATCGCTAAATTGTTTCACTACCTCAAGCATATTCGCTTGAGAATAAATCGAATTTGAATACTGATCATAGGTCCAGACAAAATTATCTATACAATCGAGATCGTGTGTCCTCAAGAATGTAGCAAACTGATCCGGTTGTAAATTAGCAACGAAACTTCCGGTACATTCTGAAAGGATTATGCTTTGTACGGCTTTTTTTGAAAAATCATCGGGTTTGGAAAATTCAACCGCCGGAATGAGAATTCTTTTTTTTGAATCCATTCTTGTGTCAAAGTCTTGCTTATTTTCACTTTCTACTTCAGCAGATCTAAGGCCGATCGGTTCGTTTAACGAAGCAACGCTTCTCGTCACCGATTTCATTGTAGGTTGTGTAGTTGTTCCCAACAAAGTAGCCCAAAAACTACGATCATTCTTTGAACCGCCATTTTGTTTACCACATCCTAATAACGAAATGAGAATCATGCTAAAGGTCAGCAACATCTTACATCTTATACTTTTTATCACTTTTATATTTTCCCCTAATTTCCTTTAAAACATTCGTGATTAAAATATTTTCAAAATTTTTAGAAAAAAATTATTTCATAGTTTTCGTAAAAGAAAGATGATTAGGTATATGATAAAACGGTAAGGTCCGTATTCTATTTAAGATAGAGTAGTATACTTTATGAATGTAATGGTGGAGATTTGAAAAAGAAAATTTAGAATAATCTTTTTGATTTGCTGAAAAGACATACTTCCTTTTCGGGTAAAACGAAGTAGCCATATTTCGTGAAATCATTATTTGGGCTGTTGAAAAATTAATTCTCCATCCGTTTCATTGAAATGGACGATTGAAGCGGTTTTGTTAAACTCCACTATGGAATTTTTCAAAAACTCTATTATTTTTCTAAAGCGAAGTCTTAGTAAGTACCACTTTACTTATAATAACGCCTTCATAAGTAAATACTCCCATTTCGCTTAACGTTGTAATCTGAGAAAGATAAACGATATTCAAACGATTCATTAAAAAAGTTGAAGACACTTTAAAAAACGTCTTTCTCATCGTGAAATCCTTGGAAAAGTTCAATATTGAGTTCTAAAGAGTGTGAGTTCCCACTTTTTCTGATTTAGAAAAATTATTTCCGAAAAGGGAGATCTTCCATTTCAGAAGGTTTCGCGAGGGACCAATAGAACGTTTTTCGGCCTAGATATAGATCCAAAGATCGGTTTTTAGCGGTTCCTTTAGAAAAATAAGGGAACAGAATTTGGAATCATCGAAAACAAGACTTTCCGAAATCCGCACATCGGACGATCTATAAGTATAGGATGAATTCCCGAAAAACCAGACTCACGATTCTGTTCTCTTTCCTCTGTATTCTTTTCTGCGTTCTCGTCGGAAGAGTTGTCTTTCTTACTTTCCTAAACGAAAGAGAAGTCGTTTTAAAAACCGGAGATAGAATCATGCGCGGCGCGATCTACGATCGAAGAGGAATCGAACTCGCGATGACCGTAGATTCCGCGACGATCGGAATTTATCCCGCAAACATCTACGACCCGAATTTTACCGCGGTCCAATTGGCGCCTTATCTCGAAATGTCTTCCGATAAAATCGAATCCATGATTCGGGAAAAAAGTCGTTACTTTTTGCTCAAACGGGAAATCGACGAATCTCTCGGAAACAAGATCATGGATCTTTCTCTTCCGGGCGTGAGAAGAGAAAGAGAATACAAGCGCGTTTATCCGCACGGAAATCTCGCGTCCAGTCTCGTCGGTTTTACGGGAATGGACGACGACCGTGCGATTTCCGGTCTGGAACTTCAATACAATCAGGACTTAATGACTCCGACCGAATCTGATTCTTCGAGAGGAAGTAATCTCCATCTGACGATAGACGGTTTGATTCAGTATAAACTGGAAAAGGCTCTGGGTAAACGATTCGAGGAAACCGGATCGAAAAAGGCCATCGGGATTTTGATGGATATCAACACCGGAAAGATCCTGGCTTCCGCTTCCTTTCCCACGTTCGATCCCAATCAATACAACGAATCGGGAGAGGATTCTCATACAAACTGGGCGATCCGTCACGTCTACGAGCCCGGTTCCACGATGAAAATTTTTCTGGCTTCCGTTCTATTTAATGAAAACCTAATACGTCCGGACGAGAAGTTTCATTGTCCCGGTTACGTGGAACTCGGTAAGACAAAAATCAAATGTACGGAAGCTCACGGACATCTGAATCTCGAAGAGATTCTTCAGTATTCCTGCAACGTGGGAATCATCAAAGCCGCTCAGAAAATTCCGGAAACATTACTTTATGATTATATGAAAAAGTTTCAGTTCGGAGAAAAGACCGGATTTTTGCCGAACGAGTCGGTGGGTTATTTTCCTCCTTTGAAAAAATGGACTCCTGCAACTTCCATGTTCATGGCGATCGGACAGGGGATTTCCGTTACTCCGATTCAGTTGGTGGCTTCCGCCGCTTCCGTCGTTAACGGCGGGAGAATGTTAACTCCTCGTGCGGTTTCACACTTCAGCGATTCTTACGGAGAAATTCTTCACGAGTTCAAAACGCAGGAATCTCCGATCGGAATCCGCGAATACACTACGGAAAGAATTCTCAAAGCGATGACAAGAGTGGTTCAATCCGGAACGGGAAAAAACGCATATATCCAGGAATATTCGATCGCGGGTAAAACGGGAACCGGACAAAAAGCCGTCTCCGGAAAAGGTTACGTGGAAGGTTTGTGGTCCGCTTCCTTTTTGGGATTTTTTCCCGCAGAACGACCTAAGATCGTCGGTCTGATTCTTTTCGACGAACCCAAGGGTGGAACCCATTCGGGCGGAGGATTGGCCGCGCCCGTTTTCAAAGACGTTGTGGAAAATATCATTCCGATTATCGAACAAGGGGAAAGAACCTTGAACGTTTCGCTCAAACGTTTTCAAAGAAAAAATACAAGAGCGACTAACGCGGGAGAAATCCCGGATATAGTCGGAAAGAGCAAACGCGAAGCTCTGGAAATTCTGAGGCCTTTGGGAATTCCGGTTAAGTTTCATGGAAGCGGGTTTTGTTACGAACAGGAGCCGACTCCGGGAAAAAAAATCGGAAACGAAAGACTAAATCTGTATTTTAAATGAATAGTATATTCTAAAATTATGATATATTTGATCCCGGATCGATCGGTTCTTGAAAAAAATTTAAAAAGTCTGTCCGTATCCGTTCCTTCGATCGGCGAAAAAATCCTAAAGTCGAGTCCGGATTTTTCCTCGTCTCCTTCTTCGATGGAAATCAAAATTTCCAAAATCGGACATCCCGTTATCGTCGCCGACGGAATCGCTCTACATAGTTTGGTGGACCCGATCACGGAATCCAAACGGCTTCTCGAAGGTTTAAAAAAAGAGGACGAGGAAAGGGTATTTCTTTTTTTCGGAGCGGGAGTCGGATACGTAGTTCAGGAAAGTTTAAAATTTAAGAACGTAACGGCGGTTTGGATGGAAGCCGAGCCGACCGTCCTACGTTATGCGCTTTCTCTTTTTGATTACTCCGAGTTTTTAGAATCCGGAAGACTTAGAATTTTATTGTCTCCGATTTTGGAACAGGATCTTTATTCCGCCTTTCGCGGGATTTCCGGTTTTCCGATCAGTTTTATTCCGCATCGAGGAAGTAATCGTTGGAAAAAGGATTCTTACGAGGAACTGCGTTTTATCTCGGAGGGATTTTTTCATAAGAAGGACGTAAACATTTCCACTCTGACTCGTTTTGAAAGAATCTGGACTCGAAATTTTATTTCCAATCTTCCCGAACTTTCACGGATGCAACCGATCGGTTCCTTGTTCGGAATTTGCAAGGGAAAAGCGGACATACTCGTTTGCGGCGCGGGACCTTCTTTGGTTCTTTCTTTGGAGGACATTCGAACTTACAGAGAGAATTTGATTCTCATCGCGGTCGATACCGCACTTATGGTTCTTTGGAACGCGGGGATCGATCCGGATTTGGTTTTTTCCGTAGACCCCCAGGCTCTCAATACCAAATACTTGGAAGGTTATAACGGCAACGCCAGGATCGTTTTTGATCCCACTTCTTCGTATCATTCTCTGCGGCTTCCAGGAGAATTTAAAAAAGGCTTTTTTACTTCTTCTCCGTTTCCTCTGATTAGGATTCTTTCTTCCGAGCCGGGAAAAGAGATCGGAACCTTGGACTTCGGAGGTTCGGTTTCGACTAACGCGGTCAGTCTCGCGGAAAAGATGGAAGCTAAAAACGTTCTTCTTGTCGGTCAGGATCTTTCCTTTCCGAATAAATTGGCGCATTGTAAGGGCGCGGTTTTGGAAGAAAGACTCAATCATATCGAATCCAGAAAACTCAGAAGAGAATATCATAATCATAAACAGATGACCGCCCTTCCGGTGAAACGCGCCCGTTCGATCCGAGGCGGAGAAATTAGAACCAACGAAAAACTTCTCATCTTCAAAAAATGGTTCGAAGAACATCCTAAAAAATGTTCTTGGTTCAATCTCGGAAAAGACGGAGTTGTCTTGGAGGGAATTCCGAATATCGACATTTCAAAATATATGCAGGAAAATGAATGTGATTTTGAGTTCGTTCGATCAAAGCGGGAAGAAATCGTTCAAGCGGCGCAAGAAGTCGTCGGTAACACCGAGAAGTCCGATCCTCGGAAAAAAATTCTCTCCGAACTGATGGTTTTGTTCGAACAATTAAAAAGATTTTCCGAGAAGGTTACGAGAGGAAGAATTCTTTCGGATCTTTTGTATTCTCACGTAAAAGAGGAGGATCGTTTTAAGGATCGGATTTTGAAAAACTTAAAAGAGATGGACCGTATCGACGAAGAGGTTTCTTCCCGTAAGGGTCTCACGGAAATTTTAGGAATGAGCATTCAAAGAACCGTTTTGATGATAACGGAAGGTTATGAAGGCGGACTGAGTTTGGAAGAGAAGAAAAACGAAAGGTTGGGAGTCGCTAAAAAAAGTCTTCTTTTGTATCAAGGTTTGGAAGAGGCTTGTAAACTCCATTCTAAGTTGATTTTGAAATCGATCGAACGGATGAAGCGCGAATAACGTATTTTTGAGACGGCATTTGGAATCTCGGAGTGACTGGATTCGAACCAGCGACCCCTTCCCCCCCAGAGAAGTGCGCTACCACTGCGCTACACCCCGATTCCTTTGATAACAGTAAGAATTTCCGAAAAGGCTCTTCTGTAAACTTAAAAAATAAGAAGGTTTTTAAAGAGAGAAAAAGGTCTTAGCAAAGAAAATCGGGACAAACAAACCAGATGATTTGACCGTCGTGAAATTTTTCGCGAGGCACGTTAACTGCAAGGGCCGAGCCCGGAGAAAAAAGAAAACTCTTTCCGACTCCGCTGATTCCTAAAAGTTTTTCGGCAAAGATGGAAACGTCCGGGCTATGTCCCACCAAAAGAATCGTATCCGAGTTGGAATATTCTCGAATCATCGGACATACCCGAGACATGTCCTGTCCCGCTTCCAAATGATTCAACGACTCGGTTTCCTGTTCGGGATGAAGAATGTCGGTATAAATTTTTGCTGTGTTTTTAGTTCTTTCGTACGGACTATGATAGATCTTTGTGACCTTAAAACCGATCTTAAAAAAGTTCGCCATCTTTCGTACGTCAGTTTCCCCTTTAGAAGTGAGAAGCCTTGAACGATCGGTTCCATCCTGGGAAGTCGTTTCCGCTTCCCCGTGTCTAGCAATAATAATCTTCATGTTTTCTAGAAATTGACAGGGAATGATTCCTGAAAATCATTGAGCCTTCTCTAGTTGGAACTTTCGTTTATCGGAAAGGTCCAATAAATTTATGTTTTTCAAGTTTGTCACAAAATCGAATTCTTTCATAAAAGTTTCGCGTCACGTATCCCTTATAAAGAACGTGGATTCTACTTCGGGGAAAAGGCTCTGATTCCAAGGAAAAGTGTATGTCTGAATTTGCAATTGAAATCGATTCCATTCGAAAAAAATACAAGGAACAATTCGCCCTCAAAGGCGTTTCCTTTCGGGTTCGCCAAGGTTCCGTTTTCGGTCTTCTCGGTCCGAACGGCGCGGGAAAAACGAGTTTGGTTCGAATCCTCATGGGGTTCTCCAAACAAACCGAAGGTGACTTTCGTTTATTCGGACTTTCGTTCTCTTCTCATTTGCGGCAAAAAATCGGTTATCTTCCCGAAAAAATTTCCATCCCCGGATTTTTAACGGGAGAGGAATTTTTAGCCTTCAGCGGAAAGTTGGCCGGAATAAAAAGTTCTTCCATCCGCGAAAAATCAAAGATCCTCTTGGAAAAGACCGGCATCGCGGATGCGTCCTCTAAAAAAGTTTCCGGTTATTCGAAAGGGATGTTACAAAGACTCGGGCTTGCATCGGCTTTGATCGGCGATCCGGAACTTTTGATCTTGGATGAACCCGGTTCCGGTTTGGATCCGAAAGGTTATATCGATTTCCGAGAAACTCTCGTGGAAGAAAATAAAACTAAGGGTACAACAGTATTATTAAATTCTCATAGACTTTTGGAAGTGGAGAAGGTCTGTCACGAAATCGGAATTCTCAACTTGGGAACACTCGCGGCGATCGGACCTTTGGAATCCTTGAAGGAAGGAAAAAATCGGATTCACGTCAAAGTGGAATCGTTGACTTCCGAGTTGGATTCCTACGTCCGTAAAATTTCTTCCGAACTAAAAATCACGGAGAATCGGATCGAATTTCTTCCCGCAAACGGAATCGATCCGAGAAAAATTCCCGCGGAACTCGTAAATCTAGGAGCGAATATCTTAATGTACGAAAGAACCACGGAGTCCCTCGAAGAGGTTTTTTTAAGAGTCACGGGAGGAAACAATGAATAATCTTTCCTGGATTCAAGATCAGATTCCGAAAGTTTTTTCGATCGCATTCCTGACCCTGAGGGAAACGCTTCGAAAAAGAATCGTATATTTCATTTTTATAATATCCGCTCTTTTTTTATTTCTGAATTTCACCTGTCAGATTCAGATCGGCGGACAGGATCAATCCGGAAATCCTGATTTTCAAATTTACGTAGTTTTTCTTTTTTTCGCTTTTTGGAACACCGTTCTGGCCTTGTTCCTTCCCGTTTCGCTTTTGGGGGACGAGTTGGAAAATAAAACCTATATTTCGATTCTTTCAAGGCCCGTTTCTCCTTTGGCTTATATCGGCGGAAAATCCCTGGGAGTTCTTTTACTCGTTTTTGCAAACGGAGTTTTTCTGATCGGAACGTATCTCGTTAAACAGTGGATCGGGGGAGGAAACTTTTCCTGGGATCTTTTGAAAGCCTGTCTTACGATGTTTTTCGTTTTTTACTTTCTGATCCTTTTCGGTTTCGTGGCGGTTCTCGGTTTCGGTAAAAATGCCGCGTTTTTCGGAGGACTTGCACTTCTTGTTTTTTCCACTTTCTTGGATCTGTTCATCTACGAGTCCGCCGCGGCGAGTATGGTTCAAACCTCGGATTTAAAAAAAAGGATCTTGGAAGCGGTTTATTGGATTTTGCCTCAGGAAGGAACGGTATTCTTTTTTTCGAGTTCTCTTCTTGCAAAGAGTCTTTCGCAGGTTCATTACTACGGAGAATATTCCCTCATTCAAATCGGGGTCTGGACCGTTCTCTGTTTCGGATTGGTGAAAGTTGTTCTGGACAGGAAAGAACTCTAAACGTAAAGTGCCGTTGACAAATCTTTAAAGAGTCATAATTCTATCTCGTATCGTCGATAAACGGTCGGAACGGAATTTGGAAGTCTACACATGAAGATTCAATGGTTTCATTACGAAAAGGAGGGATATTTTCTCTCCGTCAAAAACCTGAACGAACCGATCGAGTCTCTCAATCCGCTCTATTTACGAATCACTCATTTCGACCGACACATCGATAAGATCATCGGTTTTCTTCTGGATCGTTATCTTCAGTATTTGGACATCGCACCTCTTCGGGAATGTATCTTTTCCATTTTAAGAGAGACCATCATGAACGCCGTAAAGGCGAATCAAAAGAGGGTGGTTTTTAAGGAAGCGGGTTTGGATATTAAAGACCCGGATCAATACGTGATCGGGATGGAAAAGTTCAAGGAGAAATTGATTTCCAAGAGGGAACTTTACACCGATCTTGTGGAACAAAACGGATTGTACGTTCTTATCACGTTCGGCTTTAATCAGAATAGTTTTCTTTTGAAGGTTGCGAACAATGTCGGTATTCTTCCCGAAGAGGATCAAAGGATTCAAGAAAGAATTTCGAAGGCGCACTCGTATAACGATCTTTCCGAGGTTTTCGAAAATCACGGGGACGAATCGGAAGGCGCCGGTTTGGGACTTGCGATGTCGCTTCTGATGTTGAGAAACGAGGGGATCGAAGGAGATTCGTATCGGATCAAATCGGAAGAAGGAGTCACTTCGGCCTATATCAAAATCCCTTTCGAATTTAAAAAAAGAAATATCATTCTTCAAAAAACGGGGGACGTTCTTTCCGAATTGGATTCCCTTCCCACGTTTCCGGACAACGTAAATCAGATTATGAGTCTGATCAACAAACCGGATTCTTCGATCCAGAACATCACCGAACTTGTGGGTCGAGACGTATCACTTTCTACGAATATTCTAAAATTGGCAAATTCCGCCTCGTTTTCCCAAAGGACGAGGGTGGAAAATTTGGAGGATGCGATCAAAGTTATCGGTCTTTCCGAGTTAAACAGCATTCTTTTGAGTTTGGGAACTAAAAAGATTCTGGAAGAAAAATACGAGGAGTTCGAATCGATCTGGGAAAGATCCAGTTTGTCCGCGTTTATCTGCAAACGCCTCGGGGAAAGAATGGGTTGGAAAAAACAAACCGTCACCGTGCTGGTCTGCGCGGCCTTGTTACACGACGTGGGCCGGGTGATTTTACTTTCTCTCGAACCCGACATCTCCGCAAAAATCGCTGAAATTTTAGGAAATCGACTTTTCCCCGCTCCGTTGACTTTGGAAGAAGCTGCATTAGGAATTTCTCATACGACTTTGGGAGGAATGGTCTGCGAGAAGTGGAATTTTTCGGACACGATTCGAGTCGCAGCAGAAATGCATCACAGACCGCTTTTGGTCAAGAAAGAATTTCAAGATCCCGTATTTTCGATTTATCTTTCGGATATGATCATCGACATTTCCCAAGGTCTTTCGGATTATTCTCTGATACAATCCGCCGTTCTTCATCATTTCGATTTTAAAAAAGAGGAAGAGCTGACAGAGTTCACGGAAAAAACCCTTAAGGAATACAAGGACTTCGACAAAAAATCCTGATTAAGATATATGCAGTATTTTTGATATATAAACGGAAAGCGATTTTGCGGCTTCGTGGAAATCCTTAGGTTTCAATTCTTCCGGTCTTTTGTCGGGATCTATCCCCGCGGTTTCCAAGGCCCGAAAACATTCGATACGAAAGATTTCCTCCGAAAAATTTTCCGAGGAACTAACCTCCGCGGGAAGGGACGCGATCGGTGCGTCCCGAAACGAGGAAGTCAATTTTTTTCTTTTTCCCCAGAAGGCGGTTCTACAAAGACATTCGAGCGCGATAAACCCGGATCGATTTTCAAATACCGGAGAGGATTTATATTCTAAGATGGAAGAATCCACGTTCGGTCTCGGATAAAAAGCTCCGGCCTTGACGTCTTTTTTTAATTTCCAACTTCCGTACGCGGAAAGATAAAATTGAATCGAGGAAGGTTCGTTCGAAATTCTTTTTGCGAACTCTTTTTGTACGAGAAACGTCGCGCCTTTGAGTCCTTTTAAATTTTTAACCGCGTTTAAGGTCAGCTCCGAAGAAATGTAGTAGGGAAGATTTCCAAAAAGATAAACCGATTCTTCGGAGTATTCGTTTAAAAAATCCAGAGCGTCGCCCTCCCTGAGTTCGAATTCCGGAAGATATTCCCGGAGCCAATTTGCGTAAACCGGATCGATTTCGAATAACGTGACCGGTTTTTGAAAGTCGAGCAATCCGTGCGAGATCGCGCCGAGCCCCGGTCCGATTTCCAAAATCCGATCGATCGTCGAAAGGATTTCGGGATTCAGACAAGTAAGAATGGATTGGATCGCATTCGGATCGATTAAAAAGTTCTGTCCCCATTTTTTTAAAGGGGCCGAGGATTTCGACTCCAGAAATTTTCGGATTTCAGAAACTTTCCGAAATGGGTATTCTCTGGAGCTCATCTTTTTCCAGAAACACCCAACTCTCCGAAAGCCCAAGCAGTTTTCGGTTTTGATTCCAGACTTCCGAACCGTCTCTGCTTCCGAAAGGAGTTTCTAAAAGAATCCAGCCGCTGCCCGTTTTCGTTTTTTGAGCGAGTTCGATGAGAGAATCCTTTTTTGTATGAAAGAATAAAATTTTGGATTGGTTCGAGAGGGAAATTTCGCGGATCGGATTCGATTTGAGAATCCGGAACCGACTCGCTCGACTCCAGAGTTCAAAGTCTCGACCGGAATAAAGGACGTCGATTTGCGGTCGATCCTGCAAACATTGAAAGGCCCAAGTGAGACAGGACTCGTGTTCCACGAATACGTTTTTCAGAGGGCGTTTATACGTAGAATCGCAATAAATTTTTTTCGAAGTTCGAAACGCGTTCGAGATCACCTTGGTTCCGTATTTGCATTTTCCGGAAAAAATCAAGGAATCTCCGTTCCTTAAAAGAAAGAAAAACCGATTGTTTACGATTCGATCGGTCACAGGAAATAAATTCGGAGATTGGTAGAGAAGGACGTGAATTCCGAAAATCGAAACAAAAAACAAAACACAAAAAATCGTATCCGATTTTTTTGACGAAGTACCGGAATATCCTGCGTTTTCGTTCTTTATGAAAAGTTCGGAGAAACTCGGAACTTCGCTTCCTGAAATCGGAGATCTGTGTTTTTCGAAGGGCTCCGAAAAGTTTCGAATCCGTCGTAAACGGCTTTTCTCTATAAAATAAGAATAGAAGAATATTATAAAACACAACAATAACCAACCGAAAATTCCGATCCAGGTAGCGTCTCCCATTTCCTTATAAAAACCGAGAGGTTTGGATAACGTTTCCGACAAGTGGATCAAAATTTGAATTAAGAATTCCGTAATGGACCAAAACGGTTCGGCGAGGAAGGTCAGTTTTGTTTTTTGTACGAGCAGGGAAAGATAAAGAATCGGAAGCAGAATCCCCGCCAAAGGAACCATGATCAGGTTGAGTAGAATCGATCCGAAACTGAAAGACCCGAAGGCAAACAGTAACACAGGCATCGTTCCAAGTCCTGCGGAAAATGAAATCGACAGATTCTCCTTAAAGAAGGAAGATATGCGATTTTCGTCCGAAAGAAAATTACACGCGATTTGTATCGGATAAGAAAAAAAGAATATTCCGGCGACGGCTCCGAAAGAAAGACAAAAGGAAACCGTATAAAATCGAGGAGGGTCCGCGATCCATAAGATCCAAGCGGAGCCCAGTAGCAGATCGGCCGACCGTAATTTTCGAAAGAATAATCCTTGGAACAACAACATTCCCGCAAAGATCCAGGCTCTTGCAAGTGAAACCGGATAACCCAAGGCGGAAAGATATAGAAATCCGGTAAACAACGGAAGGATTCTCGGTAGGTTATATCCCAAACTCGGCATCAGACTTAGGAGTCGAAACTGAACCCCCATCAATATTCCGAGATGTAATCCGGAGGCGGCAAACAAATGAAGAATCCCTCCTTCTTTTGCTTTCGTTTTAAATTCTCCGGAAAGTTGTTTCGCCTCTCCGAAGATAAGCCCCAAGGCGACCCGACCGGAATTTTTTTCCAGGTCCGCTTCTTTTAACTCGAGCAAAACCTGTTCTCTAAATTTTTCTTGGAAGATTTTTTCCGGTTTTCCGAACGGATTTTTTTTGGAAACGCCGAAGGATTTTCTTTCCGGACTTTTTTGAAATTTTTCCGGAAATACGAACGAAACATACGCGAGAAAAAGCATTCCAAAAATAAAATATTCGGAAATTTGAAATCGTTTTTTTAGGAATTGTCCGATCGAATACGCGACGATACAGATTCCGATCCCGAGGAGCGCCGTTCCCGGAAAAATTAAGTCGATGACGATTCCAGTAAGCGTTCCAAGAGCGAATTTTGAAAATGCGGAACAAGGCAGCCAATTTCGGATATGTTTTTCCATACCCTTTGCGGTTCCGGATCGGTTTAGCACAGAGTAGGGTAAACTGAATTTTTTTTATAATTTCGGAAAAAAATTCATTTCTTTCCGGTGTACCGTCCGATATCTAGTATAGATTGTCCCCAGAAATAAGATCTTTGATGCGACATAGGGTATTTCCGGAAAGAAGTCCCTCCTAAAGTTTATACCAAGTCGGTATTCTTTCCGGATCTGAATTCTGAAGAGGAGGAAAGAACATGGACGTTCCACTCACAAATCTAATCGGCGCGGCGGAAAAACTCATCCGCGACAAACGGTCCTCCGTTAGCGGTAAAACCGCGTCTACTCAAACAGAACGAGGAAGTCTGGATAAAACCGAATTTTCTTCCGGGCTCACTTCTCGTTATTTGAAAATTCAGGAAACTCTTTCCAGTCTTCAAGGCGAGTTTACCCGCGAACAAATGAAACTCGGCGTTTTGAACGAGGGTAATACTCCGAACAGCGGGCTCATCAATATTCTGTTCGGTGAAACTCCTTTGTTTAGGGAACTTGCGGAAAATCCGGATATCGACCAAGCCGTTTTGAAAGAGCAGATTCAAGAAAAGAAAAACAAACTTACGGATGCGATCCGTAACTTAGAAGTGGAATCTGAAAACATTTTTTCCGTCGGAATGTTGAAAGATCGGGATAACTTTTCCAAGTCCTTGGAAACGATTACCGGCAAAAATGTTCAGATGAAACAACTCTCGGAAAAAACGATCGAGAGGCTGATTAAAGAATAATAAGAAAACGGGAAAACTCGGCCCCTTCCCGTTTTTACTCCGCCCGGCCCCCTTCATCCTAACCTACCAAAGACGCATAACGTATATTTTCGCCGGTTTTTTACCATAACCCAACCCCCCAATTACCCGGATCTGAAGATAAGAAACCTGTCCCCTTTCTTTGCTTCGCAAAGAAGCCGCCGCTTCCCGGCGGTTATCTCGCTTTTAAGGTCGCTCGATTTGCAAGTAAAAAGCCTCATTCTTGTCGGAACACTTGCGTTTTATTGTATGTAAAGTCCTAATCCCTAAAATCTAATCACTCGACATTTGAAACGTGTGCGTTTTTGATCCTTCTTCCAAAATCCTTCTCAACTTGTGGGACTGATTATGGCTGCTTCCGGATTCCAATAGGGTGAAATACCCTATTCTCTTATAAATTTCTTTCCAAAAGAATAGGGTCACCTTAGTCGAAGACAGACGTAAGGGGAAAAAAGATTATGATCCGCTTTTTGATTCTTCTTTTTATACTGTTTCTTCAAGCTTGTTCACCTACTTCCGATACGAAAACGAACAATTACTCATGGACATTTCTCTTATTCCAAGAAAACGGCGATCCCGGCTTTCGCGAAAACAAAAATGAAAATGAAAATGAAAACGAAAATTTAGATTTCTTTGTGAGCCAAAACTCAATCCTATTTCGTGAAAATTTAGGAAACTTAGATTGGACTCTGATGATTGGATCTCCGTCCGTTTTAACCATGCGCCCTAAACTCGCAATCGATGGAGGTGGTTCCATTTATATCGCGGCGGATATCGATGCCGGTATCGACAGAGATCCACTACAGGACGAACCTCAGAACAATTCGATTAAAGGAATTAGGGATTTGGTTCTCGGAAAATACGACTCTCAAAAAAAAACAATTTGGGCAAAACAAGTCGGAGCGCCCGGCACGACGTTGAACGTTAGCGGACTTGCGGTCGATCGGAACGGGAACGCCTACGTAACCGGTTCTATCGTCGGAGTTTTCGAAGATGTACCCGTAGGCGGAAAGAAGGATCTGTTTTTGGTTAAATTCGCTCCGGACGGAAGTTTAGTCTGGAAAAAACAAACGGGACCGTCCGGTAGAAATTATGACGTTTCTCCCGAAAAAATCGCGGTGGATACATTCGGAAATTCTTATATAGTTGGAACTTCAGACGGGCCGTTCGGCGGTAGCGCCGAAAAACACGGCAACGGGTTTATCATCAAGTTTGATACCGACGGAAACCAGCTTTGGGTCAAACAGCTTTCCATCCGAGACGCCGCTATCTTTCCGATGGGGGTTGCCTTTGACAAAGTTACGGGTAGGATTTATATGGTCGGTTACGGAAACGCAAACTTCGAGACCGAGTCGTTTCCCGGCATAGGATATAACAACTTTTTTATCCTTAAATACGACGGAGACGGCAATGGACAATTTTTCGCTCAACTCGGGGTTGCTTCGAAAAGAATGGGGGCGTATTCCGTCGCTGTCGATTTATCCGGAAACGTATTTGCAGGCGGAACGAGCGACGCAAATTTCGATCCCGAAGCGGTCGGAAGCGGCTTTCTGGGAACATTAGTAAAATATAATTCATCCGGCGTTCAACAATGGGTTAGACAATTCGGTCCATTCGTCGGTCGAAAAAATACCGTAATTCAGGCAATGGCAACCGATAAAGTCGGAAACGTTTTCACAACGGGTTGGAGCAATGGAAATATAATGGATGAAGGCGACAATTCGATAGGAAGTGCGGATGTTTTTCTAACCAAATACGATCCTTTCGGTCAAAACGAATGGAAGCGACAAATCGGAACTGCCGGGGTTCGTATGTCCGGAAATGGAATCGAAATCGACTTGGAAGGAAACCTCTATTGCGCCGGATGGACTACCGGAGCCGTAAACGAAATTCCCGTTACGGGAAACAGGGACCTTTTCCTTATGAAATTTAATTGAATCGTTTTTTATTTAAAAGTGTTTCTATGCGATAAACTTTACCCAATTGATTTTGATGTGGTGGTGGGAAGAAACCCTATTTCGCTTTCTAAGGATCGCGAAATAGGAGGCGGAGGACTCGGGAGGTTTTCTTTATCAGAAAATCATACTTTTTGCAAGTAAAAAACTCCATTCTTGTCGGAACACTTGCGTTTTATTGTATGTATGTAAAGTCCTAATTCCTAAAATATAATCACTCGCCACTTGAAACGTGTGCGTTTTTGATCCTTCTTCTTCCAAAATCCTTCTCAACTTGTGGTAACGTTATGATAGAGAGCGTTTCACTGAGTTCAGAGAGTGATTAATTGAAGATCTCTGTGTTTTAGTTTCCCTGATTTTGAATATTGAGAAATAAAACTCAATTTCGCTCCCTACGGGTCGCGAAATAGGTGCCTCACTCTATGGATCATTCGGCAGGGTAGCATTGAGTTTTTTATTCACCCGGATTTTTAACCGCCGGAACTCACGTTATTTATCGTTTTATTCCTTCTTTTACTAGACAAAATGGCGCCCCTTCTCGGCTTGAAAACCGTGGGTTAGATGCGAAGCATTTACCACAAAACAAGAAAACCAACAGAAGGAACGTAATGAAAAGAAAAGTATATGTAGGAATGGATGTCCACAAAGAAACGATCAGTATCGCGTATTTAACGAGCAATTCAAAGGAACTGGTGAAAGAACAACAGATAAAGCATAATGAGGTTCAGATTAAAAAATTTGTAACCAAACTGAAATCGGAATGGAACGAAATACATTGTTGTTACGAAGCAGGAGTAACCGGGTATCCACTTTACAGATATTTAAATTCCTTAGGAGTGAATTGCACATTGATAGCACCGGGCAAGATCCCAAGACAAAGTTCGGACAAAATCAAAACG
>NZ_ANIK01000110.1 GCF_000347175.1 Leptospira alstonii serovar Sichuan str. 79601
AAAGCGCTGCCGCGTCCGATACATTCCCGCAGGCTTTGATTACATCGATTGCGAATTTTACAAACAACAACGTAAACCGGGAATACGGTTCGCTCCAAGGCAACTTTACGTTTCTTACGCCGTGAGCTTCACATTGAGCGCGTGGGATTCGAGCATGAATCAATGTCTGGAATTGCATCGTATCCAAATGGCGCCAGGTTCTTTTTTCTGTATGATCTTTCCGAGGACATTTTTTACCACAATCCGGACACTCTACAGCTTCCCGCTCATCGTATGAGACTTCGATATCTACTTTCTTTGCTGCGATATTTAATTCTACGGTTTCAACCGACCAAGGTGATGAGATTCCTAAAAGGAGAGAGTAATGTTTTTCTAAGTTTTCGTTTGCGTTCATTAGGAATATTATTCATTGGTTATGTTATGATTTTGCAATGACGAAATTTGCTCGAAACTCATCTGCAACCTCTTCTCACCGTCATTTATGAAGTAGTTTCTTCCCACGAAATTCTCCGAAGGGCCACATTTAATTAGCATATCTTAATTCTTTCTTCATGCATTTCTTTTTGGAAAAGAGGGGAAGATTTCTTTTCGTTCGGCATGCTTACGATCCCGAAGCTTACGTATTCGTTCGAAACATTCCCAAAGTGAAATGGGATCCCGGAAAAAAACATTGGGTTCTTCTTTTTTCGGACGACCTTCTGGAGAAATTTCAAAGATTAAGGAATTCTAAAGTAACCCTCAAGGGAGAATTGGCTCTCCGCGATTGGATTAAAAATCTTAAGATGAGGAACTTGTCTCGGAAAACGATCCAATCCTATTATGTGAACACGCTCGCGTTTTTACGATGGATCGGGAAGGAACCCAGGGAAGTTCAGAAAAAGGACGTTCATTCTTTTTTGGAATTTTCGTTTCTCGGAAAGAAGCTGAGTCCCGCAACCGTTACGGCGCGGATTCAGGCTTTGAATTCTTTTTTCGGCACTTATCTCGGTAAACCTTGGTTTCGGGATTTGCCGAGGCCGAAACCGGAACGCAGACTTCCCGACATTCTTTCCACATTCGAAGTTTCTAATATTTTAGAAGCAACGCATAATCCGAAACACAAACTTCTTCTTTCGTTCTGTTATGCAAGCGGTTTGAGAGTGAGCGAACTCGTCAGACTTCGTCCGGAAGACATCGATGAAAAAAGAAAAATTCTCAAAGTCAGACAAGGGAAGGGTAAGAAAGATCGTTTCACCATGTTATCTCAAACTTGTTACGTTCTTTGGAAAGACTTTCGCGTTTCCTTTCCTTATGAAGAGTGGGTTTTTCCCGGTCAGGATCCTTCGAAACATCTGCACGTTCGTTCTGCGGAGAGAATTTTCGAGTTTGCTAAAGAAAAGGTCGGAATCAAAAAACAAGTTAGCATTCACAGCCTTCGTCACGCTTTCGCGACTCATTTGTTAGAAGCAGGAACGAATATCAAACATATTCAGTTTCTGCTCGGTCATAAGAGCGTCCGGACGACTGAAATTTACACTCAGGTCAGTCAAGTTCGCCTTACTCAAGTTGCCAGCCCTCTCGATCTCTGGTCATTAAAGTCGAAAGATTGATGGCATGCTCGCTCCGGACTTGACGACCTTCGTAGATTTGGCTATTTTGGGCGTTTATACGACATTCGGCTATTTAGAGTTAAGCGACATTCGCCTGAGTGCATCCTGCAAAGGGAAGCGCGTAGGCAAAAGCGCTGGGACGGCTTTGTCTTTTCGTAGATCGTAATTTAAAAAAAGTTCATTGACTCAGTCGATATTGAAAACTTTTCAGAGTTTGTTTCTTCCGAAAGTCAATGTTAAGTTTTCCTTCAATACAAACATTTTAGAGAATCAGGATTTGTATTACTTGCGCTTTTGCCTCGCAATTAATGGAGCCATTGCAATTTGATTTTGAGGGCGAACATCGCTTAACTCCCGCTTTCCGCTTCGTTCGGGTTTTGCTATCGCAAACCCTCACTTCGGTCTTCGACACATCGCTCGCTCACTTGACCTTTTGAGTGTTAGAAGAAATTTAAGTAAGATACGTTCGCGCCCCTTCGCGGCTTTTAGAGCCGCTTTCGGGTCCGCGACGTCGGAAAGCTTCCAACGTTAGGCGACATTCGCCCATGGCTTAGTGTGGGCGGGTCGAGCGCGTTTTCTTGGGATGGGGATGCGATCTTGCTTTGTTTCTTTATCCAGTTGAAGAAGTAATGATCAGACTGAGCTTTTAAATCTTTCAGTTTGGTCTTCTGGACTTTAAAAACGGGTTTTGCTTTCTACGAAAGTGTCATTGTAAATAAAGAAACGATCACGCGCTCGACCCGTTTATTCGAAAGTGCAGTTTGCTTTTGATTGGGCGAACTTCGCCTAACTGCGGCTTCTCGCGGCGCTTCGGGATTGCTCCGCAACCCTTGCTTGGCCTTCGGCACATTTGCTTTGTCACTCGGCTTGTGATCGTTCGCTAAGGCTCACTCAAGCCTTCGTGCCAATCCTTCCGCGCGTTTAGCGCGCTCCAGGACCGCAAACGTCGAGAAGCCTATTTCGTTAGG
>NZ_ANIK01000111.1:5000-19587 GCF_000347175.1 Leptospira alstonii serovar Sichuan str. 79601
TTTTATCACTACGGGATACATTCTTCACCAAGTTCCAAACCCAAACATCGTTTTGCTCGCTTGGATTTTAGGAGGATTTCTGGCAATAGCAGGTGCGATGTCCTATGCAAAATCGGCTTCCCTATTTCCCTACGCGGGAGGCGATTACGTTTATCTAAAGGAAGCCTATTCACCCATCGTCGCTTTTGCGAGCGGATGGCTTTCCTTATCGATCAATTTTTCCGCTTCGATCTCCTTGTCTGCATTAGCATTTTCTAAATCGTTTTTTTCCCTAATCAAACCGTCCTGGGACATTTACTTTTTTGAGTTTCCGTTTTTAGGGCTTACGATTTCGATCGGAATCGCACAAATTTTGGCGATGAGCGCGATTCTTCTTTTTACGATCATCAACTTTTTCGGAATCTCGACAGCGTCCAGAATTCAAAACTTATTCACGGGAGTAAAAATCATCGGGTTGGTTTCCTTTGTGTTTTTGGGTTTTACCATCGGAAACTACGATCCTTCCCGTTTTCAATCCTACTCTTTATTTCCCTCCGGTTTAAAGGGATTCGAACTCTTACTTGCGGGAGTGATTCCGGTGACGTATTCCTACCTTGGATGGAATATGATCACCTACGTCGCCGAAGAAGTCAAAGATCCGGATAAGAATATCTACAAGGCCGTTTTGTATTCTTGTGCGTTAGTCACCATTCTCTATATTCTCATAAACTTTCTTTTTTTAAGTTCGGGATCTCTCGCGGAACTTTCCGGAGATAAGATCGGAATCACCGCTTCCTCCGCCCTTTTCGGACCTAGGGCCGCGGTTTTTATCACGGCCTTCATTTGCTGGGCGTTTCTAGGATCGATCTCGGCTTACATCATTGGAGGTTCCAGAATTTATTTTGCGATGGCAAGAGACGGATTCTTTTTTCCGAATATGGCCAAACTACATCCCAAACACAAAAGCCCTTACATGTCCCTTGTCTTTCAATGCGGTTATGCCTGTTTATTCTGCTTCGTGAAAGAAATAGAAAGTCTCCTTTACTTAATCACTTGTTCCACTTTACTTCTCGCGACCATTACCGCTTATACTCCGATCCTATTTGAAAAAAGACATTACAAATTGAAGTTTAGAATTCCAGGATATCCTTATACAACGTACCTTTATATAGCTTCCAACATCGGAATTATCGCCACCTTACTTTGGAACAAATCAACGGAAGCTTTTTGGGGAATCGGTTTTACACTTCTTTCCGTTCCGATGTATTATTATTTTAAAACGACACAAAATTCTTTACCGAAAGTTTCCATTCCTCTCGATCCGGATTCTCCGGAACTCTTGGCGACGAGCCTTCTTCCGGAAAACGAACCGATTCCCGTCACCAGCGGAGAGCCGTGATCTAAACGCAAACTTCCGTTCAACAAATGTGAAAGCGATTATTATGTTGCGATTCATAGAGAGCAACGCCTTAGTTCCCGGGATAGACCAATTAGAATGGCAATCCATTTCGCTTTTCGAGCAAACCGTCAATCTTTCTTACGTCGAATTCACGTTAAGCGAGACACATTTTTTTTGAAGACAAAAAATCGACTCAAACTTCATTCCGTTTTGGGAATCGTTTCAATCCTTCTTTTAAGTTGCGGAATCTTTCTTCCGATTTCGATTTCATTTTTGCCGCAGGATCTGCATTTGATTTTGGGAAGATTCGGAATCCTTTTCGGATTGTCCGCGTTCCTTACGGGTTGCGGACTTGGAAAATTTCCCTTTGTTCAAAATTCGGAATATACCGAAATTCACATCATCCTTTTGTTAGCGGGTTTGGTTTTACAAATCCCGAGCATTTCCGAAAATCATTCCCACTTTTACGCAAACCTTTTGGCTTGGCTCGGATATCCCCTTCTTCTCGCGGGATGGATTTACGGCAGAAAAATTCGCCGTAAAAAACAGAAACTTCCGTAAGAGCCGGAACGAGCGAGATTCAAAAAAGGATCGTTTTTAAAAATATTATAAAAGTATTATAAACTAATGCTTGTTTTCAGAAATTTTATCCTTCGTTTCGACCACGTTCGTTTTTTTACTAATCCCTATAAAATAGAATAATGTCAATTTGAGCACAAATCCCGCGTTTAGGCGCAGAATTTTGGACACTCTATTTTGTAGGGATCGGCAATCGATACAAAATCCTTCGGCAATCGGATACGAGAACACATTCGTTTTCCGTTTTGCGCGCATTCAAAGCTCGGGAAACGCACGCGTAACGAAAAATGGCGAAATCCTATTTCATTCCCAACCCGTATCCGTATCAATCCTGGACAATTCCTCCCAAGAATTTGCCTCTTGTAGGAGCGTTTTCAATTCGCCGACGCGTTGTAATAGGAAAACCTTTCGGACGGCTCCGTCGTTTAACACCTGTTTGATCTGTTCCGCGCTGTGAATCCGATATTCCTTGATTCCGTTTGGATCTACGCATTTATAAGGAACACTCGCGTTAAGCGAAACCGATCCGATCAAGTTGATTTGATCCTCTCTATCACTGCCGTAAAAATGAGGCGCGCCTAACGCGGACGAGAAAAACCCGGAAACGATTTTGGATTCGCAGATGGATGGAAGAGATCGTAATATGGACTCTTTTTTTCGATCCAGGTCGATCTTCCAACCCGATGGAGTATAAATCTGGTCCGGAAGATTTTGTCCGTCTTTGCTCTGAAGAGGCTCTTCCGTTGTTTCCGTTTCCGGATCGATTTCGTCTTCCCAATTTTGTAGAACCCGTTCGATCATCGTTTTTTTATCATAAACTTTTTTCGGTTCGAAATCCTTTATATAACCGTTTTCTATTTCCGGTTTGAACGTATCTCCGATCTGCGGGTTATAACTGGTCGCATAAACGATCTCGTGTTTGGACGGATCGAAATCGAACCAGGCGGATTTTCCCGCGAGTCGGCTTGGATCCGGATTGATCCAAATTACATTTTTGGAATGTTTATCGATGATGTAATTGCTCATGCTACCCTCACTTTATATTTTACCGCGACGTAGGCGGGAGTTGTTTCGTTGCCGGTTCGGGGGGTTCCGTTGGTTCCGTCCGAATTTGGTGTTCTAACGGGCTGACCCGTTGGCCCTCCTCCTGTAAATAAACGTGTTATATTTGCAGAGTTGGTGTTAAAGTGGACGGTTCCCGCTCCGGACGCGCTCCCTATCTCGCCCCAAAGTTCATGACCATGTCCGAACATCATATCCTGCCCCGCATATCCAACCGCACCCCCGTCGTAATTTCCACCGGCGGCTTTTGCCCTCGATCCGTGAATTCCCGCTCCTCTGGCAAAAATCCCTCTTCGATCTGGAACGTTATACGTAGTCGATCCGTCTCCAAATCCATATTCTACATTTGTAATCATCTCTCCGGTTTGTGAGGAGGTTAAATCTATGACTGTTCCGGTTGGGGTCGCGGAGATCTGGAAGTCGTTTGCGGTTGGATTTCGAATATAATAATTTGTCAATGCAGTGATTCCACCTCCGGTAAAGGAGAACTTTACGAGTTGCCCTTCGACACAACCGTGTGCGGTTGAATTGATTCGATCGGTGGCCGGAACGATTCCGCTCACGTTACGGTAGACTAAGTTCCAGAGGTTTGAAAACGCGGACCTCGAAATGGCTTGTGCGTTCGCGTCCTTGAACAATGTGGATGATGCCTGATTCAAATTGTCCTCAATGATTCCGCCTAACGGAACCTGAGCGGCTGAAAGATTTATATCCGTCAGATCGATTCTGTCTTTCAGATATTGATCGTTTCCGTACAGACGATCCACCTCGTCGTCTATAAGATCGCCGTCCGCCGGCGTGTTTTTGGTCCATGTCCTTGTTTTTGTCGGATTAAATACTGCCATTTTATTACTTTAACTCCTGTTCAAATATTAAAAAACGTTCATATAGTTCAAAAGGTGGTTCGATCTTAAAATAAGACCGGACGTGTTCTTTCTGCTTTTTTAAATCGATGTCTCTAAAGAATCCCGATTATAGCCCGTCTCCGATGTTCCGAAAACCCTTCTTCTCGCAATACTCCAACGGATTAGAGGGAGTTGAAAAAGCGGCCACCGGAAGCATTTCAATTTTCGACTTACCTCGATCCCGGTTTCAATCGTTGTTTTGCCCGAGATGATTCGAATCATACGAACTCCTCTTTAATTACGAATTCGTAAAGTATGAGATTGTCCTTCGGCTTGGAAGGAAACGTTTTGAGAAAGAGCAAACCTCCGTCCTTATCAAACAATCCGATCTCGTCGATCTCGTAGCCGATCAGTTCCGCCTGTTTTACGGTCGTTTTAAAAAATCGAGAACCGTCCGGATCGGTTTGTATTTCGACTAACTTTCGAAATACTTCATTCTGCAGTCCAGTATCTCCCGGTTGGGGAATGCGAGGTTTTCCTTGATTCCTTCCGCCGATCCCAAACGCAATTTCATACGGTAGAACTTTTACGTTTCCTTCGCAAAAGACGGTAAAACCGTTCAAGGGCCAGGTTCCGTCCAAATAAGACGCGCGTAACGCGGAACCGTATAAACGACCGTCTAACGTGGATGTTTCAAAACGGTAACTGATGATGGAATTCACTCCGCCGGCTCGAATCTGCGCGATCGCCTGATTGAATTCGGGCGCCACTACGACCGTATCGATCGATCCCTTAAAAATCACTCGGATCGTGGCCGGACGTTTCGTACTTCCGGAAAGAGGATATTCTCCGTTAAACGTCAAGTTTCCGTCTAAAAGCATCGGAGCCCCGCCGTAACAGAGCTCTTGGATTTCGTATAACGTTCCGGTTCCCGCAAGGATCTGAGAACCGATTTCGTTCATAGAAAAAATGTCGCCCTTTGACTTTCGTTTTTGTCTTGCGATCGAAAGAAAAATTCGATACCTGAAATCGTCGCTTCCGTTTCTGGGTTGTTTGAGGTTTTTCCCTATGAGGTCGAGTATCGCCCCGCTTTGATTTTTATAATCGGTAATTCCGGAGATCGATTCCAAAACGGAACTCGTCTCTTGAAGTAACTCCAATTCCGCCTTCCACTTCTTTCCGATCTCCGATTCCGGATCCTGATTAAAAAGAGAAGAAGGATATTTTTTTAGGATTTCCTCGATGCTCGTCATATGAAATTCACCTGAATATTGGCGGTGATCAATTTTGCACGTTGTCTGCTATTGATCGCTAACGTATCGAGCAACGCGGGAGAGGAGAATCCAACCTTGGCGTTCATCGATTTGATCCCTAAAACGTTAAACGAATTGTACTCGGTAAGTCCGCTTTGAGCCGCGATCAACTTCCATGAGAAAACGTCGGCGCCGGTACCATCCCCTTTGTAAGAAGTGGAAACGGAAGCGATCGTATCCACTCCTCCGATCACCTTGATACAATTCGTTTTGACGATGGTTTCGGATCCGGGCGCCCAGAGAATCGGATCCTTAACGATATCGATTTTTACAAAAACGTTCACGTCGACGGGTCGATTGAAATGATACGTTCTCGGAACTCCCTTGTTATCGATCACCGTCGTCATTTCCGATCCGAAAGATTCGATTCCACCGGGCCAGTTTCTTAAAAATACTTCTCCGATTTCTGCCGCCGTACCTCCTTCGATGACCGCTTCCATGGAATGCGAGGGACGTCCTTCTGCATCTACAAAGTCGGTTGCGTTTTCATACACGACCGCAGTCAATACGGATTCGATGTTATTCAAAACTCCTTGTACGTTCGCGGCGGAAGATCCTCCGTTCACGCCTTCTTCGATAAAACGGTTAAGATATTCGTAATCCGTTTCGATCGATCGTCCTCCGCGGGCAGGTTCCGGATTGGTTACGAAATCGACTCCGGTGATCGCGGTGTTGATCGTATTGATCGTGTTAGCCCCCACATTCGCTTTGATTCCGTATTCCATTTCCAAAGCCTGCGCGTTGAGAAGAATCGTTCCTCCGGAAACGGAACCCGACTCGATGGTGATAAATAAAATTCCGCTTCCGTTCCGGCAAATGACTCCGACCGGAACGAACGCTCCGTCCACGCCTGAAAACCGCAACGTTACGATGG
The DNA here is from genome assembly GCF_000347175.1 of Leptospira alstonii serovar Sichuan str. 79601. Taxonomy (GTDB): domain Bacteria; phylum Spirochaetota; class Leptospiria; order Leptospirales; family Leptospiraceae; genus Leptospira; species Leptospira alstonii. The sequence continues at coordinate 11,052 of NZ_ANIK01000111.1, forward strand.
AACGTTTGGCCGGTTGACGTTCGGCGCCGAGGGGATTTAAGACCCGATCCAAAGAAACTCCGGTCGCGGTATGGGCGAAGTTGGAATAAAAAACCGCTTCCGCAAGTTGATGGATCTTATCGATCTCGTCCGCGAGAATTCTCATACGAATCCCGTCTTCGCTTACGATAGAAAGATCGATATCCGCTCCGAGATGAGTCGTGTAACTTTCCTCCAGATCGGTTAAAATTTCCTCTCTTGTTTTACGTATAAATCCCTGTTCGGCGACTCCGCTCATCGTATTTCCTCCGTAACGATTCCGTATCGAGTAATTGCTGAAAATTGAATATTCAATTTTCTATTTATTCCGTCCTCTTCGATCAATTCGATACTCTCGATCGATATCGTCTCCGGGTCCTTTTGAAGGATTTTTTTGATTTCCGTCAAAACCCTTTCTTTCGAAACCCTCGCGGAGAATATCGTTTGCCAATCGATACCGGCTAACGGCTCGTATTCGGATTCACCGAGGGACAAACGGATCGCGTGTTTGATCCTTTGGGAATAATACTCCAGACCTTCGATCACGATCGGTTTACCCGCGCTTCGAACGACGTCCCTATTTTCAATCTTCAAACCTTTCATCCGATTTTTACCTTTCCCGAAAGAATTTGTTCCACCTCGGCCTTTCGAACGTTCAGCTGAGCAACCACGGAAGGCGCAAGACCTGCGGGAGAACCCGGAACCGTGTTTGTCGTAAACGAGGCGGAGTTGTTTAAAAAGACATCGATCAATAACTTCATAAACTGGACCAACGACTCACCTAACACCGAATATTCGGTAAGGTCGATCAAACCGCCTTGAATTTTGATCGTATCACCCTCCATCTGTATGAGTGATTTCCCTTCCTTGTGTCCTATGATAAGCCCCGGTTTGTTTGCGGTAAGAGCGGGCAAATCCGCTTTCCCTTTAAATCCGCCGACCACACAGGCGCTCTGAAGATCGAAAAGGGAATCGGAAACGACCGCGTCCACTCCGCAAATCGCGGCGGAAATATCGTGTGTGGAAAAGGATACCCAGACCTTATCTCCGCGTTTATAATCCGGTTTGATATAAAAATCCCCAGCCCAAAGACTACCCACCCGAATTCCGGAAAGAACCGGAAAGGGGCGTTCTTCTCCGAAGCCGTCCTCTTTTTTAAATGGAATTCTAACGTTAGCCGTCATCTCCGTCGGATTAAAGGATTCGACGATCCCGGGAAGACCGACTTGAATTTTGGATAAGTTATTTTGAATCGCGCCCAATATCGCTTCGTCCAATTTCATATCGGTAACACCTCCAATTCGGAAAAATTGGAGGAATCGAACGTCGAAAATTTATGTTTTCCGCTTACGATCCTACATTCCGAATCGAGTCCTCCTCCTTTTACGGTGATGACCGTATTCTTCTTGAATTTGTGCCGGAAAAGACTCGTAACCTTCCAGGTTTTCCGCCCTTTTTCGGGAACGCCGATTAGCCCCGAAGAATGATCCAGATAAATGCTACTGTTTTTTTTCGACGGATTCCGCGCGTCGATGTGGAGAAATCCGTCCTGAAACCAATATTCAGATTTTGTTAAATTACAAAAACGACGTATACAATCGCCTAACTCCGTGTTGGCGCTGAAATCGACGATTTTATTCTCGCCCAAATTGATTCTTCCGGGCTTGATATTTCCCCGATTCAGAATATCCAGGATCACCGTTTGAGCAGGAAGATCGGTATACGTTTTCATAATATAATAGCCGCTCCAAGAACCGGCGCTCCCGCTGATTTGAAACTCCAACTTTTTTTCCGTTCCTTCCCGTTTGAATTTGGGAAGAATCACTTCGCCGGAAACGACGAGTCCGTTTTCATCCTTGTAACCCGCGTTTAACAACGCGGTGGGATACTGGAATCCTTTTCCTTTCGATTTTGCTCCGATCAAACGAACGGTGTCCTCGTTTACGTTGTACAAAGTCACCTTGGTTAAATTCAATTTGTCTAATTCGGTTTCAAATTCGAGATCAAAAGGCGGATAACGGAACTCTTTTCCCAATCCGACTTTCGGAAGAATTTCCAAAGAAGCGACACGACCGAACAGTTTCGGATTTCCGTTCATTCTTTAACTCCTATATAAATTTTTACACCCGCTCCGAAAGTTTCGAGATTCACTGGGATATCCTTAAATTCTTCCCTGTAATAATCGTCCAGATCGAACGGAGTTAAAAGAATCGTTACCGGAAACCCGTCCACCACCGCGTGATTCAACGGTACTCCGTAAACCAATCTGGACGCGAAAAGATCCTTATCGTCCCGGTCCCGAACCACGACCGTGATGAAATTTTCAATTTTATTATGTGCGAATTCAAATTCGTATTCTTCGACTCCGATCGTATACGTATAACGAATCGGGAATGTATTCGGATCGACCGGTAAATATCTGTACTCGTTCATTGAAAAAAGGACCCCGACCAACTCGTGGATTTAACGGGAGGAGGATTTCCCGTTTTTGTCTGTTTTTGCGGAGTTCTACCGCCTGCGGATTTCACACGTCTCAATTGCCTTGTTTTCGCTTCCGCAATCAGAACGGGAAACAAGGAAAGGTTTACCGTAACGTCGTCCCCGGTATCTTTCGTTTCTTGAATATTCAAATCTCCGATTATAAGATTGGGAATCTCGTCCGCGGAACGCCCCAGGTACCGGTTATCGGGGTCGTTCGGCTCCACATATCGAAATACGGAAGGCAACATGGACAAAATTTTTCCGATAATCCCTCCCGTTCCGTAACCCAAAAGAGTGACTAACGCGCCTCCGGACTGCCAACGAACGAGTGTTTCCAATTTTTCATCCACCGTCGTTCGGGATAAGGCGATAACTCCGATCGACGAGGAAAGAAGGGCGTTTAACGTCATCCCTCTTTGCCCCGGAATCACGTGATCCGTGATCGAAGTCATACCGACCTCTTTTTCGACCGTATGGCGGGTGATTTCCGCGGGATAACTGTGTTGAATGTCCAAGGAAACGTTCAGTTCGACCTCGTCGTCTCCGTCCGTGAGCGCGATTTTATCTCTTCCCGATAAGATTCCCATTAGATTGCCTCCGGTGACATTCCGGACCCGAGTCCGATTTTAATTGCGATCTTTTCCAATTCTTTCTCCAAATAATCCCCGAACAACCGCGCGTCTTCTTTCGAAGATGCACCGCCTAACATTACCTTTGCGATATTCACTACGATCCCTCCGCAGCAGGAATTCGATGCGTTTTTGCTCGGAGGTTGGACGGGAACCGCATATCCGTTTGGAAGTGACGGTCCGCCGCTTACTGCGGTTCCTTTGGGAAAATTAAATCCGCCGTCCGGGGAAAATCCGGACGCCATATTAAAGAGCGAAAATTTCTGCGCTTCCTTTGAATCGACTGCCGCCTTCGCATTGTTAGTCTGCTCGGTCCGAGTTGTGTCTCCTCCTACCGCATTCTTAGAATCGCCTAGGAATTTTCCGATCACGGACTCCCCTCCCTCCATCCATGTAAGAAGATCCTGAACGAGTAGGATGATTCCGGCGATCACCGCGGCGACCGCGAGTCCGATCACGATAAACGGAATCCAAGGCGCAACTGCGGCCCAACCCGCAGCGGCCATCGAAAATAACGCGGGAATCATGGCTGCGGTCATCGAAAAGAGAGAGGCAAACGTTACACCCGACGCCATTGCGATTGCGACTAACGCACCAACGGCGACGCTTCCCAATATAACTAGGGCTCCCTTCAATCGGCTTGAAGCCTGTTCACCGACCGTAAAATATTCAAATATTTGAATAAACGCGTTTAAAAACGGACCCAGCGCCTCCAGAATCAAAGTTCCAAAACTCGACTTCAAACCGTCGACAATTGCGGTAAACCGTTCTAAAACCACGGCGGAAGTTCCTATATGAGCTCCATAAGCGGATTGTAATGCGGAATTTTCGCCTAACGCCGCGGAGACGAGTTTTTCTCTTGCGATTCGTTTGGTCGCTTCGGACATACCGGACTCGTTGATTTGCGCGAATTCTTTCGAATAAGCCGCAAACAAAACGCCGTTGTTTTTTAGGAAATCGTCCGAACCGGTTTGAATGGCGTTGTAAGCTTCGGTCATGGAAGAAGACAATGAAGTTCCCGTAACGGCGGAAACCTTTTGAAGTCCGGATAGGTTCTTGGAAATAAAATCCATAGAAACTCCTGCCTTGATCGCGTCGTTTGCGACCTCGGTCAGTTGTTTTTGGTTTGTTAGTCCTCTCGAACTTTCGATCGTCGCGTCGATCGCTTCCTTTAGTTTCGGATATTCCGAACCGGAAAGACTTTTCAAAATTACATTCTGCTTTTCTAATGCAAGTCCCGCTTCAACGGAAGAGGACACAAAAGAAACCGCAAAGTCGAGAGCGGCCGCGCCGACCTTTTTCATTCCTGCTACGAGAAAACCGGAAATCCGATTCGTCATTTCCAAATCCCGATTTATTTTTTGAATCTCGCCATCGGTGAGACCGGCCGCCCTTGCGGTCGCTTGAAATTCTCGTTCGAGTTTTAGATTCCCCTTCGTTTTTGAAATCAAACCGATCAGATCGGACTCTGTGGTTCTAAGATTTTTTGCGAGTCTTGTCAAAGCGGGTTCCGCGTTTCCCGTAAGAGAATCGCCGATGGACTCTCCGAATTTTTTCAAAGCTTCGGCTCCGGATTCGGAAAAGAGATCGAGGGAGTCCGAAAATTCCAAGATCTGAGATCGTAAAACTTTCAATTCCCGAGAGACCTCGTTCTCAAAATCGATCGAATCGATATCCAACTTGATTGTTATGTTCAATTCACGGGCTGCCATACTTTTGTTTTCCTAAGATGTTATCGTTCTTACTTTTTAACGTAAGTTCGTGGAGACCGAACTTACGTTTTTAAAATTCCGTTCCTCGAATCAACCTGGCCAGGAACTTCAACTCCTCGCACTTCTCTTCCGCTTCCCTTTTTTTTCTTCTACCGATCACTTCCATCATTTTCAGATAAAGGACGGTGGGCGCATTTTCTATATCGTTTCGGGTAAAATGCGCCGCACCGAGGATGAAAGGTTGCCAAAGAAACATCTCTCGATCGACTTCCTCGTCGATCCATTTCATCCATTCTTCCACGGAAGGAAGTTCGCCGAAGTCCGGAAATTTTCTATTCCAGTTCCCACTTAAGAAATCGATTCGCGAGGCGCAACCACACCTCCACGTGGTTCGGTTCAATCGTGTCTAACGTAGGTTCGAACGAATGTCCCGTCGAACTTACGCAAAACTTAAAGAACTTATCGAGCAGCTTGTCCTGATTCAGTCCTTCGGTGAGAGAAACGGATTCCTGTCTCCAGCGAAGAGCCTTTCGATTACCCGGATGTTGCAGTTTGTATTTTCTTCCGTCCACAAAGTGGATCTGCGCGACCCTTGCGTCGTCGTCTACCGTTTCGAGGATCGGCTCCGCGGGATTCGTCCGAGTTTCCGACTCGATCTTATTTTTACCTTTAAATTCATTTTCCTGAATATTAGAAATTTTAGCTGTTGTTTGTTCGGTCATGCCGTTAAAACTCCCTTATAATCGGGCAAAAGGAACACCCAGGTTTTATCCTTGTATTCTTTTCCCTTTTCGATATTCGGTCTTTCCCAGACCCTTCCCTGCGCGGAGAAACCCAACATTCCGCCGTCGCTCTTATCCTTGATCGTAAAGACGCAAGGCAGACGTCCTTCCCCCATGGCGAAAAAAAATTCGTTTTCGGGAGAATCGCCCATAAGAGCGACCGTTAGTTTTACTCTTCCGTCGTATACTTCGGAGATGTTCCAATCCCCTTTGATTCCGACCTGAGATAGGATGTATTCCTTCGTGACCGGTTCGATTTTAAAAAAACCGTCGGCTTGACTCATACCTGAAACGTCTCTTCCGTTGCAGTTAACGTTTAATTTCTTCGGATCCCAAATGCCATTCATTGAATTTCTCCTTAAGTAAGTTCGCCGTCTATATCGACTTCGTTGATCGCCCCTCTTAAACGACAGGAAAAGGTAATGTTCGGAAGAATCCGGTTGTTGCGATCGTTTGCAGGAATTTCGTCTATCGTTTCCGGAAGATTGATTTTATACTGATAGTCGCCGAGATCGGAACGGGTTTTATCGGCTTCCGTTTCCACGGGAGCGATGATCCCTTGAACGCCGGCTTGTGCAAAAACCTCTCTCATGCGGGACTCGATCATCTGAATTCCTTGAATGGTATAAGGAACCACGTCCGCGTTTAGAAAAAGTGCGGTTACGTTTTCTCTCAGTCGAGCCTTCAACCAGGCGCGGTTTTCGACCACGTCCGCGTAAACCTTTGCGGTTGAAATTCCCGGATAAGGAACCTGTCTTCCTCCGAAGTCCACGATCAAATTTCCGTTTTCAGCGAAGACGGAACTCGCTTGTGAATTTGTGTATCCCGAGTTTTCAACTCCGTCCAAAGAAAGATAAGCGTAGTTATACGAACCGACTCTGCGAGGCGCGGTGTTTCCCACCCAAGCCGCTTCCGGAAAAGAATCCGGATTTTTATGCAAGGTAAGATATTCCCAGATGGAGTTTCTTCCGTCGAGCGCGGTGATATCGTCGGTGCATGCGAAAAACATCTTTTCGATCGAAGCGAGATAGTCGCCTAACGCGTGTATTGTGGACTTGTCGTGAGCCGTTGCGGTCGTTTTAAACCAAGCGTCCTTTCCGGAATTTCGTAAGTTAGAAATTTCTTCGGGAGCGTTTGCCCAGGAAGTAAGAAGAAAAACGGCTACGGTTTTCGGTCTCGGAGTTTGTCTAAATTCCCTCGTCGCTTGCAGATATTCCTTATCGGAAGAGGTAAAACCGAGTTCCAAAAGGGAGTCTGCCGAAGTGATTTCCATATATCTTTCGTAACTCAAAGCGGTTTGAGGAAAGGAAGACACGATTCCGTTGCCCGCGTTTGCAACTTCTTCTACGTCCACGATCTTGGAAGCGCCGGCTACGTTCGCCACTGCCTCCGCTGCCAGTTTAACCTGATGCGCGTTAGACGTTACAACGCCGGTTCCGTCCGTTGCTACGTTAACCGTAATCACATACGGACTCCCTTCCGTTCCTGCGCCCGTTCGAACGACGGATAACGCGGAATTATTTCCGGAGACGACATACTTAACGTGAATGTTTGAAACTCCGGGAGTTGCTGATTTCCAGATAAGACCGGAAGATCCGCTCGATACTTGTAAGAAATAGGTCGGAGCCTTGATTCCTAAAATCAAAGGTAATCCGAATCCCATTTGAGAGACCGGCGTATTTCTAAGAAATAGATTGATACGGATCGGTTCTATTTTAGAGATTGTTTGTGCGCTCATGTTTCCTCCTGATACTCAACCGTTGGTGCGCTTGCGGTTGGCTGGCCTTGTTTTTCATTGTATTTTCTCGACTGAAATAAAACATCGAAGCCCGTCTTGTATTCGTATCGATTCGCATCCAAAAGAATCGTCTCGTCTTGAGCGGTTCCGGAGATAAGCGAAGGAGTGACGCCGAACTTCTCGCATTCGATCAGGCCGTCCAAAGAATCGAACCAATCCATCGCCTTTTCGGCGAGGTCCCAACAAGTTTCAATCGATGTTCCGTCTAAAAAGGAAACACGAACGGATGCCCTTTGATTTTTACGGATGATTTCTTTGAAACTTTCGGCATCAATCGTCTCGATTCGTTTCGAAGCGTTTTTCGTTAAATCCTGATTCAATTCAAGGATCTTATAAACTCCGTACGGGTATTCGGGTGTGCCCGGATTGCGATCGCCTAAATACATGGGAATCGCCGGATCCGGTTTTTTTATTTCTGCGATCATTTTGTTCATCGCAGATTGTATGTTTTGAAAATTCATCGAGAGGAGTTTACGACGGAGTTTCAATCAATACAACGTCGAGAATGTACTCGATAGACCTATATTTCCACCTGCCCTATCGAAATTCGAAGATCCGATAGAACGTAAAGCGAGTTATATCGAGGAGAACAGTATGTAATTCCCCCGAAAACGATCCCAATTGATACTTAAGTAAAATTTAATAAATAATCCGGATTTTAAAAAAATACGAATCAGAATTCAAATACAATTCATATATATGTTTAGAATAAGCGGACTATCATTTGTATTCATTAGAATATCGTAAACAGTGAAAGGTTTGGTTTTCACTAAAAAAGCAAACGGGAAGATAAAAGGTGAAAATGATGAAAATAAATTCAAAGATTCCAACGGGTTTCTTTTTAATAAGAACTTTAGAAAATCCATATACAAATCGAGGAAACTAAAGCGTCTCGCTTCTATTGGCGCTCGAGGAAACTCAACGTCTCGCTTCTATTGGCGCTCGACGGGGTTATGAATGGAATCGTTTATCGTAAGGTTACGTTTTAATTTCTCAAAAAAAGTAGGGGGTAAAAAAAAATGGGTCGTTGGATAGTTCTGTTAGTATTTTTGTCGGTTTCGGTGGGAGTCGGTTTCACTTACGGGGTAAGCCCCGCAATTATCGATCTTTTATCGA
>NZ_ANIK01000112.1 GCF_000347175.1 Leptospira alstonii serovar Sichuan str. 79601
AAAGCGCTGCCGCGTCCGATACATTCCCGCAGGCTTTGATTACATCGATTGCGAATTTTACAAACAACAACGTAAACCGGGAATACGGTTCGCTCCAAGGCAACTTTACGTTTCTTACGCCGTGAGCTTCACATTGAGCGCGTGGGATTCGAGCATGAATCAATGTCTGGAATTGCATCGTATCCAAATGGCGCCAGGTTCTTTTTTCTGTATGATCTTTCCGAGGACATTTTTTACCACAATCCGGACACTCTACAGCTTCCCGCTCATCGTATGAGACTTCGATATCTACTTTCTTTGCTGCGATATTTAATTCTACGGTTTCAACCGACCAAGGTGATGAGATTCCTAAAAGGAGAGAGTAATGTTTTTCTAAGTTTTCGTTTGCGTTCATTAGGAATATTATTCATTGGTTATGTTATGATTTTGCAATGACGAAATTTGCTCGAAACTCATCTGCAACCTCTTCTCACCGTCATTTATGAAGTAGTTTCTTCCCACGAAATTCTCCGAAGGGCCTCCTTTGTAAAGTATTTTTTCCAATTTCTATTATTTGAAAGAGAGCAAGCTCCCCGCTCAACTTACAGCCTGGAAAATATACAGAGTCTGTAAATTCATTGGATGGAACGGCCCCATTATCTAAATACACCCTATGCAGTCCTTTCCACCTCGGATTAATTAATCCATAGACTAAATTAAAATTTAGATTTAAACAATATTCAGCGACCGCTTTTCCCGCGATTTTGAAAGCTTGCGCTCCAAGAATTGTTTGTCTAAAAGAAACCGAATTCCAGTCACCAACATTTGTATTATTAAGATTATAATGTTCTCCGGAAGGGGACCTTTGAGCGATTTCCAAAGGAATACGATTCTCCTCAGTTTTTTCTACAACTCTCATTGCGGCTTGATGATATCCATCATAAGTTACGTAGAACCATTTCGACCAATTGTCTAAATCAACCGTTTCATATTCCGAGTAGCCTGCTTCCTTATAAATTTGTTTACTGAATTCCTTTACCGGTTTTATTATTTTTTTGTCCTGTGAATTATCCCAAGTGTGTAGTTCAAATGGGCTTACTTTTGATTTGAGTTTTTCTGGAGTAATTTCTAATGCATTTTCTAACATAATTTGATTATGTCACATTATTTTCACAGATCAAACTTTTCTTGGGTCGATTTTATAAAATAGCAAGGTTTAGTTCTTTAAGAAGGGTTCTTTTAAAACCTCGGTAAAGGGGGCGATGCAGTTTCTCTGTGAAACCTGAAAAGGACTGTCTGAATATTCGGACAGAGAAAACGACTAAAATAAAAACCGTGCACCGCCGATTTCAAAAATACATAAGTAATATATAATATATCAAAGAAGACAATAGAGATACGATCGAAAGAAAATGAGGCAATACCGATGATAGAAACGGGCTATTGAATCCGATCGAATACACAACCGCGAACCAGGCGAGATGGCGGTTAACGTGAAAAATGAAAATAAGAAATAAATTTTTCCTACTTTCATTTTCTTGAATTATTGACAAACGGCGTTTTGAAGCGTTTTACATAGGTTTTAGTTTTTAAAGGAGAATTGAAAGTCCTTTGGTACGGTTACATACCCGTCAAAGTGAAAAGATTTTCGATGAGTATGGATGAATTGAAATATCGCATCATCTAAGTCAGAATCGTCGTTATCATAATAAATCATAATAAAGCGCACTGTCAAGATCATCGAAATCAATTTGAATTTTATCTAATTGGGCGGTACGTTCTGAAATTTCCGATGCCGGATATGGTTTGAAGTAGGAAATCGCCATTTCTAAAATTTTTTCATACTTTGTAAGACCTAATTTATTGAATCCTTCTAAGGCATATTTCCAGACAACTCCAAGGGGAGAGGAGAGGAAAAAGTAATGCCCATAAACACAGGTTGCGGTATGGTATAACCAAATTGAATAAATCAGTATTTGCTCTTTAGAAAAAAATGTAACATCTTTCTCGAATTGAATGGCATTTATTTTATCAATATACCAGAAAACGGGTTCCATTATCCTATAAACTTCGCCGGAATTGATAACGGAATCGTCTATTATTATACGTTTTGATTCAAGTACGTATTCCGGAGTTAAAAAATAATTGCGAATCATCGATAAGATTGATTTAAGAATATTCATAAACCGGTAAGTATTTATTTGGAAGTTTAAAATATCAAGAATACTTTTTATATTTTGAATGGAGTGAGGCGGCGTATACTATGGATTCTTCCTTACCCGACTGTAAGGTTCTTACTACACAACTTACGTTCTATTTCAAACTTTAAATTTATTTATGACTTTGAAATATTATTTCTCTTTCAATTTCAAATGGATATTTTTCCTTTTTTAAAGTTTCTTCACGAATCTCTTTTTCCCAAAGTTTCCTTTCCTTATTCCAATGAAATCCATTTTTCAAGGCGAGTTCTTTACTTTCGTAATCTACTTTTGCTTTAACTTTCAAAAGTGGAGTTCGAGCTGTTTTAACAACATCGTTAATATCATATTTGCTGAGAATGTTTAGCATTGTAAAAACATCAAATAATGCACGGTGACTCTGATAAGGGATTAAACCATGTTCAAAAGATAAATAATCGAGTTTTCTCGTTCTAATTTTTTTCGGATAATTCACATCATAGCCAGTATCAATCCAAAGCAATTTCGGCAACTTAGCACTAATAATTGAAATCATTCTTTCTAAAATAATTCTATCAAAATCAATGCCAAAATGAGAAACGATGCATGTTGCCTTACTTAATAAATCGAATATCCTTCTAGCTGCTGGCTCGATTGATATTCCATAGGAGTACAGATCTTTTTCTTCAATACCAGTTAAATTTTTAACGTCTTCTTCTATTTCGAAATGTGTTGAGTTCGGAGAAATAAAGTTAGATTCAATACAGAGTGGTTTAATTTTGGTTGAGTCCCAAAGAACTGCGCCAAATTCTATAATTTCAGATTTATAAGGGTCAGTGCCGTTCGTTTCAAAATCAATACCCAATAAATTCATGTAAATTCCTCATTTGTATTCCAATCAGGTGGCAATTGCTTAAACTCTGCAAGTTTCTCGCGATTACGAGAATAACGCGGATTAGGTTTTTTTTGTTTCCCAAGTCTAAATGGAACATCTCCTTTTCCTTTTTCTTGGACAAATTTTATTTCTTCTGGCTTTATTGTAAATGTATGAAATTCAGGAAGAGTAATTCCAACATGTTCGAATATTGAGCGTTTATAACTTTCATAGTACGGTGCATATGTAAAACTTTTTGATAAGGCTCCATTATTGCAAATTATAGCAATGCAATGAAGATCACGAATACAGGAATTTGCTACGACATCATAAGTGCTATTATCATAATTCTGAGCAGGAACAATCAAAGTCTGAATCTTCTTTTGAAGCATCCAACGAAGAGTTAAGGAAAGGAAATCTGAACAAGTCAATACGCTGAAATTCGACCAAAACTTTGTTTGAAAAACATATACGTTATTATTTGAAGCATATTGCAATCTTCCTTTGTATAATTCATGCATCTCCTCTGCCATTGGATAATTCTTAACTTGATGAAATAGAATGTGATTCTTTCCTAGTGGATTAACATATCTAACGACTGGTATTGAAATAACAGTTATATTTTGAGCATTTGAACCATCGTTCGCATATTCTAAACCAGCAACCAGAATTATATCGTGCTGATCCAATTTTCTTAAAAAATAATCAAGATATTTTGATGGCAAAGTCATTTCAGGCAAAATTAATAAGGATGATTTTCTCGCTATTGCTTCTTCTATCGCAGCATCAATTTTCATTTTCAATTTTTTTCTAATTTTGTCGTTTTTAAAATCCATAGTTTTCTTATTTAATGATTTCTCAATATTATAAGAAATAGGAGCAATTGTTACCCTTAACTCTTTTCTTTTGTTAGAATAGAGTTTATCCAACTTTTCAAAATTCACATATGTTATTGAAAGTGGAGTAATTTTCTTTTCTTCCTTGCTTTCAAGTATGAACCTATTTAAATTCGAAATAATACCCTGAGATTTTTCTTTATTAATTTTCTCTTTGCGGTTCGCTCCAATTTGAAGTTCATATGCAGATTCCAAAAGTTTTATCGATTTATCACCGATTATCTGAAAAGAAAGTATTGATGATCGCCAAGGTACCCATTGTTGACCTTCAATGGGTAAAAGACCATGTGCTAAAAACATTAAAATTTCATTTAATCGGGAACATGTAAAAATATAAGAAATAGCAAAATAAAAAGAGCCAATTTCCTCACGATTGAAAACCCATTTTATAGGTTCCATTAACTTACCATTTTCATTGAGGTAGTCATATAAAGTTCGCTGCTCTTTGAAGCGATCCAACTCGTTCATTAAAATAGAATTCTTGAAGTATTCCATATTTCTTACAAATAAATTTACGAATTTTGCACTTACTCCTGTGGATTTCTCTTTAATTAATTGATCAATGGAAATCGCCAAATCCTCGCACTGCCTGTTGGTACATTGCTCAAAAATAATATATAGTGAATGGCTTAGAAATAACTCAATCTGTCGAGATCCTTTTTTACTATGATATTTGAGATCTGCCAAATACTCTTTTATCAATTTTTCTCTTGGAGTGTTTTTAGAATAAGCTTTATAATAATTCGCATTAAGTAATACTTTTCGATCTTCACTAAAGCGATCAATAATGTCTCGTGTTCTCCTTTTCTTAATAATCTCACTTTTCTTATTGATAACAATTTCATAGTTTTCTCTAATTCTGTTCAGAATAGCATTGTTAAATTTTTCTTCATTTATCGGTCTTCTTATTCGAATATCCTTCTTGAATCCCATTAGAATAATTTCTAATTTTATAATATTAATATAATCCAGAGTATTATCTTTTATATCGTTTACCGCCCTGGATTTAATCTTATTAAAATAAGAGTCAAGAAGCTTTTTATCACCATCTGTTTCAAAAATAAAGTTAGCAAAGCTTATCATAAATGAAGCCCATTCATTTATTGGGTGATTTTCACGGGAAATCAGAATGTCGAAAATAGAATCAATACAGGCATATACATTCTTACTAATTTCATTCGGCTTAACTCCAACAAAAGACATTTCACTTTCTTCACGCTCAATTATAGCAATTAACGTTCCGAAAACTCTAGAAATATATTTCCCCTCAGTACTTTTGATTTTATTTCTCATATTTTCTAGTAATTCTTTAATATTATGTTTACCGATTTCATCCCCCCTCGCCAATGCCCTTCTCGCTGCAGTTAATCCAATGCTAAATTGATTTCTTTCGTTAGTAACTAGTTCTGGATCATGCGGCACCATGAGCTCATTCACGCCAAATCCAAATTCCACTTCAGCAGGAACGCTTAGCCTCATATCATGGAAATTTCTTTTTAATTTCGAAACAGAATGTTGATCAATTACAAAATATTTACACTTTGCAGAGTCATCAGTAAATTCATGAAACGAAATAGTGCCATCATATTGTTCTGTAAAAATTTGATTACAAATTTTAAATATACTTTTTACTAATTCCTTTGAGTTTTGCAAACCATTAAGTCTCATCGGAATTAAAATAATAAAATCATCAACATAACTGTAGAGCTGTATTTTTTCTACTTCATAAGCAGATAGATTACCTTTAGGAATTGAAGATCGGAGTCGTTTTGGAATTTCCTTATTTAATCTACTATTTATATCCAATAAAACTATGTTTGCAATGAATCCACTCAATATCCAGCCTATGGGCAAGCCTTCAAATGCATGCGTTATGCTTAATTCCTTTATCCATTTCAGAATTTTGGTATTTCGAAGAACATGCGACTTTTCAAAGAAATTAATTAAAAAGCTTAATTTTAATTTATGGTAAAATGCTTGAAGATCCGTTTGTATAAAAAGAACCTTGTTGTTCTTATTTTTTAATACATCATTGCACCTGCTAGTTATTGATGCATTGAATAAATTGTATTCTCGCTTGTAGTCAACTTGAAGCGGAAGCCCCAGATTTCTTTCATGCGATGAGATAGATTGATCATCTAAATATTCAGGCCGATATTGAACAAAATAATTAGGCTTATTTCCAAAACACTTCCTTTCTCTTGCATATTCCGGCAATTCAATTCCATCGTCAGTATCGGAACTATTAAATTCTATTTCTTCGTGAAGCAGTTCTCCTAAGTTTTCGCCAGAGTATTTTTTTTGTATTAAACAAATGTCTTCCCAACATCCAACCAATGATTCTACTTGGAAGCTCAATTTAGGATATTCAAACTTCAAATTTTTCTTAATATTATTGATTACAGATTCCTTTCTTGGAAAAGTTAAAGATTTATCTAGTTCGGATTTTTTTAGTCTTTGAATAAAATTCTCAAAGGAATTAGATTTCATTAAGTGAATGTAAAAATCTAATAAAATTAGTTCTGACTGAAAATATTTGAAGCAAGTATCCTTATTAAAAAAGTGAGATATTTTTTTGAATATCCAATATTTTTGATACTTTGAGAGCTTTGCTTCCACTTATTTTTATCCAATTCAAATTATTATATTAAAGAATTTTATTTTATACCATCTATATGATTAATTAAAATATTTATATATTTTAAAGGTATAATAAATTGTCAACGAGTTGTAAAATCATTTCAATATAAGACTTTCAAAAACACGGAAAGAAAAGCAAGGGTGTCGCAACTATTGAATTTGGCATAATGTTAGGAAAAGGACTAACGGATCAAACTATGAATTTTTCATTATCGGATTTTGAGCGTGACTATCGAAACATGATATTATTTTTAACTATGGTTCAAACGGGACTAAGGAGTCGTGAAATTATTTCTTTTTGTCACTTCCTCGTAGGCATCAGTTTTGGAGAATCCAATTTGTCAACTCGCGAATTGCCTTAGTTATTACCAGATGAGGAATTTTTCTCATACCCAAGATGAATGCGTCACTTCTCCTTGCATCCTTCGTTCAACAAGTGATTTGGTTATTCACAAGTCATTTACACGCAAGCTGACGCCCTCGAAATGAAGAAATTTAGTTAAACTACACTCAAACGATCAATTCGCTAGTTTTAATAAATTCGATCTGAAATCTGTCAAAATCCGGTTCTATTTTTAGAATTGACGTTGTACATCTAAAATGTATTGTGTTTCGCTATGAGTTTAGTGAATATTTCATGTTTAGATTCCCCAAACGAAAAAATCCAACTCCCCAATCCGTTTCTTCGAAACGTACTCGGTGAGTCCATTTTTTCCTTTGTTGATCAAAACAAGAAATTC
>NZ_ANIK01000113.1 GCF_000347175.1 Leptospira alstonii serovar Sichuan str. 79601
GCAAAGAGGAAAAACACCTCAAGTAATGATAACGGCAGTCTCACGAGAGCTATCCGGTTTTCTTTGGGCAGCGATGAATCTAGTAGCTTAGAGTTAGAATAATGTTTCATCAAATGGTTTTATTCGTTAGAGAAGATGTACGATAAAGGAGGAATACTTGTTGACTCAGTGTTGAAGCAAATTTGAATTTCAAATTTGACCTTCGTTTTTAGACTAAGAACAGCTCCCGATGTATAGATTATCCTGCGGTATCCAACCCGCGAATATCAGTCTGATCAATCGTCGCGAATGCTTTTCTCTAACGAGTTAAACTATTTGATGATAAAAATGCGAAAAAATATTTACGGCTCGGTTGGGTGCGCCATATCAGAGTTTGTCCTAAAACATTTCTCACGACCCGTGGAAACTACCACATTTTTAAACGAACGATGAAACCCGGATCTCTTCCGTACCATAATAGATAAAACGGAAAAATTTTAACCCTGACATCTGACATCTGATCTCTATCCACTGATTCCTAGTACGTGAAAACTACCGCAATTGATTGACAACATTCTCAAACCAAAGCCTAAGCCCGTTTTCAAAAGATATATTCAAAAAAATGTAAATACATAGAAGAAATAAAAATAGCGGGATCGTTTCTTATCCCGCCATTCAAATTACTTTTCTAAATTGGATCGTGTGATATTTCTACAAAATAGAATATTCTAAAACCATCATTCGATTTTGTTACTCACTGCTCCACACAAACCAGACCTAAATTATATCGACCATAGGCTGTGCGAGTACTGGAACAAGATGACGTAAAGTTTCCTCCCGTCGAAGTCCTAGCTGCAAGAATGTCTGAGTCCGTACTAGTCGAACTCCCAAACGATCCATAAAGAGTGAGAGTCGAACTATTCCAGGAGCTACAAGTAATCGGTAAACTTCCAGATTTCCAAACTGTCCAATCCGAATTTAAGCCGGTCCACTGACCAGACTCGCCCTTAAGTGCAAACGAATTTTCCAGTCTTGCGCCGTTCGCAAAATCAAACATACCGGAACTATTCGTAGTCATTACGATCGCACCGTCCTCGGCTCTTCGATACTGTTGATTCGGTTGGAACACCCAGTTTACTTGTCCATCCGCGGAGTTAGGGCCTATTGTAGTCGCTACTCGATTGACTCCGTCCGTTAGCATTGCCTTGAATATTCTGTTATTTGAAATATTCGAAGGAATATTGTTCTGACAAAACGCATCCGCTCCAGAAATTCCTCCAAAATTTCCATTGTGGACAACACCGGAAGAAGATGTTGTAAAGATATACGGAGTCATGCCTTGTGGAAAAGCAGATTGTAGACCTTGTCCGCTCTGAAGCTGATTACCGCTCGCAATCCGATCCGCCGCCAGTGTTGTACGATTTTTCGTACAATCCAATCCGACACATCCCTGCTCGTTAGAGATAAGCGAAAGTAATCCGCTTAAAACCGTATTGTCACCAGATGACTTATTCAAACACGCGACAAATACCAGCGTGAAAGCCGATAGAATCGCAAATTTATTTTTGATTCTCATAATCGTTTATTTACTCCTAAAATTACGAGAAATTCTGAATCTAATCCGTTGGCACTATTGACCATAAAAAAACATAAAAGATTCATACTTCTCGCATTTGCGATAATCTAACAAATGTAAGTTCATTTTTTTCATGAACAAGGCAAATAAAAATATTTTTGTACTCGAATCAAAATAAAACTCCTTTTTGTAAGTTTAAATTTCGGCTAACGTGACTTTGAAATAGGAATTCGTTTCCTAAAAGTTAATTTTTCCGTAAAAAATAAAATCGAAATACAACAACTTCTATATTTTTAGTCTTTAAAAATCAGAGTAGTAAGTATAAAGGTTTACTTATGTAATGTAGGAACTCTTACGTAAGTTCGGCGTAAGAAAAATCTCTTATAATCACACAATGCGACTAACGGTGGGAACTCATACAATTTGCTGCGAACATTTTCAAGGTTTAGAGAACAATTTTCGTATTCGAAGTCATTTTCCTTTTTACGCTTTGAGTAAATTTTTTAGAAGCTATTCCAAAAATGAATTTAGAATATTTCCAAAACGTATATTCAATAAAATATATATTCAAGAAGAAATAAAAAAAGGCGGAATCGCTACCGATCCCGCCCTTTTAAAAAAAATTGCTAATAATGACAAAGCACATAATATATTAAGGAAACTTGGTTGGTTTAAAAAAGAATACGAAACGAGCCTTTTAGATTCCTTCGGAAATTAATTCTTCCGCCAGATCGTGAATCAAACCATAACCCCAAGTTGAAAAAGTTGGATAAAGATCCGATTCATCTTTTGCCAAGGTTCGGATTTCTTTATATCCTTTCATCAATTTAGAAGTACCTAGTTGATAACCGTCTTGAGATCTAAAAAAAATTGGGTTCTATATTATCTAAACATAAATTTCTATACCCTAATATACTTCCATCCAATCCGGTCTCATGGATTGTTTTTATATGAAGTCTCAAAATTCGTTTTCCCGCTAAATCGCTTTCTTTTGGAACTGCCTTTCCAATCCAATTTATAAGCCCCGCCAAAAACATTTTTGCTAAGGATATTTTACCGGAATGAACTTTATTTAACATTTGTTAGTTTATAGTAAAAACATCCGTTCTTCTTTTTAGATCCAAATTTCCTTCAAAACAAACCCTATGGGGCGAAACCCCAATTGCCATAAAAGGGATAATAACGCAATTTTAATTTTCGAGTTCCTCTCGGAAAAGAAAAGAAGAAGGAAGTAACCGCGATACCTTCTTTCGTAACTTCTTTGAAAGTATGTCTTTTTCGCAGATTTAGATCCTTGATTACTATGTTTTTCTTTTGATCCAATGAATATTTTTTTTCATTGATGATTAGATAAGCCTTATATTCTTTTTGAATTCCACTTTTAAGATCGCCGTCCGAATGATTGTCCTCATAGACAGCGGCGCCCTTGCCTTCGTCTATAAAGTGTTCCGAGTCCGGTAATTTTTCGATCGTAAGAACACCCTTTGTCTCCGACAGTAAATTCTTAGAGGAAATTTGAATGAGCAATAAGAATAAAAATAAGAATTTCATTTACATTCAATATGATAGTTTTTGAAAATTCCATAATTCTAATTAACCCGATTGACGTTCGTTTAAACAAAATACGAACAGATTCAAACCAATTTTTCCTAAAAGAATCTTTCAATCAGGCAATCTTAACCTTCTTCCCTTTCCGAATTCCGATCAAAAGATTCAGATAATAAAGTCCGGTCAAAACAAGCATTAACCAAGGAATCAGATTTCCGTACTGGGTATAAAACGTAGGCGGAGAATCGATTACGTCGATCGTCTCGGAAAGCGCTTCCGCAGTCATAAGACCGGTTTTTTTTCCGCCCACGAACCTGCCCAAATGATCGATATTTGCGGAAATGCCCGAATTCGTCGAACGCACCATCCATCGCCGGAGTTCGATCGAACGCAATCTTCCTAGTTCCATGTGCTGATCGCTTTCGGTTGTCGTTCCATACCATTTATCATTCGTAAGATTTACGATAAACTCGGGATTACCGGCGGTTCTAAATTCCCTGACAAACTCGGGAAGAATCACCTCGTAACAAATCAAAGGAAGAAATTTACCCGTTTCCTGAACTTCGGTTTTTGCGGATTCGTAGTAAACGCGAACGGCTTCGTGACCTAAGTTTTCCGTATCAACCCAACCCAAATGCCTTCCCTTGGGCGACTTTTCCTTGTCGAGCGGAGTATAATATCGAATGAGATTATGAGTCAGCCCCGGTTCGAATCTTCCGGTTTGTTGACTGAGCTCGTAGAGAAAATCGAAGGGCATGTATTCGCCGAACATCAAAAGAAATTTCTTTTGATAGGAGTCCCGGCGATCTCCGTTCGGATCGTACAATACGTTATTATTATAATATCTTAAATTACGATTGCTCGGCTCGCCCTTGTATCCGGCGTCTATCTCGTTGAAAAATACGTTCGCCTTGTATCGATTGGCAAGAAGAAACATCAAAGAATCGAAACGATGCCAATAAAGTCTGCGGGCCACAGTGGTCACCGTCGTATTGTGCGCGGAAAAGAACGGCACACCGGCCTCGGGCAACACGATGAGATCCGGTTTTTTCCCCATTTTTGCGACACCTTCATCGGTCAGTTTTTCGATCCGAGACATCAGAGCCTCGATCGATTCCTTGACTTCCCTTCCGTCTCTAAAACTCAACGGAGCGTCCGGTTGGACGATCAATACGTTTAAAGATTTAACTGGTTTTACGCTCTCCCATTTTTTATAAAGAGCGATTCCGGAAACGATAAAGCTCAAAAGTAAAAGAGCGGGTAACGTAACAAAACGAAGATACTGTTTTGTTTTTTCTTTAGAATGAAAAATTTCCTTCCAATGCCACGGATTGGATTGGAAGAGCGTATAAGAAACCACAAAAACCAAAAAACTGATCCCGTAAACCCCGGTGATTTCTACGTTCTGCGCGAGGATGATATTTCCCGCCGCGAGATTTCCCCAATACCAAGGAAACAACTGAGGTCCGATCAACTCGGATACGAGCCCGCAAAAACCCGCGACCCATACGGAATGACGGCCGATCTTTCCCGAAAGAAAAGAAAAACTCATCATAAAAATCGGAAACTTTAAACTGAATAAAAGTCCGGCAAATAGAAGAATCAGAATCGCAACGATATACGGAAAATTTCCGAACGTGATCGCCATGTGAACGATCCAGTGAAAGGAGATCGCATAAAAAACGACTCCGATGATAAGCCCTTGGTAAAATAATTTTTTATACTTTCCATGGTATTTCAAACTCAGCCAAAAAAAACCGAAAGGCGCAATCCACACGAAGTGAGTCAATGAAATGGGTGCAAACGCTAAGAAGGAAAAAAAGCCGGTCCAAAAATAACAGAATAAGTTGAACCAAATTGTTTTTTGAAACGCTTGAAAACGATGATGTAAATTATCCATGAATAAAACGTTTATCTCCATTTTGGAATCGGAAGTCAACAGAATTCATCGAGAAAGGCCGATTTGATTCAATTGAATGCAATCATTTTCGAGAAAGGGATTTGAAAGCAGCCCACAAGCGATTCAAAAGTAACATTGAATCACAATTCGATTTGCCAGAAAGACCGGATCCTACAGCTTATCACTATGAGTTCTTCGTATTTCAAGATCATTGGAAAGACCCCGCTTCATGGAACCGTAGTTCCGCAGGGAAATAAAAATGAAGCCCTACCTTTACTCGGCGCAGTTTGTATGGTTCCCGGAACCGTTCGTATCGGCAATATCCCGGTTATCTCGGACGTACTCATGCTCATGGAAGTCCTCCGTCACTTAGGTATGGAAATCACCGAAGAAGAACCCGGAACTTATATTTTTAAACACGACGGTAATCTTAAAAATCAACTCCCCGAAGAACTCTGCTCTCACATTCGAGGCGCCGTCACTTTAGCGGGTCCGATCCTTGCCGTAACGGGAAGAGTTTTTTTACCCAAACCGGGAGGAGATAAGATAGGCAGAAGAAGATTAGACACTCATCTTCTCGCATTACAAGCATTAGGCGCGAGTATCGAAGTTTTTCCGGACGGTTACGAAATCAAAGCCGACCGACTCAGAGGAACCGATATTCTGATGGACGAGGCTTCCGTAACCGGAACCGAAAATGCCGTAATGGCGGCGGTCTTTGCGGAAGGAACCACGATCCTTCGTCACGCGGCGAGCGAACCGCACGTACAAAGACTCTGTCATTTTTTAAATTCTGCGGGAGCTAAAATTTCCGGAATCGGTTCGAACATTCTTACGATCGAAGGGATTACTTCCTTAAAACCTCCCGAAAAAGAACACAGAATCGGATCGGATTATTTGGAAGTCGGTTCGTTTATCAGTTTGGCCGCGGTCACAGGCGGGGAACTCATGATCCGAGACGTGGAACTCGAAGACATTCGTATGATTCGAATGGTATATTCAAAACTTGGAATTGAAGTGCGCCCGCATGAAAACGGAATTTTGGTTCCTTCCGATCAAAAGATGGAAATCATTCCCGATTATCACGGAGCCACTCCGAAGATAGACGACTCTCCCTGGCCTGGATTTCCCGCGGATATGACTTCAGTCGCGCTCGTGACGGCGACTCAGTGTAAGGGAACGGTTTTGATTCATGAAAAAATGTTCGAGTCGAGATTATTCTTTGTGGATAATATCATCGCGATGGGAGCTCAGATCATTCTTTGCGATCCGCATCGAGCGATCGTCATCGGACATTCCAGATTGTACGGACAAAAAGTGGCAAGTCCCGACATCCGCGCCGGTATGGCGATGATCATCGCCGCTCTTTGTGCGGAAGGAACGAGTTACATTCATAACATCGGACAAATCGATCGGGGTTTTGAAAACATAGATACCCGCTTGAGAGCCTTAGGCGCCAGAATCGAAAGAGTTAAACAAGATTGAACCGGAAGGATTTTTTTAAAAAAGGTCTCGCGAGAATGTTGGACCTTGCGGAAGAAAGCGCAGCCGACATCGCTTCCGGTTTTAAAGAAATCGTTTCCGAAGAACCCCCTTCTCGTCAACCTACGCCTAAAAAAACCAAAACGAAAAAATCCAAGAAAGAAGCGGAATTTTTCCTTCCTCAACAAATCAAACCGAACCGAAAAAGAAAAATCTCCAACGTTCAACTTCCTCCGGGCGCGTTAGACGAAACTGAATTCCTCCGGAAATGTACCGGTTGCGGGGACTGCATCTACGCTTGTCCTTACAGCGTTTTGTTTCCGGTTTTTGACGAAGCCGCGGAAAAACACATTCCAAGAATGGACGTCAATCTCAACGCTTGTATGCTTTGTAAGGATTGGCCCTGTATCAACGCCTGCAAAGACGATGCGCTCCTTCCTTTGAATATTTCTCCGAAGTTCGGCCAAGCAAAAGGGATTTTCGAATTTTGTTTGAATCATAAAACGGGAGAATCCACTTGTTCGAATTGTAAGGACAGTTGTCCCGTGGAAGGGGTCGTCGACTTCAAAGGAAACAAACCTGTTTTTTCAAAAAATTGTACCGGTTGCGGTCAATGTGTTTCCGCCTGCCCCACGTTTCCGAGGGCGATTCGAGTTGAGTAAGTTCTAAAAATCGGAAAAACTTCAGCCATCCTATCGATCGTCGTTTGACTTTTACTTATAGTTATAGTTATATAATAATTATCTAATGTTTTGCATTGAAGCGGTGTTTTTGCGATAAAAATCAACGGTACCCGACTTTACAGAGATCGGCAAGAGTGGAAATACCGACTAACGTGCTTGAAGATTTTATCCGAAAACTCGTGTCCGTCAATAACCGAGATTTTTTCGGATCTTTTCGGGAATGTCTTCAAAGTGTTTATATTTATGTTTTTTACCGTCCGGAAAGATCACATAGTAAACCCCGTTTAAAATTTCCATGTAATACTTACCTGCTTTTTTTTCACCGGTGGCGCGATGATCCATTTCCTTCACCATTCTTTGATAACGGGAAGGAAGAGTTTGCCAAGAACCGTAGACTTCGATCTCGCCGCCGGTGTTTACGGTATAAATTCCGTTTTCGTGCATGATCTTGATTCCGTTATAGTCGAATACCTCCAGGATGTTCGTGTTGGGATTCTTATTTTCTCTGGAATCGGATCGATTGATCGAGGAATTCAGATCTTCCTTAGGCAGCGAGTATTTTACGATGGAATTATGAGCGGTTTTCTCCTTCCTTCTTACCAGAAGAAGAAACAAATAAATCAAACCCGCAAGTAAAAGACTGATTCCAAAAAACCATTCTGGGGGTTTCATCCATTTCCTCAGTATCGAAACTCAATCGTCTTACAAGTCGAAGGTGTGGAGTCGACGGAAGTGGAAGCCCAAGATTGACAACTGACGGCAAGTACCGCGTTCACACAAAGATCAATATCTTTTTTCCGAGCGCGACCCGGAACAAAGGCTGTGATTCTTCGACTCGTGTTACACGTCACGTCTTTGGATTCGTAGGCGGTGATCAGTTTCGAATTTGCGTCTTCAAACGTATAAAAATCCGCATCCGTATTTTTCTGATAACATCCTGTTGCGTTTAAAAATAACGCCAAAAGAAGAACCACAAATTGTGTTCTTCTTTTTGTATGGAATTTTGAGCCTGTCCCAAAACCTATCTCACGACCCGTAGGGAGTGAGATTGAGTTACACAAAAATGTGGGAACTACTACGTTTTTAAACGAAGATAAGCTGGATCTCTTCCGTGTCGTTACGGATAAAATTTTAACCCTGCCATCTATCCACCGACATCTAAAACGTGGGAACTCCTGCAAATTTCCGAAACTCAATGTCTCGCTTCTATTGGCGCTCGACAGATTTTGGGACAGGCCCTTTATTTTCTTAAAAAGGAATTTCATACTGACTTCACAAATTCCGGAATCATATTTCTCTCTGGATTGAAATACAAGGCTGCAACCGCTTTCGCATTTTTTATACCGAGTTCACGTTATTTACCAGTTTCACCAAAGAAGGATTGAAATCAAACCGCAAAGAATTTTTTCAAATTCCAAAACCGTTCTTCTTTCCCGCTTTCAAAGGAGTTTTTTCGTTCACCGGAATCTGAACGGAACCGAAAATCGTTTCGTATTCGAAACTTCCACGGATCGAAAAATTGAGTTCTTTGCCCGCCATCCTTGCTTGCAAAATTCCTAATGCGATCTGAAGAAGATTCCGGTCCATCCTTTTCTCAAAGAGCGTTTCCACTTGAAACTCGACTATTTTTTTCCGGAGAGCGGGAACGACAATTTTTTCGTTCGAGAGAACGCGGGCCAGTTCCGATTCTTTTTCAAAGCCGTCGGGTACGTAAAAAGAAAGATCGAACTTATGAAGCGTCACGTCCGTTTCGTTGGGATTTTCGATTTCAACCTTCGCTAAAAAAATGATTTTCGGAACCGGCGGAAAGGAAATCAATTCCGCTTTTTGGGTTTCCAAAGACAAAACCTGAAATTTGCATTTCTGAAGGGCTTGGTAGTTTTCCTTCAGAGCCGAACAGGAATAAGAAGAAATCCAAACTCCGCACAAAAGAATCAGTTTAAAAGATACCTTCTTCAACCTCTTACTTACCTTCCGCAAATAAAGTCTGAATCAAAACCTTTCCCTTTGTCATGTTAGCCGCGTAATTATCGATCGCTTCCGACGCTTTTTCCAACGGAAATCTCGCGGCGATATCGGTCTTTAATTCTTTTTTGGCTAAGGATCTGAGTTCCTTTGAAATTTTCCAGATTTTATAAGGACTTTGTTGCGGAACCCAAGTGGACAACCAAAATCCCTCCAACTTTTTATCTTGGAATATCAGAATTCCTGCATGCAATGGAATCTCTTTTTCCGAAAGTCCCCCGTAGACAATTGCGCGACTTCCATAAGGCATCGCTAATAAAACCTTGGAGGTCAACTCTCCCGCAACCGCGTCCAGACAAACGGTGGCGCTCAGTTCATTGGAAAGAACTCGGAGCCGTCTTTCGAAGTTGGAAGTTTCCGAATTCAAAATATACTCCGCCCCGATCGCTTTTAAAGCGGCCTCTTGTTCGGGTTTACGAACGATATTGATTACCTTCATTCCCTTGCGAGCCGCAATTCCTACGACCATTTTTCCTAACGCGCTCGCCGCAGCCGTCTGAATCAAAGCCTTGGCTCCGACCCTTTGTGCTTGTTCCACCATCGCGATCGCCGTAATCGGGTTCACAAAAAGACAGGCTCCTTGTTCCAAGGAAAGATCTTTTCCGATCGGAAAACAACTAAAGGCATCGGTGATCATATATTCCGCATAAACTCCGTCCCCTTTGCCGGATGCGGTGCACGCGACATTCTTCCCTTTTAAATAGGAACCGTACAGACCGCCGCCGGAAGCGACGACGTTTCCGCTTCCTTCAAAACCCGGAACCACCGGAAGTTTCTTTTTGATTCCGTAAAGACCTCTCATAAACATCAGGTCCGAAGGGTTGATCGATGCGGAGTGCATTCGAATCAGCACTTCCCCTTTTTTTAACGGGCGAATCGTTTTTTCAACGATGGTAGCCCTGTCCTTATTCTCGCTGTATTCTCTGAGTTCAAAAGCCTTGTAAGTTTTTGGGAGATTCATTGGTTTTCCTTTATGATTAAATGTTCGATTTTTTCAATTTGTTCGGATTGTATATAATATTTTAAGAATATATCCACGTCTTCTTCGGTTTTCAAGGAAAACCACCTTCCTTCCGGATAACTCACTTGGACGGGACCGAGTTCACATCGATCCAGACAACCGGCTCTCTGAATTCTCACCTTCCCTTCCATCGAAAGGTCCTTCATTTTTTTCTTGAGAGACGCCAGTAATTGAATCGAACCGGATCGACCGCAAGAGACTCTTTCCCCTTCGGCTCTCACGTTCTCGCATACAAAAACGTGTTTGGTATAAAAGTTCGACATGAAGTAAGAACCTCGATTTCTAGTTTCAATATAGTCCGACGCCCGCTCGGTTCTGCAATCCGTTTCCGTTGAAAGAATCATTCAAAAAACATCATAAAAAACCGAATACCGTTCCGGCAAATATCCTTAACCAGAAAGGATTATGATATTAACTTGTCATCCTGAATAATTTCGATACGATTTGCTACTTTTGAGAGCTCTAAGAAGTAAGAATCCGTCACGACGTTCGTAATACTGAAATCAGTGAATGTTGTATTTGAGTACCATCTTGACGTTTTTGATAAGTAAACGAAACTCAACTTCGCTTCTTTATGGATTCTAAACAAGTTTCGGCATGCTTATCAACGTGAGATTCGCATTTTTTAGATTTTAGACGATTCCGTACTTTACACCGAGGTTTTTTCAGGAATTATAGACTTAGGTTTATACGCTTTTTATCGGAGATTTGTAGAATGCAAAAATTTTTAATCTTATCCATCGGTATTCTTATCTTTTTATCGTCCTGTAAAAAAACTCCGCTCGTTGTGACGGAACCGGAAAAGGACGTCTTACAACAAATTCTCATGGAAAACGAATCCATTCATAATTTTTTAATTAAAGAAGAAGATAAAATTCCCGACACAAACAAGTTAGTCGCTCGTATAGGAGAACTCGCTTCTTTAAACGGAGGGCTTAAAGGCTCGGCAGAAAAGATGCAAAATTCTTTGAAAAATCAAGACGCCAAAGACATCGAAAAATTTTTCCAGGCCTATTCTTTATTTTCCGAAAACCTTGCGGAGAGTCTAAAACTTGCGGGTGGAACTGGCGTTTTTAATCGGTTCTATTGCCCGATGGTAAATAAAACTTGGGTGAGCCAAGGAACCAAAATTCAAAATCCTTACGCTCCCGAAATGAGAGATTGCGGAGATTTAATCCAGTAAAAGTGGAAGATTGCCGGTATAAAGAAATTAAACATCGTTGCAAAATCGGCATTTCCATGGGGGAATCGTGTCCTCCCAATTGTAGACAAAATCTGCTGCCCAACGAATGGAGTCGGGAAATTCGACAATCCTGTATCGCAGGCGAAAAAATGGCCGCCTTCGCGGAAGGCCGAGCGGGAATTAACGTCGGGGCCTCGGCGTTTTTACAAGCGCATCCTCTGGTTTTGGAAGAATTTATTTCCAGAGGAGACGTTTATTTCGAGGTTCTGAGATATTTTCTCTCGATCATAGAGCCGGAAAAAATCAAGGAAATAATAGACGCGTTCAGCAATAAGTTACTTTATAAAATCATAATTTACGAATATAATATATTTCAACAAACCGAGGACGAGAGAAAACGTCTAAGAAAAACGGCTTCTTTTTTGGATTTAAAATCCAACGCGTATTGGGCTTCTCTTTCCTCAAAAAGAATATGTAGTTTTATAGCGTATTGTCTTAAGGAAGCGAAAGATCCGGAGTTCGCTTCTCAATTTTTAATCGTCCTTCCCCCCGATGCCGTTTCCGATTTAAAAAATATAGCGGGTCTGAACGTAGAAGAAGAAAAAGAACTTTATCTTTCTCTCAAAGACGGAATTTACGAATTGCCGATTCAAAGTCCCGGAATCTATCGGCATATTCTGGCATTGTTCGAAGACGATCCGGAAATCTTTTTAATCTTATCCACGATGGAAGAGTTGGTTTTGAGAAAACAAGAAATCATAGAATCCTCGCACGTCATACTTGAAAAATACAAATCGGGAAAACTCAATCACCAATCTTTATTTGCGGATTTATCCGCTTTAGAACCGGAAATTACAATGGAAATCTTGGGAATATTCGAAGAGAAAGGAATGTTGGGAAGATCCGAAAAAAATCTCATTAAAGAACTTCTTTCCAAACATAATAAGGGTTTCAAAAACGAAATTACTTAACGTGAGTTCGGCGTAAAAAAATTTGGGCGAATAAGAAACTAAAGTGCGTTCGCTCCCGATGGCTCACGACCGCGCGCTTCGCGAAGCAAAAGACGGATCGGTTCCGATTAAACGACCCTTTCTTCCACTTGGTATTCTTTAAAAAGACTTTTTTGATTTCCCAACTCGCTCTGAAACTCCACCGGATATTGAGCCGTAAAACAAGCGTTGCAAAATCCCCCGCCCTTATGATCCATCACGGCGCGGTTCATAGACTCGACCGAAAGATATGAGATGCTGTCCACTCTCAGATATTTTCGAATTTCTTCGATCGTGTGGGTCGCGGCGATCAATTCGTTGTGAGTCGGAATATCGATCCCGTAATAACAAGGCGAGATGGTAGGAGGAGCGGAAACTCTGAGATGAATTTCTTTGGCGCCTGCGTTTCGGATCATTTTAATGATCTTTCGGCTCGTCGTTCCTCTCATGATGGAATCGTCGACTACGATAACTCTTTTTCCTTCGACTACGTTTCGAACCACGTTGTACTTGATCTTAGCGCCGAAGTCCCGGATTTTCTGATCGGGTTCGATAAAAGTCCTACCGATGTAATGAGAACGAATCAAACCGGACTGATAAGAAATTCCGGATTCTTCCGCGTAACCCAAGGCTGCGATGTTCGCGGAATCCGGAACCGGAATCACAACATCCGCTTCGACGGGCAATTCTCTGGCTAAGAATCTCCCTAAATTCTTCCGAATCTTATAAACGGATTCTCCGAAGATATTGGAGTCGGGCCTCGCAAAATAAATATATTCAAAAATACAAAGACTGGGAGTCGCTTTCGGAAACGGATAGTAAGAATTGACTCCGTTCTTATCGACTACGACCATCTCGCCCGGTTCTACGTCTCTTTCATACTTCGTATCCGTAATGTCGAACGCGCAAGTTTCCGAGGCGAACACGATCGATCCGTCTTCGCGACGGCCCATCACCAAAGGGCGGAACCCGTTCGGATCGCGGACCGCGATCAACTGGGACTTGTTAAGAATTACGAGAGAATACGCGCCTCTCACTTTTTTGAGAGCGGTGGAAAGCGCCGAAAGGAAATCGGTTTCTCCGGAACGAGCCATTAGGTGAACGATGACTTCCGAGTCGATGGTCGTCTGAAAGATACTTCCTTCCTTTTCGAGTTGGCTCCTAAGCTCCCAAGAATTGACCAAATTTCCGTTATGAGCCAGAGAAACGGCACCGAGATGAGATTCAACACGAAGCGGTTGGGCGTTTCTTAAAAAGCTCGCACCGGTTGTAGAATAACGATTGTGTCCGATCGCGGAATTGCCTTGAAGTTCTTTAAGTTTCGTTTCGGTAAAGATATTGGCTACCAAACCCATCCCGGCGTATCGATAGAGATGCTCCCCATCCGAGGAAACGATCCCGCTCGATTCCTGACCCCGATGTTGCATCGAGTAAAGACCTAAATATGTGAAATTAGAAGCTTCCGATGAATTAAATATACCAAAAATCGCACATTCATCTTTTGGTTTGTCATCCTGGGCTTGTCTTCTTACTCTGGATTTATCGGGAATTCGACTCATTCTCTGCCTTCTTAAGCTTAAAATCTCAGGTCGCGTTTTTCATGCAAATAAATTCCGATTACATAGTCGTAGATACAATTCGAAGCCTACAACTCGTTCTCATTAATTTGAGTCAGGCCGACTCCATCTCCATCGATACGGAGTCTTCGGGCTATTATACCTATTTCTCAAAGGTCTGTCTGATCCAAATTTCGGCCAAAGGAAAAAATTACATCATCGATCCTTTGAAGTTACAAAACTTAGATGGCCTCGGAAACTTATTTGAAGATAAAAAAATTCTAAAAATATTCCATTCCGCCATCGACGATATCAAAGCGCTCAAAAAGGATTTCGGTTTTAAATTTCAGAATATCGCGGATACCGGATTCAGTTCTCGTCTTTTAGATCACGATCAATATTCTCTAACTTATCTTGTGGATTATTATCATAAGATCAAACTTTCCAAGAAGGAACAGAAGTCTAACTGGGAAAAGCGACCTCTCGAAAAAAGCCAACTTCAATACGCCGCTTTGGATACGGTTTATCTGGAAACGATTTGGGAAAAGATGAAGGAAGAACTTACCAAGAGAAATCTCTATGAAGAGGCGCTTTCCGAGTTTGAAAAGATCGCATGCGAAGAACCCGGCGCCGAAGGAAATTCCGTCTCCATGGATAAGTTCCCCGAGATTTTGGAATACAGCGCTGACGAAAGGAGATTTATCTATGACACTCTGATTTTCAGAGACGATAAATCCAGAAAGTTGAACAAGGCTCCCTTTCGAGTATTCAATAACGATAAAGTAGTTCTTCTCGTAAAGTCCAGAAGAGATATGGCCAAGTTAACCGAAATCGTCGGTAAAAAAGACGCCGAAACTCTCTTTCGGATTTATGCGAACCCCAGCGGACCTCCGATTCAAAAATCGGAACTGTTTAAAAAGCCGGGTGAAAATCTGACAAATGAAGAAGGGGAACGTTTTAAACGTTTGAGAATCTGGAGAGAAACGATCATGTCGATCCGAAGAATGAGCCATCAGATGATGCCTTCTAATAAAATGATCGCCGAACTCGCGCAGAGAAATCCTAAGACTCTCGACGACCTCAGAGAGATGAATCTCTTTTCGGAATGGAAAGTGATTCACTACGGACCTTCGATTTTGGCCGCGTTGGAGAACGTACCTTACGAATCGAATATCAAGGGACTCATTCCGATCAATAAAAAATTCGAATAGAAATATTCAAACTTTTGAATGCAGTTAAAAGATGAGATTTGATTTTCAATCCCTCAAAGATCGACTTTCAGTCCCTCAGGAAAGTTTTACCGGAATTCCCGAACCGCCGACGGGAGAAGAAAAATCAAGGGCCTCGTCGGTCATTCTTCCCATTTATGAAAAGCCGGACTTCACTCAAGGAATCATTCTTCAAAAAAGGAATTCCAACCTTAAGGCGCACCCCGGACAAATTTCGTTTCCCGGCGGAGCGTATTCCCAAAAGGATAAAAATCTTTTGGATACGGCGCTCAGGGAATGGGAAGAAGAAATGGGCGAATCCAGTTCCGTTCTGGACGTGTTGGGGGAATATCGGGGACTTTTTACTTTTACGGGATTTCATATTTCTCCGTTCATTGCGCGTTACAAAGGCCCGTTTCTGTTTAACACAAATCCGGACGAAGTAGAACGTTCGATTCTGTTGGATCTGAATCGTCTCGAAACTTCTCCGTTCTATTCGATTCGAATTCGAAGATCCGGCGCAAAAGAAATCGAAATTTATTATTTCGACCTCGAAGAAGGTTTACTCTGGGGAGCCACGGGAAGAATTATCGTAAACTTTTTAAGGGAATTCGCGGACTTTGAACGAGAAGCGACCCGAGTCGAACCCAATTTAAGCCACCCTCCTTTTTTTGATCCCATTCGAAAATTCTCTAAAAAAAATTAAAAAGACATTTTTTTCTTCAGCTAGTTTGCCCTTTGAGAATTGTGGGTAAGTTCCTGTTTTATATAACGCGCAAAAACGCGAGTACATAAGATCTGAGCTTCAAAAACGGAGTTAGGTCTTTGAAAAGAATCGGGAAATTATGCGGCGGATCGTTTTAGTCTGCCGATAATCTTAATAAGACATAAGAACCTAAACTCGCTTCGCTCTTTATGAATCGCTCGGCAAGTTTGTGGAAACACCCGGTTCAATCGCTTACGCGGAAAACTCAATACAATGTCATTTGAATTTTAAAACATACTGGAATCATAAAAGGAGATAAAAACAATGAAGACGATTAAAAACTTATTTCAAACGGAAATTCGTAATTCATACTTAAAAGAAAGTTTTCAAGAGGAAGAATGGTATCAATCTTTGATCAACCGACCCGGCATTGAGGAAAGAATTCCATACTTTAAAACCAAAGCGGAAAATGAAAAAGCGGCAGCCATCGTAAGATGAACCCGGAAGAAAAAGCAAAACTACTGGAAACGCTGGATTTGATTTTGAAACACCTTCAAAGTCAAAGTTCCAATTCCGGCTCCGACTACAAAGTGGTTCTTTATTTGGTTCCGATCTTTGGAATCGTATTCGGTTGTGCGTTGTTGTTTTTTGTTTTTTATTGGTGGTACAGACAACGGATCGAAATCATCAAAGCCGGACTTTATAAAAAAGAAACCTTCGATCTGAGAACGTATTCTTTCTTTTTAGGTTTGATTCTTACCTTTGTCGGAATTGCGCTTTCCATCGGATTCATTTCCGTTTTGGGACAATCGCTCGCAATGCTCGGCGGACTTGTTCCTCTCGGAACCGGCTTGGGATTACTCTGTTATTATAAATTCTCACGGTCCCGATGAGGGAACCGATTGTATGCAACCGGGAAGACTGGGATTGCATTCAAAAAGTTTTACACGGCGATTTCAATTCTTTCGAACTGCTGATGAACCGGTATCAAGGGCTGGTTTATTCTCAGGCAATCAAAGCCTTTCACAATGAAACGGAAGCCGAAGATTTCACTCAGGATATTTTCTTAAAGGCCTTTGAAAGTTTATCCACATTTCAAGGTAAATCCCAATTTTCTACTTGGTTGTTCGTAATCGCTCGCAACGAAATCATTCGAAGATACCGCAAAGAACACCCGGAAATTGCTGGACTAGACGCTCTCTTTCTCGCGGAAAACGAAAAAGACAAAAAGATCGAATCCGAACAAGAAGCGAAACTTTTAAAACAGGAAAGCTCCGAAAAAATCAGGACCCTCGTAAAAAACTTACCGGAACTCTATCGAAAGCCGATCACACTCCACTATTTTGAGAATATGTCCTACAAAGAAATTTCGAAAAAATTAAACTTGAAAATGAACACTTTAAAGAGTTATATTTTTAGGGGAAAGGAAATCATGAGAGAATGGTTAAACAATGAAAAACAAGAATGATTCCCATTCCGCCGAAATCGATCGCGTTCCGGCAGAACTCGAAAAAAAACTGCATTTCTTCGAGGAAGGGCCGCAGAATTCTCAGGAGAGTACACCCGTACCGCCGGACTTAAAACGTAGAGTGATGTTACACATCGTTCCCGTGCGTCACATTAAAATTATCTTATTCGGTTTGTTTTTTCTTGGATTCTCTCCTTTATCCGTTTTGTTTTTTTTGGATCTGGGACTTTTGATCGAGACCGGCCTTCTTCCTTTCATTTTAGCCACGAGTAGTATTCTCTTTTGTGTTTTCGCTATTTTAGCCGGAATCTACCTTGTCCATTATAGAAATCCATACACTAAAGAATGGAAAAACAAATTAGGCTTTTTTGAATGATTCACGCTACTTTTAGAACTTCGATCCTCTCCCTTTTAATTGTTTTCGCTTTCACTTCGACAAACGGCCTATTGGCGGATAAAAATTCTCCCAGTAGCGAAGGAAGCGCAAAACAGGTTATGAGCGCCAAAGAATATCTCGATTCCGATCTGGATCGAATCTTCCCGATCATTCAAAAGATGAAAAAAGAAGAAGCGGCGATCTTAATCACTCAGATTCGAGAAACATCCAAGAAAGAGTGGCCCAACGCGGATAAATTCTACTTTTTAATTTCTCACTTGGAAAGTATCAAAGCGATCGAAGAAGAACACGAAAGATTGAAAAGTTTGAACGAAGTCTATTTAATCGGCGCCTTGTTACTTAGCGGATTTCTGGTTTTTTCGATTTTCCGTCAACGTTCCCTCATTCGTAAAATCAACGCTCAACTGGAAGATAAAGAGTAATCGGGAACTCCCGCGTTTTAATTAGCGAGTGGTTAGGTTTTAAACCGACTTTGCCTTGCCGATAACAAAATAGTTTTGAAGAGGAAGATCGAATTTCTGTAGTTTGTAATTTTTTCGTATTCTAATTGTAACGAATTTCTGGAATATTAGAGTTGTTGAAAAATTCCATAGTGGCGTTTAACAAAACTGCTCCAATCGTCCGTTTCAATGAAACAGACAGAGAATTAATTTTTCAACAACTCTATTAAGATTATAATTTTGTCCGGTCGAATGAAGAAGAGTTCGCGGTTTACGATTTTCTAAAATAGGAAAATCGGTTTGTAAAAAAACGGCGATCGGCAAAAAGAATAGGACTCATGAAAAACCAATCAGGGAACCCAGGGCAAAAAGTCCTCGTCGTCGACGACGAGGAAGATATCGCCGAACTGATCCGATTTCACCTCGAAGAAAACGGCTACCAAGTTGACACGTGTCAAAACGGATTAGAAGTGCTTCCAAAACTTGAAAAGAATACTCCCGACCTCGTTATTTTAGATCTTATGCTTCCCGGAATCGGCGGGATGGATCTTTGCAAAAAGATCAAAGAAAAATATTCAATGCCCATCATTATGGTCACCGCCAAATCCGGAGAAACCGAAGCCGTTCTCGGACTTGAACTCGGCGCGGATGATTACGTTCGTAAACCCTTCAGCACGAGAGAACTGATCGCAAGAGTACGTTCCGTTTTAAGAAGAGCAAAAGACGGAGAGGAAGAAGAACAATTCGAAGGAAACGTCACCATCGGAAATATCTTTCTCAACCTGAAAGCGCATAAGGCTTTTATCAACAACTCCGAAGTCGATTTAACCTTGATTGAATATAAAATTCTGAATCTTTTTATGACCAATCCCGGCGTCGCCTTTACCAGGGACAAATTATTGGACCGGGTTTGGGGAAAAGATATTTACGTTACGGACAGGGCCGTCGACGTAAATATTAAGAGATTGCGCGATAAACTCGGAGACGAAAAGGAAAGACTCGAGACGATACGCGGAATCGGCTATAGATTCAATGAGGCGTAGCTTATTTTCAAAACTTCTTCTCAGCAACTGGTTGCTTTTGCTCGTACTGATCGTTGCCGCGGGCGCGGTTCTTTTTACGGAGAAGTTTATTCATCCCGATTTTCGATTTCTCCTGTTTTCGTTTTACGTTCTTTTTGCTATGTTCGGGACCTTCTACATGTCCTACTCGATCGCAAAGAGCGTTTCGGAACCTCTGGATAGAATCGAAAAAAAAACCGGTGAAATCAACGCGGGTGACTTCGGTTCCGAATTACCCCTTTCGGACATACGAGAACTTGCGGACCTCGCTTCTTCCATCAACTTAATGTCCACAAGACTTAAGAATCAATTCGTGGATCTCACGATCGAAAAAGAAAAATTCGATTCCGTTTTACAAAACTTAAAGGAAGGAGTTTTTGCGATCGATCCCGAAAACGCTTCCATCCTTTTCCAAAACAAAAGTATTCCCGGTTCTCTCATCGAACCGAATTCGAGATCTAGAAAAGTCGCGAACGCGATTCGGAACCCGAAACTTTTGGAATTCGTATCGAGTCATCTCAAAGGATCGGGCGATTCCAAAATGGAACTGGATCTCGGACAAAATTTTTACACGATCAAAATGTATCCGCTCAAAACGAACGGTAAAACTCTGATGTACATCGGAGTGATCCGAAACATCACCGAAGAAAAACAATCTCATATCATCCGAGAACAATTCGTTCAAAACGCTTCTCACGAACTCAAAACCCCGATCACATCCATTAAGGGATACACCGAAACGTTACTCGATCGTCTTCGTCTTTCTCCCGAAAGTCACGAGAAAAGATTTTTGGACGCGATTTCAAGAAACACGGATCGTATGGTTCGTATCGTGGAAGACATGCTCACCATCACTCGAATCGAAAACCAAACGAAAATTTCCGGAGACGAAGAATTCTCCTTAAAATCTCTCGTGGAAAATCTAAGTTATACGGTCGAAGGAGTCGTGTCTTCCAAGGGTCAGAAATTCGCCGTTGAGATGCCCGAACCCTTAATGATTTCGGGGGATTGGATTCTTCTGGAACACATGCTTCTCAACTTAATCTCGAACGCGTCTTCTTATTCTCCCGAAGGAAAAACGATTACTCTAAAAATTCTCACAGTAAAATCGGATCAGGTTCAGTTTCAAGTGATCGATCAAGGAATCGGAATTCAAGACGAGGACAAAAGCAGAATTTTTGAAAGATTTTTCCGAGTCGATAAGAACCGTTCCCGAAAAGAAGGCGGAACCGGCCTCGGTCTTTCCATCGTAAAACATATCGTTCGTCTTCATCACGGCTCGGTGAAAGTTTTTGACAATCCGGAAGGTGGAACGATTTTCTCAGTCACGATTCCAATACGTTACCAACCCGAAACGTCCTGAATTCTTCTTTCCGACAGAGATAATTTTCCAAAGATAGATCCAATCGACACGTTGAGGGATCTTATTCATGACCATGCCTAAAGGTTTTTTATCTTTTGGAATTAATATCGGTATCAAAGACGACACAAAAGACTTCGGCGTTATTTATTCCGAAGTGCCTTGTAAAGCGACCGCCGTGTTCACTAAAAACAACTTTCCGGGCGCTCCCGTAATCGTAGGAAAGGAACACCTTCAATCGGGCGTCCTTCAAGCCATCGTCATCAACTCAAAAAATTCAAACGTTGCAACCGGCGAGAAAGGAATTCAAAACTCGAGAGAAATCTGCAAAACCATCGGAGAATCTCTCGACATCTCCGAAACGTTAGTCCTTCCTTCCTCCACAGGTGTGATCGGAGTTCCTCTCAAAATGGAAATCATTCTCCCCGCTTGCAAAAAAGCGAAATCACTTTTAAAACCGGGAAACTTGGAAGAAGTCGCGGAAGCGATCATGACGACGGACACAAGAAAAAAGATTTCTTTCCGAAAAATTAAAACGAAATCGGGAGAAGGAACGATTTACGGGATCGCAAAAGGAGCCGGAATGATCGAACCGAATATGGCGACGATGCTCTGCTACATTCTTTCCGACGTTTCTCTTCCGGAAGGAAGCGACCTCTACGACGTTCTAAAATCTTCGGTCGATCGGAGTTTCAATTGTTTAACGATCGATTCGGACACTTCCACATCCGACACCGTTGCGCTACTCTGCAACGGCTTATCCGGTGAAAGTTCGCTCGAAGATTTTTCAAAGGCCCTTTCGGAAATCTGTATCGATCTTACGAAACTCATCGCGATCGACGGAGAAGGCGCCACTAAACTGATCGAACTTACGATTACGGACGCGAAAAACGAAACACAAGCGAGAAAAATCGGCAAGTCCATTCTCAATTCTCCCTTAGTGAAAACCGCAATCTACGGCGGAGATCCGAACTGGGGAAGGTTGGTGATGGCCGTGGGTAAGGTCTTTGACGAACCGATTCCGTTTGAAGGACTTCAGATTCATTTCGGAACCCTTCCGGTCAAGGAAGCAAACCCGGAAACCTTAAAAAAGCTTTCCGAATATCTTAAAAATAATACTGAAATTTCCTTAAATGTGGTATTGAATGTTGGAACGGTTTCCATGAAATTTTGGGGCTGCGATTTTACGGAAAAATACATAGAAGAGAATGCCTACTACACTACCTGAAAGTAAAGATACCCGGCGGGGATTTAAGGAAACATTCCGTTCTCTTGTAACGGATTATTATCTCATTTCCGGAATCATTAATCTATTCGCAAAAGGGACATCGGTTCTCGTCGCGTTGGGGTTTTATTTTTTTATTCTCTCCGTGTTCCCGACGGCGATCGAGTACTACATGGAAGTAAGCTTACTTTCCACTTTGATATTTGCGGTTTTTATCATATTCCCTCTTCAAGAAAAACTCAGCGGCAAACTTAAGTCCATTCTGATTTCCGAATATTTGAGCGATGATCCCCGTTCTTCCCGATTGGCTTATCGTAAATTCGATCACGAAGGTCTGATTAAAAACGTTTTTCCCGATCTCGTTCGATTGTCCGAAAGTAATTACGGAAAACTCGCCTTACTCAACAACGATTTGAGAACGTTCGAACTTTATACGTACGCAAAAAAGAAACAAAGAAAAGTGATCACACACGACGGGATCAACCCTAAGGCAAAACTTTTGAAATACATTTTGAATAAGAAAAACGGCGCGATCATCGGAGAACCGGATCAAAATCACGAAATCAACGAAGACTTTGTGAGTCTCAGGGCCAATTTCATATTACCTTTCGTTTATAGAGAAACTCTCTTCGGTTTTTTAGCCGTATCCAACATTCCCAAGGATTCGGTCAGACAGGATCTGAGTTTTCTTTCCGGAAAATGCGGAATCGCCGTTCACAATCATATCCTTTCCTCGCAGGTTGCGGAAAATAAAAAATACAGAAAGGAATTGGAAACCGCCGGAAAAATCCGAAAATTCCTGGAAGCCGCGGAACCGCCTATGATCGGAAACATTCGGATCGAACTTCTTTCCAGAGAACCGGGAGAACTCGTGGAGTTTCTGAATTCGGACGGAGACGAGACTTACTTCGTCATTTTAAAACTGGGAATCACGAATCAGGTTTCCGTATTAGTTCTTTGTTATATACTGGGAACATTATATTCGGCGAGAACTTCCAGATCCGTTCAAAGTTTGAGTTACGTCAAGAGTCTCGTGGAATCCTACCTCAAAGAAATTTCCTGGAACGAGGAATACGATCTTCTCGTCGGAGTCATTCGAAGAAACGAAAATACGGTTTCCTTAAAAACGTCGGGAAAAAATTTCAAAGTTCATAGAAACTCCGATTTCGGTAAAAACCTTCTTTCGACGGGGTGGGAAGTGGAAGAAAACATAGAAAACGATCCTTTGGTCCTTACCTGGAAGAGTCGCACCATGATTTCGATTCACGATCTGAGGCTCCCGTCGTGAGAAATATACTTTTACTGTTTATCTCCCTGATCTTACTCAGCATCGCTTTGCTCGTCGGAGTTTTACAAACTTCTTCCGAAACGTTAAAACCTCCGTTTTATTATTATCCGAACGGAACGATCATCCAAAGCAGCGAAGAGTTTCCCGGTATTCTCGGAAAAAAAGTCGATCTTCTGGAATTGGAAATCGCCGTAAAGATGGCCGAGTCCGGGCAAACTTACGAAAACGGAATACACGTTTACGACAAGGGAGTCAGTGAAACGATTCCTGTGATTTTAGCGCCTAAATCCTATTACTTGGTCATCAAAGAATTTACGAGAGATATTCTGATCTCGCTCTTGTATCTTTCGGTGGCGATTTGGTTTTTCTTTTATACGAGAGACCTCTATATGCTTTTATTATTCGGGTCCTTATCGTGTTTGAGCTTGTTTAATTTCTTTTTAGTGGGATTTCACGAGTTTCACTTCTTATTTTTCTTTTTTCTATACTTTACCGCATTCGTAATTTTGAATATTTCCTTCCGACTCAGAGGGAAGGAACTTCCTACGCGTTGGTTCGCTCCGGAGGTTATCTTTTCTTTGATCGCCGGTTTCGTAGGCAGATCGCAAAAAGCGGACCCTCATATTTTCGGAATACTCGCGACCAACGGAGTTTATTTCATCTTATTCTGCTCCGTAATCTGTATTTTCTTTCTCGTTCTGGATTCGATACGAAATCTGTTCCCTCTCCAGAGTTTATTCAAGAAGTTAAGTTTGATACTGGCATTCAGCGCGATTTCCATTCTCCCTTTCGTTTCGGTCGAGTTTTCGGAACTGATCCCTCCGAACTTCTCCAAACTTATGATCTTATTCGCGTTTCTGATCTTTCCCGCGTTGATCATCTACGGAACTTTTATGTATTCGATCGTTCCGGTTCAAATCGCATTCAGTTCTTCCCTCACTTCGATTTATCTGATTCTCATCTTAGCGGGCGGTTATTTATTTTTGCTCGGAGCGTTTTTCAAATTCGATCCGATCGCCGCGGATAAATATTTGCAAGAATTCAACATTCTCTTTCTTTGTTCGAGCGTTTATACTTTAAGTTCCATCAATAGACGTCTTTCCAATCTCGTGGACACGTGGAGTTTTAAACGAAACCAGAAATTACATGCCGCTATGGAAACGATTTCTGCAATGATCAGCGCTCCGATTTCGATGAGAGCGACCATCAACAGCCTTATGAAAAAAGTTTCGGAAGCGTTGGACATCACCAAAATTCTTGTATTGATACCGGCGGATAAGTTTCCCAGAACCGATCTGAAAAACATCAACTTCATTCGGATTTCCTCCAATTCCGAAATCTGGCAATATTTTGCGACCAATACGGAAGTTACTGTCACCACACATCTCGCGTACGGACTCGGGATCAGAGAATCGGTTTATAAATTTCTTCACAACTCGGGAGTACAGCTTACATATCCTATCCTCAATTATTCCAAAGGGAAAGAGGTTTTGGCCGTGTTTCTAGTGGGTGAAAAGAGCAACAGAAAGAACTTCAATCTCGGAGAACTTCATTTTTTGAAGGAATGCACTCGAATGGCTTCCATGCTTCTACAGAATTACGCTTTATTGGCCGAAGAAGTGGAGAGAAAAAGAATCGTTCGCGATCTCAACATGGCTTCGATCATCGATAAAACTCTCCACGTAGCGGAAGGCGGACAGATTCAAGGAACAAAGATCGGATTCTTTTCGATACCCGCCGTCGGAATCTCCGGAGATTACTTAGACATTCAAAAATTGAATTCAAACACGATGTTGTTGGCTTTAGGAGACGTTTCGGGTCACGGATTGGGAACGGGATACTTAGTCAGCGCGATCAGAGGCATCATACAAAATCAAATTCGAAAAAAATCGGACTTATCTACGATTTTCAAAGTGATCAACTCGTTTCTAATCGAACGATATAGAGGAAGCGAGTTCATGACTTTCATCTGCGGAGAATATAATTCCCAAGAAGAAACGTTTCAATACATCAACGCAGGTCATTCCTTTCCGATTTGTATTCGAAAAGGAGGAAAAGTAGAGTTAAGAACGGAAACTCAAAGAGTTCTAGGCGTCTTACCAACCGAATACAAACACTTAACGATTCCGATTTATCCGGGCGATAAATTAATTTTATTCACCGATGGAGTCACCGAAACGTTTAATGATAACGAAGAGATCTTCGGCGATGAGAATTTTTTAAATCTCTTAAAGAACAATCATCAATTGAATCCAAAAGATCTTACTGATCTTGTACTAAAAACGATTCAAGACTTTAGAGGTAAGAAAGATCTTAGCGATGATATATCTTTCATCTGCATTGAAGTAGATGAAAAGACTCACGAATGAAAAAGAAATCAGTGAGATAAATAAATTTAAAAAAAAATGTAAAAAATTATTAAAACACTTTACATTTTTATCTTGATCCATTAATTATGTCTCTAATCACGGCGTTAAGCTCTGAGAACATTCAGAACTTAACGTTAGTAACACGGAGGAAGAGTCAATGGTTGCAAAAAAGAAAGCAGCAAAGAAGGCAGCTAAGAAAAAAGTTGCAAAGAAAAAAGCAGCTAAAAAGAAAGTTGCGAAGAAGAAATAAGTAAATCTAGCAACACATTTTCATTCTAAGAAGGGATGAAATTTTAAAACCCGCTTTACCAAGCGGGTTTTTTCTTTTAAAGACACTCTTTCAAACGTTTAAGATCGCTCAATCAAACGTCAATCGACTTAAATACCTAAAAATTCGCCGAGAAAACTCATTTCATCCTTCATCTCGGGCAAAATATCTCCGTAACCCTTGATTTGTTTGGACTCTCCGTCCACATTGATCTCATAAAGACGATATTCTTGATTGGTTGCGGATGATTTTTCTAATTTGAAGAAGCGAGTAGGATTCTTTGAGAAACGATTGTATAAAGTAAATTTATGATAATAGAATCCTTCTTTGTTTGTATTGATCGGATAAGGCATAAAATATTCCGCACCGACAAGCAATGAATCCGGCTTTACGATCACCATTCTCGTCCAAGTAGCAAGATTGATCGGATAATTTTCCTCTAAGAAAGACTTCTTATGTTTACTTTCCCAAATCGATAGAATTTTTAAACGGACATCCTTCGCTTGTTTATATCTCTGAAGTCCGTTCAAAGAAATTTCCAACAACGATAAAAGGGGAATCGTCTCATTTTTACCACTCTTAACAAGTTCAAGTTGAACCAACTTCTTGGAAGAATGAAAATCTTGATTATAAATTTCTTGCCAGATCTTTTCCCGCACTTGCGCGCCCTCCGTACTTTCCGATAAAAGAGAGGGAGGAAGCGTAATCCACACTGAAACCGCACAAATCAAAACCGATAAAAACATGAAGTGATCCCTGCAACGTCTGATGGAGTGAGTAATGTCTTCTAAAAGAGTCATTTTCTATAAAATTTTATATGAGACTTTGTCTTTCCGCGTCGTGATACCAAGGAAATCCTTTTTCGTTCCATATCCGATTGAAAGATTGAATTCCGTCTTTCTGCGCGTATTCTTTTTCTTCTTCCGATAACGGTAATAAGGTTAAAAATCGAACCTTCTTTCCGTTTTCGGAGACGAGTTCCGAAAGGTCCGGCGCAGAAGTAAAACTTTCGATATCCCGAAAGAGAATGGAGGTAAAATTCAAATAAAGAGCTTCCGGATCTTTTCTGGACATAGTGATCGTATGCCCGTCACCGAACCACTTCGCCATATTCCAAGGAAAACGAATCAATTCCCCGATTAAATGCGGAACCCAGGATTCCGACCTTTCCAATCCTTCGGAACCGATTTTAACGGCAAGAATCAGTTCGATTCTTGCATAGTCCCCATAATCTTTATGAAAGAGTTCCACCGTGGGCATGTTTTGCGCGCTCATTCCGATCGTAGAATAGATTAGAACTTCAGGGAACTTCTTCGATCTAAATCGTGCGATTCCTAGTTGCGGGTATTTTCCTCCGTCTGCGGACCAATATTTATCATGTTTTCCGAATATAGATTCCAAAAAGAGAAGTCGTTTTTCCTGAATTTCCTTCCATCCTCCCGTTTTAGAACGAGCCTCCCAAAAATCTCGAGACGCACGCACACGATCCGGAATGATCCCGAACTCCGAATTGCCCAGAGGGTACGCCGTAAGGGCTTCTATTTTTGTGTGAAACGAATATCCGTGAAATCCTTTCACACCCGACCATGGGGGAAGAAACGCGATCAAAACTTCTTTGTAAAAAAGAGCGACTCCGTCCCCTTCTTCCGTCCAGATAAAATAAATTTCTTTTTCTTCCAAAGCGGGATGCGGTTTCGATTCGTTTACTTCGGAACGAAGAAGAATCGGGGCTAATCCGTTGGAAAGATCCTCCGCGCTTCTTTTTTCGGGCGCCTCCACACGATTACAAACCCACACGGACTTGATTCCGAATTCGGGATTTTGTTCTCCCTGAAGATAAAGATAAACGGTTCTTCCGTCGTCCTCTAAGTACGCTGTAAAGGTTCCGTATGGATTCGCTTCTTGATAGATTACTTTAGGTTCTGCAAAAGGAGTCATTGAATGGGAATATCTACGATTCTTCGGTTGAATTTTTCAAGAAGCGGTCGAATCGATTGTTCGGATCTAGTTTCGTTTAAAATATCCGGAAAATAAAAAGAAGCGTTTAGAAGACCGGTAAGTTCGATCTCGTTCCAAGATTGAAAAGAATCCAAAACTAAAATCACTTCTTCGGAAACGGGTTCTTGTTTTTTTTTGCTCAGAATGAAAGTCTCGACGGCTCGAGTAGGTGTCATCGGTTTTTTGTACATAGGTCTTTAGACAAGGTTATAACGGAATGAGAATGTTTCAACTCTCTAAAGAATGGAATGAACGTAAGGATTCTAAAAAAGGCGAAGGTGAAAAAGTAAGAAACCGGGAACGCTTAAGAGCCTTAACGTCTTTCCCGGCTTCAAAAGGACTCGAGAACTAACGATGGACGTACTGTTTCAAAGCGCGAATCGGAATTCTTTCCCGGGAAACCCTTGTTTTATACTGCTCGAATAGGATTAAGAATAATAGTGTGATCAGAAATAAGTTTTCCATACTTACAATTGACTACGATTCTAATAAAAAATCGAATCATTTTGGAAATTTTTTTCCAAAGTTTTCACGAAACAATTCCGACTTTTTGGAAAAAAATTGACTGAATAAAAAACGGGTCTTAGAAAAGAAGATCGTTCTTATCAATCTTCCAAAATATTCTTAACTGCTGCCTTGATAGAATTTTTGAGTTTTATCCTGTTACCGGAAGTCAACTTAGACATAATTTCGATCGTTTTCACAAATTCTTCCGCCGCAAGATCCAACATGTCCGAAAGCCGAATGTCGTTTTTATTAACCGAAGAATTTACGGAGTTTTTATTTTTTTTAGGAGTGGTTTTCCGAGCTTTGGTCTTCTTCTTTTTTTGGACCATGATTGAATTCCCCTAGGAAAAGAATGCTACATTACGGATTCTATTATCGGTCGGGTTCGAATCCAGCAGAAAGTGATTCTTATTCTAAAAATATTCCCATCACTCGATAACAATCGATTTTACTTTGGGAGATTTCAAAAATGGATCCGTCCGGTCCGACTTCCTGCAATTTAATCGAATCGGGAAATCCGGTTTTAGAGACGGAATCGGAAACTACGAAAAAGGTGGAATACTTTCTGAGATTGAGGCAGTTT
Organism: Leptospira alstonii serovar Sichuan str. 79601; assembly: GCF_000347175.1. GTDB lineage: Bacteria > Spirochaetota > Leptospiria > Leptospirales > Leptospiraceae > Leptospira > Leptospira alstonii. Next base: position 28,821 of record NZ_ANIK01000113.1, read on the forward strand.
TCGACCTTTCTTCCGTGAAGAAACATGGTTCCTTCTTTTTCGTTGGAAGAATCAGGAACCAAAATCAGATCGGAACCGTTAAAGGTTCGAACCTGACCCGTTTGAATATTCTCAGCCTTGATATGCATAAATCGACCCAATCCTGAATTTTGCGAAACCTTGGAAAATGTCTGACTTATGATTTTGGAAATTTCTTTCAGCTTAAGATAAAATTCCTTTTAAAAAACCGTTTTCGTTCGCGATTTTTAATTTTGAAGAATCGAGTTGAAGCGTTTGATCCGTTTTTAATAGTTCTCCTTTGGAATCGAAAACGTTTACCATTACGTATCTTCCGGGTTTCATTTTTACAAGCGCCAAAGTGTACGGCGCCTTTGTAAAAGATCCGGGATTCATATTTACCGTCGTTGAAGAATAAAGAGTACCGACTTCGTTATTCTTGGCACCGTTTTGATTTAAAAACAAACGCCGGGCCTTTATTTTTTTCGGTTTTAGTTTGGAAGGTGTGGATGAAAAAATCGCGACCGAATTGATACTATCCACTCCTCCGTTTCCTCCCAGCAAAGATTTTTCCGGACGAGTTACTTGAATATCGGGTACTGTTCTAGAATACAATCCATAGTGGGCGGCAACATCGATCAATCCCGTGGCCGCAGAAACGGACATGGCCGCTTGGTAATTTAAAATTCCTCCCATTTCGTTGATCGAAATCGTTTTACCGTTTTTGAATTTTAAGTTTCCGTTTTTTAAACTCTCCGTCGTTTCCTTTTTGGAAATTCCAAAGTATTCCGAGGATTGGAGAATCACCATTCCGGTAAAACAATCATAGATCCAAGCGTAATCGATATCTTCACTTTCAATTCCCGCGGATGCAAAAGCGAGATCGGCCGCTCTTCCCGCCGGTGTGTCAAAGTCTCCCTTGAACATAAAATATTCCGCATGTGCGGCGTGACCGGCTCCGATCAGATACATGGGATCGATTTCTTTTTTAATCTTTCCTTGTAATTGAAGTTTCTTGGCTTTTTTTTCGGATAGAAGAAGAGTCGCAAATCCATGATCGGTAACGATCGCAATCATCGGTGCGGAATAAGGATCGGCGATCGTTCTGGTAAGTTGTTTTTCAGTGATCTCTTGCCCGTAAACATTGGCCCTGGGATTGGAGATCGCGTTGGATCTGAATTTTTTTGTGATCGTTTCCAAATCTTTCCGAGTGATGTCGTTTTCAAACATCATTCTTTTCATCAGAAGTCCGTACATAGCGATCAAAGTCGCTCCGTATTTGAGTTCGTACACGGGATGACAGACGGTTTCGTTCAGACGTTTCATATCGGAAACTTGTCTGAATGCGGATTTGGGAATATCCGCGGCGGCTATCAATACGACCGCCTCCGGATCGGATTGGAGAATAATTCTCGCTTGTCCGAGCGCACCCGTCACACTTGCTCCTCCCAAATCCACGAGATGAGAACGAAATCCGGCAAATCCCAGTTCGTTTGCGATCTTAACGCTATGTCCATAGCCGGATTTTCCCAAAGACGCGGGTTCTATGCTCACAAAATCCGTAAGAATATCCTTGAGAGTTTCCGGTTTCATCTCTAAAAATTCGAGCAGATCGGATATTGATTTTTTATAATGTTCTAATACTTTTCTTTCTCCGGACCATTCTTTATACTCTTCAGAAAAGTCGGACGCAACGGAATCGCTTATACCCAGCAAAACAGGACTCATAAATTTACCTTATGGATTTTATTTTTGTTCGTGAATTCGAACCGGGCGGAAGAACCTTACATTCTCCTTTTCCGATCGTTTCCCCTTTTTGATTGGTCCAAAAAATTTTCATTTCGACCATCTTCGTCCTTTGGATCTTATTTTTTACCTCTACCGTACAAGTTACGGTGTCACCCGGATAAACCGGTTTACGAAACTTGGTCACGGTTTCCAAAGCAACGGTTCCGAGTCCCGGCAGTTTCATTCCCAGAACGGGCGCAAGAAGAGAAGCGGCAAGTCCCCCGTGTGCAATTCTAGTTCCGAATATCGTGGTTTTTGCATATTCTTCGTCTACGTGCAGCGGATTGAAGTCCCCGCTGATCCCCGCAAAAAGATAAATATCCGTCTCGGTGATCGTTTTCGTAAAACTCGCCTTATCTCCGATTTCAATTTCTTCGTAAGATTTCCCTTTTTGATACATTCTCGATTTCTCCGATCGTTTTATTCGGCGCCTGTCCCAAAATCCGAAAAGAAAAAACGCAGGAGTTCCCGCATTTTTAAGTTTTTAACACAAGTTCTTAACGAACATTCGGCGTAAAAAAGATCGGTCACTTTCCGCTACGGCAAGTGGGTTGTGGCAGGGATCAAGGCGGAGTCGATAAAACCGGTTTCGGAGAAACTAAAAAAGCAATTTTTATAGAATACGATCATTTAGCGTGAATTCGGTATAATCGATGCGAAAGCGATTGAAGCGAAAATTCCGAAGGAATTGTAGCATAAAGCGCGGTCCCTCGCCGTTTTTTCTTACGGAAAAAATCGGCGAGGGATTCGCCCAAACGTTCTCCACGAATTCGTGTATTATGAAGTATTTTCTCCTAAAGCCGTCCGTTTTTTGGTTGTCCGTTTTCTTAGTCTTTATACTCCGAAAGCCGCATTACCCAAAATTCCTTCTTTCAAAAATTCGATACAACTTTCTATTTCTTTTTCGGGCGCGTTTAGATTTCCGAACGCACGCAAAAGTTCGTTCACTCCATCCTCATTCAGTTCTTTTAAATATGCAATTCCTCTAATATATCGTGCGGTCAGATAATACGCGAGAATATTAAGATCCTTTTCCTTATCGGAAGTTTTGTAGTGATTGTCGTCTTTCGTCAAATCCCAAACGCTCAGTTTTAAAATCGTCGTTAATGTCAAAAGATCCGCAAAACCGAATTCAAGAGCTTGGCTTTTTTTCCTTTCCGGATTTTCTCCCACGGATCGAATTAAAGAATCCAAACAACGTATCAAAGTCCCGATCGGAGTTCCTTCCGTTTTTTGTTCGGAAAGGTTTCTCATTTCTTCCGTGGCCGCGCTTTGGATGATACTTTTAAACTTATCGTAACCTCCGTAACTCGCGGAAATGATACTTCTTTGAATCTCCGATGTACCTCCTCCGATTGTCGCCAACTTTACGTCCCTGTAAAATCGACTTACGGGAACCTCGCGCATGTAACCCATCCCCCCGTGAATCTGCACCGCGTCGGAAGCGACTTCTTCACCTACCTCCGAAGCGAAGAGTTTTACGATGGAACTTTCCATGGGAAGACTCACGTCCGGCTCGGAATCTTTTTTACGAGCTACAAAATAAACGACTCTTCTGGAAGCGCAGAGATAAACCCAGGTTCTCGCGATCTTCTCCTTCATTGCAAAAAAAGAAAGGATCGGTTTGCCGAACTGTTGTCTTTGCCAAGTATAACGTATACAACTTTCCAACGTATTTTCCATTCCGCCCATCAATGCGGCAAGAAGTACGGTTCTTTCCCATTCCAAAGTCGCTTTACCGATTCTTAAAAATCCGGAGTGTAAAGGACCTAACAAATTCTCATCGGGAACGAACATATCTTGGAATGAAAGTTCCGCAGTTGTCGAAGTGTTGTGGCCTAATTTTTTTAAAACCTTGGAAACGCTGAAACCTTTCCTATCGGACTCAACGATAAACGCTGAAATTCCCATCGGCCCTCGAGACTTTACGGTTCTCGCCATTACGATAAACACTTGTCCGATCGGTCCGTTGGTGATGAACATTTTACTTCCGTTAAGAACAAAACCTCCCGTAGTTTTTTCGGCATAAGTTCTCATTCCCGCCGCATCGGAACCGGAATCCGGTTCAGTCAAACCCAAACCCGCGATCCATTCGCCGGATGCAAGTTTCGGCAAATATTTATTTTTTTGCGCGTCCGTTCCTTGAAATAAAATCGGAAGAGTTCCGATGATCATATGTGCTCCCCAAGAAAGTCCGAAACCGGCGTCCAGCGAACCCGCGTTAAACGCCTCTTGCGCGAGACAACATTGAAAACAAGTACCTCCTTGTCCTCCATATTGTTCGGGAAGAGGAATTCCTAATAATCCCATGGAACCCATCTCCTTCCAGAGCTCGTCAGCCCAAGCGCAATCTTCGTCCCTTTGCTCCACGGAAGGAAGAACCTTTTCCTTTGCGAACTCTTTGACCGTATTGTAAAAATCCCGGTCTTCGCTTTCTAAATATGGATTTAAAAACAACATACACCTTGTCGACTCCGCTTTTACATTTTAGAATTCCATAATACTCTGTTTCATTTCTAAAAAATCTTCGATTTTTTTGTTATCGAATTTTGTACGAGTCCTACACCTCCTATTTTGAGATAGATTCTGAAAATCGGGTTTCGGCAGAAAGAATAGAAAGGGAACTTGACCCCATCAAGTTATTTTTGAATCCGCCACTTGAAGCGAAGAAATAAACATACGTTCAATTTGGAAAGTCGCTTTCTAAAATAGAACCGGAGAATTTTAGAACGGGCTCTAAATCAAAATAAAGTTTTATCGAAATGAAAACGAGGTTTAAGGACGGGTTCTAAATCGGATTCTTAAAATCGATTTTCAAAGATTTCAGCAAATCCAAGAATTGTTTTTCATCGAAGACCGCGATTCCGAGTTCATTCGCTTTTTCTAATTTAGATCCGGCGCCCGGTCCGGCCAAAAGATGAGTGGTTTTAGAACTTACGGCGCTCACTTTTCTTCCTCCGAAATAGACGATCAAGTCCATGGCCTTATCCCTGGGTTGAAAATTTTCAAAAGAGCCCGTGACACACCAAGATTGTCCCGCAAACGGCTGTTGGTCCGCGACTTTTACCGGATCTGCTTTCAACTTAAGTCCGGCCTTTTTAAGACGTTCTATGAGATTTAAGATTCTTGGATCGGCAAAATTCTCTTGAAACGCCTGAACCGTAGAAGGTCCGATACCCGGAATTTCCAAAAGCGACTCGATTCTTTTCGGATCCTTGGAGATGGAAAGAATTTCATCCATGGAATCGATTCCGTGTTCGATCAACAATTCGGTTACTTTATGACCGAGTTCCGAAAGTCCGATCGAAGGAAGCAAAAAACGAAAATCCTTTTGTTTGGATTCTTCGATTCCGTTGAGAATAATGGTTACGCTTTTTTCTCCGAAACCTTCCTCTTCCATCAGCTTTTCCTTTTGATCCTTTAGATCGTACAAATCGGCGACGGATTTTATATAATCGTGGTCGTATAAGAATTCGATTTGTTTATCGCCGAGTCCTTCGATATCCATCTGCTTTCTTTGACAATAAAAGATAATTCCGTTTTTCACTCGATCGGGACAATCCGGGTTCGGACAAAACAGATCGACTAACGTTTCTTTTTTGATCGTTTTGGTGTCACAAGAAGGACAACGATCCGGAATCTTAAAAACGTCTTTGCCCGGAGTAACGACCTCTTCCACAGCGGGAATGATTTCCCCGCGTTTAGCGACTCTCACGATCGCACCGATTCCGACTCCGAGTTCGTCTATATAATCTTGATTGTGAAGAGTCGCAAAAGTAACCGTCGTACCCGCAAGACTCACCGGTTCGATTTCGGCTCTCGGTGTAATCTTTCCGGTTCGACCGACGGCATAAGTGATATCGACGATTTTACTTTCTTTCATCACCGCGTCGAACTTATACGCTCTCGCCCATCTGGGAGAATGAGAAGTATAACCCAGAGCGTCCCGCTTGGAAACGTCGTTGAGTTTAATCACAAGTCCGTCGGTCGGAAATCCTAAGTTATCTTTTTTCTTTTTAAAATCTTTGATCGTCTTTGCGATCTTGGATCCGGCCACAAAAACTGTGTTAGGCGGAACCGGAAACGTGAGTTTTTCGAGTTTGGAAAGAATCTCTTCGTGCGTTTTGAATTTTTTCACGGCGTCCGGAAAAGTTGCGTCGTATGTAAAAATTCGAAGAGGACGTTTTGCCGTATCCGAAGAATTTTTTTGTTTGATGGAACCGGCGGACAAGTTTCTGGGATTCGCGTATTTACCGGAAGAAAGCGCGTTGAATTCCTCGAAGTCCTTGAAGGTCATAAAAACCTCGCCTCGAAGATAAACCGTAATCGGTTCCGGAAGGCGAAGAGGAATATTGCGGATCGTTCGAATGTTATCGGTGACGTCGTCCCCGATCCCGCCGGAACCTCGGGTAACTCCGTTCCGAAGCATTCCATTTTCGTAATATAATACGATGGACGCTCCGTCTATTTTCCATTCCACCGAATACAACCCGTCCGGATCGGTCTTATTGACCCAATCCATCAGTTCGTCTTCGTTGTATGTGTTGATGAGAGATAATACGGGGAGTTTATGCTGAAACTTTTCGAAGTCCTTGTCCAAATCCGAACCGACAACCAAAGTAGGACTTGCCGGATCTTTGAACTGCGGAAATTCTTCCTCTAAGTCTTGAAGTTGTCGGAACAACTTATCAAAATCGAAATCCGATATCTTAGGTCGATTTTTTACATAATATAAATATTGATGACGGCGGATTTCGTCGGAAAGTTCGGCTATTACTTTCTTAGCCTCCTTCTCCGAAAGAAGCTTCCGAGAATCGTCTTTTTTCTTTGGCATATCGACTCCGATGAAATCAATAAACGGGGATTTTGAGATATTCCATAGGATCGGTTCGGTTGGATTCCCCGATCCATACTTCGTAGTGTAAGTGAGGTCCGGTGACGTTTCCCGAGGAACCGACCGTTGCGATCAGATTTCCTTTACGAACTTGTTGTCCGTCTTTCACGAAAATTTTCGTACAATGTCCGAAAAGGGAAAAGTAGCCGTTCGCGTGTTGAATTACGATATGATTTCCGTAACCGCGGTTCGAATAAACGACTCGATGAATTTTTCCGTTACCCGTCGCATAGATCGGAGTTCCCGGCACGTTTGCAAGATCGATCCCGTCGTGATATTCCATATAACCGGTCGTAGGCGATCTCCTAGTTCCAAAATAAGAGGTGAGATTGTAGGAATACAACGGTTCTCCGAAAGGAATCGCATCCATCACGTCGTACCTGAGATTTAGAAAATCATAAACGCTATCCATCAAGGGTCGATGTTTGTCCATGTAAACCCGCGTCGTGCGATATCCGTAGATTTCCGAAAGATAACTTCTTCCCAACATGAGATCCTTGTCCGCCGATTCTTCCGTTTTTAGTTCCGCGAGCGCGATCGTTTCGATATCGGACTCATCCGGAAGTTTCAACATCTCGTCTCCGTGTCCGTCGATAAGAGAATAAATTTCCTCTAAGTTTTCCGTAAGCGCGAGAAAATCGTCCTGAACTCCTTCGAGTTGTTCCGAGTATTCGATATATTCGTCGAAGTATTTTCCGTAGACTTGCGCCAAGGCGTTGATTTGTTTTCTTGTATTATTGTATTTTACGATTCCGAAAACGGCGATTCCCAAAATGGAAATCAAAAGACTGAACAAAAAGAAAATCGTAAAAACCGAAATTTGAAAATGAAAGGATTTATCGAAGCCGTGAGGGATGAGAAGCACGGTCAGTCTTTGATGACCCTTCTCCTTAACCCGATCCAATCTTTTGCGGATTTCCTTTTCCATCGAAATAGACTCCAGATTAAGAGTCTATCCGGGGGAAATATAGGTCAAGTGGAAACCGGGCGTGTTTTTAGTCGGAAATTTAGAATTGTCTAATATCCGTCGTTACCTTCGGTCCAAAGAGGTCTCGATCAAAGTATCCACGTCCAAGGAAACGGGAGCGTTTTTCATCGGATCTTCCGCTTTATAAATCGTATTCTGCACGTTAGATTCAGCTTCGACAGTCGCTCCGTAAATCTGTTCCTGAATCCAAGAATGAAGTTCGTTACGAGCGAGTCCCGCTCCCTGATTTTCGAAAAAAGCGAGCCATACGAAAGAGGTGGAAAAAAACGCGAATAAGAACGTAATGAACGCAAGCTGAATCATTCTCCAGCGACGTTTTTTGTAAACCGCGTCGCAGATTTTAGAACTCCAGACCTTGCTCGAAAGTCTGTCCGAAATTTCTTTCTCGAATCCGTTCGATTTCATGCTGCTTCGATCCTATCTACGACTTCTCTACGAAGATTTTCTTTAGCATTTGTTTTCCGCGAAACGCTCGAGACTTTACGGTCCCTTCGGGAATACTCAGCTTTTCCGCAATCTGTTGTTCCTTATAACCCTCTCCGACAAGACTCAACACCGATTTGTATTTCCAGGGAAGTATGGCTAAAAGATCTTTCAATTCAAAATCCGTAAAACTCGCAGACGCCGCTTCTTTTTCCTGAATCGAATTTTCCAATATCACTTTCTCTTTCAACTTACCGGCAAGCACGGTTTGTCTCGATCTTTTTTGATTCATTCTCAAAGATTCGTTTCTTGCGATCGTATAAAGCCAAGTGCTTATGGATGAATCTCCGCGAAACTTGTTTGCGGAAAGACTTTTGTATGCGCGGAAATAAGTTTCCTGAACTACGTCGTCGATGGAATCGTGAAATTCCTCGAATAAATTCTTCTTAATCGCCGAAAGTACGATATGTTTGGTCGAGTCGATCAATTCGGTAAATTCTTTCTGATCCATGGATACCTCAGTGTAAAATTCCTTGTATAGGAAGGATGATTCTCTCCGGAGAAAAAAGATTCACGGGGAATCCGGGCTCCGGACGAGCGGAAGGTTCTTTGATTTTGGATTTTTGATCCTGAGTAAGCACTTTTTCTATAGCAAGACGATGTGAGATTTGATTGATCCGAATTTCTGCGGTATACTTTCCGATCTCGACTAGGAGTTTTCTGATTTTCGTTAGATCAACGTTAGGCTCCATTAAAAGCCCTTCCAGTTCTATTTCGATCGGAGAAATTTTTTGGAGCCATTTGAAATGTTCCTGTTTGTGTTTCTCATTGATTTTGGAAATCGCATCCAATTGTTTTTCGGAAAGAGCGAATCTTTCTCTTACCGTGTCCACGTTTCCGAACACGAGACCGAAACTTCTCAATTGACGAATCGGCGCAAACTGCCGAACCGGAGGAGGATTGGAATCCATGCCGGAACGAAGCCCCATCAATTCCTGGGAAAAAATGACCGCCGGTGTAACGAAACAACCGGCGACAGTAATTCTGACAAATGCATTCAGGAGTTTCATGAGGTTTTTTCTCAATCGATAAGACCCTTGGTTCAAAAGTTTGTTTCCTGTTTCGAAATTTTTTCCGGGCTTGGATCCGTTGAAAAGAAAAAAAGAACTTTCTCCGTTGAAATTTGGCTTGTAAGCCGATCAAAAAACCTTCCTGATTTTGACGGATTCGCGATTTCGTGTTTAACCTAAATTTCCTCAAAAAATCCAAACTATATAACCGGGGACTTTTCGTTTTTTGTCTCATTATAGCCTTGCCGATCGCGATCGATTTTAGTTTTGAAGAATTATATCTCCGCACCGAAAAGTATCAAAATCACAGATCCGCCCGTCCCGCAATGGTAGCGGTCGTTCCAGGAGCCTCCGTTTATAAAAACGAACCTTCCGCAGTTTTAAAGGATCGATTGGACTGCGCTCTGGAATTGTATCATCAGGGAAAGGTGAAAAAGATTCTTCTCTCGGGAGACAACGGTTCGATTTATTATAATGAAGTAAAACCGATGTTGCTCTACATCCTTAAAAACAAAGTGAACGAAAAGGACGTATTCGTCGATCATGCGGGTTTTAGAACGTTAGACACATTGGTTCGTGCAAAAGAAATTTTTCGGATAAAAGATCTGATTTTTGTCAGCCAGAGAGTATATCAACCCCGGGCCGCGTTTCTTGCGAATAAGATCGGTCTCGGATTTCAAGCCTTTGAATCGGATCGAAGAATTTATACGAGCGGACCTTTCAGCAGGTTCAGGGAATTTTTTGCAAGAACTCTAGCCTGGATCGATATGAATTTATTCAAGACGAATCCGAAATATCTGGGTGATCCGTTTCCCATCGAAGGAAGCGGCGTTAAAACCTGGAAAGGTTCTGCGTTTTAGGATTTTATAATAGAGTTGTTGAAAAATTCAATAGTCGCGATTAACAAAACTACTTCAATCGTCCATTTGAATGAAACAGAAACAAATGGAGAATTAATTTTTCAACAACTCTAATGTAATTTTTGATTTAGATCATTCGATACCACTGATAAACGTCCCGAATCGTATCCGATAAATCGTAATTAGGTTCCCATCCTAGTTTTTGAAGTTTGCCATTGTCTCCGAAAAGACGTTTCATTTCCGCCGGACGAAAACGCGAAGGATCGACTTCCACAGGAATCTTCGTACCCGAAGTCAAAATGATTTTATCCAAGACGTCTCGAATTACGACTTCCTTGCCGGAACAGATATTGTAGATTTCGCCAGGTCTTCCCTTTTCAGCAAGAATTCGATAAGCACGCGCAACGTCCCGCACATCCAAAAAATCTCTCGTAGACGATAGATCTCCGACTAAAATTTTTCTTTCGGATTCGGAACGTTTGAGAGCTTCCAAAACCTGCGAACAAAAATTAGGAATTACAAAATTAAGACTTTGTTTAGGACCCGTATGATTGAACGGCCTCGCAATCACGACTTCAAGTTCGGGAATCCATCGATGATATTGTAGGCAATAAATTTCCGCACAGGACTTTGAGGAAGAATACGGATTGAGCGGTGAAGGAGAGACGGACTCTTGAACGGGAAGACAAGACTCCGGAACGTTTCCATAGATGTCGGAAGAGGAAACGTAAACGAAACGAACTTTCTTTTTTAGGGAACGTAAAGATTCCAATAGATTCAACGTTCCGTGTACGTTAATTTCCAATGTCTCACCCGGATCTTCCACCGCTTTAGGAACGAAAGGTTGTGCGGCAAGATGAAAGATCGCGTCCGGTGAAAATTCATGGACGATGGAACGAACCTGATCTAGATTTCGGATATCGCAGACGGCGGATCGATACGATCTTGGAAGTTCGGAATCTTCTTTTCTATCAGGGCCCGGTTGAATTCCGATCCCTAAGAAATCGGTATAGGAATGTTTTAATTCCTTCAGCAGATATCCGCCTACAAACCCTGCCGCTCCCGTTATAAGGCACTTCATAGAATTCTTGCTTTTCCGTAAAAATACTGTTGTTTTAGAAAATGAATAAAAAACAATCGAATAAAATTCTCTCCCCTTTTGAGCATGGAAGATAAATTTCAGGAACTATTCGAAATCAGAGATTCTAGGATCAACGTGCGCGAGATCATGGAAGAAATCGAATCCAAGCTCAAGAAAAATCCTTCCACAAAAGAAGATATAGAAAAACTCACTCATTGGAAATTCTCACCCCCAAGTCCGGAAGGTTACAGAGATTTCGATCCCGCGGAAATCGCTCATCTTTTTGAAAAAGGAATCGCTCCTCCGAAATTTTCCAATCCTAAACTTCGATTCGTACGCGGACCGCTCAAATGGCTTTTGATTCGTTTTGCGGAGTTCTATTCTTTTTTAGATAAAAAACTTTCCGAAAACAGAACCCGCGCCTTTTACAGCGTGTTACACGAATTGATTTTAATCCGCTGTGAAAATCAAAATCTGAAAAGAAAAATGGAATCTTTTTATTCCGAATTTTTAGAATTGAACCAAGCCGTCGGAAAAGAAGTCAGGCCCGAATTTCTTTGGGCCAATGAAAATTTATACTCGGAAGATTCGATCGAAGAAAGTGAAAACTTCCTATTGGAATCCATCGATCCCTCCGAAAAAGTTTTAGTTTTATCGCCCGGTTGGGGAAAGATACTCAAACAACTTTTAAAATCGGGTTTTGAATTCGATTCGGTCAGCTGGAACAAATCCTGCTCGGAATTTATAGGAAATTCGATAACGACAAACGTCAAACTGGAAGAACCAGGTTCCATCCCAGGCGATTGTTCAAAATATTCTAAAGTTATAATATATGAGAATTTATCGATTCATCCCCATTGGCTGATTGAAAAAACACTCAGGGCCCTCAGCCTCCACGTTTCATCCGGAACGGAAATTCGTTTCCGATTTTCAAACGAGAATTCCAATTATCCCTCCCCGTTTTTGCCCTTGAGACTTACGAAAATTCAGGAACCTCTGATCCGGGATTATCTCAAACAACTCGGTTTTAGGAACATCGTAGAAAAAAAATCGGAAGACGGTTTCACCGTTCTTTCGTTTCGAAAATGAAAGTTTATCAACACGTCACCGAATTTCGGGACGGAGACGGAATCGGAAACGATATCAAAGGAATTCGAAACGTTCTCGAAAACTTAAAGGTTTCGAACTCCGTCGTTTGTCTCAAAAATTTTTCGAAAGAACCCTTTCCTATCGAAGTTCATCCGACTTCTTCTCATTTTTCTCGGAACGACGTGCACATTCTGAACTACGGAGGTTGCGGTTATCCCCTGAATTGGTTTCGAAATCTTCCCGGAAAAAAAATCGTTCGTTACCAGAGTTTTACCCCGGCGAGTTACTTTAAGAATTTCGTAAGTCCCGAAATTTACAACACTCTTCAACTCGAAGAAAAACGTTCCTTGTTGGAATTATATTCGCTTAAAAACGAAACGGATTTGTTCTTACCTTCTTCCCAATTTAATGCGAACTTCCTACAATCCCTCGGAGCGGTAAACACGCTCGTTCTTCCCATCGTAAAGAAGTATTCGATTCGGGAAAAAATCACAAAGGACAAAAGAGAATTTACGATCGGATTTATCGGAAGGTTTTCACCCAATAAAAAAACGGAAGACCTTTTGGAATTACTCGAATCGATTTTAAAATTCAGACAAAACGTTCAACTCCTAATCTGCGGAAACGTGCCTCGGATTTTCGAAGAATATTATAATTTTCTTAAAAAGATCATTTTACGCAAACGACTGACTGGAAACGTTCAAATTCGTCTGAACGCGAACGATACCGAAATGGAGTCCTTTTTAAACTCCATGGATCTGTACGTTTGTATGAGCGAACACGAAGGATTCAACATTCCCGTTTTGGACGCGTTCGGGGCCGGAATTCCCGTGATCTCTTATTACGCGGCAGCGACTCCGGATACGATGAAAACCGGAGGAATTCTTTTCAAAAATAAATCCTCTTCCGCCATGAGTCTTCTCGCAGCTCTGATCGATAACCTTTTGGAAAAGAAAACGTTACGCGAACAGATCTCGGAAAAGGAACAGAAAATCGCCAAAGAATACAATGCTTTTCCGTTCGAAAATCTTTTCAGTGAGAAAATTCTGGTATGAGGCAGGTTCAGCAATTTTCTGCGGGTTTTAATCCGGGCGACGCGATCAGCAACCAAATGCTTGAAATCCGAAACTACTTAAGAGATTTGGAATATAAAGGAGATATATTTTCCGAAAACATAGGCGCGTCCAAACTTCCTTTCGTAAAAAAGTATAAAACATACGGCAAATCCTCGAAAGATATTCTATTCTATCATCATTCGATTCATTCGGGAGTGTTCGATTTTTTAAGAAGTTTCCGATCCCCCAGAATTCTGATTTACCATAACGTGACTCCGCATCATTTTTTCGAATCCTACGACTTAAAGATGAGCTACCTTTTAAAAAAAGGAAGAGAAGATTTAAAAAAAATGAAGGAGAGATTCGATTTCGTCTTTGCGGTTTCCAAGTTCAATCAAAAAGAATTGGAAGAATTAGAATTTCAGAATGTAGGAATCCTTCCTATCACGTATCAACTTTCCGAAAATTTTCCGAAAATCGAAAGATCGAATTCTGCCGTCAAAAAAATCCTATTTGTCGGAAGGATTACTCCCAATAAAAAACAGGACGATTTAATCCGACTTGCTTACGCGTATAAGTCCATGATTTCGGATCGATTTCAATTTTATCTCGCCGGTTTCAGTTCGAGGGAGTTGTATCTTTATCGGGAAGAATTGGAAAGGATGTTGGACTTTTACGATCTGAGAAAGAACGTATTGATCACCGGTTTTCTTTCCGACGTCGAACTCAACAATCTCTATCAAGAAGCGGACGTTTTCGTTTCCATGAGCGAACACGAAGGTTTCTGCGTTCCTTTGATCGAAGCCATGGTTCATAGAATTCCGATTCTTGCCTATTCCGGAGGAGCGGTTCCCGAAACTTTGAACGGCGCCGGGATTATTTTTACGGAAAAAAAATTTCCGGACCTTGCAATTTTGCTCGATAAGATTTTGACCGACGTTCCTTTTCAAAATCAAATTTTAACAAGCCAAGACCTTCGTTTGAAAGAATTCAAAAAAACGGATTCGAAATCCGTTCTTAAGAAAACCATTGAAACCCTCTCTTAAAAAGATCGCGGTCGTTTCTCCGATTTTTTCGGACAAGGTTTCCGGAGGATCGGAAAAACTCATCTTTCAATTCGTGGAATTGTTGGCCGCGGACTTCGAAATCACCGTTTTAACGACTCGCAGTTTGGATTATATCACTTGGAAGAATTCGATCCCGATTGAAGAGAAAAATTTATTCCACGAAGGAACAAATCCATCCAAACCGATCCGGTTCGAAAAAAGATCCGCTTCCTTGGGCGGAAAATATAAGGTCGTTCAGTTCACCGTTGAAAAACAAAGAAACATCGAAAGATTCGATCGACTTTCCAAAAAAATTTTGGCTCAGCAAAACAAGGAAAACGTCCATCGTTGGTTACGGGAACAAGGCCCTTACGTTCCGGAACTGATTCAATTTATCGAATTTAGAAAAAGCGAATACGATCTTTTTTTCTTTGTGAGTTATCTTTATTATCCTTTGGTTTTCGGGTTACCTTTGGTCGCGGAAAAATCCGTAGTTATTCCCACGTTTCACGACGAGGCTCCGGCTTATCTGCAAATATATAAGGAAGTTCTAACGGACCAAAGCTCGTATTCGTTCAACACCCCGGAGGAATTGGAGGTTTTTCGGAAGATTCTCGGATACAAACCGAGTACCTATTCGATCGTCGGAATGAATCTCGACTTGGATCGATACTTGGACGAATCGATTTCAAAAAAGGATCCCGATGTTTTAGAAAGTTCAAATCCATCCGAAAATTCCAAAACCTCAAGTTCCTCAAAAAACGTAAAAAACTCGAATTCGCAAGCGAGTTCGAAACTTCCCGATTCGCGAGAAATTTCTTCCACTTCGGAGGAAGTTCCCTTTTTACTCTACGTCGGTCGCGTGGATCAAGGTAAGGGTTTTTTGGAAATGGCGGAATGGTTTGCGGAATGGAAAAAGAATACGGAGCTTCCTCACAAACTCAAAATCGCCGGAAAGATCGTCTCCAAAATCCCGATTAAAATATTAGAGAATCAAAATATAGAATTTTTAGGATTCGTCGAAGAGGGAATAAAACTCGAACTTCTTCAGGATTGCGCCTGTTTGATCAACTCTTCTCCTTTGGAAAGTTTTTCCATAGTTCTCATGGAAGGTTGGTTAATGGGAAAACCGGCACTCGTCAACGGCAGATCGGACGTTCTCAAAGGGCATTGCCTCAGAAGCAACGGCGGACTTTTTTATTCCGATCGAAAGAGTTTCTTTGCGACCTTGGATTACCTTTTGAATCATCCGAAAGAATCGATCGAAATGGGCGGAAACGGAAAAAGATACGTGGAACAAAATTTCAATCCGAAAACCGTTAAAGAAAAATTGCTTCGATTGATCGATAAGACGATTCAGAAAAAATATTCGAGTTCTTAATTTTATAGGAAGCTCTTTTGGCGATTATCCGCTTACATACATGAGACCTTAAGCGGTAGGTTTATAGTTACATTTCAATAGTCTAATTTAAAATATCTTAAACAATTACCCGTAAAATTATACGAGAAATTTGTCCTAAAAACCTGATGGAAATTTGCAGGAGCGCACTAGGAGTCAGATGACCTTGTGCATCCTAGAAAAAGTTGTCAGGAAGTGATATAATCAATGCGAAAGCGATTGAAGCGAGATCAACAAATTGGAATGACGAAAGAATTTCGCTTTTCGAACGATCCGTCAATTTGTTGATCAGAGCAGAAAGCGCGGTCCAGCCTTGGCAAAGCCAAGGGCTGGATTCGCCCAGCTTTTTACGCCAAACTCGCGTCATTAAAACTTCGTTATACTATATTATAATTTACTTATGAGCTTGTTCCTAACTCAAGTCGTAGAGATAATCCCCCATTCCCATTCCTTCCATCATCTTTTCATGAATGTGTCCGTTACTCGCAACCAAGTTCGGTATATAAGGAGTGAACGTATTACCGTCGTAAGTCGACATCCTTCCGCCCGCTTCGGCGAGAATCACGGAGGCCGCAGCCATATCCCAAGGTTTTAAACCTTCCTCCCAAAACGCGTCGAACCTTCCTTCGGCGACCCAACAAAGATCGAGTCCGGCGGCTCCGGTCCTTCGAACGCCTCTCGTCTTCAATAAAAAATTTCTATAAAAAAACATAAGACGATCTATTTTCTTTTCCCGATCGTACGGAAAGCCAGTACAAAGCAAGGATTGTTTCAGAACTTTCGTTTTGGAAACGGTTATTCGTTTTTGATTTTTAAACGCCCCGTAACCTTTGCGAGCGTGATAGATTTCGTTCATCGCGGGAAGCGGAACGATTCCCATTACAACTTCGTTGTTTTCCAGGTTTTCCAAACCGATACACGCGCAGTACAAAGGAAGTTTATGAGAATAATTGATCGTTCCATCCAACGGATCTATGATCCATTTAAAAACGGAACTTCCTTTTTTATCGGTTCCTTCCTCTCCTAAGATTCCGTCCTCAGGAAACATTCTTTCGATTTCGTCGATGATTCTCTTTTCGGATCCCTGATCCGCTTTCGTTACGAGATCGATTTCTCCTTTGTAAACGATTTCAAGATCGGCCTCTTCCTGCGTGGTTGCCAAAAATTCCATCACCTTGGGAACAAAGTTCAGGAAATGTTCGTATCTGATTTTGATTTCGTTGTCTAAACTCATTCTTTCTCCAAGAATTTTCTGGCCTTTTCTCTGTGTTCTTCTCGAATCGCCGATTGAACACTTGCCAGTACGGCCGCAATCACTCCGGCGTCATCCAGAAATCCAGCGCCCGGAATAAAATCCGGAACCGCATCGATCGGAGAAATGAAATAAGCCAATGCGCCCGCGATGATAAGTTTGGTTCGAAGAGGCGTTTCCGAATCCATCATGGAATAATATAACGCCACAAGATCTTCCGTAAACGGTATCTTGGACATTACGGATTTTAATTTCGGCCAAAATTCCCTTTTTACATTTTCAATCAAATCCATAAAAGGTTCCTTTTCTTTCGAGTCGATGATTTCTCTCTTGTCCCAAATTCTACTTCCGGATATCAAGAAAGAAAGATGATTTTTATTTCCGTCGCACTTTTCTCGGAAGCGAAACCCTTGATCGAAACGTTGGGGTTGAAAATTTTCCGGGACAAAACTCCCTTTCCGGTCTTCCAAAACGAAAGTTATACGTTGGTCGTTTCCGGAACGGGTAAAATTCATTCGGCCATGTCCGTCGCATTTTTATTAAACGAATTCAAAAATTCGATTATAGCTTCTTCGTGGATTTTGAATTTCGGAATCTGCGGCGCGCCGAAAGTATTTTCGAAAATCGGAGAATCCTTTTTAATCCATAAAATCACGGACGAGGGTTCGTCCAAAAGCGTTTATCCGGATATTCTTTTTAAATCTCCGATCCTCGAATCGACTTTGTTGACCGTAGATAAACCCTTATTCGAAAGCGAAACCTCCGAACTCCCGGACACGTTAGTCGACATGGAAGCTTTCGGCTTTTTTCAAGCTTCCAGAAAATTCTTTTCTTCGGATAAAATTCGGATCGTTAAAACGGTTTCGGATCATTTTACGAAATCGGAAATCGGAGCCGCCGATAAAGTTTCTCTTAGAATCAACGAGGCGCTTCCGAATATTCTTTCGATTTTGTCGATTCCGATTTCCCAAGGAAACGGAGTCGATCTCAAACAGGATGAAACTTCCGCTCTTTTAATCATGTCCGAAATTTTACGCTTATCGGAAACGGAAACGATTCAATTGAAAGACTGGATGATCGGTTATAAAATCAGAACCGGAAATTCCCCGGAACAAGGTCTTGATATTTTGAAGAGTACGATCGGAATCTTGAACTCGGAAAAAATCGGAGTCAAAACGAGAGACGAAGGTAAAAAGGGACTACATGCACTCAAACAATTCTACCAGTCCTAAAAGATTCTCCCATATTTATGTGGAAGATTCCGCAAAGGATCATCCGAAAACTTTGGAGATTCTTTCCAAGTTTCCCGAATCGGTTACGATTCCGATCGATTCCTACAAGGAAGTATTCAATCCTTCCTCTCAAAATTTTCAGGCACAGAAAAGAAGTCCGAAACTCATATTAGCAAAACGGAAAGAACAATTTTTGTATTCCGGTTCGGGAGTCGCTCCCGACTTCGGTTATCGTTTTTTTTATTACAACGCTCTTGTTTTAAATTGTCCTTACAATTGTTCCTATTGTTATCTTCAAGGAATGTATTCCTCCGCAAATATGGTGATTTTCGTAAACAACGAAGAATACATCCGAAAAACAGAGGAACAACTCAAACTTTCCAATCCTCTTTATCTTTGTATTTCCTACGATACGGACCTTTTGGCGTTGGAAAATATATTAGGATATTGTAAAGAATGGATTTTATTTGCGAACTCGAATCCGGATCTGATCGTTGAAATCAGAACCAAAAGCGCCAATTTCAAATCCATCTCCGATCTGAAACCGACTCCGAACGTTATCCTCGCTTGGACCCTTTCGCCGGACTCCGCGGTTGAGGAACACGAACCGCTGACTCCGAGGCTTTCGTCCCGATTGAAAAATATCAAGAACGCCTTGAACGCGGGCTGGCAGGTTCGTATTTGTATCGATCCGATCTTGAACGTCCCGAATTGGAAATCCGTTTATTCGGAATTGATTCGAAAAATTTTCGAGGAAATTCCGGGAGAAAAACTGAGGGAGATCAGTCTTGGATCCTTTCGGATGAATTCGGATTATTTTAAGAATTCCAAAAAACGAAGACCCGATTCCTACTTGTTTTATCTTCCGATGAATACTCGCGCAGGAGTAAAATCCTACCCGGAAGAATTGGAAAAAGAAATGTTCACAATCGTCCAAAATGAACTCGAAAAATTCGTCCCTCGGGAAAAAATCCACAGGTTACTCGCAAGCGAAATGAAATCCGAATGAATACCGACTTAAAAACTAACAACTCTTTGGCGATCGTAACCGGCTCCTCCAAAGGGATCGGAAAAGCGATTTCGGAACTTTTAGTTTCCAAGGGTTACAAAGTAATCGGAATTTCGAGAACGGAACCGAACTCCTCCCTTTTAAAAAATTCCCTTTTGTATAAACACGTCGCACTGGATCTTTCCGACACAAAGAAAATCGAATTCAAATTATTGAATATTCTCAAAGAGGAACCTCCTCTGAAAATCTTGGTAAACAACGCAGGTTTAGGTAATTTTTCTCCGCATGAGGAAATCCCTTTCGAAGAATTGGAAAGGATGCTCGTCGTCAATTTTGTTTCCCCGATTTTAATCACTAAATTATTTCTGAGGGATCTAAAGAGGAATAAAGGTTGGATCTTTCAAATTCATTCGATCTCGGCCTTGAAAGAATCCGTTAGAGGGGCCGCATACGCCGGAACCAAGGCCGGACTCAGGCATTTCGGATTAAATTTATTCGAAGAAATTCGAAAATCGGAAGTCAAATTTATAAGCATCAATCCGGATATCGTAGATACCGAGTTTTACGAACGACTGGATTTCGAAAAAGATTCCGATCCGGATTCTTATCTGAACGTTTCCGAAATTCTGAATGCGTTCGAATACGCCCTTTCCGGTCCGGAAAATTTAGGTTTTACGGAAATTACGATTCGTCCTAAGTACCATCGCGTTTCGAAAAAACCTTTCGTTCGAAAGAATGAAAACGATACCGAAACTTTTGTTCAGAAGGATAAAAACGAATCGAAGGGGGAAAAAAATTGAACCACGGTGAACTGAACGTCGCTCTTGTACAATGCGATCTTTCTTGGGAAAATCAGGAAACGAACTACGAACACGTTCGAAATCTGATTCACTCCACGCTTGAAAAAAAGCCGGACGAAAATCCGGATTTGATTTTGCTTCCGGAAACCTTTGCGACCGGATTTACGATGAGATCGGAAAGGATCGCGGAACAGGACGAAGGCCCGACCGAAACCTTTTTAAAAGAAATCGCAAAAGATACTCGGGCTACGATCTGCGCGGGTTGGATCCGAAAAAACCCGAAAGGAAAACCGTTCAACACAGTCAGCGTCGTTAGTCCGACCGGGGAAATCGTATTACGTTATTCTAAAATTCATCCGTTCACTTTCGGCGGCGAGGATCGTCATTACAGTTCCGGTTCCGAAATAGTCGGTTACGATTTGAACGGTTTTAGGATCACTCCTTTTATCTGTTACGATATTCGTTTTCCGGAAATTTTTCGGAGACTCGCCGGTGAAACGGATATATTCACCGTTCACGCAAACTGGCCGATTCCGAGAATTCATCACTGGGAACTGATTTTAAAAACGAGGGCCATCGAAAATCAGGCTTACGTTTTCGGAGTCAATCGGATCGGAATCGCGGGACACAACAAAAGCGTTCATCACAACGGGCATTCTCTTGCGGTGGCGCCTAACGGAGACTTTGAGGACGCCGGTGAGAACGCGGAAACGATTCTATTTTACAAGGCTTATAAAAAATCGATTCTGGATTATAGGGAAAATTTTCCGGTTCTTGCGGATCGTAAGGATCAAAACCTAATTCAGGTCAGAATAGCGGAGCATTCTTCTCGAACCTAAGAAATCTTTCGCCGAGAGGAAGAGTCGCTTCGATCAATTCTCCCGTAAACGGATCCTCGAATTTGAGATAGTAGGATAATAGTTGTAATCCGTACGATTCGAACTGGGACCCCGCTCTCGAATACAATAAATCTCCTACGACCGGACATCTCTGACTTTGAAAATGAATTCTGATTTGATGGGTCCTTCCCGTTTCCAATCCCACTTCTACAAAGCTGAACTTTCTTCCGGAACGAGAGTTGATGTATTTTAGAACTTTATAATGTGTTATCGATCTTCTTCCTTTCGGCGATACGGTCATCTTTAATCTTTCTACCGGATGTCTTGCTATCGGTAGATCGATGGTTCCCGTTTCTTCCGGAGGATGTCCTTGAACCCAAGCATAATATTTTTTTTCGATTTCTCTTTTCCTGAAAAGTTCGGAAAGTTTTCCGTGGGCCCGATCGTTTTTGGCGATGAGAATCAATCCTTCCGTGGGTTTATCCAATCGATGTACGATTCCGGGTCTTGCTTCTCCTCCCGCTTTTGACAACTCTTTAAAATGATAGAGAAGTCCGTTGACTAAACTTGGAGAACGATCACCCGGTCCACTATGACTTGCGATTCCGGCGGGCTTGTGAATGATTAGAAAATTATCTCTTTCCAAAACGACCGGTAAGTCCATCGGGATCGGTTCCAAGTTGAGGGGAGGCCTTGGCGGAATGGAAAGTAAATATCTTTCGCCGGTTTTCACCTTCCAGGAACTTTTGCCGAAAACTTTCTCGTCTTGATTGCGAACGTACCCGGATTCAATCCATTTCTGAATCGTTGCACGGGATACTTCGTCCCCGAATGAACATTTCAGGAATCGATCCAATCGATTTCCGGAAAATTCTTCCAATACCTCTGCTTTTAGTTCTATGTTCATTGAAAATAAAAGAGGATTCCAGATTTTTACTTCACGCGTTTTTAGCACTCTAAAAAAACAGTTTCCATTTTCCTTCCTAAACCTTAATATGACACACTGAAACCAAAACCCCTTAGATCTAAGGAAGGAAAGAAACATGGTCAAAAAGATTTTGAATCTGATTCTGCTCGGTGCAATTGCATTTTCATTCACTCTTTGCTCCTCCGCTGAAAAAAAAGAGGAAACTGCCGCTCCTGAGCCATCCGGGCAAGAGCAGTCCGCTGCAGCAAACAGAAACGTCGACGTTAATTCTCCCGAAGCGATCGCCGATTCCTTAAACGAACAAATTAAGGAATTTAGATATCCGGACGGAATGACTCGTCCCGGATTCAGCTACAAAAAAGCGGATGTTACCGCCGGTGATTTCAGCGAGTGGTCGAAAGTAAACGCTCCGGTAATCAAAGAAGGTCTTGGAAAACTTCCCGATAGCTACGCTCTTGAAATTACCGGACACACCGATGCGATCGGTCCCGAGCAAGCTGAAGGCGCTAAAAAAGGGAATATCTTTTACTCCGAACTTCGCGCCAATGCAGTTAAACAAGCTCTGATCAAACAAGGAATTCCCGCAAACCGTATCGTTACGAAAGGCGCCGGTTCTTCCGAACCTGTTTCCGGGCTCGATGCGAAAGACGCTAAAAACAGAAGAGTTACCTTCCGTTTCGCTACTTCCGCACCTCAACAATAAAACCAATCAACCGGAAATCCGATTCGATTCAGAAAGGGCCGATGAGAAATCATCGTCCCTTTTTTATTTGATTTTGGTTTTTCGCAACTTCCACTGGATTCCGAATTGGAACGACTTCATTATGGATTTTGAATGTTTTTAAATCCGGTTTGTAGAGTTTTTCCTCTTAAAGTAAGTGTTTCATTTTTATAAGGCATACATGGGATCTTATGATCGAAACACCGATCTCCTTCCGCGGGAATAAAAACTTCCAAATCTTTAACATTAATCGTTTTGAAACCCAGATTCGGAGGAATTTCAATTTTTCGAGGACGAACGAAAAAAGCGGAATTTTCCTCAACGAATCGTTTAAGCCTATTATAAGTTCTGTGATTCAGCAGTGAAACGAGAATTATGATTAAGCAAAAAATGAAAATTACTTTTGATGGCCTCTTCAAACGGTTTATCCAATGAAATTTAATTCTAAAATCTAAATAAAAGAGCGGTGAAATCGCTGCAACTCCAAGAAATGCTTTACCGAATCTCGGATCAGGTGCGAGAAAAATCCAAAAGATTATGCCGACCGAGGAAGTGGAAAGTATGAGGAATGTTTGAAAATTTATTTTTATTTTTTTAAATATAGTAAGAATCAACGCCAACACCGGAAATAGGAACGATACGAAAAAAATGAGTCGACTAAATATCGACCTATTTCTCCACCAAATTGGAAACCATTCCCAAAAATTCATCCGAGAAGCTTCTATGTATCCTTCACCTGGGTTTCTTGCCCATCCGGTTATGGCTAATTTTTCGGAAATAACGTTTCCTATCGAAACCTTCCAATCGAAATCGAAAAGATCGATTGCGGGAAATGGATAAATCAAATAACCCGATAAGATAATATTTCGAGTCAACCAAGGTAAAAGAAGGAACGATATAACTGACATTATTAGTAATAATTTTTTTTTCTCGAACCTGAATTTAATAATTAATATGAAAACTAATAAAAAAAGCGGCAGTGTTGCCAATTTAACGCTGATCGTATATACGGATAAAATGATAGACGGAAAATAATTTTTCAAACTTAAATCCGATCCGGTACTTCCAGTTTTGGGTAAGTTTGTCAGAATATACAAAGGAAATACAATGGAAATAAGATCCGGTGTAGGCGATGATAAATTTACAATCTGATCCAATATTATGACGAATGCGGCGATATTTAGCAAGAACGAGTTCGTAAATCCTTCCTGTTTTGAAATCGCATAAATTCTATTTATATAATGCAAAACTAATATTGAATAAACGGTAAAATTCACAGAGAATATTTCCTGATTAAAAACATCCCTTAAGGAGGTAAGTGCAAAAATCGTAAATACATTGGGATTAAATCCGAATCTTCCGTGTATATTTGCAAGACCGGGAACGACCGCATACTCTTCGATCCATTTTATAGATTGAATGTGATAGAGCCCCGAATCATATGCAAACGGAGGATTTAAGGAAAAGATCAGAGCATATAAAATAACGGGAGCCGCTATGGCAAGAACGAGACCTTTATGAATGAATTTAAACGCTAATACCTTCAAATTTTCCTTTACAAAATATAAAAGCGTGGAGCAGAAAATCAAAAAGACAATCAGCACTAATGTTGTAATCGGAAAAAATAAGGATATAAATGATACAAAGGCGTTCGTTACGGATAAACCTATAAAAAATTTATCCGTAAATTGAAATTTTATTTTCAAAACTCTTTCAGCAAAGCTTCCGAAGGAAAGAAAGATATACAACGACAAGACAGTGGAAATTAGTATAGCAAGCATACAAATATTTTTACGAAATGGGTTTTCTTTGAAACTAAATCCTATCCGTTTGTTTTTGAGAATACGGACTCCATTTTCAATTTTTTTAAGAGCCCAATGTTTCTTTCTTCAAAGTTTGTAGGATTAAAATCTCCCTTAGGGACTTTGCGTTATTCATTTTGAATAACGTTTTCTATGGTTTAATAGAATACGAATAAGTAAAGAAAATATAAACTTTACGGTAAAGACAATTATTTTCTCCACAGTTCTTTTGCAACATGTTTGGAATGGGTCATCCTTGAAAAGGAATACTAATTTTTTTGATTTAAGGAAGTAAACCTTTCCTTTAATTCTTAAATCTGCGAAAAAATAGGACGACCTCGGTTGACGCGTCATATTAGAACTTGACACAAGAAAACGTGGCGGTCAGTTACGTCGAAGCAAACCATCGGGAGCTAAGTGTTGAATTACGCAGCTTGACATTTTGGTAAAGTGAGATTAAAAGTTCGCATGCGGGTTTTTATAAGATCCGCATGCGAACTTTATTTTGTGCAATTTTATGATATTCTTCTTACTATCTACGCACAACTCTGAAAACCGGTTTGCGCACACACTTTTGCACTGAAGAAATTTGTTTTCATAGCACCCTTTTTGCAAACACATAAGGAAAAGCTGATATACCCCGAGCGTCGGTTGTTTTGCCTGTACGGGGAGTTCCGTTGGTTCCGTCGGAGATTGGTAATTCAACCTTTACTCCGCTGGGAATATATACTTCGGCAGTAGTCACACCCCATCCATTCCCAAAACCCGTATTATTGGAAGCAGTAGTACTCGAATCATGTCTATGCCCCTGAAACCGATCCCTTCTTCTTAAACCACCGATCCATTCACTATCAGCATCCATGACAGAAACGAATCCCCGTCCCTGCATAGCAAAATGTCGCACTTGATTGGTAATGGTAGTTCCTTGAATCGCATCAGGCAGTCGATGTTTGTAAAAACGAACTTTCACTCCCGAAAGAGAACCACTGGAGTTCGCCGCTGAACAAGTGAAACTGATCGTTCTACTCGCGGAGGAAAGAGCGGAAATCGCAAGGGTGGCATTTGCAGGTACGCCCCCGATTGTTTGTAGAAGAGTTCCTGTCATCCAGTTTGTAAAGGAACCATGAACTAGATTGTCTTCTGCTAAAGCGT
>NZ_ANIK01000114.1 GCF_000347175.1 Leptospira alstonii serovar Sichuan str. 79601
GCCATCGGCCTTCTTGACTCCGTCGAATCAAGAATATCACACTTCGAGCTGTCTTACGTCCAAGAATCATACTAATCTATGGATCGCTCGGCATGCCCAAACCTTCTCTACGAATTCACTTTTTTTAATAAGAAATCCTTTTGAAATTTTCCCTATGCGCCCTTTTTCAAAAGCGTCTTAGAAGAAAGAATCTGCTCGATATGTTCTACAAAAGTTTCGGATATTGGTCTGTAATTCACATTCAAATCCTTTTTACTGTAAGAATGATCGAGTTCGAAAGAAATTCCAACGTTACGCGAAATATAAGGCCAAGACAAACCGAAAAAAGGTCCGATCAGGTACGTTAAAAGTTTAGGAAGCGAACTTTTCGGAGTAGGAAAACGATTTCCGTACTTCTCCCGAATGATTTTTGCGGCATCCAAAAATTTCAGAGTAACGGCTGAAACGATATGACGTCCTTTTGCGGAAGGAGTAAAACCCGCTAGTATATGAGCCTTGGCCACGTCCCTAACATCCACAAAACCGATCATCATATCCGGAACTCCGGGCGCGAACTTTCCGTTTATCATAGAAAGCATAAAGTTCATACTCGTTCCGTCCGCTCTCTCCGAAACGGAAGGGCCCATCACGAAAGAAGGATTGATCGTAATCAAATCCCATTGAACTTGAGCGTCCGCAATCTTCCATGCTTCTTTTTCCGCAAGCGTTTTGGAATAAGGATACGGCTGATGTTTCAAACTACTCGTAGCGTTCCAATGCTCTTCGGAAAAACGACGATTCGGTACGGAAAGGGCATCCACGTTATCTCCCATTACCGCCGCAACACTCGAAGTCAAAACGATTCTCTTTACGGAAGGACTTGCGTTCGCCGCTTCCAAAACGTTCTTGGTTCCGAAAACCGCAGGCTCCACCAATTCTTTTTGCGGATCTTTGATCCCGTCTATAAAAAACGGAGAGGCGGTATGAAGAATCAATTCCACTCCTCCCTTATCTTGAATCGCATTCAAAAAGGACCCTTCCTTTAAAAGGTCCGCTTCGTAAAGTTCCAATTTTCCGGGGTAACGTTCGGAAAGTTCGAGAAGATGCGATATCTTTTTGGAATCCGATTTATTTCTCACTGTGGCTCGCACCGGAATGCCGTCTTCGAGCAGATATTGAACGATCCAAGACGCGATATAACCGGCGCCTCCCGTTACGAGCACCGGTTTGGAACGGTCGATTTCCTTCATAATTTTCTCCAAAAAAATTTCAAACCATTCAAGATTTATTGATTAGAATTTCCTTTTATACTTTGATGTCCCGGATGTATTTGAATCCCCGGAAATTGGGAAGCCACATTCCTTAAAAAATCCAAAGACGCTCTGTTTTTTTCCTGGTCTTCCGAAAATTCCCCCGGAGTCACGTTATTCTCCCATCCCCAAACCGTATGGCAAGCATCCCCTAAAACGAGCTGATATCCGGACGAACTTTGAATTAGGAACGCAAGACTTCCTTTGGTATGACCTTCCACGTGGAAGATCAGCAAGGATTGATCTCCGAAAAAATCAAGCGCAGGAAAGGCGGAATCCTTTGTACTTTCCGGAAAATTCAACTCGGAAATAGAGGGTTTTTCGCCTAACAAAGTGTCCGTACTTCCTTGAACCAATGAGTTGATGAATTTTTTATCCGTTGCTTCTTTGGGTCCAACTAAGAAAGGAACTCCGGAGGTAAAATCGGCGGCTCCTAAAATATGATCCATGTGTAAATGAGTCAGAAAAACACCTTCCACCTTTTTCGATTCTTTCTTGAGCCACTCATCCGTTGTAAGTTTTATTTTGAGCGCCGAAGTATTCATCACGGACGCAACGATCCACGAAACTGGCCATTCTTTCGGATCCTTTCGGAAAACTTTCGAAATTCCAGTATCGATTATATATCTTCCGAACTTAGGATGATCGATCGCATAAAAGTAAATCTGAATTGGTTCGTCCCCGGACTGTAATCCGGCGGCTTTAGGATCTTTTAAATTGATAAGTCCGGCTCGGTCTACAACCCAATCGGCCGCAACGATCTTTTGAAAAAGAATCGGACCCTTTTTATCCCGGCTTAAGTCCTGCAACGGAAACGGCTTACCTATGGTTATCGTCTTCGATGAGTGAGAAGTCACACCGCAGGAAACGAGGAAAAATAAACACAAGAGTTTGAATATGTATCTCATGTGCGTAGGATTTTCAATCAAAAGAAACCAACAAGATTTATTTAAAATCGAATACAAAATATCTTGGACAAAAATTTATTTATAAACTTTTTTTTGGACATCTGTCGAGCGATTCATAGAAAGCGAAATACTGAGTTTCTCGAGAAAACCTTCAATAATCAAAGATATGATCCAATTTGAATCCGTTAGAATCCGCCTTCATTAGAATTTCATGAAGTCTTGAAACGGGGGCAATCAAGGCGACTCGTTTCAAATTCGGTTCCGTCAAAATCTTCCATTCATACAATACGGTTTCCGAATCCTGTATGTTCGTTTCCAAAGGAACGATCAACGTCAAAAGAATCTGATGATTTCCTGCGATCTCGACAAAGGATATATTTTTCTTCACGAGCAAAGGAACGTTTTGTGTAAAGGCTTCGTATCTTGGAATCAATTGGATCTTGCTCTTGCCGTTCTCTTTCACCCAAGCCTTTACTTCAAAGGTTTCCGGTTCGTAAACGGATTCCGTTCCCATTCCGATCAATTTTCCGTAAGCCGCTTTGACAAGAAGTTCTGCGGAAAAAAACATCCTTCTTTCAATTCTTCGAATCCGACTCGTATTCTCTCCGTCTTCAATCGTCCAAAATTCCTTGAACTTAGAATAGAACGGATATGCATACCAAGGACGTAATCGTACAAAATCGGTATAATCACTTGCAACAAATTGCATATACCCTTCTACTTTCATCTCGGGAGAAAGTTCACCGCTTCCGGCAACCCATTCCGTCAATCTTCCGATCGAATTCTCATACAGAGCCTTCAAAAACAATTCTCCGGAATAACTGATTCCGATTACGTTGATCATCAGATGATAACCCCAATTGAATTCGTATGAATTCCAGGTTTTTACGATGACCCTTCCGTAAATTTTCCAAAATTGAGAGATACTACTCCAATAAGGAAACTGACTCGGTGGAGAATGCTTTAGAAAATTTGCATATTCGTCCGAGCTAAATACGATATACCATTCCGGCAAAGTCAAAAAAGTCTGATCCTCGTTGCGCGTATAATCCTTGGACGCATCCAAAGTAAGTCTCAGATCGAGATCTTCCTTTTCGTGAAAATAATATTTGTCCCAGAGTTTGTTTCTAAATTTATACTGAGGATCCAGCTTTCTTTTTAATGCGAAGAATTTTTCCGCGTTTGGATACGCCTTGTGAAACTGGGAAACCGTCGCATGAAGTTGATACGGAAGGTAATACGCGCCGCCCACGCTCGTCACCGCATCGATCAACTCTCTCGTCCAAATCCCGACTTCTTTTTTTGAACTTTCAAAAACGCGTTGTTTGTAATAAATCACAAAGGAAAAAACTTCCGTTCTACCCCAAGCCAAATAAGAACCGGAATCCGGTTTCGCATGACGTATCGAAATGTTCATCACGTTCACGTCGTGTTTTTGTAGAATGGTTCGCATCAAAGGATAGAATTCATTGAACTTTTCGACGGGAACGAAATATTCCTGTAAAACATACGTGCTGATTCTTCGATTGGGAGGTTCCAACTCTTGAACGTCGTAGCTGGCTTCGTAGTTTCTCCATACGATTCTATCTTTGCGATAGTAAAGAGGATCTAAAACGGATTCTCTCAATTCTTTTCCGTAAGGAAGTTCCGTTAACCAGAAATAAATCAGATTCTCCAACCAGTAACTTTCTTTTACGGGAACAACTTTATCAGCGACGGTAACGGGTTCTTCCGTTTCCTCCCAAGTGACTGCGTTTACATTTTCATACGCAGGCGGATAAATATCTCCGTTGTGAAACTGCGCTTTCGGATGATTGCGAACGTTTTCAAAAAAGAATTTTTTGTATTCCGTAATCGGAAGTTTTTTCACGAATCGTTTGACCTTTTTGTTTTCGGTCAATTCGAGAGTGACTTCGGTTATGATTCCGATTCCTCCGTAACCGCCGACCGCTGCAAAAAAGATTTCCGAATTCTCCTTTGGACTCGCGATCACCAACTTACCATCGCCTAACACAACTTTGATGGAACGGACCGATAAGATCATCGGGCCGTAACCCACGTATCTTCCGTGCGCGTTCACGCTCAAAGAACCGCCGATCGTAAAATTAGAATAGGTTTGTTTGATCTGAACGGAAAGATCGAAAGGATCGATGAATTCTTGAAGTTTTCTCCAAGTGACTCCCGGTTCCACCGTGATGAGTTTTGCCTTTGAATCAAACGAAAGAATTTTATCGAATTCTCTCGTATCGATGAACAATGCATTCTCAGTAGCGATCTGTCCGCCCATGGAAAATCTACCACCTCCGATGGAAATCGGACCTTGATGATTTTTTACCAAGTCTTGAATTTCATCTAATGTGGTCGGAGCTACGACTTTGCTTACGGGAATAGGATTGATCTGAGTTACGTCGTTTACGATCGTCGGATCCGCAAAAACGTAACTAACGAAAACAAAAAGAAGAAGTATGAATTTTTTCATGCGGATTTTACAAACGCCATCAATGTATTTTTAGTAGGATCGCCTTTCTGAAGAATATGTTTTCCCAAAGGTTTTAAACCGAATCGACTCACTCTCTCTTCGATCTCTGCAACCGAAGTAAAGTTTCGAATTTGCTCTGCAGTTTCTTTCCAAGAAATTTCCAAACCTGCGTTATACACATCGTGAGCCAGAGCGACGATAGAATTCATTTCTTTTGAATCCACGTTATGATCTCTTAAAATCAATTTCCCGCCGGGTTTTAAAACCCGGGCAATCGATCCGATAAATCCGTCCAACCGTTTCGAAGGAGAATGATGAAAGCCGATGAAGTTCGTCACAAGATCCAAACTTTCGGAAGGGATCGCGGCTTCTCCGATCGGATCATAATCCCCCAAAGAAACAAACATACCGACCTTCGAAATTTGACCTCTTTCCACTAAATCTTCCGGGCTGTATTTAGGTTCCAAATCATTCAAAACGAAAACATTTCCTTCGAGTTGAATCTTCTTTTTAAGATTGCCTACATATCGTCCCGTGGTTCCGATTTCGAGATATCCGTTAAAACGACTTCCCTCGCCCAACAGATCGACTACTTCTTTCGTGATTTCTATCTTTTGTTTTTTAAGGGCGGGCAACGCATAAGTGATGATTCCGGCAAACGGTTTTATCTGGGGGATTTCTTTTAAGATCGCTTCGTAGATTTCACGATCGGATCGTTTGACTTTAGAAAGTTCGAATATGAGTTTGTGAAAATTTTCTTCCGGATAAAGATGATAAACGTTTTGAAGAAACTGAAAAAATTCTTCCCTGAGCTTCGGATCGAGATAAACGTTTCTAAAATTCGAATTCTCGGCCAAAAATAAATCGTTTGATTCGCCATTTTTATCTTTGGAAAGGATGTCTAACGTAAATCCGCTTAAAAATAAATAAAAGAAGGATTTAAGAAATTGTTTCCGATTCAGATCTTTCATAGGGAATCAGATTGAACAATCAGACTCTTTCTACAATTCATTTTTGGAAACGATTTCTTAATTCAAAGAATCGCAAAAACGCTTCTTATCATTCGCTACTTCAACGAGAGATGATCCATTCTCCTTGAACCTTGGAAAAATACAAAGGAACGGAGAATCCTTTCTTTTTATTTTCGATCGGACTCTTTCCTGATTTCGAAGTAACGGCGACCGCTTTCTTATCCGCGATCAATTGATATTGAAGTTCGTCCAAATCGAGTTTATCCAATTTTCCACCGATCGTTTTAAGAACGTTCTGAATTCCTTTTTTGAGATCCTTAACTTCGTCTTCAGGAGAATAGTATCTTGCCCGAGCGAATTCTTTTGTTCTAAAATCCATCAGTTCCAAAAGTTTTTTCTCGTCCTTCTTTTGAAATCCATTGTATAAATCCGTAATGAGTTTTTGAATTTTCTCTTTGTCTTCCGCATTCAATTGAATTTCTTCCGCTATCTTCCAGAGTTCGGAAGGTGGAACCTCGGTCGGAGTGAAAGTAATTTCCTGCTCTAAAGGTAGAGTCGGTTTGCCTTCTCCTTCTTCCCATTCAAAACCTGCGATTTTTTGTCCTTCGTCGGGGAACTGTCCTTTTTGCGCCAGATAAAGAATCGCTTTTATCTTGGGAGAAAATTCGTCTTCTTTCCTTTTACGAATTCCTTTGACCTTGACCTTGATCTTGTTCACCCCTGGAAGAATCCAGACGTTCAACTCGATCTGTCCGCTCACGTCTTCTTTTCCGGATTCGGAAACGATGGTCATTCCGTTGAATTCAACGGAACCGATTACGCCCGTTTTAGAATAAACTAACGCGTAATAACCGCCTTGTGTCTGAGAAAACAGAGGTCCCGTTAATGCGAATAGTAAAAAAGCAAACGTTGCGTAATTCCAAATGGAATATTTTTTGCCAAAGACAGAAAAGGGGTTGGTTGAACGATTCATTGAATTCTCCAGAGGAACCCAATCAACATTTTAGAAATAAATTGTCAACTCATGGAAGAATCGGTCCGAAAATTCCGGTTCCAAAAGAAATAGGACTCGATCACCGTCGAAAAGAAATTTACAAAAAACTCGCTTTCGTTTCACTAACGAAATTCAAAATACGAAGTCGATTCGAAACAAATTAGGGAGACTCTATGAAATCCGCCGCCGAAATTACCAAGGAATTTTACGAAGCTTTTCAGAAAAAAGACGCCGCGAAGATGGGCGCACTCTATTCCGATTCCGTAATTTTCAACGACCCCGTTTTTTCAGATCTCAACGCGACCGAAGCCAGAGGAATGTGGCAGATGTTGATAGCAAGAGGAAAGGACTTGGAATTAAAATTCGGAGAAATTCAGTCCGACGGAGATATCGGAAAAGTAACCTGGGAGGCAAATTATACTTTTTCAAAAACCGGTCGAAAGGTGCATAACGTGATTCGAGCGGAACTCCTTTGTAAAGACGGAAAGATCGTAAAACATACGGATCGGTTCGGCTTTTATCGTTGGTCCAGGCAGGCCCTCGGACTTCCGGGTTTATTATTGGGCTTTCTTCCTTTGCTCCAAAATAAGGTGAAAGCGGAAGCCAGAAGAAATCTAGATCTGCACCTTAAAAAACAGAAATAAACCAAAGTTTCTACCGATTAACACCGATATCCTCCATCATTGGAAAATCGGTGTTAGAAGTTGGTCTTCCCGCCTTAAAAGTTCCATCGTAAAAATTCAAACCGCATTCAACGTTCTTGAATAGGATCGCGTGAATTTTCAAAAAGGATTCGCTTAAAAAATTCAAAATTGCAGTCCTATCACTTAGCTGAAAATTTCACGATCAGTTAAAAACATTCTTTAAGAAGAAAAAGATCCATGCAAAGAGCGCCTCGTCACAACTTAAAAATTATCGGTTCCGGAAATAACACCATCGTATTCAGTCACGGCTTCGGCTGCGATCAATCCACTTGGGATAAACTCGTTCCACATCTAAAAGATCATTATAAACTTATACTGTTCGACACGATCGGTTCCGGAAAAACGGATCCTTCTTTTTTCAGTCAGGACCGTTATTCCAATCTTTATTCCTACGCGGAAGATCTGATTCTTCTTATGGATGAAATTCAAATTAAAAACACTTTTTACGTGGGACATTCAGTAAGCGGAATGATCGGATTGATCGCTTCGATCCGCAGACCCGAGCTTTTTTCAAAACTTGTATTTATTAGCGCTTCTCCGCGTTATCTAAACGATACGAACTACAAAGGCGGATTTGAACAAAGCGACTTGGATCAACTTTTCGCAATGATGGAAAAAAATTTTTTTTCTTGGGCGGGAGGATTCGCGCCTATGATTATGGGAAATTCGGATCGTCCCGAGTTGGCTCAAAGTTTTGCCGAATCGTTACGCGAAATACGACCGGATATAGGACTCACGGTTTCAAGAACCATCTTTCAATCCGATCATAGAAAGGATTTGAATCAGTGTAAACGACCGGTTCTTATCTTACAACCTTCCTCGGATATCGCCGTTCCTATCGAAGTGGGAAAATATCTCAGTACAAACATCCCCCAGGCCGTTTTTAAATCGATTCCTGCAACGGGACATCTGCCGCATTTCAGTTCTCCCGAATCGGTTCTCGAAGAACTCAAATCATTTTTCTAAGTTTGTAAATTTTAATGAGTGAGACCTTCGATAATCATCTTCCCGATAAAATCAACGAATTTCACAGACGTTCGTTCGAACTTTTTTCAAAGGGCCTTTATCTGGCTAAAATGGACGGGTTCTATTCCCTTTGCAAAACGGCAGTACATGCAGATTTTATAATTCTATTGGAAAGCGCCGACTCCTTATCCCTCAGAATCGCGGAGGCCGTGCCTAAAATCGATTTTTCGATGAGTCAAACGAATATACATCTGTTGTCGATCTCTTATCCGGAAAACCGTTCCGTTCCGCCGTTCGTTCTACGCCGAGAAGAAATCGGATTCTCCAACTTCGACGCTCTGGAAGAAGTGAATTTCGAACAAATGATCGTATTTCCGATTTCAACCCCGGAAAACGACAGTAAGAGTATTCTTTTATTTTTATATTCAAAAACTATGGAACACATATCCGATTTTTTAAGAACCGTAACGGAATTATCTCCGAGAATTTGCGAAGTTTTTTCGATTAAAAACAAGGAAATTCAGCTCAACTCGATCCATTCCCAATTGGATTCCATTTTAAAAACGATTCCTCAGTCGATTATCTTTATGGACTCCGGCACCGGTAAAACCTGGATCAACGAAAGCGCCGCGGAACTTCTTACACTTCCGAAAGGAGGAGAGGTTTCCTCCTGGAAGATTTCCGCTTCGATGACTGCGTTGATGCAATCCGCGGTCAATCAAAAGGAAATCTTTCGGGAAGTGAACCGAAATCTATCCGATCCGAATTCGAAAAAATTTTCGACTCAGTGGATGTTTGCCAATCCGGATAAAAAAGTGTTCGAGGTAACCTGCGTTTTTTTGCCCGGTAAAATCGCTCCGGGAAGATTATGGTTTTTCGAGGACATCACTTCTTTTTATTCTCAACAGGAAACATTAGCTTTATTGAATCAAGCTTTGAAGGAAAAAAGCGAAATCGCACAACAGGAAAATATAGCAAAAACCGTCTTTGTCTCGAACATCAGTCACGAAATTCGAACGCCCATGACGGGAATATTGGGAATCACCGAACTGCTGTTACATACTCCGTTAAACCCGGATCAAAGGGATTCTTTAGAGCTAATTCAAAGAAGCGGAGCCAACCTTCTCAAGATCGTAAACCACCTTCTCGATTTTTCCAAAGCGGATACGGGAAAAATCGAATTGGAATCCATTCCGTTTAGCATGGAAAAACTGTTAAAGGACATGGTTTCTCTTTTACGCGCGGAACTGCTCAAGAATGAAAACGAATTGAAAGTCCTAATTCCTCCGAATTTTCCGAAACTACTCAAAGGAGACCCGGTCAGAATCGGCCAAATTTTTACGAACTTGGTCTCAAACGCGACGAAGTTCACAAAAGAAGGGATCGTCGAAATCGGATTTGATATATTAGAAAAAACGAATACGGAATTAAAATTCAGAACCTGGGTTTTCGATACTGGAATCGGAATTCCCTCCGCCAAGTTGAACTCCGTATTCGAACCTTTCGTTCAATCCGATAATTCCATCACAAGACATTTCGGCGGCACCGGACTCGGACTATCGATCACGAAAAAGTTAGTCGAGTTGATGGGAGGTAAAATTAATGTGGAAAGTCAACCCGGAATCGGCACTCGATTTTGGTTTGAAATCGGACTTGAAATTCCCGACTCAAACGGGAAGAAGGAAAGTTCCGGTTCTAAAGTCGAGAACGTATCCGACAAGTCGGATCTTTCCCGTTTAAAGGTTCTGATCGTGGAAGACAACCCGATCAATCAAAAACTTCTCGGTAGAATTTTAAAAAAGAAAAAAATCGAACCTTCGTTGGTGGAAGACGGAATGGAAGCCATAGAAAGGGTAAGACAGTCCCAATACGATCTGATCTTTATGGATATCAATATGCCCGGAATCGACGGACTTTCCGCTACGGAAATCATTCGCAAATTTCCGAAGGGAAAGTCGATTCGAATCGTCGGTTTAACCGCTAACGCGGCTCCCGAAATCCAAGAAGTCGCCGTTCAAAGAGGAATGGACAGCCTTCTTACAAAGCCGTATAACGTTTCTCAAATCGAAGCAATCCTGGATTCGTTCGAAAATCGATGACGTCGTATCACTCCGTCGGTTCGAGTTGTTTCACACCGTTTTGCTCGTGTCTGTATTTTGCAATGGATTCGTATGCAAGTTTTCTAACACGATTGATTCCCCCGAGTGGACGGTGTTCGGGCAAAGAATGCCAAGGATTTAAGGAAAGATTTTCACAAAACCGATCCTGTTCCGCAGTCGCAAATTCCTGAACCGGAATTTCAATCTTGGCGACCGGCACAAACGGAGAATCTTTTTCATTCCAATGAACCGCCGGATCTTCAACGGGCATCGCAACTGGATCTCCCTGTTTCTGAATCATAAATTCGAAACAAGCGGATTTCTCTTTGAGATGGGAAATCATCGCTTGACGCAGATAATTGTCCGCGGGATTTTCCGGAACCTCGAGGTTTTTCGTTTCGCAAGGTCTTGCGGAATACTTTACCGCATTGGAATCTTTTCCCAAACGATAGGGAGTCGTACTCCAATAACGAATTTCCAAAACGTCCGGAATCTTTTTTCTTCGGATGGAAACGGACTCTTGCAAAGCGGTTAACTTCCAGTTCCAAGGCATCCCTCCGAAAAAGTAGGACATCGGTTGTTTTGCGAACGCCGCTTTAAACAAAGCGAGATATTCCTCCGGCGCGCCGACCGGAAGAACGGGATGATTGATCAGTAAAAAATCCTGAGTTCGTTTTTCATCCGCCGCCAATTTAGGGCCGTCCACTCCCAAAAGTTTGATCCCCATTCCTCGGATATCCCCTTCCCGGTCCGATTTTTTCGTAATGGAGCCGTTTGAAAATCGAATCCAAGCCGGATACGTTTTAGAAGAATTGAATATTCCGGATTTGAATTCTTCGGGAATCGAAGAGGATACGGTGAAACGCGCTTTGACACAACCGTGCGCAAACGGATGTGCGTCTCGTTTTGCCTCGTTTCCCGGAGGATATTTTTCTTTGAGGGAAGAAACCAAAAGCGCAAGCGTGTCTTCCGTAGTTTTTTCCTCTCCGGGAAAAGTAAACTCCGCTCCCGGTTTTATATCCTTGGGTATTTGAACCCTGGGTCCTTGCCCCGCCCGATAAAACAAAAAGAGTAAAAGTAAAATTCCTAACGTTATATATCCGATCTTTTTTCCCATGATTACACTCCAACCGACCCAAGGATCGGATTATAAATTTCTAAAAATTCTTCTCTTTTATTTTTACGGAACGAGAATTCAAGCGCTTTATCCCACTAAAAGAATAAAACCCACAAGTAAACTCGAATCTTTCCGCAAATTTATGTTAGCCTAAGGGTTTTCAAAAAAGATCGATTTTTCAGATTTAAAATCTGATTAAACAAGAGAAGGGTTAGTCGAAAACGAAAATTAAATCGGAAAATTCCTCAAAAAACTCGCTAAAAATCCCATTCAGATTTCGTTTTTTTGTTGAAAAAGCAAATTCAAACAGCCACAGAAGTAACGGAAAGCCCATGGAAATAACCGTACAAAACGATATTCATATCATCAAAATTGCAGGATCCATTCTTCAATCCGACAGCGAAGAATTGGACCGAAACTTAAGCGAACACAATTTCGATCCGAGCCCAAAGATCATCGTCGATCTGACGGAAGTGAACCATATCTGCTCTACCGCGCTAGGCATCATCGTTTCTTATAAAAAGAAATTTAAGAGTGCGGAAGGCGATATCATCATCGTGGTCAACGACGAGGATCTTTTACAGCTTTTCGAAATCACGATGTTGGACAAGGTCTTTAAAGTGGTTCCCAACATTGAAGACGCATTCGACGAATTTAAGCTGAATCGCTGACCTCCTCTTGAAGCGACTCGCTCTCGCCACTAATAACCCTCATAAAGTAAAAGAAGTCGGCTCCATCCTCTTGGAGCTGGGAGTTCGGATTCTTACACCCAAGGATCTGGACGTTTCTTTTGACGCGGCGGAAACCGGCTCCACATTCGTTGAAAACGCCTTCATTAAAGCGAGAGAATTATTTCGTTTAACGAATCTTCCTTCCATCGCGGACGATTCCGGAATCTGCGTTTCTGCGCTGGGAGGAGAACCGGGGGTTTATTCCGCGAGATTCGGGGGGCCCGGACTGAATGACGAGGAACGCGCGCTTCTTCTTTTAGAAAAACTGAAAGGTAATCCCGATCGTAACGCGTATTACGCCTGCGTGATCGCTTACGTGGACGAAACCACGGAACAAAGCTTCGAAGGCAAATGTGACGGGATCATTTCGGAAGAATATGATAGGATTGGAATATACGGTTTCGGTTACGATCCCGTTTTTATTTTTCCTCCGTTTCAAAAAACTTTTTCACAAGTTCCCGAAGCGGAGAAAAATTCGGTTTCTCATAGAAAAAAAGCCCTCGAAGGGCTTTTGAAATTCTTAAAAACAAAATCGTAAAAAAATCCTTTTAAGAACTTGTCCAAAACTTTTTTTCGTTTTATATCGAAACGTTTTCGGAGAAAGGAGCTATTTTTATGATAAAATTAAAATTCAGAAGAAAGGAGTTGAATCGGAATTTTCCCCGAGGAAAACACCAATTTTGGAATATTAGAATTTTACGATGATCGAAAATACTCCAATCGATCCGATCGCCACGCCTAAAATCCATTTCGTCTGCAAGGATATGGCCTTATGAATTTCCGAAATTTCAGAACGAAGTTTACCGCTCTCCTCGGAAAGACGACGTTCAAAACGATCCGTCGCCGCTTCGATCGTGTTTGAATGACTTTCCCCAAAGGCACGGTTTAAAAAATCCACAAACTCCACAGTGCCTTCCGGGTCCAAGAGTTCGCCTAAACGTTTGGGAACTTTTCGAACTAACGCTGACATAAGCATAAAACGGCTCCTTCAAAAAAAACGGGCAAGTGAAAAAATTTGCCCTCACCGAAAACGGTTCCGAAGGAGACTTGGAAAGGCTCAAAAATTCGAAATTTATTTTAGACAAAATGGCGCCCCTTCTCGGCTTGAAAACCGTGGGTTAGATGCGAAGCATTTACCACAAAACAAGAAAACCAACAGAAGGAACGTAATGAAAAGAAAAGTATATGTAGGAATGGATGTCCACAAAGAAACGATCAGTATCGCGTATTTAACGAGCAATTCAAAGGAACTGGTGAAAGAACAACAGATAAAGCATAATGAGGTTCAGATTAAAAAATTTGTAACCAAACTGAAATCGGAATGGAACGAAATACATTGTTGTTACGAAGCAGGAGTAACCGGGTATCCACTTTACAGATATTTAAATTCCTTAGGAGTGAATTGCACATTGATAGCACCGGGCAAGATCC
>NZ_ANIK01000115.1 GCF_000347175.1 Leptospira alstonii serovar Sichuan str. 79601
CTGTCTCCTTGGTGGTTTATTAGGCTTTTTGTAAGATTTTCCCGTCGTTTAAAAACGTAGGAGTTCCCACATTTTTGTGAAACTAAAGTCTCGCTCCCTATGGGTCGCGAGATAGGTTTTGGGACAAGTTCTAAATAGAAAAAACTTTAACCCTAACCCCTTAATTAGCTCGCCACTTGAAATGTGGGAGCTCCCACAATTCATAAAGAATTGTATTATAAATTGCGGATTTCTCAAATTCAGATGCAGGGGTGTTTCAGCTTTCTCGGTAGAGCCACTTTTACTATGAAATTCGCGACGATTTGCCTTCTTATAACGTCAATCCCGGCATTTGAGGAAAAGTTCCTAATAAAACAAGGCACACATCGTTTTGATCATATGGGCATCTATATAATTCTAAAATTTGAATATTCAAATTTTAGAATTATAGTATATTTAAAATATTAAAATATGATAATTCCTAATTATAATTCGTTACATACGGTCGGCCGAATTTGGCGAAAGCACCCACGGCGCCATTTTAGGAAAAGGACGGGCCTTATGAAAATATATCAATATTCCAAAACAGAATATTTTAAATTTTTTGAATATTCATAAAACATGTTTTAAAGATTAAAAAATTTTTTGATTGCCGTCAAAAAAACTAATTTTACCGGTAATGTTTTTACGATAACTACAAGAGAGTTCAAATCTAAAGGGAGGTTTTTTATGATGAATTTGAAAAAAGGAAACATGGAAATTAACAAATTTGAAAGCATTCTCACCGATTTTGAAATGAGGAGTTTGATCGCCGCGAGCAGAGATAATCCGGATCATTTTGTTATGATACGATTGCTCATCGTGTTCGGATTAAAGCCGGAAGAATTGATTTCTCTACGTTGTAGCGACGTTGATTTGGAAAATAAATTATTGAGAATTTGCGGATTCCAAGGACGGGACGATCGATATCTGAAGATTTCTCCTTTTTCACTTGGGGACATTTGCGGAGTGACTCGAGGCAGAAGACCCGAAGAATATTTATTTTCGGGAAGAAAAGGGAAGTTACATTCCAATGCGATTCAAAAGCTTTTCGGAAAATTAAAGCGTAAAACGGGCATTCAAGCGAATTGTTCTAAAATTCGAGAAGCGATTGCCGTTCAACTTTATTCGAGTGGATACAAGATTCAATTTATCGGCGAATTTCTCGGATTAAAAACGAGGCGCGCCATCTATAAGTTGATTAGGAAAAAATTGAAATCCAAATCTGTAAAACTATTTTCCTTGGATGAAATTATGGATATCGGGACTTAAAAAATGAGTTGTAAACGCGTTCCGAAAACT
This sequence comes from Leptospira alstonii serovar Sichuan str. 79601, assembly GCF_000347175.1. Taxonomy (GTDB): domain Bacteria; phylum Spirochaetota; class Leptospiria; order Leptospirales; family Leptospiraceae; genus Leptospira; species Leptospira alstonii. Next base: position 1,321 of record NZ_ANIK01000115.1, read on the forward strand.
TAATTTAGTCCTAACTCTCCAAAAGGAAGCCATCTTTGGAAATCAAAACGAAAAAGATCGGTAAACATACACTAGTAGCGCTCAACGGTGGCTGGATATCGGACATTCAGACGAGGTGGAAGCGAAATTACTGGATGATGTTCAATCCGGACAGGGTGATATCTTGATCAACCTGGAAAATATTTCTTACATCTCATCCTCTGGGATTCGTATCTTTGTAGGTATGGTCAGAGAATTGGAAAAGCAGGGAAGAAAGTTGAAACTTTGTTGTATCACTCCCCCCGTAAAAAAGGTATTCGACGTTGTCGAACTCTTGGATCTGTTTGAAGTTTACGAAACAGAGAGTTCCGCACTCGATTCGCTCGCCTAAAATCCGGGCTTGTCCCGGATTTCCCCTTCGGGTTTTTTATGCCCCGGAAAACGTTCACCATGATTCCACCCAAAACGCTCTCTTGGGTTGTACTGCTCCTTTTAATCTTTCTTTTAGTGTGGGTTTCGCATAACGATCGCCTTGAATTTCCGCCGGTTTGGCCGGATGAGGTTTTGTTTTTTTCACCTTCTCAAGATTTTGCGGAGTTTGGAACACTTCGAACTCAAGTTTTGGAAGGTTTGATTCCGGGGATGGAAGAGATTACATTGTGGATGCCCCCGTTGTATTTTTTTTCCGGCGGGCTTTGGATGAAGTATGTGTTTCCGGGAATCGTGGGGCTTCGTTTATTTACGCTTATCGTAGCGGGCTTTTGTATATTCATTTTTTATGGAATTCTACTTAGAATCGGATTCTCTTTTTTCTCCGCGTTATTCTCCTGTTTATTGCTCGTTACGGATCTTCTGTTTTTGAGAGTGGGAACGATGGCGAGAATGGAAACACTTTGTCTGTTTTTCGCATTAACGAATCTATTTTTTTTAATCCGAACCGCTTTTGACGAACATCCAAAGCCCGTCGAAAAAGTTGAAGCTTTGTTTTCCGGAGTTTTTCTCGGACTCTCCTTTCTTTCACATCCGTTCGGTTCCGTATTCGGAATTCCCAGCTTATATCTACTCTGGAAAAGGAAATCTTTGTCGGCTCCGTTGTTTTGGATCGGAGGTATACTTCCGATAGCGGTTTGGATCGTCTGGTTGTTTCCTCGTTGGAATTTATTCCTATTTCAGTTCGGATTGCAGTTCGGAAGGAAGAAGGAACTTTTCTCCGTATTTTCGATTTTGACCAAGATCAAAATTTTGATCGGAGGATATCAAAATCCGGGAGTTAGAATTTTATTCTATATTTTTCTTTTGGCGGGAGTCGGAATCAATCGAGAATTATGGAAGGAAAAAAAGGAACGATTCTTATTTCTTTTCGTTTGGATCTTAGGAACCCTCGTGTTCCTGTTTTTATCCACGGAATTTTATTACGTTATGTATCTTACTCTTCCGCTTTCCGCGTTAGGCGGAATTTTGATGGAAGAATCCGATCGTAAAAGGGTGATTTATATAGGTTCCGGACTTATATTCTGTAATTTGATCGTCTTGTTTCTGGCGTATCGAAGGGTCGGTTTTATCAATCCGGAGTTTGACCTCGGAAAGAAGTTTTCGGAGGAAATCGCGATGGAATTGAAATATTCCAAAAAGGTTTACCTTCAAGCGATTCCGGATCCGTATTTCTATTTAAGAGAAAAATATCCGAATCTGAAAATTTTGGAATTCATTCCGGGAGAACTTCCGGTTCCTTCGGAGATGTTTTCGACCACTTTGGATTCCATCGACACGTTCGTTTTCAGCCAAGAAACAAAACGGAACGAAACCGTCGAAAATTATCTTAAGGAAAATTCGTCCTCTTTCTATAAAAAAAACGTATCCGTTTCCCCTTCCACAACTCGAAAATTGGTGCGCGTTCAGGCGGAAATTTATCTCCGGAAGAAAAAATGAGATCTTTTTCGGTCCGTGGAATTTTTCAATTTTGGAATATTCTATTTTTATTATTTATTTCCTGTGTCGGTAAGGAACGCGAACAACAGGGGCTTTCGTCTTTGCTGCCTTTGGTCGGTCCACTTTTGAAAGTGGGGATCATAGGAGATTCCTTATCCCAAAGATCGGACGGATTCGGGCTGAGAGAAAAACTGGGTTTGCGATTTACGGTCACGGATTACTCGGTTTCGGGAAGGGACATCTCGGGCTGGACACAAATGATCGGAACCGCTTTAACGGAACGTCAGGATTTGTTGATCTTAGAATTGGGAACGAACGACGTTACGGGTAATTCGGTCGATCAATTTCCGGAAAACTACGAGAATCTCCTTACTTCAATCCAAACTCATAGCAACGCGGGGATTTTGGTGACGATTCTTCCGCCGACGATTCAATCCGGTTACCGGGAGAATATCCTTCGGATCAATCCGTATCTGAGAGGTTTGAATTCCCGTTATCCGACTGCGGATATGGAATCGGTTTTTTTAGAAAGGGAAAAGACGGTTCCCTTATATTCGCAAACGGATCCCGTTCATCCCAATCCGGTAGGATATGATTTGATGGGGACAACCTACGCCGATTCCATTCGTAAACTTTACGTTCGATAAATCGGTTTTCATTTCTTCTGCTCTTCTTTTGAAAAGTCGATTTCAAAAAGAATCATTCATTAGAAAAATTTAAAATACGCGAGTTCGGTATAACCAATTCGAAAGCGATTATAGCGGGATCAACAAATTGGAATGACGAAAGAAAACCGTTTTTCGAGCAAACCATCAATTTGTTGATTGGAGTATTATGTTTCGACCCTCAACGCGCCCCATAGGAAGCGTTGTGTTGAGTTTAGAGTGATGCAAGAGTTAGAACGTCTCGCTTCTAGGGTCGCTCGACGGGGAGAAATATTGAGTTGCGGAAAGCGCGGTCCGGCCGTCAAGGCCGGATTCGCCCAAATTTTTTTATATAGAACTCACGTTTATTAGGCCGAACTTTTCATATTAGTCCGAATTGGAATATTCGCAATTTAGAATATACGGATTGAATATCTGGGCTATGTATAATCTTCCCTCGAATGGAATTGCGGTACTTCCGCCTGAAATTAAATCTCCCGAATTGGCGAACACTTCTTGAAAATTTCCGTCGTGAGAAATTTGAAACACCAGAGTCGGTGAGTGGAAATCGTGGTTTTTCACGTGTCTTAGAAATTGATATGTGGAACCGTGACTGACCGCGAAAATTCTTCCCTTGGAGTCCAATGCAAGATTATCGGGGCCGTAATTGAGAAGGATTTTTTTCGGTTCTCCGAGCACGGGTTTTCCCTGTTCTCTATGGATCGCAAATTGAAACACGCTTTTGTCCGAGTAACCGGATCGATACAAAAATTCGTTTCCTTGAGAATCTTTCGCGTATAAAATTCCGTTTCCGAGAGAGAGGGGATTTCCGAGGCTCGACCAGTTTTTGCCGTCGTAATAAGAAATTTCCGCACGTTTGAAGCCGAATAAATCGTCCCAGAGATATCTTGGAATTCCTCCCGTACCATGGTCGTTGGAGAGAAAAATTTCGTTTTCCGACACGACCGAAAGATCGTTGGGGCTCGTGATTAAAGGATCTGTAAGAGTTCCCACATGCGACCATTCTTTTCCCTTGCGTTCGAAAATTTCAATCGTGTGGATCTCGTACAATTTTGGATGGGAAATTACATAGAGCCTGTAAGTGTCCTTGGTTTTGAGAAGGCTTATCCCGTGTGGTCGAAACTCCGACGGATATTTTACGGAAAGTTCCGTCGGAGCGGAAGGGTTCTTGAGATCGATCGTAAAGATCTTTCCGGTTTGATTCTTGGTTCTTCTTTCATGGCTTGAGACATAAAGAACTTTCTCTTCCCAATCGATCGCTAAATCTTCGGGACCGGGAATTCCTCCGATTTTTGTGCAAGCCGCTCCCGAAGGACCGACAGCTTTAATTTCCACGCCGCAATTCAATAAGTTCAGGAATAAGATAATTGCCCCCAGAAAAAGGAACGGGGAGTTCCCACATTTTTCAGTTCGTTTTAATAAATTGCAATATTTCATTGTTTTCAGATCTCCGAACTTGCTAAAAATCCGAAGGTACGTAAGAAAAAAAGGAAAAAAGTAATTGCTCTTTTTTATGCACTGCACAAAAATAGTGAACGAGATCCTCGAAAGCAAATTGAGAGGTTGTTGTATGGAAAACAAAAAATTAAACGACATAATCAATGTAGGAATTGGAGCCGTTCAGACTTCTCGCGAGATTTTTGATAAACTCGTGGACGACCTGAATGAAGGCAAAGAAAAGATCGAAGCAAGATTCGATCAGTTAAAAACCCAGGGCGAAAAGGATATGAGCGATAACGCCCTTAAATTAAAAGTCAACTTAGCTTGGGGGTTGGTTCGGTTCGAAGAGATCCGGGACAATATCCTCAATCATTTCATTAAAAAATAAGATTTTTGCTAAACGCCAGAGTTTTATTTTTACGTTCTGGATTTTAATTTCCGTCGGAAAGAACCGACACACATTGATTTCCCGTCCCACCAGCCTTTCTCCCCGAGTTTTCGGGGAGAAAGGGCTTCAAAGAAAACTTCACACACGCTTCCACTTTCAAATATACGGTTTTCTTTCGTCATTTCAATTCCTTCGGAATTTAACTCAATGTGGCTCTCTGAACTCAATCTCACTCCCTATGGGTCGTTCGATAGGTCGCAACATAATAATCGCTTTCGCATTGGTTAAACCGAACTCACGGTAAGTTAGATTTTTTTAATATTCGGTTTGAAAGTCGACTTAAATACAATTCCAATGTCTAAGAAGAATCGACTTTTCAAAACCGAACTTTTCGTAGATTCTCCTGCCACTCTCAGTGGCGTGTAATATGATAAATCCAGAAAAATTCTTTCTAATTTCGCCTAATAGATATTCAACGAGATCGGAAGCGTAGCCGAAACGTCTATGATTCCGATCGGTCGTGATCGAATACAAACCGAAGGATTCCCCGTCGTAAAATGTCATTCCGGTCGCGATCATTTCCCCGTTTACAAAACCGCCGTATATACGAAACGAATCTCGGCCCAATAATTTAAGATATAGATTTTCCCGATCTTCGGATTCGAAAGAATCGTTTAGGATCCTCAGCCAAACTTTCAGATCTTTTTCGGTTTCAATATTTCGAATATCGAGTTTCGCATTCGACTTTTTGTTAAGCGAAGTTGGATTTCCTTTTAAAAACATCCCGATTTGTTCGTTGCAGAAATTATATCCGAGTTCGCGGATCGTAGTTTCGTGGGTTCTTGTATTCAGAAAATCTAAAATATACGGATCAAATCCTTTTTTTCTCAAGTCTTTGATTTCCGAACTTAAATCGGAAGGGTCAAGGTTTCCCTTTAGGACGATTCTCGTAAACCAATTCGAATCCGGATTCGAGTAGAAATCGAAACTTTTATAGTTGAAGATCGGCGCTTTCATTAGGTCTGAAAGCGTCCTATGAAGTTTTACGTAATTCTCTGTGATCTCTACGATTTTCGGTTTCATAACTACTACTGATCTCATAAAATAGAGTGTCCAAAATTTTGCGTCTAAACGCGAGATTTGTACTCAAATTTACGGTATTCTATTTTATTGGGAGTAATCCTACCTATTAGTGCAACGTGAATTTTAGCACAAATCCGTTTTTTAAGTGCAGAATTCCTTATACTCCGTCACGCAGCGCTTTGTAGCATCCTAGAAACGCTGGTCAAAAGAATGAACTCAGCGCGTTGCTCCCATATCGTAACCAACCCCACAAAGAAGGATCTTGGAATCAGAAGGATCAAAAAGGCACGTTTCAAGTGGCGAGTGATTAGATTTTAGAGGTTAGGATTTTACATACAATAAGATGCAAGTGTTCCGATAGGAATGAGACTTTTACTTGCAAGAAGTATGATTTTATGATATAGAAAAGCCTCCCGAGTTTTTACACCGCTTAATTAAGTGGGAGCGAGAATTTTTTTCTTCCAATGATGCGCGTTTTTTCTCCCTTCTTCCATCGCCTCCTTGCCGTGTTTAAGTTGATTTGCGTCAATATAAGGGGTTATCGTTTCCACTCGTAATATTTGTTTTTTATAATGTTTGGCGAGAAGTTCCTTCAGTTCTCTCGTTTCGTTTTCTATGATCTGAACCGAAGAATGGAAGGCACGGATCATCGCCCTTTCCGAGTGACCTTTTTTTGTACGAACGCTGTGTACGACAATTTTGCGGATGGATTTATCCAAGATCAATTCTTTGATCGGTTCCTGATCGGCTACTCCTCCGTCGATGAATTCTTCCTCGCCTAACTTTTGAATTTCGAAAAGGAAGGGAAAAGTCATCGAAGCGAGAATCTGATCGATCAAATCACCTTTTGTTTTGAGTTCTCTGATTTGTTTCGTGATGTTTGAAACGGAGATTCCCATTGGAATGGGAAGGTCTTCTATCTTTTTATGACCTAAATGAGGTTTTAATAATTCTTTGATTTTTTTACCGGAAAGAATTCCGGAATAATTTTTAAGTCCTTTACGAATCGGTTTTACGAAGTTCGTGATCAGATTTCCTTCCCAAAAATCTTTCTTTTTTAAATTCAGAATTAGATCGTTCATGGTATCGGTAGGCACCCCGGCGGCAACTAGGGAACCGATTAAAGCTCCGGAGCTGCAGCCCGTAATTTTGGAAGGACGAAAACCTATTTCGGAAAGTCCTTTCGCAAAACCCGCATGCGCGTAAAAGCCGAAAAAAGCGGAGTTAAACGCGAGAGCCGTAAATTTTTGTTTAACGTGGACTTGCACAATATAACCTTTTCTGAATGTATTTTATTCCGCGATAACTTCGCCGAAGATCCATGAAAAATATTCCCGATTTCCTTCCAATAAAGGAAGGCTGACGACACAAGGAACGGAATAACTGTGTAAGGATTTGATTCTCAATGTAAGTTCCGTCATTAGGTCGCTTTTTGTTTTCAGAATCAAAACGACTTCCTCGTCTTCGATCAATTTCTTTTTCCAATGATAAATCGACTTTATCTTGGGAAGAATATTCGCACACGCAGCCAGTCTTTCCTCTACGACGGTCTTTCCGATTTTAAGCGCTTCCTTTTCATTCCCGACCGTAACGTAAACGAGTCTTGCTTCCATTTCATTCTCCTCAAACACAAACGAATCAGAATTCTAATTTTAAATTTCGTCCGGAATGCGTTTTTTTCGGAAAGTTTTTTACGCTTTTCTTATGTTTTAGTGAAAACTTACGAAACTATAACTATGAGGAAACTTCCGAATCGAAATTTGAAATCCGAAACTAAAAAACTCCGGCTTCTTAAAATCCTGTCCTGCGTTATTATCGCGTTTATAAATCTCAATCCTCTTCTTTCGGAAGAACCGGAAAAGATCCTATTTCGTTGGAAGTTAACTCCCGGAGAGAACGTAGAGTTGAACGAATATCATAGGGTTCAACTGGTAAGCCGCGGACAAAAGATCAAAAGAGAGGATAAGAATCGAATCCTTTTACAAACGCTTTCGTGCGAAAATAAAACGTGCCTGTTGGACGGATTTTTCGATACTTACAGTCGTTTTCCGGAAGTTGATCCCGCGTTCCGCAAAGATAAAACGTTTACGAGCAGATTTCAAATTACCGACTTGGGGCAATATAAGGTTCCGCAGGAATACGTTATGCCGAATCTTCGTTCTCTTCCGAGTTTTTCGGAAAAACCGGTTTCAATCGGAGAGGAATGGACGCAGCCCGCCACCGAAAGTTTTCAGTTTCCGGGCGGAAGGGTGATGATTACCGTGTTTGCAAAATACAAGTATCACGGTGCGGACGAATGGGAGTTCCAAAAACTTTCGGGCAAAGGCGATCGTATCGAATACAATTATACTCTATATTACGATTCTCAAACGGGCCGAGAAGGAGTTCCTTTAAAAATCCACGGATTTGCGAGAGGTATGGTTTTTTTCGATCGTGAACTCGGTCTTCCGCAATACAAAAGAATTCAGTTGGTTTACACATTCGTTTATGCGAACGGGGCCGCTCAGGAAATGTCGTTCGACATTCACGGATTATATAATAAAAACGTAAAGCTTACGGATAACGACAAGGATAAGTTCGCGGAGGAAATTCGTAAAATTTTAGGCGGAGAACTTCCTACCGGAATCGAACCGAATTTTTATCCGAAAAAAAATTCCAAAAGAGAAACCCTTTCATGGCCGGATGAGGAAGAGAATGAGACAGAACCGAAAGCTCCTCCGGTTGAAATTAGAAGAACGGAAGAGGGAATCGCGATCTCTTTGAACTCGGTCTTGTTCGATCACGACAGTTCCGAACTCAAAGAGGAGGCAAAACTCGAGTTAAAAAAAATCGCGTCCGTGTTGAAAAAATACAAAGATAGGGAAATTAGGATCAGCGGTCATACCGACAATTCGGGCGGGGAAGAATACAATCGAAAACTTTCCAGAGAACGCGCTCTTTCCGTCTTAAAGGAACTCAGAGACGGACAAAGTTTGGAGGAAAAGAGGATGTCTTACGAAGGATATGGAAAATCAAAACCGATCTCCGATAATTCCACGATTCAAGGCAGACGGAAAAATCGTCGAGTGGATATTACTATTGTAATGGAGTAGTTTGAAATTCGATTTATTTTTTGGAAAAAAGATATTTCATAAAAAAGATCGTCGCGTTAGTGAAATCGCCTAACGATAATTGCTATAATTTGCGAGGTCGATTTCTAAAATAAGATCGATTTTGGAAACTTTTATTTTATTCCGAACGTAGGTCATTAATTCTTGCAAAATCCGAGTTCTCCGTTACGTTATTGGGGATTTTTTTAACGCAACAATGGCGAATTACGTTATAAAACCGAATCGGAAATTTTCTTACGATCGATTTTTTTGGTTCGTAGTATTTCTCTTGTCCACTCCGGTTTTCGCATTTCCGATCAACCTCACGACCGATTGGAAAATCGTTGCGGGAAAAAATTTAAACGCATCGATCGAAGACGTTTCCTGGAAAGATTTAAAATCCATTCCGATTCCCAAAGACACGGTTCGTTTGTTTTCTTTTCCGAAAGACGCGATCTATACTTTAACTTTATTGAAAGCTTTCGAAATTTCCGCGCAGGAAGTTCAAGAACTTTCTTTAGACGGACTCTCGATCCATTTCCCTTTCTTGTCAAACGTCTACGAAGTTTACTTCAACGGAGAAAAAATCGGCGGCGGCGGTCTCGTTTTAGGAGGCAGGATCGTTAGGAACGGATTTAAGAGACACGTGATTCTCCCTATTCCCGAGAACAAGGTTAAGATCGGTAAGAATGAAGTCAGAGTGGTTTTGTCATCGAATCCGGGTGAAGAATTGGATGTGTATGCGAGTTTCGATTCCGCGCCTCTTGTAATGGATTTACAATCTCGGAACGTATCGATTTTATTCGAGCGTCCCAGACTGATACTTGCGTTCTTATATCTATTCGTAGGGTTTTATCACTTCCTGTTTTATTTCAAAGGTCCTCGGCAAAAATACAATCTGTTCTTCGGACTTTTTTCGACGTCGTTTTCGATCTATATCTATCTTAGAAGTAATGCCGTTTATGAACTCGGTTTGGATCCGCTGCTTCAGATGAAGTTGGAATATATGGTCGTTTTCAACATAACGACTTTCTTCCTTTTGTTTCTGGATACGTTTTTCGAATCCAAGGCGAGCTTCTTTTCCCGCTTCTATCGGTTTTTCGCACTCGTACTTACCGCTTTGATTCCATTATCAAACAGGGCTATCTGCTTATTTATTTTGCAGATTTGGCAATTTTCCGTTTTTATATTTTCATTCTATTGTCTTTTTATCGTTGTAAGGGCCCTAATCAGAAAAAATCGGGACTCCGTTCGTTTGATTGCGGGTTTTATCATCCTACTGGTCTCGGCGATCGCCGATCTCGTAGGCGCGATGCAGTTGATTCCTAATTTAGAAAATTATGGACTTCTAAAATACGGATTTTTTTCTTTCGAACTCGGAATCGTGTTCATCCTGGCGAATCGATTTTTAAAAGTTCATAACGAGGTGGAGGAATTGAATCTCGACTTGGACCGAAAAGTAAAAGAAAGAACCAATCAATTGGAAACCACGTTGAATCAAGTTAGGGAGTTAAAGATACATCAGGACGGGGATTATTTTTTAACCTCCCTAATTCTGGACCCTTTAAATCGATATAAGGTTCAAAACGATTTTATCGTCTTCGACGGTCTGAGTCGTCAGAAAAAAAAATTCGAATTTAAACAATGGAAAAAGGAAATCGGCGGAGACATCGTCATTGCCGACGAAATCGTTTTAAAAGATAGAAAGTATCTCGTTTTTGTAAACGGAGACGCGATGGGAAAATCCATTCAAGGAGCGGGCGGGGCCTTGGTTTTAGGAGTTGTATTTCGTTCTTTCGTGTCTAGGACAAAAACCGTTTTATCTTATCATTCCCAACCTCCCGAGTTATGGCTCAAAGAATGTTTTTTAGAACTTCAGAATATTTTCGAATCCTTTAACGGTTCCATGTTGGCATCCGTCGTATTGGGTTTGATCGACTTGAAGTCGGGTATTTTGTTTTTTTTGAATGCGGAACATCCTCCGACCGTTCTTTACAGAAACGGAACGGCTTCTTTTATAGAGGATAAATTAGAACTTCGTAAAATAGGAATCACCGGTTTGGAAAGTAAGATGAAAGTGAAGACCTTCTTTCTGGAAAAGGGGGATTCCATTTTTATCGGTTCGGACGGAAGGGACGATCTATTGCTCGGAATCGATCCGGACGGGATTCCGTTGATCAACGAGGATGAATTTCAGTTTTTAAAAAGAGTGGAGGAATCCGGAGGAGATCTCGAATTATTGGTGCAAGGTCTGCAAAATTACGGAGAACTTACGGACGACTTAAGCATCGTCAAATTGTCTTATCTCAAGGAGCCCGCACGCTTAGGATCGGTTGTCGATACGTTATCTTTTCAGTTTCCGGACGAAACGTATTTGAAATACCTTCGAGCCGAAAACTGGGAACATACGATTGATCATCTCGAAAATCTGAAAAGTAAGATTTCGGGAGAAACGATACCTCCCGTTTTTAAAAAAGAACTGGCTACCGTATATTATAAAATTGGAAAGTATGAGGAAGCCCTTTCCTTATTCGAAGAGTTGATTTCCGAGTTTCCGGAAGACGTTGAAATCATGTTTAACGCGTCTTTGATTTATAAAAGATTCAAACGTTTCGATCAGGCGATCGAGTTGGGTGAGAGAGTTTTGTTAAGAGAACCGGAATTCCTAAACAACGTGGTACACCTTGCCGAGTTATATTTCTTTATCCACAAACGGGAAATAACCGTTCAGTTGTTGGAAAAAATCGATCGGTTGGATCCTGGCAATTCTCAGGCAAAAAAGATCAGAATTCAATTGGATTCTCCGATTTCGGATCGTTGAAATCCTTAGAATAAACGATCGGCGATCAGCATTCCTACGTCGATCAAGTTGCTGCGATGTTCTATCGTGTTTGTGGTGATAACGGCGCGAGCCCCGCATTGTAGGATTTCCTGAAAGGAATTGTCCGCGAACACTCCGTGAACACAAAGGCAGACCGGCGGTAACATTTTAGTTTTTTTCAAATGGATGATCGTTTGAATCAAAGTCCTTCCCGTGGAAACGATGTCGTCTATCAAAACCGGCGTGTGATCCGGGTAGGTTCCCGTCTTTGGAACGCTGACTTCCACATCGCGATCGCCCTTTCGATTTTTTTCAAGAATCGTAAAAGGAACCCCGGAATAACCCGCCACTTCCCGAACCCATTGGCTGCTTTCGCCGTCCGGTCCGATCAGCACCGGATTACTTACGTTTTTTTGAATATAGTTAGCAAGAAGTTCCGTAGAATGTAAAACTCTTGCGGGAACGCTGAAAATTTCCTCCAGATTAAGGATTCGATGAAGATGCGGATCGATCGTCAGGATGGAATCTATATAACGCGAAATCAGAGCGGCAAAAAATCTCGCGTTGATCCCTTCTCCGGGATGAAAAACTTTGTCCTGTCTCATATAACAAAGATAAGGCGCTATGAGATGGATCTTTTCGGCCCCAAGCCGTCTTGCCGTTTCGCAAAAAAAAATCAAGGGAACGATTTTGGTATCAGGTTGATTGAGGGAACAAAGCAGATAAACCCGCGCGCCGTCGAGATCTTCTTCGATTTTCAATTTGGATTCCCCGTCCGGAAACCTTCCGAATTCGGCGTTGCCGATCCTCATCCCCGAAAATTTGGAGACGGACTTTGCCAAAGACGAATTTTCGGGAAAGTGGAATAGAATTTTGTTCATGATCCTTCCTTTAAATAATCGTAATGATTCCGTTTTGCGAATTCAAATATTCGAAAGCGTATTCCAGCTCGCCTTCCGAATCGGAATGAATCGTATAAAGGACGTCTCCTTTTTCTATTTTTTTACCGATAGGAGAAAGGAAATAAATCCCCGCAGAAGCGCTGTTAGGCGCTCCGGCGAGTCTTGCCACTTTGGCGATCTTTCGATTGTCGATTTCGAAAATCACACCCGAAGACTTGGAGATCGCGTTTCGTTGAAATTTAGAGAGAGAAGGTTCTTTATAGCCGCCTTGGGCCTTACAAATGTTTTCGAATTTTTTCCATGCCTTTCCGGATTCTAAAATTTCGGACGCGGTTTGAATTCCGTTCTTGAATTGACGGGGGGCCGCAAATTCCAACATTTCACCCGCGATCGTCAAAGCTCTTTGTTTAAGATCTTGAGGAGCCTGCGGATCGTTCTTTAATACTTCGATACAATCCTTGATTTCAAGAGAGGGACCGATGCCTCGGCCGATCGGTTGGGATCCGTCCGAAATAAGCACCTTGACTTTTAAATCGACCGATTTCCCGACTACCGTAAAATAATACTTTAGCTTTTCTGCATCTTCTTCCGTGCGGACCTTTGCGGTTTTTCCGATCGGGATATCGATCACGACGTGAGTGGAACCCGCCGCGGCCTTTTTGGATAAAACGGAAGCGATCATTTGTCCCACACTATCCACTTCCAAGGCTCTTTCCACTCGGATAAGAATATCGTCGACGGGACTTAGCCCGATGGAACCTCCCCAAACGATACAACCTCCTTCTTTTTCCACGACGGACTTCATTTCGGAAAGTTTAAGGTTCACGTCGGCGATCGATTCCATGACGTCCGCCGTTCCTGCGGGAGATGTGATCGCTCTGGAGGAGGTTTTAGGAACGGTTAAACCTGCTGCTGCCGCGATGGAAACGACGATCGGAGTAGTCCTGTTTCCGGGCAGACCGCCTATGCAATGTTTGTCGACTATGGGATGTTTGTTCCATTTTAAAACGGAACCCGCTTTGATCATCGCTCTAGTGAGGGATTTGATTTCGTCCAAGTTGAGATGGTCTCCGGAGCAAGCGGTGATAAAGGAAGCGATTTCAATATTAGAATATTTTTCTTCCTTAATGTCTTGGATGATTCTCTGAAAGGATTCTTCGCTCAGACGATTTTCGTATATTTTCGATCGGACGTCGTGCATGGACAATACGGGCTGAAGATGGGAAAGAATTACCGAATCTCCTTCTTTCGCATTAACCGCTTTCCAGGCGCTTTCGGACAAACCCGCTTGTCCGATCTGGAGAATTTCGGTTTCGACGATGTTTAAGGACGCGATAATCTTTTTGTTACGCACTTCTACCTCGATTCGATTGAGCGCGATGAATCCTTCGGACTTACAAACGGGAGAATCCCTTCGTAAGAAGACTACGTACTCTTGATTGGTATCGATTCCCAAATTGATCAGATGGAGCGGTTCTTTTTTTTCGGACATTGTATCTCTTAAAATTTTAATTCTACGATATCGAATAACTTCGGAACTTCGCATTCCAACCGCAAGCTGTCGGTCAGTTTAACGCGGAGCGCGTCCGAAGATCCCTTTTCGCCGTGAACGATAAAAACTTTTTCGGGTTTTCCTTTTAGCGCGCCCAACCAATATAAAATCTCCCTTTGATCCGCGTGTGAGGACAGACCGTCGACGGAACGTACTTTCGCTTTTACTTCGTAGAACTTTCCGTAAATCTTGATTTCGTGATTTCCGTCTTGAAGTTGTCTCCCTCTCGTTCCGATTGCTTGAAAACCGCATAGAAGAACCGTCGAGTTCGGATCGCCTAAATAATACTGAAGATAAGTAAGCACTCTGCCTCCCGTCGCCATACCGCTACCCGCGATTACGATCTTTGGAGATCGATCTTCCGCGAGTTTGTAGGTTTCTTTGATCGATTCCGTTTTTTGGAAACAATCCCAGATTTGAGAACAATCCATCGGAGAAAGTTTATGCCATTTCGTGTGAGTTTGAAAAACTTCGAACACGTTCCTACCCATTGGAGTATCCAAAATCATAGGGACGTTCGGAATCTTGGCTTCGGATTTTAATTTCCAAAGGAGGTACATAAGACTTTGCGTTCTTTCCACGGCAAAACTGGGAAGAATAACGGTTCCGTTGTTTTCCAAGGTTTCATTCAGGATCGTAAGCAATTGATTTTCGGAATCTTGAGAGTGAATTCGATCTCCGTAAGTGCTTTCGATAAAAAGATAGTCCGCGTTTTCGGGACGATCGGGCGGATACAAAAGGATATCGTCGGGTCTTCCTATGTCTCCGGAGAAGACGAACAACTTACCGAAAATTTCCAATTCTATATAAGTAGCTCCTAATATATGTCCGTTGTATTTGAATCGGGCTCGAATACCTTCCGCAAGATCCTTCCAACGATCCAAATCGATCGAATGAAGATAGGAAAGGGAGTTCACGGCGTCTTTGAGATCGTATAAGGGAGCTGCCGGTTTATGCTTGGAATAATTTCCTCGATTGGCGCGATCGGCTTCTTCTTCCTGAATTTTCCCCGAATCCTTGAGGATAATTTCGGCGATTTCTAAAGTGGGAGCGCTCCCGAAAATTTTTCCTTGAAAACCTTGTTTGACCAATCTAGGAATATAGCCGACGTGATCGAGATGACCGTGGGTTAAAAGAATAACATCGATTTCGGAAACTCTCACCGGAAATTGCGACCAGTTCAGAAGTCTGAACTCCTTCAATCCTTGGAATAAACCGCAATCCACAAGAATTTTGAATGTGCCCGTATCGATCAAATATTTGGAGCCGGTTACGGTTCCCGAAGCGCCTAAGAAATGAATATGGAGGGGAGGTTTCATTATTGAATGAAGTATCGCCGGATCGAAAAATGAAATCATAAATTTCGTTAGGAACCTGTTCCGACACCCGATTGAATATATTTGAACCGATGAAATATCATTTGTTATTTTAAAAAGAAAAAAATGTCCCGAATCCTCTTGACAGTGAATGGTCCCCGTTTAAGTTTTCACTGCGCAGAAGCAAACGTTATAACTTAGAAAACGTAGCGAATTTTTTAAAAAAAATCAGAATAGTGAAGAGAATTGAGTTTTTACAAAAATTTACCATCGGGGACTCTCCAAGGCAGAATGGATCGTGAAACTTTGAAGTTTTGATAAGAAGAATACTTTGAGTTTTGGGACAACCGTAAGCTATAAATTCCGGTACCTTGCTAGATTGGCTCTGCAGTTTGCGGAGTCTTTTTTTTATTTTTTTCCCGACTAAACTATCAATAGTTGTAGAATTAAATCTTAAATCCTGATTGGATACGTATCCCATGAATTTTTCTTTTGCGGTTTTAGGTTCAGGAAGTATCGGAACATATATCGGTTGCAGGTTACTGGCGGCCGGGAACGAGGTTACGCTGTACGGGCGGGAAAGAATTCGGAACGAATTGAAAACTTTCGGCGCAACAATCACCGATTATACGAATCGGCAAATCCGTATTTCTCCCGAAGCGATTTCTTTTTCCACTTCTCTTTCGAGTGTTTCCGGCGCCGATGTTTTTTTAGTCACCGTAAAATCCAAGGATACGAAGGACCTTACCAAGGAACTCAAAGGAATTCTTGAAAAAAGACAAAACAAACATTCCGTTTCGCGTTCGATTCCGATCGTGGTCAGTTTTCAAAACGGAGTTCGAAACGCGGAGATTTTAAAGGAAGGACTTCGGGATCTTCCCGTGGAAGTTTTAGCGGGAATGGTTCCCTTTAACGTCCTTTCGAAAGGAAACGGTCATTTTCACCGAGGAACGAGCGGGAATCTCGTGATCGAATCTTCCAAATCTTCTCGTTCTCTGGCCGGGATTTTCAACCGGGCCGGACTTCCGGCCGACACGCATAAAAATATCGGCGGGATTCTTTGGGGCAAACTCGTCTTCAATTTGAATAATTCTTTGAACGCTCTTTCGGGACTCACCTTAAAAACCGAAATATCAAAATCAGGTTATCGAAAAATTCTTTCCAGGTTGATGAAAGAAGCCCTGGAAATCCTAAGACTCGCCGAAATCAGACCGATTCGTTCCGGAAAGATGATTCCTAGTCTGGCTCCGATCATTTTGAATCTTCCGGATTTTCTCTTTTTCAGAGTCGCTTCGGGTATGGTCAAGATCGATCCGCAAGCACGATCTTCCATGTGGGAGGACCTAATTCATAAAAGATCGACCGAAATCGATTCTTTGAACGGAGAAGTGATTAAACTCGCGGACGTGATGGGACATCCGGCTCCTCTAAATCGGGAAATCGTAAGTCTGATCAAAGAAGCCGAGTCGAATCCCCAAATTTTAAATCTGAGTCCGGAAGAACTCGCAGAAAAGCTAAAAATCAATCTAAATTAACGCGAGTTCGGCGTAGGAAAATCTGGGCGAATAAGAAACTCAATGTGTTCGCTTTGGCATCTGTTATACCGAGCTCACATTAAATTAGTTTTTTAGAATATTCCAAAATGATCGATTCTTATTCGATTCCTTTCGAACGTATTTTTCTTCCCATTCTTTCAGATTGATACCTTCTTGTGCGGCTTGTTTTTCCCGAAAACCGTTTAGAAGGATCTTTGTAAGCGGGTAGCCGACAATCGCCGAAGGAATTCCGATTAAAAAACCGCCCAAAAACATAGGCGCGCCCATGTCGTTTATCAAAAATGTGCTCCAGTATTTCAATCCTTCGTAAAGTTCCAAGGAACCGGACCGATCGATCACTTCCAAAATTCTCGTAAAGTTCATAGCGGATATATCCCAACCTAACAAATCGTATGCGGCGATTCCGACGACGTAAAAAATATAATAGAAAAAAGGAAGAGTAATCGGATTCGTGATCCAGATCATCGCGATTGCGATCGGCATGTAAAAACGGATTCCGATCAATCTCAAAAGAACCCAGGTGATCAATCCGAGATACATCTGAATTCCGATCAGAGGCGTAAACGACCAAAAAATTCCGATGGAAGTCCCCAGACAGACTTCTTTTACGGGAGCGTGCGATTGTTGAAACGGAACGATAATTTGCCGATGAACGAGTCTATATGCCGCTTTTATCATGTTTGAAATCAAAGACCGGATTCTATCGTATAAGTTTGTAACGCGTTCAAGTATTCCTTATGAAGAGGGAATATCCGGATCGCCTTTTTGATTTCCGCCGCGGCCTTTTCGGGGTCCTTTCTTTTTTCAAAGTAAAATTTAGATAACAGGAAATGAGATTCCGACTGGAAGGCTTTGGCGCGAAACGATTTGGAAACTCCTTTCTCCAAGGAAACGATCGCACCTTCCGAGTTACCTTCCATAATCAGACACAAACTGAAACCGTAGTACGCATCGCCCTTGTCGGAAATGGAAATTGCGTTTTGAAATTCGCTTAAACTTTCCTTTCTCCGGTTTTGTCTGAGATAAAGACTTCCGATATTCTCATGAATGAGCGCTTCAAAATCGGGCCCTTTTTCTTTAGCAAGTGCGAGAGCTTCTTGATACGTGGTTTCCGCTTCTTTGTATTCTTTGTTGGATTCGTATACGAGACCGAGACCTCTTTTGCAATCCAGGGATTTGGAATTCATAACGAGGCATTTTTTGAAATCCTTCATCGCCGCTTCCTGGTTTTTTTGAAGATAACGAATCCAACCGCGGACGTAGAGTAATTCGGCCGTGTCACCTTTCAGCTTCAGGTTTTCTTCCGCTTTTTGAAGGGCTTCCATCAGATTTTCTTTTTCGGTGAGGTCCCGAATTTCCAAGATGGAAATCGGTTCTTTTTTATTGCAGTTTACGATCGAAAAAAATAACGAAACCGCAATCAAAAAGGACTGAAAAAGAGTTCTTAAGCCGCGATTGAGTCTATTCATGTTTTATTTTGAGTCCTTATTTTTCTTTTTACGGAACCGTTATAAATTTTGCGAAAGTCGGGAATTTGATTTTTCTCACTCAGAAAGAATCCAAGATCGTTTTGATAACGCAATCCGAAAATACGATATACAAGTTCATCCTTGTATGTCAAAACTTCTAACTCTTTACCGCTGATTCCCTAAAACGTGGGAACTCCACCGTTCCCAAAACGATCGCCAACTCGGAAAGATAGGTTCGTAAAACCGAATTTTCCTTCCTTCTTCGGCCCATTCTTTCGATTTGTCCGCAAGACCAACCGTTTTGGTTTGGGAATGAAGAAATTGTTGCATCAGTTTGGAAATAATCCTTATTTTTTTCAAAGTATGATTTCTTTTTCCATAAGATTCCTTAAAAAAACAAAAAAGATCCCGGTCCTATATATTTTTTTTAGATTTAATCTTACGTCGGTTGTTATATGCAATTGACGCCTCCGAATTGAATTCCAATTTTAATTCGGAACGGATCTGAATTCGAGATGCAATTTTCAAAAATATTTTTTTTCCTAATCGGTCCGTTTGCGCTCATCATTCTTGTCATGATCTCTTCTCCTTGGCAAGCGGGTGACGGACTCAGAGCTTACCAAGGTAAAATCGATCTCAGAGGTATTCAAGACCCGGACTTCGGGATGACCAAACTCAACGGAGAATGGGAATTCAATTGGCTTCAAGAACCGGGTGAGGGAATCGAAAATCATTCCAAAGGATTTATCGGAATTCCCGGCTCCTGGACCAACGAATCCAAAAATCAGCAGGCTTATCCGAAGTTCGGTTATGCCACGTATCGATTGAAAGTTTTTCTTCCGGAAGTTTGGAAAAAGAAAATTCTTTCCGTGACTTTGGGAGCGGTGGCTTCCGCGTATCGGGTTAAGATCAACGGAGAAATTATCGGTGAATGCGGAACACCCGGACTAAACGCCGATTCTACGATTCCAAGAATCGAACCCAGAGACTTTTTATTTTTTGCGGACAAAGACGAAATACAAATCGAAATTTTCGTATCGAATTACGCTTCCACGATGCCGGGAATTTTACTTCCGATTTCCATAGGACCCTCCGATTCTGCGGGAGTTTCGAGAGCCATCACCCTGTTTTTCGACGTATTTTCCTTCAGCGGGCTTCTGATTATGGGAATTTATCATATATTCCAATATCTTTATTTAAGAAGCAGCGTTTCTCCTCTGTATTTCGGAATGTACAGCCTAGTGATTTGCCTCAGAACTTCATTGATAAATTCTAAAATACTAATGTTATTTTTTCCGCAGATTCCTTGGTCCTGGATCAATAAGATCAATCATCTGACTTTGTCGGTGGGAGTTCCTTTTTTTCTTTTGTTTTTCAGTTCGGTCTTTGCCCCTTATGTGAGTCGAAAGTTCATCAATGCGGGAGTTATTTTTTCGATATTGTTCTCCATCGTAACCTTATTCGGAGACATGGAGTTCAATAATCGGAATATTTCGATCTACCATTACTTTATCCTCGTCACGATTTGTTATTTGTTCTACACAATTCTGAAGATCGATTTCGATAAGGAAAGAAATTACACGTATATTCTCTACGGTTCCGGAATTCTTTTTATCGCGGTGCTTGTGGATTTATTCTACGCGAGAGTTTTAAAAACGGGAAGTATTCAAACCTCGCACTACGCGCTCGTGTTTTTCGTATTTCTCCAGTCTCTTCTTCTCGCTTCCGAAAGATCCAGAAAGTTCGCCGAAACGCGAGAGTTGGCTCTTAACTTAAGAACTTCGAATTTGGAGTTGTTCGAGATGAAAGAGCAGTTGGTTCAGAAGATCGAGGATCGAACCCGCGTTCTAAACGATAACATCATTCAGATCAATCGAGAATTGGAAATCGCTCAGAACGTTCAAAGAAAAATTTTGACTCCTTTGGATCGTACCATTCCCGGAATACGGTTTTATTACGAATATAAACCTCTTGAAAAAGTGGGTGGCGACTTTTTGGACATATCCGAAATTCTACCCGGAAAAGTAAGAGTGGTGATCGCGGACGCGGTCGGTCACGGTGTTCAGGCTTCCTTGATGACCATGGCTTTAAAGACGGAATATGAAGAGCTGAAAAATCTGGGTAATCCGGCTCAGATTCTTAAGGAATTGAATTTTAGGTTCTTAAAAAAATTCGATTCTTTGGAAAGTATTTTTCCTTGTATGATCGGGGACATCGATACTCAAAAAGAGGAATTTACGTACGCGTCCGCGGGACATCCCGATCAAATTCTTCAACTGCCGGGAGAATTTCCTTCCTTAATCCACAAGACCGGACCGATTCTCGGTTTGTTCGAATCTTTGGAGATCGTTTCCAAGACAATCGCATTTCCGACGGGTTCGAGACTTTTATTGTTCTCGGACGGTCTGATCGAAAATCGTATGAAGGATTCCTTAAATACGAAACAATACAACATGGAACTGATCACAAAAACCCTTCACGAAGGAAGAGAAAGCGGACTGAACGATTTAATCCAAGAGATCATTAAAATAGAAGAATTAACGAGAGGAGAAAATCCGCGTTACGACGATATCACCGTCATAGCCGTAGAATCTTATTCGTCCAAAAAAGTTTAAAACTTCTCTAACGTGAGTTCGTATAACCATGCGAAAGCGGTTGCAGCGGAATCAACAATTGGATCGCTCGACAACCCAAACTTTCTTAAGTCGAATTTACGTTATCTTAAAACCTTTCAAGTGTGGTAGTTCCCCACGTTTTAGGAGTCAGTGGGTAGGAATCAGATGTCGGGATTAAAATCTTTCCGATTTTCCTATCGTTTAAAAACGTAGTAGTTCCCACACTTTAAGGTTTTAAGATTGAATTTTAACCGATTACTACCATTTCGCCGGAGCATTTGATTTCTCCGGAATCGTCGGCGACTTCCAGGGAAACCGTAATCAATTTCTCGCCGTTCTCTTCTTTCTTACGTTTTACTTTTCCGGTGCAGGTGAGTTTTTGGCCCGGTTTGGTCATGTTCTTAAACGTAACTCCGAACTCTTTGATTTGTTGTTGGTCCGCCCAAGAAGTGCAAAGTTTTCCGAGCTGAGCCATCACATACATACCGTGTGCGATCGTTCCGTCCAGTCCGGTCTTACGAGCGAAGTCGGGGTCGTTGTGAATCGGATTAAAATCTCCGGATGCACCCGCATAACGAACCAAGTTTGCGTGAGTGATCACGTCCGTTTTTAAGGGAGGAAGTTCGTGTCCGACCTCGATTTTATCAAAATCAATCTTACTCATATCATACCTCCGGTTTTCTGATGAAGATGGACATTTCCTGTTCTACGATCGTTTCGCCTTTTGCGTTTTTAACCGTAGTTTTGAACGTCATCGTATCCATTTTGCCGACGGTTACGTTGATACATTCGCCTTGAGAAGAAACCCTTCCCGGATAAACCGGTTTTAGATACGTGTATTTTTCCTTTAAGTGAAGAATCCTGGAAGTGTCCACTCCCATGTTTTCCATATCCTGCCAGATTTTAGGATAACCCCAAAATTGAATTACGGTCGGATACGTAGGAGGAGCGGGGGTGTCTTCGTAACCCGCTTTTTTAGCCGCTTCCACATCGAAATAGATCGGATTGGTTTCTCCGATTGCCTGACAGAACTCGCGGATCTTTCCTCTTTCTACGTCGAATTCGTAGCGATCCAGTTTGGTCCCGATCAGGTCTTTGGATATTCCTTTTACTGACATATAAAGTTCCTGAGCTTTGTTTTTAAAAAGGGCCTTCTACCGAATTCAATCTTACCGGAGCGGAAGAATCCGGTCGATAATTTTTTTAGAGAAAAACAGAACAAACGTTCTGTCTGTCAATTAGAGTGGGACTCAAACCATTTCTTTAAATCGGTTAAAACCCTGGTTCTGTCTTCCATACGTTCGTTCATCGTTTCGTGATAAAGGCCTTCGTAGATCTTGAGGATTTTATCGGAGGCGCCTACGACTTCAAAGAAACTTTCGCTTCCGGTGTAATCGGCGATATTGTCTTCCTTTCCGTGAAAGATATAAATCGGGATTTTGATCTTTCCCGCGTTTGCGAGAATCGGTTCTTCGCTGTTCAAAAGCATGTTTCCGAGATAAGCCGAGGCCATTCCGTGAACGAGCGGGTCCGTTCTGTAAGCATCTACTACGGATTTATCATGGCTCAAGAAATGAATGTTCAATCCGGTCGGAAGAGTCAGGTTCGGTAATAGATCGGACATCAGAGGAGCGATTCCCTTTTTGACCTTCATCACAAGATCCATTTTCACTCGGATCGGAAGAGCGGAGACGATAAGAGCGTTTAAATTTCCTTGGTTGGTCCCTTCTTCCGCGTAGAAAGTGGCGATGGCGGCTCCCATCGAATGACCGAGTAGAGTGACCTTCGATACCTTTTCTTTTTCTTTTGCGATCGAAATGAGTTTGTCCAAGTCGGAAAGAAAGTCGGAGAAAGAATCCACCGCGCCTCGTTTTCCTTCGGAACGTCCGTGTCCCCGGGAATCGATAAGATAAAACGCCGTACCCGTTCCCGCAAAGGCTTCCACTAAAAATTCGTAACGTCCGCTGTGTTCTCCGATCCCGTGTTGAACGACGAGAACTCGGTTTCCTTTTCTACCTTCCTTAGGTTGGTAGGTACGATAGAAGATTTTGGATTCTCCGCTTCCCGCGAAGACATCGTCTTGTAGATTGTAAGAATTAATCCATGACATAGCGGAACGTGTTATAAACATAAAGGCTCCTTTGAAAAGAGAAAAAAATTTCGTTTGGGAAAAATTCATTCCGATAAGAAGGTTCTTTTCTGTTGTCTCAAAAAACGAAACGATTTTCCTGGATTCATGTTCTCGCACCTTTCTCAAAAACTTAATTTTTCTTTATCAAAGAGATTAAGCCGCGTGAACTCGGCGGTTCGCTTTCTAACTCAGATCTCACTCTTAGGGTCGTTCGATAGGATGTTTTTGATTCTTATACTTTCGATTCCGATTTCGGTAGGATGTAATCGAGTTTCGAGTTCGGATAAAAACGTGGTCAAAGGGGATCTTACGCGTCTTCTCAAAAACGAAGAGTTTCGATGTACGGGTGATGCGAATCGTGAGATCGAGAAGTTTCGATCTCATTGGAAAAAAAATCCGGGAAGGTATTCCCATCTAAATCCTAAGGATCGATGGAAGAACGTACAGATGACTCTTTATACGGACGAGTCCCTTTATATCAACGAGTCGCAGGATTCCGTCTTTGTTCCGGCCGGAGAGGAATGTGTTCTGAAATTGAAGGATTTGAGTCCGGACGTTTGCGGAAATCTTTTTCAATTTTACGCCGCGAGGCTTTCGAACGGAGCCGATGGAGACGGGGATTTACGGATTTTATTGGATGATATAAAGATCTTCGAGCGAAATTTCAAATCGCAAAAGGAGGAATGGAATCGTTATTCCGTTCCCTTACAATCTCGGAACGACAAAAACTTAGGGGTGAATGAAAAGCCGGGTCCGTTAAGTTTGAAACTTTTCGGAACGGCAGAACCGCCTGAAAAAAAATACTGTAAATCGAAATCGTTTCTTAAAATCCGATGGGATTCCGAGTCCGGTTCCGGATTGTTCTTGGGTTCTCCGATTATATTAGAAAAACAAAATACACAAAAAAAGAATGTGATTTTGATCGTGATCGACGCGTTAAGACAGGATTCCTTGTCGTCCGGCGGATCTCCGTTTTCGACAACACCGGTTTTGGATTTATTTTCCAAGGAATCGATCGTATTCAAAAAAACGATCGCAAACGGAAATTGGACGAAACCCTCGATGCTTTCCTTCTTTACTTCGGAGATAGCGTCCAATCTCGGACTTGGAAACGCCTGGTTTTATACTTCCGGCCGACAAAGAAAGATTTTTTATTCCAAAAAACCTCTGACGTTGTCGAACGCGTTTCGAGAGGAAGGATATTTTACGGAAAGTATAATGAATAACGTTTTTCTAATGGACTATACTTCGGTAGGGGTTGATTTAGGATTTCATAATGTTCAACAGGTGGGAAAGGATACTTTGGATACGGAGGAATTGGTTTCCAGGGCGGAAACTTTCTTTCAGGAACATAGGGAAGACTTATTCTTTTTGCATCTCAATTTGAATACTCCGCACTGGGGTTATCGACCTCCCGCAAAATACTTGCAGGAATTGAAAGACGAATCCGATCCTTTGCTTTGGAACGAGTTGGACGAATACCAAAAAAAATATCTCGGAGAAGTTCGTTACACGGACGCTCTGCTGGGAAAAATTTTCGAGGAATTAAAAAAGCAGGGTCTTTTCGAGGATTCTTGGATCGTGATTACGAGCGATCACGGCGAATTGCTTGAGAAGTCGCATTATTACCATCATCATTTTATTGCGGAAAACGTTTATGCGCACGGGGAAACACATTACGAAAAAGAGATTCGAGTTCCTTGGATCATACATCCGCCGAAATCTTTTCAGAATCAAATTCAAAAAAGAGAATTTGAAGATCAGGTTTCCCTTCTTTCTTTGACGCCTACTTTGCTCGGTCTCAATCGGATTTCGTATCCGGAAGGAAAGTTAAAAGGGAAGGATTATTCCAAAGCGATCTTGGGTGAAAAAGGGCCGGAGTTCGAACCCGTCATTTATACGGAAGGAAGATTTTCCGAATCCGTTCTTACGCCTGATTTCAAATTTATACGAAGATATCCGGGTTACGATTCCGTTCGAAGGACAAGGGAAGGAATTCCTCACAAGATGCCCGAGGAATTGTACGATTTAAAAAAGGATCCGAAGGAATTGAAAAACATTTCCACTTCCGATCTTCCCTTGTTAAACCAAGCGAGGAACGTTTTAAAAGAAAACCAGCTGGATAAAAATTCCTTTTTTTTACGACTTCCCAAGTGTGAAAAAACCTGCGAACGCGAAGTCCGCCTGTTTGTTAAAGGCGGAATTTATCGTTATGATTTTACGGGAAGTCTGAACGTTTTGCAGGAGGATTCGAAAAATGTTACTTTAAGAATTTTGAATGAATCAAACGATTTCGATCAGGTTTTGACCGTAAAAACCGTGGACGTTTCCCCGAGTTTTAACCTTCGAATTTTGAGGGACGGAAAGATAGAAGATTATCGCGTGGGCAAGTGGGGGATTCGTTCCGATGTTGTGTCGGAAATTTTACGATACGAACCGGATTACGTTTCTCTGGGAAAAAATCCGTATCGATATGCTTCTTCCGAAATTCCGTTTTTATACTATCATACCGGTTTTTCCGGCGGCAAAGAGTCAGAGGAAGAAGCGGCTATGGGACAAGAGGTGCGTAAGATCTTGGAAAGTTGGGGTTATATCCATCAATAGAGTTGTTGAAAAAATAATTTTAGATCTCATTTTATTTCATTGTAACAGCGTGATCTCCGCGGCTTGATAATATGAATGTGTAATTTTTCAACGACTCTAATAATCGAAAGGTTTTGTTTTACGGTAAACTATGTTTCGGAGTGGGTAAAGGCTTTTCAAAACGAAAACGAGGTTTTAAAAGGTTATCGTATTTTTTTGAGTCGGTGATTTCCGTTATTTTAAAAACATCCGGAGGTTTTAAATAAATGATTTAT
The DNA here is from genome assembly GCF_000347175.1 of Leptospira alstonii serovar Sichuan str. 79601. Lineage (GTDB taxonomy): Bacteria > Spirochaetota > Leptospiria > Leptospirales > Leptospiraceae > Leptospira > Leptospira alstonii. Next base: position 27,114 of record NZ_ANIK01000115.1, read on the forward strand.
AAAATTCTAATGTACGTTGCGGGCTTTTTGGTTTTTTCGGTTCTGGGAATTTACGGAATCGGCGCGAGTCTTCCGGTCGATCATTTTTCTTCTTTGGAACGTATTTTTCCTGCAAACCAAAACACGATCTACGGCTTGATCCGTAACGTGAAAGAATATCCGTCTTGGAGATCGAACGTTAAAAATGTGGAAGAGATTTCCTCCGATTCCTGGAAAGAAACCTATAGCGACGGAGAGGCGACGGCTTTTTCTTTCGTGCAGGATCAAAGGGATAAATTCATCGAATCGAAAATTATGGACGAGGACAAACCTTTCGGAGGTTCTTGGACTTTCGAATTGAGTTCCGTTGCGGGCGGAACCAAACTGAAAATCACCGAAAATGGAAAAGTATATTCCCCCGTTTTTCGCTTTTTTTCCAAATTCGTTTTCGGTCATACGGCAACGATAAAAGAATATTTTGATTTTATGGATAAAAGAATTGGGGAAAATCCGGAAATAGAATACTAAGAACTTGTCCAGAACCGTCCAATGCGGGAACTCCCGCGTTTTTATGAAACTCAGTGTTTCGTTTCTATTGGCACTCGATAAGTTTTGGGACAAGTTCTAAAGTCAATCCATCCTAGTATAAAGGAAAAACAATGGCGGGATATTCAGGTAAATCCTTGGGCGATAAACTCGGACTCAAGGAGGGTATGAAGGCATTTTTTAAGGACCTTCCGGAAGACGTTCAAAAGGATCTTACGGATCATCTTGGAAAAGTGGAAATGACAAAAACCTTAAAGGGTCCATTAGATTATTTGCATGTATTTGTGAAAGAATCCAAGGATTTACGAAAACTATTTCCGAAACTTGTGGAACACTTGGGGGAAAAGGGTATGATTTGGATTTCCTGGCCCAAAGGTTCCTCGAAGGTACCGACCGATCTGAATGAAAATATTGTTCGTGAAATCGGTTTGGACTTGGGAATCGTGGACGTAAAAGTCTGCGCCGTTTCGGATATTTGGTCCGGATTGAAATTTTATAGAAGAAAAACGTAATATTCAAATTCCAAAAAATTGGAGCGGAAGCCGCCTTAAAATATTATCGGGTTTTACTTTATCGAAAATGTAAATAGTGGGAAAACTAAAGCGCCACAACTCCCTGAATTCAATGAATTGCTTTCTAAGGGTCGCAATTCAGGTCGTTGCGGCGGGAAGTTTTTCTTATGCGTAGTTCGCTTCGTGGGTCATCGAAGGTCTTCTTTTTTCCTTGTTCGCCTTCATCGCTTCCAAAAGGTTTTTGAGCATTGCAGGTTGTTTTTTAAAAAGTTCACCGAGTTCTTTCGGCGCGGCCTTTGCCGCTTCCAACGCTTCTCTGTTCAAAGCTCTTTTTGTTTCGACCGTCGCAGACGCGGGAATTCGGTTGAGGACATTGATCTTGCTCAGGGATTTTTTTCTCAATTCTTCTAAGGAAGCGCCTACTTCGCTTAACAATCCGTTCTTTACCGCTTCAGCGGGTTTGTAAAGCGCGCCTTCCAATGCCGCTTCCGATACGAAGGACGGTACCATCACCTGTCTCATTCTAAGAATCAAGGATGTCGTGATCGGTAAGCCGACTAGCGGTTCTGCGAAACCGATTCTTCCCTTTCCGTCCACCATGTATCTGTAGTCGCAACAATAGGCGATGATCGCCCCGCCTCCGACCGCGTTTCCGCCCACTTCCGCGATCAAGGGTTTTGGAAAACTCATGAGCGATCCGAACATCTCGAAAATTCCGGCCATGATTTTGGAGATCTCGTCGGTGGATGCATTGAGAATCGCGTCCGGATCCAGGCCTACGCAAAAGTCCCCGTCGGGTCCGGAAATGATTCCCGCTCGAATGTCCTGATCCATGGTAAATTCTCCCAGGATTTCACCCATTTCGCGTATCAACGGAAGTGTAAGCGTCATCGGTCCGTCCGACACCAACTTCATCACTCCGATTTTTGAATCCTTGGAAGTAATTATTTCCTTTGCAAGTTTCATACGATTTCTATTGATCTCCCCGAATTTTCAAATCCGTTCGTTTTCTTATTTTCCAAAGTGGACGTTCGATAATTTCGGATCAAACTTATTTCCTTCCGGAGAAAGAAATAAAAGGTTTGAATTTTAAACTATCGATTGAGGCGCCTATTGGAATTTCGATGTCGTTTAAATCGGTTTCGGATCGGAAAGGTTTTACATCGGCGGGGAAATTTGCGGAGAATCCGTTGAATACGGATTCTCCATTCAAAAAATTTAATATTATTTTTTGGATCTTTTTGACTCGGATTTTTTGGGAAGTTCCACTTCCACTTCTTCCTGAATGAAATTCCATTCCTTTTCGTAAACCTCTTGTTTGCCGGAGGAATGTCCGTGTTGAACCAAAGAAGCGTTCATATCGTACTCGGGCCGGAACTTACTTTCGATCCATTCTCTAAATCGATCGATAAATCCGAAAATCGAAGGTACAACCACGAGCGTTACTACCGTGGAAAGAATCAATCCTCCGATGATGGCGATTCCCATCGCGGTTCTGGATTTAGCCGCTTCCCCGAATCCGAGAGCGATCGGAAGCGTTCCCATAATCATCGCAAGGGAAGTCATTAAGATCGGTCTAAGTCGGACGAGCCCCGCTTCGTAGATCGCGTCGTTTCGAGACATACCTTTTTCACGCATCGCTTGCATTGCGTAATCCACAAGAAGAATCGAGTTCTTTGCTACGAGACCCATGAGTAGAATCAGACCGATCATCGAGAATAAATTAAGCATCTCGTTCGTAAGCGCGAGTGCGAAAAATGCCCCCGAAATTGCGGGAGGAATCGCGAACAAAATCGTAACCGGCGTGATAAAAGATTCATACAAGGAAGCGAGTACGAGATAGATGAACACAAGGGCCAAACCGAATGCGAGAACGATATTCGCCAATAGTTCCTTAAAGTCCTCCGATTGTCCTTGGAAGTTGTATCGAATTCCCGGCGGCGGAGGAAGTTCCTTTTTGAGAATTTCATCCGTAATTTTTGTCGCGTCTTGAACCGCACCGCCCGGCGCTAAATTCGCGTTGATTACGATCGTTCTCGCTCGGTCGATCCGATTGATTCGAGAAGGTCCTGCGGTTTCCTTTCCGACGCTGATCGCGGAAAGTGGGATGAGTTTGTTGGCGATATTCGGGACCTTTGTTTGCCCGTACGCCATTCTTAAGTTTCTTTGATCGGGACGAAGTCTCATCTTGACTACGTATTCGATTCCTTTATCGTAAAATTTACTGACCTCGTCTCCCGCGATCTGATATCTAAGTTCGGAACCCGCAACTCCGGGAAGAACTCCCACGAGTTGCATTTTCATATTGTCCAAATGAATTTGATATTCCGGTTTTCCCGCCCTGTAATCCGTATCGAGGTCCGCAAGATCGGATAGGGATTTTAATCTTGCGACCACCTTTTTGGAATACGCTTCCATTTCGGCCAGATTTTCCCCTTTGATCACGAGCTGGAACGGATACTGAATTCCGCCTCCGACGGCGCTGTAGTCGGAGACCGCGGGCCTCGCATACTCGAAAGATTTTAAAAGATCGCGGATATCGTCCTTAACCTGTGTCGTAGTACGTTTTCGTTTTTTAGAATTTACTAATGTAACGGCGAGCGTTCCCGCGTTCGGTTCTCCTCCGTCCGGTTTACCGATCGTTACCGCGATCATTTCCATTTCCGGAATTTTTCTCAATACGTCCAGAACCTGATCCGCAACCTGTCTGGTTCCGTTAAGACTGGTTCCGGGCGGTAAGTCTAAAGTGACTAAGAATTCTCCCTGATCGTTTGCGGGTAAAAACGTACTTTTTACCAATTTCAAGGAAAGAATCGAAAGAATAAAAATTCCGAGAGAAAGTAAAAGAACGATTCCGGGTCTTTTCAAGGCGACTTTCATCACTTTTCCATATTGTCTTTCGAGCCAAGTCTGGAATTTGTCGAAAAGTTCTACGGCCTTATTCGGTTTTGCGTTGTGATCGATTTTTCCCGCGAAATATGCGGAAAGCATCGGTGCGACCGCGAGACCGTCGAAAAGAGAAATGAGCATCGCAAATACGACCGTTAAACCGAATTGTTTGAAAAATTGCCCGACGATCCCGGAAAGAAATCCCACCGGTAAAAAAACCGCGATCACGGTTAAGGAGGTTCCAATGACGGCTAACGTTACTTCCGTAGTTCCGGTTTCCGCCGCTTCCAAAACTCCTTTTCCTTCTTCCAGTTTTCGGAATATATTTTCCCGAACTACGATCGCGTCGTCGACGAGCAATCCCACCGCCAAGGAAAGAGCCAAAAGAGTCATAACGTTGATGGTAAAACCCATCGCCCACATTAAAACGAAAGCGCCGAGCATCGAGTTCGGAAGCGCAAGCCCCGTAATTACCGTAGAGCGAAAGTTTCCTAAAAAGAAGTAAACAGTAATGACCGCGAGTAACATCCCGATGACGATGGCTTCGGTCACGTCCTCTACGTTATAACGAATCCATTTCGATCCGTCTCGAATCAGACGGATTTTCGGCTTTCCGTCTAAGTTTTGAATTCCTTCGTTGAGTTTACCGATTCGTTTGAGAACCTCGTCCGCAACGGAAACCGTATTTGCACCCGATTGTTTGTAGACGTCGATGAACAATGCGGGTTTGATCTCTTTCTCCGCAGCTGCGTTATCTTTTTTTCCCTTGAAGAAGTTTCCGATTTTTGTGAAGAAGGAAACTTTTTCTTCCACTCCGGCTTCTTTCGAAGCCCAAAGATAACCGATCGTTTCTTCGTCTTCCGTGCCGTCTCGAACGGTTCCTAATTGTTTGATTAGAATTGCGTTCCCCACTTCGCCGCTGAAGGAAACGATCGTGTTTTCGATTTGAGAAAGGGATTCGTATCTACCCAAAGTTCTATAAGAAGTTTCTTTAGAACCCGTCTCGAACTTTCCGACCGGAACGTTCAAACCCGCGGTTTTCAATCTGTTGGCGATCACGACAGTCGGCATTTGATAGGAAATCAGTTTGTCTCGGTCCAGTTCGATTTGAATTTCCCTTCTGGTTCCCCCGACGAGTTTAACCGAACCGACTCCTTGAACCTGTTCCAATCTTGCTTTTACGGTTTCTTTTGCGAGGTCGTAAAGTTTAGACTGATCCAAATCCGCAAACAATGCAAGACGAACGACCGGCTGATCCGCCGGATCGAAACGAACCACTTTCGGTTCTTTGATTCCCGTGGGAAGTTTCGGTTTTACGAGACCGACTTTATCTCGAAATTGTTGTTCCGCGTATTTGATGTCCGTATCAAGCGTAAACTCGCCGAAGACGACCGAAACACCTTCTTGGTTTCTGGAGGAAATTTTTTTCAGACCGGAGATGGCGGAGAGTTCCTCTTCCAGCGGCTTAGAAACGAGCTCCTCGATTTCTTCCGGACCGGCTCCCGGATAAATTGTGGTAACGGAGACGACGGGTATGTTCACGTCCGGAAAAAGATCCACTCCCATCCTTCCCAAAGCGACCCAACCGGTGAGAAGCATTAGGAGAACGATACTGCAAATAAAAATAGGTCGTTTGATCGAAAGCTGGGCGATATTCATAGACTACCTCAGTATAACTTACCAGTGCTCGGGGGGCTTATTAAAAAAGATATCAATATCAAATTTTCGTAAAGAAATTTTGAGTATCTCTCGCTCTCAAAATAATTTATTGTATCCTGCCGATTGTTATTTTCGGATTCGATAGAGTTTTCTTTCTATTAGAATCTGCGAATTTATAGATAGTTTGGAAATCCAGCTATTTGAAGAACAACCTCGAAAGATTAGAGGTGTTGAAAAGTTAATTCTCCATTTGTTTCGGTTTCACTGAAATGGACGATTGAAGCAGTTTTGTTAATCTCCAATATCGAATTTTCAACAACTCTAATGAAATCTTTCGGAAATCGATACTTGCGAATAGAAAGAACTCGATCTTTTTTCTGAATGCCGATCCATAAGAAGCATAACTTTACTCAAAATAGGGAAGAGTGTTTTCTTTAATTTTCGCGCACTTGCTTTCGGATCGATTCAATCGAACTCACGTTGATCCTGTTAGTCGTTGGAACGAACGTACAGGATTCGGAAAAAATTCAACGTTTCGCTCCATGTTGTACGAGATGGATCAATAAATTCTACGGATTGCCTGGGAAATTCTTTGGATATTATCTTTTGTCAAGTTGGGATAAATCGGAATACAGTGACCTCTTTGAAAAAGTCTTTCCCCATTTGGAAAATCCGTATTCGGAAGTTCTAAAATATGATGAATCGGTTCTTCCGCTACTTTTTGAGTTCCGATGTGTAAGGAACGGAAATATCTTTCTACCTGCTCGTAACTTCCCGGAGCGAGAATGATAAAACGGTTGAACGTGTCCAGGTTCGGATCTCCGTACCAAGTTTTTACCGAAGTTCCGGAGATGGATTGAAGATAAACCTGAGCGATTTTTCTTTTTCTTTCTAAGATGATTCCGATTTTGGAAAGTTGTTCGATTCCAAGCGCGGCTTGGTAGTCGATCAAATTGTAATCTAACTTCGGTTGCCCTTCTTTTCTTTGGTAGGGCTCCTTTCCCGCTTTCATTGCGCGTATTTTTTTAGCCAACACTTCCTGATCGGTAATGATCATCGCGCCGTTTCCGGTTGTGATCATTTGATCGACGGAAAGTCCGCAAACCGCGATGTTTCCCTGTTTTCCCGGAGTGAATGTCGCGCTTTGCGCGCCTAAAACTTCGGAAATATCTTCGATAACCGGAATCCCTTTGAAGTCGTAACGTTTTACATCGGCGATCGATCCAAAAGAATGATCCAGAATAATCGCTTTTATGGAAGATTTTTCCAGAGCTGCAGAAAGTCCTTCCGAACTCAAATGGAAAGAATTTTTGTCCAAATCGATTACGATCGGAGTGGCTTTTAAGAGAAAAATCGCATCGAGTGCGGAAACGGGTGCGAAGGTTGAAATTGCAATTTGATCTCCCGCTTGGATTTCGAGCGCAAGAAGAGCAAGATGGTAGGCAGAAGTGAGATGATTGCTGGAAATGACTTGTTTGTAACGAAAGGTGGAAGCGAACGTTTTTTCGAAACGTGTCGTTACATTTCCGGTAGTGAGGTGGTCTTCAACGAGACATTCCAGAACGGTTTTCAAGTCCTCTCTGGAAAGAGTGGGTTTGTGAAATTCGATTTCCGTCTTTTTCTTAGGATTTTTTTCCAGAATTTCAGTTTCGGTGCTGCTCATATCCAACATAGGCTCTTATAATTTAATTATGTCGCATTCTGCACTTGAATTCGATCTCGTAAAGATCTTTTTGTGCTTTATAAGCGTAGGTTGTGGGAGGATCAAAAAAGTACAAGAAAAATTCGCTCTGAACCGGGGATTTTGTGGGAACTCCTGCGTTCTAGGTGTCAGGGCTTTTGGAGTTAGTTGGCGAGGATTTAGGAGTTCCTAGATTTTAAAAATGAGTTCAAGTTTAACAAGTAGCCTGTCCCAAAACCTCGAAAGAAATTTGCAGGAGTTCCCACAGATTCTGTCTCCTTGGCGGTTTATTAGGCTTTTTGTACGATTTTCCCGTCGTTTAAAAACGTAGGAGTTCCCACATTTTTGTGAAACTAAAGTCTCACTCCCTGCCAAAGACCCATAGAGAATGAAGCACATATTTCAACGGATCACTCTCTGAACTCATGCAACGCTCTATGGATCGCGTTGATTTCACAACTTCGTTGTGAGCCACTCGCAACGCTTTGCTGCT
>NZ_ANIK01000116.1 GCF_000347175.1 Leptospira alstonii serovar Sichuan str. 79601
AAGGAAAGTCATGCGTATAAAAGAGAAAAAAGGACCTTACCGCCCGACTTTCAACTAAGCGATGCTTGGATTCGAAGGCTTTATGACATAGCGGTTTCGGCAACAACTGCGACTCCGCTACATGGGATATGCGGTATCTGTCTGCTTCATAGTTTTCAGATGATAGCGGAGCTTCAGGAGCATCATTCGCAAGGACCTCTTCAGAGTGGAGGTTATTTCTTTGATACGGCTCCGGATACGGATCCTTTTATCTCGTTCGGACAACGTTATCCGCTATTGGACATGTTGCTGACAGACGTACCTAGAATATATGGTCTCGACGGTAACACATCCAGACTGTTAGGATTGGCATCGGCTAGGACTATGTTGCCTCAGTACAACTGGACTCCTTCCAATGAATTCATCACTCGGTCCGCGATACGATCTCACATCAACACACTGATAAATTCTCCTCCCGGAAGCGTTTGGTTAGGGATATTGGGACGTAATAGGCCGGATGGAACTTTGACGGGACATGCAGTTCCGATTCTTAGGACTTCTCAAGGGATAGTGGTAATTCCGACGGCCTTGCGTTCGAGGCCATTGGACTTCTTCAGACAATTTGTAACGCCTACCACAGATCCGCTCCAGGTAATGAATAGACTGGAAACACCGGATAGGACTCTGACAGTATTGATAACCGTACAGTTAAGCGAGGTTTACCACAATACTTTTGACTTCATAATCGCTAACAGAAATTGCACCGGAGAAGGCGAGGACAGAAGAGGTACGGGAGGATATCCGACCGGCGCCTCGGTAAATCAGTGTCCGGATGGAGGAGGCAGGTGTGCACTGCCGCTTTAGTCAGTGATCAACACTAACGCGAATTCGACGTAAAAAAGTTTGGGCGAATCCGGCCTTGCCAGGCCTGAGCTATCTCGCGATCCGTAGAAACTCAGTGAATGCCTTCCTATGGGGCGGCATTCAGAGAGCGAGATTGAGTTCGGAGAGCGTTTCACCGAGTTCAGAAAGTGCCCACTGAAATAGGTGCCTCATATATTCTCTATGGATCGCAACATATGACCGCCTTCGTATTGTTATATGGAACTCACGTTAATATAAGTTTAAGAATGAATCGAAAAATTATCGATTGAAAAAAACGACCGCAGTGGTATAAAAATAATGATCTTTGCGCAGTTGGATATCTAAACAAAACAAGAGAAAACGCGAAAGGAGCTTCTTTCCGAATGTAATGTAGTTGAAGTTGATGAAAACATTGAATCCATTGTAACGATAAAAAAACAAATTTCCGATTGTCTACTTTTAGACGGGTTCATATCGCAACGGCTGCATGCTTAAAAAATAAGTTATAGACTTCAAATTTCTCGTTTTATAGTTTCGATGATAGAGTAATCAAAGTGGCCGAAAAGTTGGGGCCAAAGCCTTACGTCGCCTAACAACGTTTTTTCGCGTCGTTCGTCCTCGCGGCTCCGTTCGGCCTTCGACACATTACTTTGTAAGTTCGGTTTGTAAGTCTTTTTCAAGGTTCACACAAACTCCGTGCCAATTCCTTCGTGTACAAGCGCTCGGGTCGGCAACGTCGAAAAATCCGCTTGATTCTGTTAATGCGAATTGTGCCGGAAAGAATCTCGATCCGCAAAGAATCGAAATAAAATCCTTCTGGACAAACATTCGTTCCGCTTCGACTCTGATCGGATATGTCCGGCAATCCAGACGAACAACCAAGGAGTCATCGGTACTATCCGGGTATTTACGTCGACTATATCATACAAATCGAATTCGGTTTGATCACACTTCATGCAAAACTCGGCAACATTTCGGAAACCGGAATCTGTCTCATCTTAAGCGGGGAGGATTTGAACGTAGCGGAACCCGTACACGGTTCCGTAATAGAAAAGAAATCGGGAAAACGTCTCGAATTCGAGGGCGACATCGTATGGGTCGGTTCGGAAACGATCGATCATAAGATAAGATTCGTATACGGTCTCAGATTTCGGATGCCTATGATTTTGACGGAATCCTTGGTTTTGATCAATCTTTCTCTGCAAGATCCCTGACGTAAGTCACCTATCCCAAGTTTCCGGATTGCCATATCCGATTCCTTCGCGATTCTTGAATCATGGATTCATCTTCTACAAGAATGGAACAGAAACAAATCATTCCTAAAAAACCGACCTTAAGAGAGATCGAAATCGGCCTTCTTAAAAAAATCAAGGAAGGGGACGACGAAGCTTACATTCAACTCGTTAGTCCGTTTCGAGAAAGACTCTTTCGTAAAGCAGTCTCGATGGTAAAGGACGGAGACGACGCGGAGGACATCGTTCAAGACGCGCTCATTTCCGGATACAGATCCATACGTAACTTTCGCGCGGAATCGGGAGTTTATACTTGGCTTTATCGGATCGTAGTCAATAAATCCAAGGACATGTTAGCGAAACGGAAACGAGCTAAAGAAAATTCCATGGACGATAAGGAATATCAGGTAACGGACGAAAGATTGGGATTCGAAAAAAAAATTGAACTTAGTGACGAATCCAACTATCTAATTAGCAAAATCAACGGGTTGGAAGATCTCTACAAAGAGGTAATCGAACTCAGATACTTCGAAGAGATGTCCTACGCGCAGATCGCCGAAGTTCTGGGAACCAACGTGGGGACCGTAAAGAGCAGACTCTTTAAGGCGAAAGAATTTTTGAAACATTTGATTTTACAAGACGGAAAGGGTGAAGGATACTTTAGGTAAAAAAGATGGAAAGATTGCAGTCAAAATTTAAAATACCGCTTTTCCTGCGAAAGGAAGACGGAGATTTGCTTAAAATTGAAAATTCGCTTATAAAAACGATGTCCGAACTCAGGGACAAAGAGTTGCGTAGTATTAACTTGGGCGATGAATTTTCGATCCGATTGAAAAATCAACTCAAGTCGGTTCGACCGGAGCCTGAAAAAGGGTGGGAAAAAATGAGGGAAAGTATTCTCGGCAATCGAGGTCTGCAACTTTCCTTTTCGTTCATCTTGGTATTTACGATCGTATTCGTAACTTATAATCGGAGTTCCGATAGATCGAATCCATCGGAAAGATCCGGTACCGTGTTCGGGCAATCTCCAGCGGGAAACTTTCAGGACATTCCTTCTTCCGGTAAGTTTCAATTTGAATTGGATAAGGCTCTTCTTAAACAAATTCCTTCCACTGCGGAATCCAGAAAAACGATCCATTCTCTTCGGAAATATTTTTCCGAAAGAGGGGAATTAAGAATTGCGGAAGAATTGGATAGAATACTGGAACAAACGCAGGGAAACAATTAACCCTTAATTCCTTCTTGGCGTCTTTGAAAAAAACCGGGGTCCACGGAATCCAGGATTTTCTTGGATTCTTGATAGATTTCGCCGTATTGCATACCTTTGTAAACGTCCAAAAGGAAACAAGCGTGTTGTAGGATCCTGCAACGAATCTTAAAGTCGTAGAGATCCTTTCTGGAGTTCAGGGTATCTTTCAAACGAATTAGATTTTGATAATATCCTAATATATCCTTTTCGGAATAATTTCCGGTTTCTTCGAAAACTCCCCGTTCCGTCAAAACGACCGGAAGAACTTCTTTCAGATCCGATTCCTCCTGATAGGAATCTTTTAGTTTTTCGATCCAAGAGAAAATCGGTTCCGATTTCAAAACCGCGAGCGGGGCCGCGGAGGGATCTTTTAAAAAGGCTTCCCGAAAGAGAACGAGAGCCCTTCTTTCTTCGCCGGTTTGAAAAAGGGATTCCGCTCTCAAGTAAAGAAACTCGGGAGAATTTCTTTCCACGGAGGAAGAATAATTTAAAATTTCAAGTGCGTTTCGGTAATCTCTGAAACGAATGAGTTCCCGTATAAGACTCAACAACGCGGACGGATCTTGAAAGTGAATGCCTTCCCTTTGAACCGAGATTTTCAGTTGATCGACCGCTTCGGATAAAACCGATTCCGAAACGGCGCGAAAGGAAGAAGTGCCGGTAAATTTTCTCAGTTCGAACGCGTTTTGAAATTCGGAAAAATATTGAACGAGAAGGTGACTTCTTTCTCTTCCTTCCTTCGTATTGTGAATTCGATCCAAACGATTGTCCCAGTAGGATGCAATAAAATAACCGGCGATCGTGTCCGGATGTTCCGGACTTTCTCCGAGAAGCGAATCGAAAACCTTTTTTGCCTTATCAAAATCTCCGTCCGATAGATATTGATTTGCTTCTTCGAGTTTTCTGGAAAAGGACATTTAGGATTGATTCTTAACTTAAGAATCCGGCGGAGAATTCCACCGGACGGGATATTTGTAAAATTCGGATCAGTGGTTCGCTTTTTTATCGTGATGTTTGCTGACTTGTTTGACGATCTTATCTTCCAATCCGTCGATACAAGCGTAGATATCCTTGTTTGAATTTTGTGCGTTGAATTTGTTGCCGTCACCGTGCAAATTCAGATTTGCGGTGACTTCTCCATGGATCATTTCGAAAGAAATTTCGAAAGACTGAACCGCATGAAGATATTTTGAAACTCGATCCAATTTACTGTCGGCGTATTTTTCGGCGGCTTTAGAATGATCGACGTTTTTCCAATTATAATTTATTTTCATAGGCGGCTCCGAATTGTTTTTGTACCGGATAAATTGAAAAGGATAGAGGAGTTCCAAGATCCGGAATTTCAGGTTAGCCTTGAAAGAGGAAGAGTCAAATCAAAAAAATCCCGCCCTTTCGGGGCGGGTCAAGTCAGTTAGAACTAGAGATGGGATGAATTCACAAAAGGATTACTGCGCGTTTGCAACATTCTCCATGTGGATGGAACAAGCTTCTTGATACTTTTTATAAGCCTCTTCTTCCGCGTTCAAAGCAGAATCGATGTCCCCGATTTTCTGATAGATGGAAATTACGTTTTTGATGTTCTCAAGCGCTTGGCAGGACTTTCCTTGACGGAACTCCGAAATGGACTTGAGATAGAGAACCAGAGCGTAGCCGGAAGATTCTTTTTCTCCCATCTTTTCGCGAATGATCAGAGATTGGTCGTAAAGATCGATGGCAGAACCGTAGTCCCTTACCTTTTGTTTGAGACTCCCTAAGGCGCTCAGCTTGTTTGCAAGTTGGATTTCATTCTCAGGCTTAAACTTATTAAGCTCATCTGCAACCTTTTCGGCTTCTGGAGTTGCATAAAGCCCTGTAAAAATGCTTAAAAAGAGGGCAATTGTCGCAAACTTGTTCATCTTATCACCTCAACTCCAGTGTTCTTGTATAGATATATGCAAGGGCCGTGCCAAAATTTCTAAAGAATCTTTCTTTTTTTCTCGTTTTGATTGGGCCTTTCCAAAATAGTCGAAAGTAAGCATTCTGCCGGATGATCGCGCTACTTTTGCAAACAAAAGGGTGAGGAAAGTCCGGACACCGGGAAACACGGGACCGGGCAATCCCCGGAATTCTAACCCTGAGAGAAATTTCAGGGAAACGAGTATGGAAAGTGCAACAGAAAGGATACCGCCCGTTGAAGAAATTCGACGGGTAAGGGTGAAATGGTGGGGTAAGAGCCCACCTCCGATTTCGAGAGAGATCGGGAACGGTAAACCCTCCCGGGTGCAATCTCAAATAGGCAGCCTTTTTGCCGTTTCCGCAGGGCTGCGGGTAGAGAGCAAGGACTCCGATCGGTAACTTTCGGGGCAAGATAAATGATCATCCATCTCCTCGCGGGGAGGACAGAATCCGGCTTACAGGCAGAATGCGCATTGGAATTATCAAAATAAGAATACCGTTCAGCTGATTTTAGAAAATACATATGAATGTTGTCGGAGGCGCGCGTTGGTTCCTACATGCGGCGGCGAGTCTGTGCATTTCGTATTTTATCACGGAGAAAAAGAGTGGAAACTAGGAGAAAGTTTTTTACATCAATTCACGATTACGGCGGAGGAAACCGAACACCTTCGCCGTTTTATTCCCGATTTTGATATTGAACTTCCTTCGAATTAGTGGACACGGTCGTGCAAAGGGAAAAGATTATAACAAAATTCAAAAAGTCGTTTTAAAGAATTCTTTTTGGGGATTATTCGGCGCCGTTCAGCTTTAAATAATATCGAACTAAAGTATGATTATATCGTTCCGCGTAATCCAAGGCTGACAAACCCGCTTTGTCTCTTAAGTTTATATTTGCTCCGTTTCTTAAGAGAAATCGTAGGGCGTCAATGCTGCCTATAACGGCCGCACAATGTATGGCTGCATGTCCCGCATAATCCTGCGCGTTCAAATCCGCATGATGATCAATGAGAAGTCGAACCAATTCTAGGTTAGGGTTCAGACTGCAGGTATCTTCAAAAGGAGAAAATGATTTTAGGATGACGGTTTCTCCTTTTGAATTTTTTGCGTTTACGTCCAGACCTTTTCCGATTAAATATTTTGCCATATTCGTATTTTTATGTTCGGTGATAAAAAAGAGCAACGTCTCTTTGTTGTCGTTCAATTCGTAAATGTCTGCGTTTTTTGAAACCAGGTATTCGACGATATCCGGTTGATTATTCCATACGGCGTTTGCTAAAAAGGTGAAACCGTCGTTCGTATAACCTTTGTTTCTTCTTTTTGCATTTATTTCAGCCCCTTTTTCGACGAGGAGTTTCGTAATTTCCATATTAGAGGAATATAATGCAACGTCTCGAATCGATTTAACATCCGCGTTATTCGTGTCTAAAAACCATTTTACCGTTTCTATTCGTTGTTCGCGGATTGCGGATAAAAAAGACGAGGTGCGGTAGGATTTGTCTAATTTTTTTATCGGCGCTCCGTGTTCGTTTAAATACTTTATTACCTTTATATCACCTTTATCGATTGGGGCTTGCAAAAGGTTTTTACCGTTATATCCTTTTTCGTTTGCGTTTAAACCGTTTTCCAATAATAAAATAGGGATGTCATTAGAGGGCGATCCGAGCAGATCTTCATACAATACGATCGCTTCCTCTTTATCCTTTTTAAGATTGCCGACCTTTGCGCCGTTCTTTAAAAGAAATCGGATTCGTTCAAGATTCTCCGGTAGTTTCTGATTTCGATAATCGCATACAATTCTAAAGAAAGGCGTTGAAATTTCTCCACTATCCTCGTAATGAATATTTACGTCCGCTCCCTTCTCCACTAACGTTTTAATAATATCGAAGTTTCCGGTTATGTAAGCCCATACTAAAATAGGATAGCGGCGAATGTAATTTACGTTCGCATTGATACGAATCAAATCGTTCACTAACGTCGAATTTCCGGTCGTCACCGCAAAAAACAAAAAATCATTTTTTATATTCGGTCGATGTTCGGAGATCGTTTCAATTTTTTTATAGTTGCGTTGTTCCGTTAAATATTCAAAAAATTCCATATTCGGTTCTTCGAGACGCGCGCCGTATTCCAATAAAATAACCGCAACTTCATAATTTTTCCCGTTGATCGCGGCGTCGATCGGAGTCCGACCATTTGAATCCGGAGCGTTGAAGTTCGCTCCCTGTTTTAAAAGAACTTTTACTTTTTCTTTTTGATTGAATTCTGCGGCATAATGCAGCGGGAACTTGTGTTCATAGATTTCGGCGGCCTTTCTATTAGCTCTCCAATCTTTAATGCCGTAATAAACGGTATTTCCAAAACCGAAGGGAATCGATACCGGCAACAATATTGTGTCCGCAACAAAAGTAAAAGGGAGGCTTAAGTAATACGTTATGGCAAATTCTAAAGAGGAAATAGGTTTTGATTTTCCGTCACAACCCGCTCGGACTCCGCTATAAATAGGACATCCTCCCTTTTCCGTCCAAGTAGGTAAGGTCATAAATGTAACGCAGCTTTCAAGGGAAACGATTATGATTAAGATAACGATTTTATTGATCATTTTATATATAAACAATTTAGAATTTATTATTTTTGCTTATTTTCAAAAACGAAAAAAAGTTCCGTCGCCGTTATCGTACCGGGAATCGACTTTGTTTCACGATCGATTCCAGAAGATATGAAATCGAGACGTCGGAGAATTTTGTCATACTTCAAACAAAAACACGGTTTCCGTTCGCGCTCTTCCGTCTATTGTGCCCCGTATAAAAACCGCTTGTCAAACGATTCCAAACGAAGAATTTCAACGTATCATGTGTGATACGTTCGTCGCCACGCCGTCTTTTACGGGAACCGGTTCGATGATTTTCGGAAAGAATTCGGACAGGGAACCCAACGAGGCTCAAGCTCTTTTGAGAGTTCCTGCCCGTTCCGGAGAATCGGCAACTCTTTGTACTTACATTCAGGTTCCGGGTGTGAAACAAACTCAGGAAGTCGTTCTCTCAAAACCCTTTCAGATGTGGGGAGCGGAGATGGGGGCCAACGCTTCCGGGGTTGTGATCGGAAACGAAGCGGTCTTTACGAAAATCCCTTTTGAAAAAAAGAATCAAGGTTTGACCGGAATGGATTTGTTACGTCTCGCTTTGGAAAGAAGTAAGGACGCTGAGACGGCAAGAGAAACGATTCTGCAACTCTTGGAACGTTTCGGTCAAGACGCTTGCGGCGGTTATACGAATTCTTCCTTTTATTATCATAATAGTTTTTTGATCGCCGATTTTCAAAATGCTTTCGTGTTGGAAACCGCGGGCAAGTTCTGGGCCTGGAAAAAGATCGAAGGTTTTTATTCGATTTCCAACGGGCTCACTCTGGAAAACGATTACGACGCGATTCATCCGGGAGCGATCGAGTTTGCCCTCGAAAAGGGTTGGACAAAAAAGGGAGAAACATTCTCTTTTTGTAATGCGTTTTCGGATTCTTTTTTTACTTTTTTCAGCAAGTGTAGGGTAAGAAGGGCAAAAACCAAGGCGATGGGTACATTCAAAAAAGGGAATTTAGATGTACACGCGGCGGCGGAGATCCTTAGAACGGAAGGGGAACCGCTCCAAATCGAGGATTTTTATCCTTCTTCCTCCGATATGGGTTCGGTTTGCCTTCACGCGACCGGGCCGATTACGCCTAACGGTACGACCGCTTCTTTGATCGCCGAGTTAAAACCGAAACTCTCCCAAAATCGTTTTTGGTTTACGGGCGCTTCGATTCCTTCCGTCTCTTTTTTTCTTCCCGTCGGTTTTCCGGGAACGAGTTTCTTGAAAAAGAATTTCGAACAACCGGGAGCGAGGGCGGATATTTCCCTTTGGTGGACTCACGAAAAGTTTTATAGGGAGATCCAACGTTTTTATCCCGACGCAAAAAAACTCGTACAACCTCGGATCGCAGCCTTGGAAAAGGAATGGTTTCAAGAGTTGAAAAAGTTGGAAAAAAATCCCAATCCTTCCAAGGCCTTGGATCTTCTGAGCGTCCGAGCCGCACAAGCGGCTTTTCAGGAATACCGATTTTGGAACGGGGATTTGTTAAGCGAATTGAGGAAAAATCGGCCTAAAAAAGCATTCGCGCCCTTGTATCGATTGCAATGGTCTTTTTGGAATTCCAAAGCGGGAATCAGCGTCTCTTAGTGTGCGCCTTTCGGATTTTCATATTAACCAGTTCCACTCCGAGGGAAAAGGCCATGGAAAAATACACGTATCCTTTCGGTATGTGGAAGTGAAGTCCGTCCGCAAATAACATCGCTCCGATCATGATCAAAAACGAAAGAGCCAACACTTTCATGGTGGGATGTTCGTTGATAAAATCGCTTACCGTTCCGGAAAAAATGAGCATTACGATCATCGAAAGTATCACCGCCGCCACCATCACCTGAAACTGACCCGAAAGCCCGACCGCGGTTACGATCGAATCCACGGAAAAAATGACGTCCAAAATAATCAGTTGAACGATCACTCCCCAGAAAGAAATTTTTTGTTTTTTGGGCTGATCCTCTTCGATTCCTTCCACCTTACCGTGAATCTCACTCGTACTTTTTGCGATCAAAAAAAGTCCTCCCCCGAGCATAATCAAATCCCTGCCCGAGATTTCGAAACCCACGATCGTGATGAGAGGGGCCGTTAAAGAAGCGATCCAACTGACCGCAAACAACAAACCGATTCTAAAACCGAGGGCGAGCGTGAGGCCGAGGTTTCTTGCCTGATTCTGTCGATTTTTGGGTAGTTTACCGGAAACAATGGATAGAAATACGATATTATCGATTCCAAGAACGATTTCCATGAGTGTTAGGGTCAGAATTGCGACGACTTTATCGAGCGTGAGTAGTTCCATGCTTGCAGTTAATTTTTCGAAAACGAAGAAATCAATCGATTTACAAAGGAATTTAAGGAGGCATACTGGAGGTATGGAGTTTCTTCCGGAAAGTTTCGAAACGAGAGAAGCGGTCGGAATTCATCTGAGGAACAAGACCATTCTCCCTTGTTTACCTCCTCGTCTCAGCCTTTTGGTTTTTTTAAGACATTCGGGTTGTATTTTCAGTCGGGAAGCGATTTCCGATCTGAAGGAAATTTTCGAAACCTGTCTTTCCTTTCCGTCGATCTTATTTTTTTTCCCCGGAAATTTGAAAGACAGCGAAAAATTTTTTGAAGGAGTTTGGGAAGACGCCTGTGTCGTCTCCGATTCTAAAACCGAATTTTATCGGGACCTAGGATTACAAAACGCAAACCTCCTTCAACTGGCGGGTCCCGAAGTATTGATCGGAACCGCGAGAGCCACTCTCAAAGGACATTTTTACGGAATCCCGGGAAGTAATACGTTTCAGATGCCAGGAGCGTTTCTTGTGGTTCGGGATCGAATCGTATGGGAACATAGATACAGACATATCGGAGATCATCCCGATTGGAAAAATCTTCCCGGAGTGACACTTTTACCGGGACCAGAATTGAATCCCGGGGTCTTGCCCGCGTAATATCGCAAGACTGACGTTATCGTACGACCGTGACCGAACAGGTTGCGTGATGGACGATTCGATCCGAAACCGAACCCACTAAAAATCTTCCGACTGCGGAAAGACCTCTCGAACCGATTACAATCATATCATAATTTCCTTTTGTAGCCGTTTCGACGATCTTGTCGGCCGGATAACCTTCCAGGACCAGACGATCCCATTGGATATCGGGGGATTCGTCCAAAGGAGAATGAATCTTTTCGAATCTTTGTTCCGAAATCCATTTCACTCTGTCCTTGCCTTCGGGAGCCTTTTCGTAATAACCGGGAAGAGGACCGAACTCTTCGACGACTTCCAAAATCGTAAGGCTTGCGTTTGCCGCTTTTGCGATCGCGATTCCCATTTCCAGGGCTTTTTTGGAACTTTCCGAACCGTCCACGGGGACTAAAATTTTTTTGATGAATCTTTGCATGTTGTTTCTCTTCGCAAAAAGTGTATCGCTCCCAATCCGTTTTCCAATCAAAAAAAATCTAAAATTTGGATTTATACCTCCGGATTTTGATCGATCGGAGAATTGGGATTTCTATAAAAAACTTGGATGATAAAGTATCGAAACGGATTTTTCGATCATGGAACAAAAAACGGAACAGGATCGTATATTCATAAATTCTTATTTAGAATACAAAAATTTAGGCGATTCGAAAGCTTTGGTAGAACAGGCGGACTTTTGGATTCGTAGAATCACGGCGGGCAAATATTCCCTGAGCGAGGACGGACGAAACGAAGTTCTGCTCAAGTTCATTCAAAAAATTGAATATTTTTCGGAAATCTACGAGACCCGAAAATTCGAAAATTTTACGGCGTACGCGATCGTTTTTTTTAGAAATCTCGTATTAAATCAATGGAAGAAGGAAATCAAATCCCTAAAGACGGAACCCGTCTTTTTAGAGCCCGACGGTTTAGCCGGTTCTGTCGTCTACGAACCCGATTATAACGCCGAGCGATGTCCGTTTAGAATTCTCCTACGGGAACAACTGGGCGCCTTGGATCCGAGAGGAGTTTTGATCTTTAAACTCAAACACAATTTGTTTCTCGAAAGAAAGGAGATTTTACTTTTAAAAAGTATTCTCTATGCGTCCGGAAATTCGGTTCCGGATTTTCTAAAGGAAAGAATGGAAAAAAGATTTGCGGTCCGGCGTCGGGAACTGGCCGTTTTGGAAAGAATGGAAATCTCTCATCAAATGCTTTTTTCCAAACGGAAAAACGCCGCGTTTTTTTCCTCCAAGGCCAAACGAAAACTCAGGAAAAAACTTTTGAGAGTCGAAAAGATCTATACTTACGAAGAAATTTCCCGCTGGTTCGGCTGGAACCATTCCGTAATTAAAAGGTTGTATTTACAAACTATGAACTCTTTGAAAAATTTCGGTCGGGATTTGAAGTTTACGGAAGAGAAAAAAGAAGCGGCGTGAGCGTTGTCCCAACGGAAATCGAGAATATGGGTTCGTCGGCGATAGACTTTGGCCTTTTAGGGATCTATTTGAAAACTCCGTGTCGGAATTCCGTAATTTGAGGAGACGAAAGTGAAAAAATAATTTTCGGATGATTCTTTTCTTTCGCATTAGCGGAAAAAAAAAGGTTCGGCCGATAATTTGTGGATGGAAACGGCTCCCGTTCAAACGATTGACTTTCGATTGTAAAAATAGAGTAACACTATGAATCAACTGGAATCTCGGAAGTTACGATGGAAGTTAACGGTCGGTTTGGAATTGCTGACTTCGATTTTGGCCGTTCCATTGGCGGTTTTGTTCGTAATTTCGGCGGGAGGTTACGACTTCGATCAGTCGATCGCATTGATCGTTTCTTCCACAATTTCTTTGACCACTTCGTTTGTGGTTCCTTCCGTTCGGTTTACGATACTCGGAAAACTTTTTAGAAACTTGGAAGATAAAAATTGGTTTCTATTGGACTCCAAGGAAAGATCCGAGATTAAAACGAAAATTCTCAATTTTCCGCTTTATAACACTTGGTTTTACGTGATCCAGTGGTGTTACGGAATTTTTGCCGCTTGGAGAATCATGCACTTATTCTTCGTGCCGAAAACGATCGAATCCGTTCCTTTTGCGTTTCTGCCGGCGATCATCTATCCGATCTTAGGCGTTTCTCATTTCTTTTTAACGGAATCCACGTTCGTGGATCTTTTGGAATCCGATCGTCTGAACGAGGTTCAAACGGATTCCGAAAAAATAAAAACCGTGGGAGTTCATACTAGAATTTTCAGCACGATCTCGGCGATCGCCGTACTTCCGATTATCATCTTGGGTTATCTTCTGTTCGAAGAAACGTCCGGTTGGATCCAACTCGGCGACGTCACGATTCCTTTGATCCTTACTTTGACGTTCATGTTGATTGCGGTCGGAATCGCTTCGTTTCAACTTTCTTCCACGATCCGAAGAAATTCCAAAAACATGATTCAAATTTTCGCGGAGATGTCCGACGGAAATCTGACTCATATTCTTCCCACCGTTTCCAGCGACGAGTTGGGTTCCAACAGCAGGGCGCTTAACGAATTTGTTAAGCGACTTCGTATTATCGTTAAGAGAGTGACTCGGGAAGCGGATAAACTTTCGGAAAGTTCTAAAACTCTCGGAGAAAATACGAGGGAATTGTCCGCAAAGATGCAAAATCAAGCGGCGTCTTCGGAGGAGATGAGTTCTTCCGTCGAAGAAATTGCGGCTTCGATTCATTCCACCGCTTCTCGCGCGGAAAGTCAGACTCAGATCGCGAAAAAGGCGCAGACTTCCCTTGCGGAGTTGGAAGATAGAATTCGTCGGGTTCATACGGCTCTTTTGGAAACCAAGGGCGATGCGGATCGAATGAAAGGCGAAACCAAAAGCGGCGAAGAGGCTCTGAAAGGAACTCAGAAAGCGATGGAAGCCATCGAAGGGAGTACTGCGAAGATGGGCGCGACCATGAACGTGATCAAGGAAATTACGGATCGAATCGGTTTGCTTTCTTTGAACGCGTCCATCGAAGCCGCAAGAGCCGGGGAAGCGGGGAAGGGTTTTGCGGTTGTGGCTCAGGAGATCGCAAAACTCGGAGAACAGACTCAAGAAAACGCAAAAAGAATTACGGCCGCGATTGCGGAAGCGTTGAGCGCGACCAAAAGCGGAAGGGAAGTGATCGAATCCACCCAGACGGTTTTTCAACGTATCGGCGATACCGTCGGAGTCACACTGGATCGTGTTTCCGAGGTGACCTTATTATCCGATTCTCAATTGGTCGCAAGCGAACAAGTGAGGTCCGCGTTTACGGAGCTTTCTTTTTCCTCCGATGAAATCAGCAATCATACCCAAGAACAAGCTCGAACTTCCGAAGAATTTTCGAAAACGATCGTCGCCATCTCCGAAACGACAGATTTTCTCAACGACGTTGTGATCCGGATCGACGAACTGGCCGTAAAGTTGAACGAACAAGCGGGCAAACTCAAATCGGAGATGGAATTTTTTAATACTTGAAGTTGGTTTACCCGGAGTCGTCGATTCATTTTGGACTTGACTTAAACGAAAGTGAAACCTTTCTTTTGCAAAAGGTTTTCCCATGTTACATCCGTCCACTCTTGACTTCCTTAAAAAATTAGCGAAAAACAACAACAAACCTTGGTTGGAAAAGAATAAGGATCGATTCCTTGAGGCCAAGGCGGACTTCGAAAACTTAATCACCGAACTGGTCATCGGACTGGCGAAAATAGAACCGTCCCTGGCCGGAGTCGATCCGAAAAAATGTATCTTTAGAATCTACAGAGACGTTCGTTTTTCCAAAAATAAAGAACCCTACAAAACCAATTTCGGCGCGAGTATCGGTCCCACCGGAAAGGATTTGAGGAAACCTCTTTTTTACTTTCACGTTCAACCGGGAGGAGAATCCTTTTTGGCGGGCGGGCTTTATATGCCCGATTCTCCCGTGTTAAAAAAGGTTCGGGAGAGTATTTTAGAAAATTCTAATTTTCTAAAAAAGATCGTTCAGGAAAAAAAATTCGTCAAAGAGTTCGGCGGACTTTCGGATATGAAATTGAAAACGGCCCCGAAGGGTTTTTCCAAGGATCATCCCGATTTGGAATGGATTCAATATACGAGTTATATCGTCGAAAAAAAACTTAAGGACGAGGATCTGTTGTCTAAGAATTTGATCAAGAATACGATCGAGTCTTATAAAATTCTGCGACCGTTTCTCGAATATTTGAACGACGCCCTTTCCGATTAAGTCTGGTCTTCCGCCAACACGATCAAATTGTCCTCCGAGCTGATGGAAAACTCGACATCCTTGGAAGGAATCAGATAAACTCCGTATCCTTTTTTTTCGTCCTTTTCTTCGGAAGACATTCTGATTCCGAAACAAGTTTCTCCCCGTTTTAGAGCGGCGCCTACACAATCCGCAAAACTCAGAGTCTGGGGCAGGGTTTCGAAATAAAGCGAAGCGGGTTTAAGATAGATTTCGCTTCCTTCAGGGCTAAAAAGATCTTCGTAAACGCGCATAACGTCCGGTTCTTGCGAGACCTGCGCCATCATCTTGGAAACGAACTGATTGGAGATGAGAAAATCCTTCACGCCTGTTTCCAAAACGATTTCGGTATTTTCGGAATTCATGATTTCCGTAATCAACTGCGTAGAAGGTTGATTCCCGGTTTTCAGCGCATATCGTCTGAAATATTGTCTGAATCTGAGAAGAAGAGAAATCGTTTGCGCGTCCACTTCCTCGATATTTTCCTTTTCCTCGGCCAAAAAGATCACGGAGTCGTAGGATTCGGGTTCAAGTCGTTTCATCGAGGATTCTTGGGAAAGATCCGCTTGAAAGGCGCGTAACGTTATCGCCGGATATTTTTTCTTGAGACGTACAACCGTGGCCTTGAATTCCTCCTCGATCTGTTTAACGAGGATGTCGATGGTCGAACCCGGAGAAACAAACTTAGCGTATTCTTCCACGATGAGAGGGCTCTTGGAATTCCAACCTACGATGAGCTGTTTGTCGATCGGAACGGATCTTTTTATGTCCGGAAGCGGAAAATCCCTCGGACTCCCAACGGCGGTTTCGGAAAAACGAATTTTGGAATCGTCCTCCGCGAGCAACACCGCGTTTTCCCCGTCGCTCGGAACGTAATCCGAAGAAGGATTGAGAATGATTTCTCCGTTCTCTTTTCTGAATCCCAAGGGAATCGATTCGTTAAACCGAAATGAAATCTCCTTAAAATCGAGGCCCTTCCAACCGGAAGGAGGTTTGTAAAAATAAACTTCGTCTCCTTCAAAACCGACGAGATTGGAATACACGACCGCAAGTCCCGATGTTCTGGAAGTTTGAACGAGAAGTTTTGCGAGAATATTCCTTTCGTCCATCACCTGAATCGAGGAGGAAAGTTCCTGGGCGATCATTCGATTTTCCTCGTTGTGGAGTTCCGCGACGATCGGAGGAAGTTCCCGATCACGGCAAACGGCGACTAACGCCATGAGTGATTTTAAAACTTTCGAATCCCCTACGTTTCTGCCTTCTTTGGAATCCTCGCCCCCGGAGGAGTTTAAAACCAGAACGGACTTAGCCTCGCTCGCGTTTACTTTTCTGAGCGAATGAAGACTCGAGGGAGTTCCGGAACGTGTGATGATTTTCGTCGATTTTCTGACTTTCAGATTTTCCGAAAAATAATCGTCCATAAACTCCTTGTCCTCCTCCGAAAGTACAGTTACGACGGCCCTCGACTCCGAGGAATTCGCCTCGATCAGCTCTTTCAGGATTTCCAACACCCTGACTCCGAACCCGAGTATAATCGTATGATCTTTTTCTAATACGTCGCTTTTTCCCTTTCTCAGCTCCTGGATTTTTTGATCGAATTGGTTCGTGATAAAGGCCACTAAACTTGAAAATAGAACGAGTCCCAGAAACACGGTCAGGATTCCCGAAAATTTGTTGAACCAGTTCGATTCTCCGTCTTCGGCGACGGCCCCCGCGTCTGAAATTTGCAGAAACACTCTCCACAAAAATTCTCCCTTACCTTGAATCGATTCGTCCGGGAAAATCAGTCCCCCCGATAGGCGGAGAATGGAAAGAGATACGAAAGCGATTAGGAACAAAAGTATGAGGGCCGCAAAAACCGAGCCGCCTCCTCGGGACATGAAGTTGTCGAAGTGATAACGAAGTTTATCCGAAAATTTACGGTTTGAATTCATGATGGGAGAATGGAAATCAAGGCCCGATTTTAATCAAATCGAAAAAAGATTTCACGCGAAAAATATTGCCTCGATAAACGTTCAAAATCGAAACGCCGGACGAATGTATTATTCCGAACTTGAAGATATATTATGAAAATCGAATGGAGCTTATGACCGTGGTGAGTTCGCCTACGAGATAACTCGGAGGCATTTCGTCGCCGTTATACGTAAGGAGGGTCATCCTCTTTTGATTGGAGATCATATAAACCATCCAGAAACGATCCTCTTTCACGAATTCGCAGGCCATGATCCTGCTTCCTTCCTCGTTTTCGAAAGCGGCGATCTTGTCCTCTTCGAAATCGATCTCGTGCGTTTTGAGATATCTTTTCAATTCTTCTCTGAGATCGTAACTTCCGGATTTATTTTCAAAGGCGTAGACTTGAAGAGCGCCGCTTCCGTTTTCTTCGAAAAAAGCGGGAATTCCTTCGATGACCAGATGAACCCAATGTGCCGGAACCACCATGGAGTACCAACCGTTGGGCGAAGTGTAGAGTTTGTATTCCGGAGTTTGAGACATGACGAAATCTCTGAACCAGAATCTTTTCCTGGATTTTTCGGGCAAGCAGCTTCTATTTCTTGACATTTCGAAATTTCGGTTATTTTTAATTCTGTGATCGCCATCCTCAAGAATCGTAGAAGCCCTTTCTACTTAGCGACTACGTTTCTCATACTTCTTTTGTTCGCGTTGTTCGCATCCACACTCGCTTTTATTTTCACGGGAGTTTTGATCTTAATACTTCTCATCCATCCTCTTCTTTTGAATTGGATCGGAAAATTATACGGACAAGAGGACATCGCGGACGAAGTCCATTTTGCGAAAACGAAGGACGGATGGAATCTCGCCCTTCACAGACATATTCCTCCCCAACCGAATCCGCAACTTGCGCCGGTGTTGGTCGTTCACGGAATCGGAACGAACAAGTTCGTGGTCGATTTGGATCGAAGGCATTCTCTTCCCTATTATCTGAAACTCAGAGGTTACGACGTATTTGCGGTTTCCCTGAGAGGTTGCGGTCGTTCTTATCACGAAAGTCCGACTCGTTACGAGGACTTTACGTTCGACGACATCGTAAAATACGACATCCCCGCGATGATCGAAAAAGTGAAAACGATCTCCGGTTCCGATCGTATTTCGTACGTGGGGCATTCCATGGGAGCGATGATTTTATATTCCCATTTTTGCATGTCCGAAGATAAAAACGATACGAAGGACATCGCCGCCTTCGTATCGTTAGGCGGTCCCGGAAATCTGAATCATATCGGAATCACTCTGATCGGACTTCTTTCCCGATTTCCCCGCGCTCGGAGAATGTTGGATCTGAAATTCGGAGCTTCGATTCTTGCGCCTCTCGCGGGAGAACTTTATACTCCGATCGACGAAATATTATACAACCCGAAAGTGACCTCTTCCAAAACGGTGAAGAAGATCATGAAGAATGCGGTCGAAAACGTTTCCGACGGGGTTATCGAACAGTTTATGCACTGGATCGAAACGAAAAGTATGTATTCGCTCAACGGATTGTACGATTACATCCGACTTCAAAAAAAAATTTCCGTTCCTTCTCTTTTTATCGCGGGTGAGAAGGACGTCATCGCGACTCCGGAAGCGGTCCGAGCCGTTTACGAAAACGCAGGTTCCCGAAAAAAGGAATTCAGGGTCGTCTCCAAAGCGAACGGATCTTCCGAAGACTACGGTCACGCCTGTCTCGTGATGGGCGATCGCGCGGAAGACGACGTCTTTCAATACGTGGAATCCTTTTTGAAAAAACACGGACTTCGTTCAGAGCCCGGGTTTGCGACTAAAATCAAAGAGGGAATTCTTTCCACCATTTCCAAGTTACTCGGATAGTTGTTAGGGATCGTCCGGAGATTGGCGCCTTCATTCGAGCCCTTGCGAAAAAGCTCGTAATCTCTTTTCGTTGACGGAATCCTTTTGCGTCTCAGATTTGATGCATGAGCCCCTTTTACGGCCGGATTTCCAAGTTTTTTCCCTTTGTAATCATCCTATTATTCGTTTCCAATTGTTTCGATTACGAGGAAACCTTGACGATCAATCACGACTTTTCCGGAACATTAGAGGTTTCTTATGTAGTTCCGACGCGTAAGAATTCCGACGAATCCCTGATTAAATTTCTTCCCACACAAAAAGACGAAATTTTAGGGAGACTGAACAAGGGTTTTTTTTCCAAAAACGTTTCCCTCAAGGATTATACGTATCAAAAGATCATAATACCGGAAACCGATCCGAGTTTATTTCGGGAAAAAGCGAAGGTTTACTATAAGGTGGAATTTCAGGATCTTTCCCAAATCGAAGACGCGATGCTCGGGAAGGTTCAGGTCCGTAAAAAAGGAAATACGATCTACGTCAAAAGGGAAATTCCGGCGATCAGTAGGGCCCCCGAAACCTTGAAGAAGGACGGAGAAAAAAAAATTTATTCCGAGACACTTCGATTGTTACGTACAAGTTCCATTCTGTTTAAGGTGAATTTTCCGATCGCATCCGTATGCAGATCCAATCGAGGCGACGTCAATCTGGGAAGACTCAGTTATCGTTTGCCTTTGGCGGAGACGATTGAAAAAACGGGAAACCATTCCTGGGATTATAGAATCACGGTCATCTATTGACTTTCCCGCAATAGAGTTGCCCGAAAAATTCCGTATCCGCTTTTAACAAAACGGCGTTATCAGTTGTCTTGTTAAAAAAGAAAGAGAAGAAAATTAATTTTTCGGGCGACCCTAATATACATAAGGTTATCGTTCCTATACGACAAGGTCATAAAATGAATCTTGACAAACCGTCGATTTACACTACTTTTAAAATATGGAATATAAGAATCGATTGAGTTCCGATCCAGGTGTGATGCTTGGTAAGCCGGTAATCAAAGGCACGCGCATCACGGTTGAGTTGATCTTGGAAAGGTTGGGGGAAGGAATGTCGGTTGAGGAACTTCTTGCCGCTACTCCGAACATTACTAAAGAAGATATTCTTGCTTGTCTTTCCTATTCGAGCGATGTTATTTCCAGAGAAAGTTTGATTGCAAGTTAAGATTCTTGCGGATGAAAACGTTGATTTTCGTATCATTCAAAAATTAAGGGAATCCGGATTTACGGTTCAATCCGTCCTCGAAGATTTTCGAAGTTATGGCGATTTCGAAATTCTGCAAATCGCCAAGAAATCGAATTCAATTCTTCTCACTTTAGATAAGGACTTTGGCGAATGGGTTTTTGCTCATAAGGAAGATCCGATCGGTATCGTTCTACTGCGATACCATCCGAAGGAATTTCAGGAGATCACAAATACTCTTTTCAAATTTCTCGATCAGCATGGAGCAAAACTTTATGGGAAATTTGCGGTTCTGACCGTTTCCAAAGTCAGAGTTCGGGAAATCCATTTATAAGAATAGGGAATAAATTCTAACATTCATTCCGACTTCGATTTTAACTTTAAGATGGAAGCGAGGTTAGGTTCGATCTTTCTCAAACCACCATTTACAACATCCACTCCGGCGTAGACCAAATTGCCCGAACAAATCAAAGTGTTTTCTTTGAAGACCGCGAGATCCCAGAAAATCTTAACGCCCGAATACGATCCCTTGACGTAGATCTGAAGTTCTTCGTCAAAATGAGCCGGAGCCTTGTAATCAATGGAACAGTGAACCACGTGAAAGTCGATTCCGTGTGTGGAAACCGACTCTCCGTAAGGTAGGCCGTGAAATCGAAAGTATTCCGTGAT
The DNA here is from genome assembly GCF_000347175.1 of Leptospira alstonii serovar Sichuan str. 79601. Taxonomy (GTDB): domain Bacteria; phylum Spirochaetota; class Leptospiria; order Leptospirales; family Leptospiraceae; genus Leptospira; species Leptospira alstonii. The sequence goes on from NZ_ANIK01000116.1 coordinate 20,768, forward strand.
CGTTACGTCGAAGTAGACGAGATAATTCGCGTTGAACACGATTCCCTGCGGATCCGATTCCGCATAACGCACTCGGAGAGTATGATGAAATTCGAATTCTTCTTTGGAATTTTTTCGGGTCATTTGTTTGTTACCGTTGTGTTTTTTAAATCCGCGAGCGATCGATGCGTGGTCAATAAATTGTATTTGAAGTTGATTTTTCATTACTTTTTTCGCAATTTATTGACCGAAGCTGAGAGCGCGGTCCGGTGAAACCGGACGCGGCATGGATAAACCGCAATGGGCAATCGGGATTCGTTTCAAAATTCATGATACTCTAATATATGGAAATCGGCAAGAGCGCTATTTTTGTTCTACAGCAGATTTAACTTTTCGCATTTCTCTCCGAAAAGAATAAATCCTTCCCGATCCTTTTCCGTTACCTTGTAGTGAAGCTCTTTCGTCAGATATTCTCGGACCAAAACCGGAGGAAGTCTGGTTTCGTGAGCGATGATTTCGTCTATGTGAGAAATTCCATATTCCAAAGATTGAATGAAGATAGAATCGTCCGCCTTCAAAGGTTTTTTACTCGCCCAAAGCGCAAAAATAAATCCGAGTCCGGTGATTTGATTCCACCACCGAGCCAAGTCCTTGACCTCGTAAAATTCAGGATTCCATTTTGCTAATAGAGCGTTGTCTCCGAATAACATGTGGGAACCGACTCCTTTTGCGATTTTTTCCTGTATGAGTTTCGAATCCGTTGGCTCCACCTCCGGAATCAATCCGCTTTCTTCGTGTACCAAAACGCGGACTAGGGCCACGCTCGTTTTGGAACCGTTGTCCGTGCAAATCGATTCGGGAGGATATTTTTCCTTTTTGTTCTTAAAAAAAAGAATGGATCTGACTTTTTCCAGGGCGCATACTCCCGTATCGTAATACGCGTTGAGAACTTCCCGGTTACGTATACATTCGATCGATGAAATCAAACCCAGATCGATCTCTCCGTTTATCAAGTAGTCTTTCAGAATGGCCGGATTTTCCGGTACGATTTCGTGTTCTTGATTTTTTTCAAATCCCCAGGTTAACGGTCTTGCGTTTAAATGTTTAACGATTCCTATCTTCAATGGTTCTCTCTTTCCAAAAACTCCAATAAAATCGGATAATCCCGATTTGCCAAATATAGAACCGCAGTGTGATTTACGGCGGGAACCGCGGCTCCCCCCAAAAAGAACAATTCTTCGCCGACGACGAAATAATGAATTTCCCTCGCGTCCAAAAAGGATTTCACGATGGATAACAACATCGGGTCCGTGGTTTCCCAATGGGCCGAAAAATCGTCTTCGTTTTCTGATTCGTTTTTCTCGAATGGTTCCATAAGGGATTCAAAAAAATATTTCGTTTGAATTCTATTTTTTACACCGTCCCATTGTATCAAAGGTTTTCAACGAGAAAGTTCCGATCGATTTCAATTATTTGAATTGAGAAAAGTTACAAAGCGATTTTTAATTCATATCTTGAAAACCTAAACTTGTAACTCTTGACAGATGACTAGGTTCTTTGTAAACCATTCCATTATATGACAGAAAGCCAATTCGGGATAACCACGATTTCGGACGAGGAATTTCAATTCGTCAAATCTCTAATGTACAAAGAGACGGGAATTTTTCTCGCGGATCATAAGAAGATCATGGTTCAATCCAGGTTGAACGGAAGGGCGAAACATTTCGGTTTAAAAAACGTTTCCGAATATATCGGAAGACTCCGCGCGGATCACGGTTTTTTCAACAGCGAACTCACGGAACTGATCAATCGGATCACTACGAACAAAACGGATTTTTTTCGGGAAAATCATCACTTCGAATTCTTAAAGTCCACTTTCTTTCCTTCGGTGGAAGAGAAGGCCGGTAAAAACGGAAAAAAAATCCTAAGAATTTGGTCCAGCGCCTGCTCGACGGGAGAGGAACCGTATACGATCGCGATTACTTGTCTCGAATACTTCGCATACAAACCCGGTTGGGACATTAAGATTTACGCATCCGATATAGATACGAACGTGATCAACGCCGCCAAGGAAGGAATTTATAGAGAGGATCGTCTTTTACCCGTGGACGATAAACTCAAAAATAAATATTTTACCAAACATCGGGACCCGGAAAGGGGAGAATTATCGTATCAAGCCAAACAACAACTCAAGGACCTGATCGATTTTAGAAAGGCCAATCTTTTGGAAACTCCGTATCCGATTCCGGAAAAGATGGACTGCGTGTTTTGCAGGAACGTAATCATCTACTTCGACAAACCGACTCAGAAAAAAATATTCGAAAATTTTGAAACCGTTTTGAAGGACCGGGGACTTCTCGTGATCGGTCACTCGGAAACCTTGTTCGGAATTTCGGATAGTTATAAGTTTTTGGGACACACGATCTATCAAAAAAAACCGGTTGTATAGAACGCGATCCATAGAGAGCCATAACGTTACCCACGTGTGTGTTTCAAGTGGATAGTTGTTAGGAATCAGTGGATAGGACTTTAAATCAAAATCTATCCTGTTTCCCATCCAACCCCACGTGTGTGGGGAATAGGCTAAAGACTTGTGTAGGAAAATTGAATGTTATGTCTAGAAAATACTGTCGTTTTGATCAATTTCCCCTAGTAATGATTTTGCTTTTTCGCTAAAAAATCTTCGAGGTTTTAGGGAGGGAGGCGCCGTTATCCGGTTCCGAATCAAAACGCAATCCACTTTCCCGGTCCAAACAAGGAGATATCGACTGTCGGAAATTCTTGAGGCTATTCTTGAAATTCTCTTTCTGTTTCCCTTCTTTTCGTCTTCCGGATATCGAGACTGAAATCGACAGGTTCGGATTTTACGGAATGAAATAATTATAAAAATAGAATATATGAATTTTATGAAGTTTATAATTTAGTAGATTCTGCTATATTTATGGGTTTAAAGATTTTTAGCAATTGAATCTTTATCATTGGATTTAAAAGTAGAATGGAATAAGATCCGTTGCGAATTTTTTAAGTTATAGATTGCCGCTCAAGTCATCGTTTCTGTGAGTGGTTTCACAAATGATCTCGATTTAAGATAAATTTCAAAAAGAATTTTGTAAATCCAGGTAATGGTATTTAAGCGAATATTTTTTTTGTAATTCCTTATCGTAAACGAGAAAATAACTTTTAAGAACGGACTTTATGATCCGAATCTTCTTGAATATTTTATCTTTCTCTAATTCGCAAGTATCTTTTAATTCTAAAACTTTATGTTCATAAGAATTTTCAAACGGATCGTGAAAACAATACGTTTTCGCAATTTTTTCTCCATTGCAGAAGTCGAACTCCGCATCCAGTATTAGGGTCGATTCTTGATACGACAATTGACGCGGATTGAATCTACAAACCTCCGTTTCTTTCGTATCCGAAATCGGAGTTATCCTCTTGATAACGCCGTAATTAAAACAGGAATTGAAAATTAAAACCCAAAGGATACAACGAAGTTTCGTTAGAACGATCTTCTTTTCTATTTCCTAAGTTTTCGATCGTCTTGTGAAAAAATCGACACAACCTCTTTACCGATCGGTCGTTTTCCGGATTCAATTTCGGATATGGCCGAACTCTACGCAGTCTCTTCTTCGGAACTTTCCACTTCTATGATTTCGGATTCTTTGAGGGAAAATTCCGCCTTATCGAGACCGCGTTTTCTTCTGTCTACGATCCAATAGAGATAAAGAATCACCGCAAAGACACTCTGTAAGATGAATTGCGCGAGATGAACGGTCGTCGCATAGAACAAACCTTCGGAGGCCTTTTTACCCATTAGAACAAAGGAAGATGTGACCGAGGCGTGAAACACACCCGCACCGGACGGAGCGGAAGGAACCATCACACCGACCGCACCGGCAAACATGACGAGTACGATTCCGGCGTAACTCATTTCAATTCCGACCAATTTGAGAAGAATTCCGTAAGAGAGAGCGTATCCGATCGACCAAGTAAACGCGGTAAGAAGGGCGGGAAGCAGGAATCGTTTCAAAACTAAAAAATTTCCTAGGTCGCGGATATAATGCGAAAGTTTGTGTAAGAACCATTCTTTTTTACCGAAGAGACCCGCGGTCCAAGCAAGGATCGATAGGATGGTCTCGTTTAAAAATCGAACGGCGATCAAACCGAGAAAAATTCCGGCCAACACAAGAGAGGACACGATCAGGAACGAATCGCTGCTTTCGTCCTTGATTCCCAAAAACATCAGAGCGCAGATCCCCGCCGAAAATATAAAAGAAAAATCTAATACTTTTTCGATAAAAAGCGCCGTGACGAGCGTGGGATATTGAAGCGACGATTCTTTTTTACAAAAGTATAAACGGAAGATGTCTCCGCCTCTCGCGGGAAGAAACATATTCGCTCCCACTCCGATAAAGGAGGAAAGGAGCGCATAACGGAAGCGGATTTGTTTTCCCATAAGAAGATACCATCTCCAGGAAAAAAGGATCAAACCCCAAATCGAAGAGAGACAAAATGGAACGAGATAAATGGGTTCCCAACGTTCCCGAATTCTTGCGAACTCGCTCAGATCCAATTTTGAAAATAAAAATCCGAGGGCGACGACGCTGACAACGGTTCCGAATAAGATTCGTTTCAAAGTGGGGCTCCTTGTTCAACCCGGCGGCCAATGAAGTTGGCGTTCCGCTAAAAGATGAAAGTGAATGTGAAAGACGGTTTGTCCGCCGTTTTTTCCGGTATTGTTTACGACCCTGTATCCGTTTTCGGAAAATCCCAGATTTTTTGCGGTGTCTCGGATCCGAAGCAGAACGTTTCCGAGCAGGGAGGAGTCTTCGTTTTCGATTTCCGCGAGGGACGTTACGTGTTTTTTGGGAATAAAAACGATATGAACCGGGGCCTGGGGAGAAATATCATGAAAAGCTAATATTTCATCGTTTTCAAACGCGATCTTGGAAGGAATTTCCTTTCGGACGATCTTGCAGAAAATACAATTGTGTTCGTTCATTCGTGGTTCTCCATACAAAGCGCGGCCGCGCCTAAGGCTCCGGATACGTTTCCACCGGGCAGAATTTGCGTATAAGTTCTGAAAATCGGAAAGATCAGTTCCCGGATTCTTTCTTTGAGAGAATTTCCGAATAGATCCCAGGACTTCACAAGTCCTCCCGTAAAAACGATCTTTTCGGGATTGATTGTATGAATGAGCCCCCTGCAGAGTTGCGCCAGCGCTTCGATTCCTTCGTTTAACAAAATCGATGCGTTCGTTTCCCCTTTTCGATTTTTATCGAAGAATTCTTCGACGGAGTTTAAGCGGTTTCCCGTTTTTTCCCGGTATCGATTTAAGAGACCGCTCGCGCTGAAATATGCCTCGGTGCAACCTCTTTGTCCGCAACCGCAGAGAGAACCGTTCGGAAGATACGTAACGTGTCCCGCTTCCATTCCGCTTCCTTTGTAACCGTTAAACAATTTTCCTTGATAGATCCAACCGCCTCCGAGTCCGGTTCCGAGCGTAAGGATCACCAAACTGGGAGATCCCTTTCCGAGACCGAAACGATATTCCCCGAGCGCGGCGAGGTTTGCGTCGTTATTATAATATACCGGAATTTGAAAGTTCTTTTTTAAATGAGCGACTAACGCGACATTTTTGAGTAAGGGAAGATTTGCGGATTGGATTAAAATTCCGTTTTCGCAGTCGATCGGTCCCGGGCTCCCGATTCCGATCGCGGTAAGAGAGAAATCTTTCATCTCGACAACGATGTCGCAAAGTGAATCCAAAAATTGTTTTTCGTCGGTTTCCGCTCCGGTAGTCCGAGACGCGTTTTTCAGAACCGTTCCTTGTTTATCGATCAGATTTGCTTTGATGCTTCCGGCGCCGATATCGATTCCGAGATAGGATTTCACTTTACCACCCGGGTAAATTCTCCCTCTCTCATTTCATAGATCGTTTTTGCGTCGAATGCGAGATTCATATCATGAGTTACTAATAGAATCGTAAGTCCTCTCGAATTGAAATCGTAGAGAAGATTGCGTACGAGTTCGCTGTTTTCCGGATCCAAATCTCCCGAAGGTTCGTCCGCGAGTAAAAGTTCGGGCTCGTTGATAAGCGACCTCGCGATCGCGGTCATCTGAATCTGACCGCCGGAAAGTTTACTCGGATAACTTTTTCGGATCGATCCGAGGTGGAGACTTTGAATCAGGTATTCGCATTTTTCCAGGTATTCCTTCCGACTGAATTTTCCAACAAGAAGCGCTGGAAGCAGAATATTCTCCTCGACGTCCAGATGAGGAAGTAGTTCCGAAAACTGAAAGATAAGGCCGATGTTTCTCGCGCGGAAGTTCGCGAGTTCTCCGCTACTCATATCGCTGACCTTGGTCGTGTCGAAGTAAACTTCTCCCGAGGTGCTGGAAAGCATTCCGGTGATCATGGAAAGTAATGTCGTTTTTCCGGAGCCGGACGGACCTACGATCGCGACATAGTCGGATTGATTCATGTCGAAGGAAACCCCGTTGACCGCCCTCGATTTTCCGTATTCTCGGGAAAGGTCGTTGATGCGAAGGATCATTTTCCCCTCCGAATCGATCGGTACGGATCCAAATAGGTGAGAATCAAGGACAGAATCGACCCGATTCCGGAGATGAGAGCGATACAAATCAAAAAAGCTTTTCCGTAATCGAATAAACTGGAACCTTCGGCCACCCAGGGTGGGAAAAAAACGGTCGCGAGCATACTTAGAAAAAATCCGATTCCGTGTAAAATCCAGAGTTCGGAGACTAAAAGTCGAATCGTTCCGATTCGATTTCCTCCGACGGCCATCATAATTCCGGCGTCGGCGGTTCGAAGGAGGGTTCTCGTAATCGCCATAAATATCAGCGCGGAGGAACTGAGCAATAAAACCAACTGAGGATAATTCCGGAAGAGTTCGATACTAGAAGAGTTGGAAGGGGCCTTATCCATCCTGAGTAGAAAGATTCCGAAAATCAGAAAAAAACAAAATAAAGCGGAAAATCCCATATGAAGTACACTGATCGTAATATCGCGTTTTACAATGGAATACGCGAATCTGAAGTAGGTAAGTTTTCCCATCTGGTTTTCGTTTCTACAAAATGATTGATTTTATCCTAAAATTGGATAAGACCCGGACCAATTTCCGGGATTTTATCCATTTACCAACCGGAACCTGAAAGAAAAACAAAAAAAATGATCTTCGTCATTCTTGTTGCCATTGGAATCATTCTGATCGTTGCGTTTGGATCCTTTCTGATTCAGACCAAGAAAGACGCGTATGAAAAGGCCCTAGCCCTAGCCGCGATGGGGAATTATATGGATGCCAGAGCGATCATTCGGGATGTTTTAGACAATTCTCCCTCGAACGTCCGGGCTCATTATGTGATCGCGAAAATCTACGCGATGGAAGGGGATACGATCAACGAAGCCCGCCATCTTGAAAAAATCAAAAAGATAGGGTCTTACGAGAAGGGAATCAACCAGGTCGTCGTTTCCAACCGAGTCGCCGACATCTATTACCAACAGGATTTATTTGAGGAAGCCCTCTTCCATTATTTGGACACCGTTACCGTCGATCCGGAAAATCCGGAAGCGAACGTTCGGATCGGATTTATGGCACTGGGCCAAAAAGAATTTACGATCGCGGATCGTTTCCTCGGTAAGATTTCCGACGATAAAATCAAAACCGCTTCCATCTTTATCGGCAAGGGAGTGATCTCCGCGATTCTTAGAAAAGGAAATCCGGTCGAATTTTTTGCAAAGGCTTACGAACTCGATCCTTCCTCTCCGGTAGGCGGTTTTTTATACGCTCTCAGTTTGACAAGAGACGGGAAATACGACGAAGCCGTCAAGGTTGCAAACAACGTCGCGGATCTGATCGAAGACGATTACATACGTTATACGGTCTTTCAGTTTTTGATGTGTTGTTTTATCCTTCAAAAGAATTTGGGCGAGGCTCTCAAACACGCGAGACTTTGTATGGAGACGGCGAGGACGAGCGGCTGGAAACAGGAGATGATAGACTCCGACGTTCATTTTTCCCTTTTGGCGGTTAAACTCGGCAAACTCGAAGAAGCGAGCGAGTATCTCATCGAAGCGGAATCCGAAAGAATCGACGACCAAAGAATTTTGGAACTCGCGAACTACAAATTTCAATTGGAAACCAAAAGAACCGATGCGAGTAAGACCGCCGCTCAGGGTAACTTTTCTTTGGACGACGAGATCGCTAGGATCTTCGGGGAACTTTTTCCGGTGGAACGTTTTTACGAACTCTCCGGACTGAAGTCTTCCAAGTCCTTTCACATCAAGGGGATCTTGGACGATCAAGGGAATAAACTTCTTTCGGACGTTTCTAAAATCGGCGTCGGAGTTTTGGATCACTATCGTCAACTGAAAGGGGTCGAGTTTAAAAATCTCTGCGTTCGAATCGTGACGGCTCTGAACTATACCGTGAGTCGCGAAGTTCCCAACAAAGAAGGGGACGGTCTCAATCTTACGGGTTTGTACAAAGCGGACAAGGAAACTCGCGCCCTATTCAAATTTCGTAAATGGAAGGACGCGAAAATTTCGGATATTTTTCTTCGGGATACCATCGGTCAGTTGAGTGAGTTGGGCGTGGATAAGGCTTTTATCGTCGGCGACGCGGAGTTTACGGAAGGCGCTAAACGTTTTCTTACGGAGAATTCCTCCGTACTCAACGTGATCGGCGGAAAGGATCTGGAAGAACTTCTTAAAAAAGCGCTTCGTCAGGAAGCGAAAGGCGCGTGATGTTAGACGTTAATGGAAAAACAAAACTTGAGCTCGACTTTCGGATTGATTTTCAGAGATTAGGCTCGTTCCTTGTTTGAAAATCCGGAAACCGTAATGAACCTTCTTTGCAAACGATCCTTATCCGAAAAAAAATGCGGGCTCTTCCTCTTCTTAGGTTTGGTTATGACCCTTTCTTGTGCGTCGGCGTCGGCACGGGAAAATTTTTTATCCACAACGAATCTAAAAAGCCCGGACGTTCGGGCCGGAAAGGTATTTCTCGCGGGTCACACGGGCGATCATAGTAAGGACACGCCCGAAATTCTACGATTGATAAAAACCCTGGTGGAAGATACGATTGCAAAAGATTTTTCAAAATTACCGGATCAGGTTTCTCCGAAAGACGGATTGTTATTGGATCTGAAAGGAATTTGGACCCGGGAAGAAATCAAAAAGGAACTCTCCAAAGAAGGAAATTATTTCGAGACTTATTTTTTCGATCGGGAATTGCTGAAAAAACAAAAGGAGTCCGAAAACGTAAGGACGGTTCGGGATTTGTTTTTACTTTCGGGAGGGATCGAGGTTGAGTTTTATTACGAAAGTATGACGGAATGCGAATTGAAACTCGGATTTAAAGAAAATAAAGAACTGGAAAAGGAGCTTCTCAATCCATACTTTAAGAAAGTGCAGGGGAAATGGTATCTTCACAGAATGTTTTAAGAAATCCGAATGGAGAATCGTTTTTTGAAAACGAATTCTTCCGCGGCGAGGTAAAAATTTTTCCGAAGTCGTATCGAAATGGAATCGGTGCGCTCAAGTCCGAGGATCATTCCAAATTTCGAATATTCTTTTTTGGAAAACCCGAAAATTGCAATATCCGCAATCTTAGGTTCATACCCGGAAAGTTCGTAAATGTACTTTTCCTATTCGGTTTTCTCGGATTTGTTTTCCCGCCTTCTCCGATTTATACGGAGGTGATTCCTCTCGAATCCGGGGCCGTAACGGAAGAGGAAAAGAAAAAATCAGGTTCCGCGTTAAACGAAAAGAATTCCCAAAATTTCCAGGAAGAGAAAACACAACTGTCGCAATCGCAAAATCAAAACGCGACTAACGCGAATCCGATTTCCTTTACCGGAAAGATCATCGATTGGGACGTGGAAAGGCTGACGGAGTATGCGGTCGCAAACAATCCGCTTTATCTCGCGGAAAAACAAAATATGGGAATCGAAAGGGGAAAGGTGATCACCGCCTCTCTTTATAAAAACCCCGTCTTACAATTCCAACAGCAGTTTATCGGTGTGCCGGGAGGAGGGCCTTCCGATCCTAATATTCTCGGTACCAACAGATCCCAAGGCGGAAGCGCCGAACTCGCTCCCGGACTCTATCAGGATTTGGACATATACGGAGTGGTTTCTCTTAGGTCCAAGGTGGCGAAAAAATCGTTTGAAGCGGTTTGGGGGGAATTCGATAACTTCGACAGACTCTTTCGACTCAGACTTAGGCAGAACTATTGGGCTTATTTATTTCTTACTAATTTAGTAGATTATAATAAAGAATTTTATGAAAATTACAGCGACCTTTTGGAGCTTACGAAATTTCGGGTCGAAAAAGGGGACATTTCCCCTCTCGAATACGAAAGACTCGAGTTGGAAAGGATCCAGGTGGAAAAATTCTATCGCGACGCTCTCGTTCGCAGACAATTCGTGGAAAAAGAACTCCGAATTCTTTCCGGAATCAGGGAAGCGGAAGGAGTTTTCGCGTTTAAAACGGAAATGAAATTCAAATCCTTGGAGGATCTCGGGTTGAAATTGAAGGAGACCGCCTCCGTCAACCGTCCCGATATCGCCGCTCTCGAAGAAAGGGTCAAAGAAAAGAAACTCAACATCGATCTTCAAAGAAGGGAAGCCCTTGGTTATCTTCAAGTCGGGGGAGAATGGAGGATCAAGGGTAACGAACACTACGCGGGGGTTTTTGCGACGATCCCTCTTCCCGTGAACGACAGAGGTCAGGGAAAGGTTCTTTCCGCAAAGGAAGAATACAAGAAGTTCGAACTCGCGCTCGAAGCCAAAAAAAGGGAAGTCAACGAAGAGATAGAGGCTTCCAAAAAAGAACTTCTCGCGAGAGAGGACCTTCTCGCAAAATACGAAAGAATTGATCTATTACAAAAGAATAAACTGTTGGAACAAAAGTCCAGGATAGCCTACGTTCGCGGTGCGTCCGATCAGGTTACCTTTCTTCAAGCCGAAAAAAATTACCTTACGGTCCTCAGGGATTACTACGAAGTATTGTATCTCTATTACAACGCGGTCGAAATCTATAAGGCCGCCGTCGGAAAAAAAACAGAAAGGGATTGAAAATCGATCCCGGAGATTCGTATGATCCATTTCATAAAAAGATATAAAACCACATTCGTTCTTCTCGCGATCTTAAGCGCGGGATATTTCGGTTACAAAAAATTCTTTTCCAAAAAACCGGACGAAAAAAAACAAACCGTCGTCGATAAAAACAGGTTCAGCGTATCGGAAGAAATATTAAAGAGACATCCGTTGACGTTAGTCGAGCTTAAGGAAGTTTCCGCGTTCGACGAGGTCGCTCTTCCGGGTAGAATTTCCTACGATCCCGAAAGTATGGCGAGGGCCGGTTCCACCGTGGAAGCGAGAGTCAAAAAAGTTCTCGTGAGAGAAGGCGACCGAGTCAGCCAGGGTTCTCCGCTTGCGATTCTTTCCTCCGTGATGCTCGGAGAAGTCGAAGCTTCCTACGTAAAAGCGAGAGCCAGTCTGGAAGCATTGAAGTTGCAGGCTGATCGCGCCAAAGAACTCTTCGATATGAAGGTTACTTCCGCGAAGGATTACGAGTTCGCGAACATGCAATACAAAACCGCTAAGACCGAAGTCGAAACGACCCGGATCAAACTCGAAAATTACGGACTCACTCCCGGAGAAATCGCGGGGATTGAAAGAGGCGTTTACGTTTCTTCCAACCTGGTTCTCCGAAGTCCGATCAACGGAGAAGTCACCGAAAGAAAGGCGATTCAGGGACAACAGGTCACAAGAAACGAAGACTTGTTCACGATCGCCAATCTTACCAATTTGATGGTATTACTAGAAGTCTATGAAAAGGACTTGGGCACCATCTCGGAAGGCGCGGAAGCGATCGTGTATCCTTTGGGAGACGAAAAATCTCCGGGGATACGAGGAGAGGTCGCGTATGTCGGAACGGTTTTGGATAGCATCAAAAGAACCGCAAAACTGAGAATCATGGTTTCCAACCGAAACGGAAAGTTAAAACCCGGTCAGTCGGTGACCGCAAAGGTAAAAGGAATCGTGGCTAATTCCGGAGGAGAACCGAGACATACCGTTCCTCTCGAAGCCGTTCATGAGATAGAAGGAAAGTCCGTCTTGTTTCTTCAAAACGAGGACGGAAGTTTTGAAGCGACCGAAGTGATCACGGGTGAGACGGTCGGAGAAGAGATCGTCATCAAGGCCGGTTTAAAAGAAGGGGCTCGGATCGTTTCGAGAGGATCGTTTATTCTAAAAAGTGAATATTTGAAATTGTGAAAGTCTTATGCTTGCGATCGACTTGAGAGCTCCTCTCTATCGGAATGAAAGAATCCAACCATTGCAAGAAAGCAAACGGAGATTTTTCGGAATTTGGCAGAGAATATCCGGGTGACTCGAATACGAATGAACCGCATATCGAAAACTTTTGGAAAAAATGTATCAAGCTTTGCTAAAGTTCAAAGCGGTTTGAAAAATTGCAAAAATTTCCTTTACCGTCGAATCCGTCATACAAAGATACATTGGAAGGAAAAGGATAGGCCGAATCTATGGCAGCAGTTTTCTTAAGTTTCTAATTCCCATTGCTGATTTTTACCAAATCTATTCCGACTGTTTTGATATATCCGAAAAGAATAATTTAGATAAAAATAATTTACCGATCGTAGTAAATCCCGAAGAATCAAGATCCGTCTTTCCCGCTCGCTTTAGTCCGATAAAAAACGTGTGGCTCCGAAGTTGATCCCGATCGAATTGAGCGCTTGACCGCTGTAAGAATATCCAGTTAAGTTTTTTTGATCGGGTCCGTAAGTTCCGTGGGTGATTGCCCAGTCCGTACCTTTGCCGCCTTCGATCTGTTTTCCGGGAAGAAAGTAAGTGGCGCCAAAATCAAAACTCCAGGGTCCGGGCGAATAACTAAAACCGCCCGCGATCACGTGATTGAGAGTCAACACGATCCCCTGTGCTCCGTTTAAACCGTTGCTGGAAACCACCGGAGAATTATAACTGTATCCTAAACGATAGACCCATTCCGGAGTGATTTTATGTTCGAGCCCGATCAATGCGGCCCATTGATCTCTGTAATTCAAATGTGCGACAACGTTTGAACCTTTTCCTTGCAGATTCGGATACCACGGATCCGCCAAATCCTGCCGAATGTTTTTTAAATAAGAACCGTAATTCGTATAAACGAAATCGATCGCTACTTTCAGATTTTCGGGACCGATCGCAAATCCAAGGCCGTGTTTCTCCGGAGTGCTGAACTGAAAGGATACTCCCGTGGATCGATAACGAGGATCGTTCACACCGAAAGAATAACTACCGTCCAATGGAAAACTCGTTTTCGATTGGTATATGTAGGCGATTCTGAGCCAATCCGTAACCGTATAATTCGAACCTAAAATCCCGCTCAGAGCGAGTGCGTTTTTTCTACTGTCATAACGAAATCCTTGGCCCGGAATTTCAAAGGTTCCCGAAGCGTCGTAATATTTTACGGTGCGATTCTGAGTTCCGTAGTTCAGCTCTAAGGTTGCCCCTAAGGAAAGATTTCCAAACTTGACCGAAAAGCCGTTCACTGCCTTTACGAAAGCAGCTTTGTTCTGAGTAGTTTCTTTGATTCTCTTACCGCTTCCTAAGACCCCGGGCAGACCCAGTTCACTCCATTGATTTACCGAATCTCCCGTGGGAGTATTCCGATCGATTTTTTCCGCCGCTCCGTCCACCGCTCCGGACACGTACGCCGCAAATCCATAATCGATTTTATCGGTCACAGGGAGTTTTACCGCAAAATACGGCGCGGGACCTCCGCCGGATCTTGATTTGGAATTCGCGTAATCCAAACTCGGATCCGGATCCAGAAAGCGGTCTTTAAATTTTATTTGGCCGTAACTGAGTCCTAAGCCGAATTCTATTTTTTTTCCTTTTGTCAGATATAAATTCGCCGGATTGAGTGCGACGTCCATGGGAGAACCGCCTAACGCAAAATTAACGCCCGCCAAACCCTCGTACCTTGCATTGATCGCATTTCTGTTGTTACTTGCAACCGCCCAAAGCGAATGATAGTGAGTGAAAATTACCAACCCTAGGAATGTAATTCGATTGAATACGGTTTTCATGAAGCTCCTTGACTAGCGCCTTTTTGTCGGATCGATATACTTTTAAAGAGATTTAATCTCAATTAGAATGATTTGCATCCGCTATAACAAATAATATAACCATAAATGAAAAATTAATCTGTTAATCAAACTATATTTCTTATATTGAATAATATTTGTCTGTTATAATGGAAATTGCTTGCACTCAAAAGCCGCTTTTCGAAAGATATTCTGATTTCTCGTTCGCAGATTGTTTTAAGTTCAAATTAAATTTCCCGACGAGATTAGAAATGGAGAATCGAATGAGGAAAAATTTTCTGAAGTCAGTTACTTTTATCGGGATCGCGTTTATTTTTGTGGTCAATGCCTGGAACGAAGGTTGGATCGGCGCTCCTTCCGGCTCTAAATTTCAAAACCCCGATTCCACACTGCGAGTGGATTCGACGGAAAAACCGCCTCGGGAAAAACAAATCTTATTCGGCGACTTACACGTACATACTACGTATTCCATGGATGCGTATGCGATTAGTTTACCGATGCTCAACGGAGAAGGGGCCCATCCGCCTAAGGACGCCTGCGACTTTGCAAGATATTGTTCTTCTTTGGATTTTTGGTCCATCAACGATCACGCGGAAGGTTTAACTCCGAAACAATGGCAGGAAGAAAAAGATCTGATCCGTCAGTGCAATGCAAGCGCGGGTGATCCTAAAAATCCGGATTTGGTTTCATTCTTAGGTTGGGAATGGACTCAAATGGGGACCACCGTACAAGATCACTACGGACATAGAAACGTAATTTTGAAAGACACCGAAGAAGACAAGGTTCCCGCAAGACCGATTGCCGCGTCCGGTCCGTATACGGATCTTTTTTCGGGTCCTCCGTTTATTATGAGAAACGTTTTAAAAATCATAGCTCCCGGAGGAAATAGACAAGCTTATTACGATTTTGCGGATTTTGTCACCGATCGTCTTTCTTACAAACATTGTCCGTCCGGAGTTCCCGTAAAGGAATTACCGAAAGATTGTACGGAATGGGCGGCGACTCCTTCGGAACTTTTTGAAAAATTACAACAATGGAATATACCTTCTTTGGTGATTCCACACGGAACCACTTGGGGTTTTTATACTCCTCCCGGAATCACATTCGATAAACAATTAAAAGGAAAAGATCATAACGAAGACCTGCAAAAGTTAGTCGAAATCTATTCCGGTCACGGTAACGCGGAAGAATACCGTCCTTGGCAGGAAGTAAGTTTCGATCCAAACGGAAAACCGGTTTGTAACGAACCTTCTTTCGGTTATGAACCTTCTTGTTGGAGAGCGGGAGAAATCATTCGAAAAAGATGTTTTAAGGAAGGTGAATCTCCGAGAGAATGCGAGTCAAGAGCCGCACAGGCGAGGGAGTTTCACGCGTTAGCCGGCGTTTCCGGGTTTTCAACCGTACCGGGGGCCAACTTGGACGACTGGGGAAACTCGGGACAATGCCCGGATTGTTTTTTACCAGCTTTCAATCACCGACCGGGTAATTCCGTTCAATACGCATTAGCAATTACTAATTTTGATAATCCTCATAAACCCAGGAACTTTCGTTTCGGTTTTATCGGTTCGAGCGATTCTCACACCGCGAGGGCGGGTAACGGTTATAAGGAATACTGGAGAAAATCCCTGACCGAAACGGCGGGGCCCGAAAAACCGAACGCATTCGGAATGATGGAACCCGAAAAGAACAGGAAAAAGCCGATTGCCAACTCCAAACCTTTCAGTCCCAAGGGTTTGACTCCTTTCGAAATCATGGATAACGAAAGACAGGCTTCTTTTTTTCTCACGGGAGGGCTCGTCGCGGTACATTCTCCGGGTAGAGATAGGGATTCCATCTGGGAGTCTTTGAATCGAAAGGAGGTCTACGCAACATCGGGAGATAGGATTCTACTTTGGTTCGATTTAAAAAACGATTCCGGAAAAAAATCGGAAGTGATCGCCTCGATGGGTTCGGAGATTCGTTTCTCCAAAAATCCCACCTTCAAAGTGCGCGCGGTCGGAGCGTTCAAACAGAAACCGGGTTGTCCCGATAGCAGCGTCTCCGGAATCGGAACCGAACGTCTGCAAAGGCTTTGTAAGGGGGAATGTTACCATCCTTCTTCCGAAAGAAAAAAGATCACAAGAATAGAAGTGGTTCGGATTCTTCCTCAGATTTCTCCGAACGAATCCGTGGCGAAGTTGATTCAAGATCCTTGGAAGACCATACCTTGTAAATCGGATTCGTCCGGTTGTGAGGTGGAATTTCAAGATACGAGTTATGCCGATTTGGGAAGAGACGCCGTTTATTACGTAAGAGCCGTCGAAGAACCGTCCCCAGCGATCAACGGAGGACAACTCAGATGCGAGTACGACGATCAAGGACGTTGTATCAAAGTGAAACCATGTTACGCCGATTATCGTACCGATCCGAAAGACGACTGTTTGGCGAATGTGGAAGAGAGGGCTTGGTCTTCTCCGATCTATTTGATCGGGTCGAAACAAAAATAATATGTTCTTTTGGAAAGTCGGTAATTGGGAACCCGGATATTTTCTAGGAGCGGGAGCGTTTTTCGGTTTTTTACTCGCGTTAGTCGGCTTGTTGTTCCCCGAAAGGGAAATTTTTCTCTCCGACACGATCGCGGAAGTGAACGGAACATCCATTAGTAAAGATGAATATTTTCGCGCCTTATCCGGTTATGCTTCCGACAGTAAAAATCCGATTACGGAGGAAGTGAGAACCGGAGTATTAGAAAGATTGATCGAAGAGGAATTATTGGTGCAAAGAGGATTGGAATTGGGTTTTGCACAAAGGGATCGATCGATCCGAGGTTCGATCGTCAGAACGGTCATTCAATCCGTGCTTGCCGAAAACGTTTCCGAAAAACCCAACGTTGGTGCACTGAGGACTTATTTTCTATCCAATCGGGAAAAATTCCTGAAAACATCCCGCTATAAAGTGATCGTTTACGAACAGTCCAACGAGGAATCCGCCCGTCAAATTTCAAAACAATTGAAAGAAACCGGCAGGACAATTGCGCCTAACGTTCTCGATGTGCCGAATTCTTTATTACCTTTGCGTAAACTTCTAGACTATCTGGGTCCGGACGTAGTGGGAGCCTTGAAGGATTTAAAATCGGGAGAAGTATCGGGCCCGATCCGGTACGGAGAAAAATTCTTAATCGTCAAAGTGCTCGTTTTGGAACCGGGTCAAATTCCGGACTTCGATTCCGTAAGAGAAGAAGTCGAAGCGTCCTTCCTACAAGAAAACGGGGATAGGGCGCTTAGGGAATATTTGGATCGATTGAAAACAAAATCCAAAATCGAAAGAAATCTGCCGATTTCCGAAGAAGGGCGAGGATGAAACGTTTCATTTACGTCCTTCTAATATTCATTTTTTCGAATGATCTTTTTTCCCACAATCGAAGCGAATCGTTTTCCGTTTGGAAGGTCGCGGGAAATACCCTCGGCGGGGTTATAACGATTCCCGTAAGGGAAGCGACTCGGATTCCGTTCGCGGACGGAGAAACGGGGGATTTATCCGATCATTTCGCTTCCTATATTCGATCGCACGTTGCGGTTCGTTCCGGAGATCGAGATTGTTCGCTTTCCGATTCTCCTCGTTCTCTTAGATCCAATTCCGCGTTTCTGAAATTGGAGATCGTTTTCCGGTGCGAAAATTCTTCTCCGGATTTTATGATTTATACGGGGCTCTTTGAATACGCGCCTTCTCATCTTCATTATTCCCGTTTGAGTTTGGAGGATGGAAACTTGGTCGAAAATTTATTTCAGTCCAAAAGAACCGAATGGAATTTTCAAAACAAAGCGACTTCTAAAATTTCCGGATTTTTTCCGTTCGTAACCGCGGGAATCGAACATATCGGCACCGGAATCGATCATATTTTCTTTTTGTTGGCCATCCTTTTAGCGAGCAGACATTGGAAGGAGATTTTGGTTTCCGTCACCGGTTTCACCCTCGGTCATAGTTTCACTCTTTCGATCGCGGTGTTGGGAAGAATCAAACCGGATACTTCCGGCATCGAAGCGTTTATCGGTCTCACCATACTGATCGTAGCCGCAGAATCGGTGTTAGTCGGTGAAAAAAATCGCAAGACCATTTCAATCCTAATCGCATCCCTTCCTTTGGTCGTAGGATTTCTCGCTTGGCGGTTTCAGATCCGTGAAGGTCACGTATTGTTCGCTTATTTAGGGATGTCCCTTTTCGCGGCGTGTTATCTGTCTCTCAGTCGGTATGCGGCCGATTTGAAATCAAGAGGTTTGTATCTGGGAATCACAACTCTTGCCTTCGGTATGATTCACGGTTTCGGTTTTGCGGGATTTTTACTGGAAACCGGATTGGATCGGAATCGTTTATTGGCTCCGCTTTTCGGCTTCAATCTAGGAGTGGAAATCGGTCAAATGATCTTGGTCGGTTTAGCGCTTTCGATCGTTTGGTGTGTAAATCGGTGGTTGTTTCCCAAGATAAAACCCGAATTTCGAGAGATCGCCTTCTCATTTCTATTATTCCTGCTCGCGTCGCTCGGAACGTATTGGTTTATACAACGCAGCTTTCAAATCGATTGATCCGGAATGAATTTCAAAACTTAATGTGGATTTGGATCTGGTTTTTAACATTAGGAATATTGAATTCGATTGGGGCGCAAGAACCGAACGAAGACAAAGAAGCAACAAAAAAGAAAGAAATCGTAGTAACGGGAAAGGCGGATTTTGGAAACGCAAACACAGCCAGCGAAGATACCGTTCGATCCGAACAGATTCGGTCCAGACCGATTTTAAGAACGGGAGAGATCGCCGAATTGGTTCCCGGAATGATCGCCACTCAACACAGCGGCTCCGGCAAGGCAAATCAGTATTTTCTACGCGGTTTTAACTTGGATCACGGAACCGATTTCGCTTCCAACGTAAACGGAATTCCGGTCAACAATCCTTCTCACGGACACGGTCAGGGTTATTCCGATATCAGCTTTATCATTCCGGAACTCATAGAAGAGATCAAATTTAAAAAGGGAGTTTATTCGGCGGAGGAAGGGAACTTCTCTTCCGCGGGTTCCATGAATGTGTCTTATTTTCGTTCTCTTTCAAAAGGAATCGCTTCCTTGGAAGGAGGAACTTTCGGTTACGGAAGGACGGTCGTCGCAAAGTCCCATTCGATCGGTAATGGAAGTTTACTCTACGCACTCGAAGGCGCGCATTCCGACGGACCTTGGACCGTTAAAGAAAATTATAAAAAAGTAAACGGCGTGTTGAGTTACAGCGGCGGAGACGAACAAAACGGATATCGTTTATTAGCAATGGCTTATAGAGGGAATTGGCACACGACTCATCAGATTCCGAAAAGAGCGATGGAAACGGGAGGATCTTGGTTGGAGCCGGAGAAGGATCGGATCGGTAGGTTCGATACGATCGATCCGACCGACGGGGGATATACGAACCGGGTTTCTTTTTCGGGGGAGGTCAATCGTACGGATAAAAATACGCATGCAAAAATTCTAATATATGGTTTGTATAACGATCTTTCCCTTTTTTCAAACACCACTTATTACCTTGAGGACCCGGAGCGAGGTGATCAGATAGAACAAACGGATAGAAGAACCGTATCCGGTCTCAAGTCGAGTTATAAAATTCGATCCGCATGGAACGAGATCAAATTTGAAAATTCGATCGGGGTTCAGATCCGAAGGGATTTTATCAACAACGCTCTCTATCATACGACCAAAAGGGCGGAACTCGAATCCGTTTCATCCAATCGGATCGTCGAAACCAATCTTTCCGCGTACTACGAAAGTAAAATCCAATGGACTTCCAAAATCAGAACCGTACTTGGAATCAGAGCGGATCAATTTCAATTTCACGTTGACGATCGGAATTCGGAACGGAGCGACCGAAAGCGCGCTTCGATCGCAAATCCCAAAACGGGAATGATTTTCGGACCTTGGTCGAATACGGAAGTTTACTTAAGCGCAGGGAAAGGTTTTCATACGAACGACGCGAGAGGACTTACGGAAAATAAACGTTCTTTCACTCCGATCGTAATTTCCCGCGGAGGAGAATTCGGAGTCAGAAGCGTATTTTTAGAACGTTGGAAAACCACATTGAGTTTATGGCAGTTGGATTTGGATTCCGAACTCATATTCGAAGGAGACGCAGCTACGACCGCAGCGAGTCGATCCAGTACGAGAAGGGGAGTGGAATGGTCCAATCGTTTCGAGCCGATTGAAAATCTGATCTTGGACGCGGACGTATCGATTTCAAGATCCAGATTCAGAGGGGACGAGGAAACCGGTAATTTCATTCCGGGCTCCATCGAACACGTTTACTCGGGCGGAATCACTCTCAAGGAAACAAACGGTTTTTTCGGTTCTATCCGCGGCAGATACTTCGGGCCCAGGGCTTTGATGGAAGACAATAGCGTGAGATCCTCTCCTACCACCCTATTCAATCTGCAAGTCGGAAAAAGGTTCGACGAAGTATGGAGTATAACATTCGAAATATTTAATATTCAAAATGCGAGGATGAGCGATATAGATTATTATTACGCTTCCCGATTAAAATCCGAAGCGGAGGGTCCGAATGAAGGAGGCTACGACGATATTCACACGCGACCCGCTTCTCCGCGTTCGATTCGACTTGCCGTCCGAGCTCTGTTTTAACGCGATCCATAGAGCCGTTTCACCGAGTTCAGAAAGTGATTAATTGAAAGCTCTGCGCTTTAGTTTTCTGGGGCGCAATTCAGGGAATAACTCGCTCTCTATCATAACCTTACCCACAAGTTAAGAAGGTTTTTGGAATAAGAAGGATCAAAAACGCACATTTTTCAAGTGTTCCGACAAGAATGGAGCTTTTTACTTGCAAAAAGTATGATTTTCTGATAGAGAAAAGCCTCCCGAGCCTTTCCACCTCCCGCCCCACCACCCAAAATTAGGGTGGGGCGTAAGTTTCACAGAAGATTTGTCGTAATTCCGACAGATTTATCTTGAGATCCACGTACTTGTGGGTAAGGTTATGGCTCTCTATGGATCGCGAATCTTAGCTGCGCTAAGAGCCACTCGTAACGCTTTGCTACTCGTTGGCTATTTCGCTTCCTATGGGGCGCGAAATAGATCTTGATTGGAGCGATGACTTTCGTTATGGTTCCGATATTTATCGTCGTTGAATTTTCCTTTTTAATTTTGAGTCGATTCCTGATTTTCAAAATAGATTTTTACGAGAATAAAAAAAATGAAAACGAATATAAGAATTTTCTGTTAGAGGAAGAAGGTCAAAATTTTTTCCGTTATACTTCCAGAGAATCCAGTAAATACAAAATCAAAGAAGAGCTGATTTCATGGTTAGACGATGTCAATATCCTATACTTGAATGGAAAAGAACCGGAATCCGATTTTTTAAAAATCGGTTTGAAATCGTCCCATGAATCTTGAAACAAAACTTTGAAACCAAGATTGACGAAACATAGAATTTCCATATCCTGTCCTGACATGTCGCTCGTATTGTATCGCGTTCTATTGTTTACGTTACTTCTTCTCATTCCGATATCGCTCTTTGCAAGTCCCGTTACCGATGTGGATCCCGCACATTTGGAGAGAAGATACTATACTCATTCTTTGAACATAAAAATTGAATCGGAAAAGATTTCAAAGTCTCGGGACAGGATTCAGAATCTGATTTATAGCTATAAGGGTTTTATTTTAAAAAGTACGAATTCTATCTTAAAATTCAAAATTCCCTTTGCGAGTCAGGATCATTTTTTGATCGAACTAAGAAATCTGGAACTTGTCGAGAAGTCGGATGAAACGATAGAGGATATTACGATGCCGTTTGAGGAATGTACTAAAAGATTGGAAATCGATCATGAATTCCTTTTGAAATACAAAAAGTTATTCGAAGAGGATAAAATTCCCAAACGGGATAGAAGACATTTGCTCGTAAAAATACATAAGGTTTCCGTGGATATTCAAAAGTTAGAGCGTAGAAAGCGGGACCTGGTTCAAAAAACCAAATTCTCCGATTTTACAATTCTACTAATCTCTATAAAACACGTCGAACGCTGATCGAAAAAGGAATTCGTAATTGTGATTTTTTTGATGTGCATCAAGAAAATCGAAATTGTAGGGGATTTTCCTTTGGCTTGTAGTTCCTTGGATTTATGGATCAATCTTTTTCATGAACGTTAATGCCTTTCCGAGTAAAATACAAAATGGGCAATCAATCGTTCGTAAAATAAAATCATTGCACTTTGCGACAAATAGAGTCTATTATAAATTTTTAAAATAGATCGATGAGCTTTTTCACGTTATCAAAAACAACATACTTCTTCATATCGGATATTGTCACAAGCGCAACACGGATATAAAATGGATCGAACC
Organism: Leptospira alstonii serovar Sichuan str. 79601; assembly: GCF_000347175.1. GTDB lineage: Bacteria > Spirochaetota > Leptospiria > Leptospirales > Leptospiraceae > Leptospira > Leptospira alstonii. The sequence goes on from NZ_ANIK01000116.1 coordinate 43,262, forward strand.
CGGATTCGGATAGATTTTGGATTCGGGTTTAGATTGTGATACGTTCAATCTGATCTTTGAAATTGAGATGGATGGGATTTTCGATCGAAGCCGGGTTCAATTCATTCGAGATTATATTCAAAACTCGGAAAGGAGATCCTCATGGTGGATTGCATCAGAAGATTGAAATGATACTGCTATAACTGCACTTGCGGAGTTCGGTTTTGTAGAGCGGGATACGAATCACGCGATGGGAATCGATTTGTGCTCAAATTGACGGTATTCTATTTTATAGGGATCGGTAAGATCCGACAAGATCATCGATTGGAAATTCGAAGAGTGACTTCTTCGAAAGAGTCGTTCGAATTCGCAACATCAACACAATGAACTGGGAGCCGCCGAACGGGAACGTACTTGCGTTTTTTAAGAGTAACGAAGTGTTGTTTCTGGATTCAAATTGTCCGCTCAGATTTTATTTAGGTTTTTCGAATGGAATTTCGGTTGTTATTTGCGAGGCCGCCTATGATGCGGAGGCGGTTGGTCTTTATGATATTTCGACTCGAAAAGAATACCGAAATTACGGATTTGCCACCGCGATCATTGTCGCACACAAATGTTTGGGACGCAAAGTCGAGAAGCTTATGTTGTTAGTTTCCATTTTTTAAAAAATTAATTTAAGAGTGAATACAATGAAATCGAGTAGAATTTTCTATTTAAAAATATTAATAACAATAACGTTAGTGACATCAAATTGCAAAGTGGATATTAGGCAACTGCCTCCGCCGAGAGAATTTGAGAATACAAAACTTAGCCTTCATGATTTGCCCGTATTTATCGGTAGATTTGAAGTTTTTACGGCTGATCGAATCGATTATCTTAAAGCATGGCAATATATGTTTAAGGCTACATTAAAAAATAATCGTATATTTTCAGAAGTAAAAGATGCATCTAAGAATGAAAATGTGGGCATTGATTCTTTGATCATTATATATAAGTACAGTTATAACTACTGGTGGACTTAGCCCGCAATATATCCGCTAATCGGTTACTGGCCCGTTCAAGTGAGGACCGGAGATTATTCAGTAAGTATTTCCTATACTATTTCTAAAGGTAAAAACGTTATCTTACAATCTTCTGTCACTGAAACAAGTTCAGAAACGGTTAATATATATGGATTTTACAGAACTATCGTGAGGCTATGATAGAGGGAACAAATTTAAAGGCACTTGATATATGTGCAAAAGACATTTCAAAAAAATATCAGTAATATTTCTCTTATATTTCCCTTTATATGTATTTCTATTCCAGAGCATCCGAAGAGTGGTGCGGAAGAATGTGTTGTCCAATTTTTTCAAGCAAAAAGAAGGATGAGAGAGATTCAAATTGAAAATAGGAATTTTACCGCTGCTATTACCGGTGTCTCATATGGTATAGGTTTCCGGGCGGGCCGATCGGTTTTACACCGCTTCTTGTTTTACCCTACACTCAATATAAAAACAAACAAATATGCGAAACTGCGATCGGAATATTTATAGAATAAGGAAATTTATAAATTACTCAGAACTACATAAAATAGTTCCCAGAATTCTGTCTTTAAACGGGGACTCGTTTCAAAATTTATGGTATTCTAATATGTAGGAATCGGTAATCGATATCTTGCTCCGATCTGAAGACTGTCCCTATAACTGCTTTGTTGTGTAAAAATCGAGTAAACTTCAATTCTAATTCCCTTGACATTTAGCCGGTGTGGACTAAATCTACCGATCAGGCTGCGGCAATGAGTCTCGAATTTAACTTGTTCTTTCCATTCCAATAGCGAATCTCCTACCAAGGCCCAATGGATTTGTAAAACGTAAGCAATCATTGGTCGTTAGCAGTAATTTAGCAGTATAACAAATCGGGCGAAAACATGAATGAATCTTGGATTGACAGATGGAACGATAGATATAGTAAAGATGAGTTTGCTTATGGTGAAAAACCTAACGACTATTTAAAAGAACAATTAGAGAAATTGAATGTTGGAAGAATACTTTTTCCGGCGGAAGGCGAAGGACGTAATGCGGTTTTTGCGGCTAAACTTGGTTGGACGGTTTCGGCGTTTGACATCAGCGTCGAGGGGAAAAAGAAAGCCTTCCGGCTTGCAGAACTTAATAAAGTGACAATCGACTATCAAGTTGGCGAATTGCAGGCGTTGAATTATAACGCCGAACAATTTGACGCTATTGCGCTAATTTATGCGCACTTCCCGGCGGATATTAAATCGTCATACCATAAAACATTGGATGGATATTTACGAAAGAACGGATTCGTTATCTTTGAAGCGTTTAGTAAAAGACACATCGACTACGTCACTAAAAACGAAAAAGTCGGCGGACCGAAAGAGATCGCGATGTTATTCTCAATGGACGAGTTAAAAACGGACTTTGCGAATTATGAAATTATAGAGTTAGTAGAAAAGGAAATTGAATTGAGCGAAGGTCTGTTCCATAACGGAAAAGGTTCAGTAATCAGATTTGTCGGACGAAAAAAATAAGATACGCGACTTTGTCGTCGTAGTTTGCAAGACGTTTTGCTAAGGTTGTCTCGTTCCCGGTTTTGCAAAGTGATTCAACGGCACATACGAACAATAGAGTTGCCCGAAAAATTAATTTTCCATCCGTTTCTGTTTCATTAAAATTGACGGTTGAAGCAGTTTTGTTAAACTCCACTACGGAATTTTTCAACAACTCTATTTTACGCTTTTTAACATTATGCATCACGAATATCCGGAACAATTCCTAAAGGAAGCTTTTAGAGTATTGGAACCGTGAGCGTAAAGGAGTGTTTTTTGCGCTCGTCCTAAGGGATGTTTGTAATCCTTAGAACGAGTCGTAACGATCGAAGCAAAAAATTTACTTCTTCGGAAGTCGATTGTTCGTCTTAAAGAAGCCCGGTTTTCCTCGCGATCGCGTAGAAGTTTACACCGTAGCCGAGACCGAGAAAATTTTTAGGGGGAAAAAGATCGTCGGTTTCCGGATTCCAAACGTCTTTAACGAGAGCCTCTACGGAAAAATCTTTTCCAACGGGTAATCCCAAAATTCTATCGGGAAGTTGCGGAAATTCAGTCATGTTCATTCACCTCTTTTTGTTTTTTCAACGAGATCGTAAAATTTTTGAAATAGATAACGGGAATCATTCGGCCCGGGAGCGCTTTCGGGATGATACTGAACGGTCAATAAAGGATAACCGGATTTTAAAATTCCTTCCACGCTGTTGTCGTTTAAGTTGATAAAAGAAACGGGCTCATCCTGCTTATGATCGTCGATCACCGCAAAACCGTGATTTTGCGAAGTGATTTCCACCTGACCGGTTTGCAGATTTTTTACGGGTTGATTTCCGCCTCGATGACCGAATTTCATCTTCTCCGTTTTTTTTCCTAAAGTAAGCCCGATGATTTGATGACCGAGGCAGATCCCGAAAAGCGGATATCCTTTTTCCATAATTTTTCGGGTCGCGGCGATTGCGTAGTTTAAAGGCGCCGGATCGCCGGGGCCGTTGGAAAGGAAGAACGCGTCGATTCCTTCTTTCATGATTTCCTCTGCGGGAGTTTCAGCCGGATAAACCGTAACCGCAAAACCGGTCGCATCCAAAAGACGGAGTATGTTGGTCTTCACACCGTAGTCGTAGACGGCGAGTTTGTATTTTTTACCGGTATGAGTTCCGAAGATATATTTTGAATTCGTAGTTACCACTTTCGCAAGGTCGGAATTAACGATTCCCGGAAAGGATTTTACCTTCTCCAAAAACGAAGGAGAATAATCCGGAGCCACGAAGATTCCTCCGTTCGGAGAACCGTTCGTGCGGATAAACCGAGTCAGTTTGCGCGTGTCGATTCCCTGGATCGCGGGAATCTTATATTCTTTTAAAAATTGAGATAGGGTTTTTTCGGATTTGAAGTTGGAAGGCCGGTCCACATATTCTTTAACGATCAAACCGCTCGCTTGAATTTTGGAAGATTCCATATTGTCCGGATGGATCCCATAGTTCCCGATCATCGGGTAAGTCAGTGTAATGATCTGATTGCAATAGGAAGGATCCGTTAGGATTTCTTGATAACCCGCCATGGAAGTATTGAAAACGACTTCTCCGACGGATTCAGTTTCATAGCCGAAGGATTTTCCCTCTAAGATCGTGCCGTTATCGAAAACTAAAAACGCTTTCATCTTTTACAAACTGGATGAGGTGGTGACTAGAGTCAACACAGGTTTTTCTCCCATAAATGCAAATCGATTGAAAAATATGTCCGATTTTTGCGAATGGAAAGCGGAAATCCCAATTTAGTTCCTGGAAAAGAATATGTATAAGCTGACTCTGCCGGACAAATCAGTAAAGGAAGTCGCACAAGGTTCTACCTATCGCGACTTTATCGAAAAAGAATTGCCGTTCTTAAAAAACAAGGCTCTTGCCGTAAGACTCAACGGCAAGGATATCCAGGACTTATCCCGAACGGTGGAGACGGATGCAATTATAGAAATATTGACCTATTCCGAAAAAGAAGGTAGGGAGACGTTTCAACATTCCGCGGCTCACTTGCTCGGAATGGCGGTTCAGAATTTATATAAAAACGCAAATCTCACCGTAGGTCCCGTGATCGATAACGGACCGGGATTTTTTTATTACGACATCGACTTTGCCGAAACCGTGATCACTCCGGACGATTTTCCAAAGATCGAAGCGGAGATGGAAAAGATCGTAAAAGCCGATTACGAGGTTTGGAGAAAGGTCGTATCTAAAAAAGAAGCGATTTCAACGTTCCAAAAACTCGGAGAAAAGTATAAGATCGAAATCATAGACGGAATTCCGGGCGAAGAGGTTTCCATCTACGGAATGGGAGAATGGTTCGATCTTTGTAGAGGACCGCACGTTCCGAATTCGGGAATATTAAAATCTTTTAAACTAACCGCTATCTCCGGCGCGTATTGGAAAGCGAACAAAGACAATGCGATGCTCACGCGCATCTACGGAGTCGCGTTTCCGACAAAAAAAGAATTGGATCAATATCTTTTTCAAATCGAAGAAGCGAAGAAAAGAGATCATAGAAAGATCGGAAAAGAAATGGATCTGTTTTCCTTTCAAAAGGAAGGCCCCGGATTTCCGTTTTGGCATCCGAAAGGAACGATTCTTTGGAACTCACTCGCGGATTATCTTAGATCGGAATGTAACAGAAGAGGATATCAGGAAATCAAAACCCCCGCCGTTCTTTCCTCCGAACTCTGGAAAAAATCAGGGCACTGGGACAACTTTCACGAGAACATGTATTTCACGGACATCGACGAAGAGGATTACGCACTCAAACCGATGAACTGTCCGGGATGTTCCTTGATCTACAAACATCATCTGCATTCGTATCGGGAACTTCCGTTGCGGTTTGCGGAATTCGGAAGCGTGCATCGTCACGAGTTGCACGGGGTTCTTCACGGACTTTTTCGCGTAAGGGCGTTTACGCAGGACGATTCTCATATCTACGCTCCTTTGGATCATTTGGAATCCGAGGTGATGGATATCATCGACTTTACGTTTACTGTATATAAGAAATTTGGATTTAACGAATTCAAAACCTTTATCGCGACCCGTCCCGAAAAATCGCAAGGACGAGACGAGGACTGGGAATTTGCCACCAACACTTTAAAACTTTCCCTTGAGAAAAAAGGAATTCCGTACGGAATCAAAGAAGGCGAAGGAGCGTTCTACGGACCGAAGATAGAATTCAACATTCAGGATTCGATCGGTAGGCTCTGGCAGTGTGGGACGATCCAAGTGGATTTTTCTATGCCCGAACGTTTTGATTTGGATTATACGGACAGCGACGGTCAGAAAAAAAGACCGGTTATGATTCACAGGGCGATCTACGGTTCTTTGGAGCGATTCATCGGAATTCTAATCGAACACTACGAAGGAAAATTTCCTCTTTGGATTTCTCCCAACCAGATAAGAATTTTGACCGTAACCGAGAAGGTAACCGATTATGCAAAAGTCGTCTATCGGGAGTTAGTCGACGCGGGCTTTCGAGTGGAATTGGATACTCGAAACGAAAAGATCGGAGCGAAAATCAGGGATTCTATTTTGAAAAAGACGAATTATCTTTTGATATTGGGTGAAAAAGAAATGGAATCCGGAACGATCGCGGTGAGGATGCGAGGCCAGGAAGACACAAAGACATTAACCCGAACCGGATTCATATCCAATCTTCAGGAAGAAATCAAAGCGGGTTAGCCGGTCTTTGGTCCGACAAACAACGATTCCAGTCTGGGAACGCTCGCGTTTTAGTGGATAGTCAGTCCCACGCCGTTTCCACAGGCTGCAAAATAAAGAAACGTAAATTAAGCGAGGAAGGTTATCGAATGAGGCTTGTCCGGAGTTCACCCTAATTGTTTCTTAGGAGGGATCAGAGCTCAGATGTCAGACAAGGAGGATGACCACGTCGACCTGGATTGTAAAGTCCTAACTCCTATTCACTAATTCGTAACGAACTAAAACGTGGGAACTCCCACAAGAAGCCGAAAACCTGAAATTCGACTTGAAATAAAAGACCGATTCCGCCGGAATAGAGTCAAAAATCGCTTGAAAACACACTTAAGAATAAAATCTTGGAAATCTAGCCGGAGAATGAATGCAGAGGAAACCGAGTCAAAAATCAGCAACGGATAAGCTTTTTAATCATAGGATCAATGAGAAAATCACGGGCGTTTCCAGAGTTCGCCTCGTTTCAGACGACGGAGTGGCGATCGTACCCTTTGAAGAAGCGCTGAGAAAAGCAAGAGAAGAAAATCTAGATCTCGTGGAAGTATCGGGCGATCAGGAACTTCATGTTTGCAAGATTATCGACTACGGAAAATACAAGTTCGAGCTGCTCAAAAAGAGCAAAGAAGCAAAGAAGAAACAACACGTAATCAACGTTAAAGAAATTAAGATTCGACCTCGAATTGAAAGTCACGATTACGAAATTAAAAAGAAACACGCACAGGAGTTTCTCGGGAAAGGAGACAAAGTAAAAGTAAGTCTCCGGTTCCGCGGCAGGGAAATGATGCATTCGGATCTCGGTATGAAAGTCGTTTATAGAATGGTTGAAGACCTGAAAGAATACGGATCGGCGGAAAGAGATCCGATTCAAGACGGGAAGCAAATCGTAGTAATTATTAATCCGAAATAATTTCCGGAAAGGACCTAAAAGGTAGATAAGATGCCAAAGTTGAAAACGAACAGAGCCGCTGCAAAGCGTTTTAAGTTCACAAAGAACAACAAAATCAAACGTAAGAGTATGAATACCCGTCACATCTTGACCAAAAAGGGACCGAAAAGAAGAAGACGTCTTCGCGGTTTGACCCTGGTCAATAATTCTGATTGGAAATCCATCGTCAGATTAATGCCTTATGGAGTACGATAATGCCGAGAGCGGTCAACGGAACAATCCACAAAAATAGAAGAAGAAGAGTCCTAAAAGACGCAAAAGGATTCCGCGGAGCCCGTTCTAAACTTTACAGAACGGCAAAAAGCGCGGTGATGAAAGCGGGGCAATGGGCTTACCGCGATCGTAGAGCGAAAAAAAGAGATTTTCGTAAACTTTGGATCATTAGAATTAACGCAGCCGCAAGGGAAAATGGTTTGTCTTATTCCGTATTTATGAATTCTCTAAAAAAATTGGGAATCAATATGGATCGTAAATCCCTGGCAGAGCTGGCTTTCAGCGATCGGGAAGTGTTTAACGCTTTGGTTGAAAAAATCAAAGTAGCGGGATAAACATCCGGCCTGACCAAAATCGACAGCTCTGTACATACAGGGCTGTTTTTCGTTTTTCGAGAATGTTTTTAAGGGAGAATCAGATATGCTCACGATGGAGACCATTGAGGAATTAGAAAGCAAGGTCGTAAAAGCCCTCGAACTCATCGCCGATCTTCGCGCTGAAAATGGTCGCTTAGAATCCGAAAACGAAACTCTCCGAGCGGAAAACGACCAGATGAAACTGGCGATGGAAGAGAAGGAAAAAGAACTTTCTTCTCTACGCGATCAACTGCAAAAAACCACGGACGAACTGAACGAACTCAAAGAAAGAGAACGGAAACTCGAAGGGAAAATCAATCAGCTTCTCGGAAGATTGGATTCTCTTCCCGTAAGCGGAGGATCCACTGCGTCTTCTGCTTCTGCATCCTCTCCTTCCGGCCCGGCTGTTGCCGCCGCAGCGACGGCGTCTAACGTTGTCAAAGAAAGCGCTTCTGCCGAAGACGAATTCGGCGAAGACGATGAGATCATTCTTCTTGACGAAGAAGACGACGATATCTCGCTAATTACGGAAATTCCTGAAAAAGACGAAGACATCATCGAAATTTCAGATGAAAACGAAGCTGCGGAAGATTTGGCCATAGACGACGATGACGATATTATCATCGATGACGACGAGGACTCAATTAGCGTATTCGACGCCGATGAAGACGATGATTTCCTAATCATCGAGGACGATCCTAAATCTTAAATTTCAGATGGATCTCCGCAGGGTAAAAGTCCGAATCCTCGGAGAGGAATATACGATCCTCAGCGAAGCGGGGGATGACTACATTTATTCTCTGGCGGAAGACGTGGATCGCAAACTCAGAGAGCTTGGAGTCGGAATGCCCGGCGCTTCCAGGCAAAAACTTGCCATCTTAGCCGCGCTCAACTTTGCGGACGAACTGCAACAAGCGAAAGAAATCAAAAACGAACCGTCGCCCGTTCCTATGGGAACCGGAGAAATCGAAGAAAAAACCCGCAAGCTAATTACGATGTTGGAAGAAGGAATCATCGGAGAACTTTGATTTTTTCTTTGGTTTAAAATTAGATCCCCTTAGTAATCCTCGTTGAAACTTCAGTCTAGAAACGCACTCAGAACTCTGCTTACCCTTTTAGAAGAAAGGGAGAAAAAAGACCTCGCTATTCTCGAATTTTTAAAAGAAATCACGATCGGCGCACAAAAGATTATCGCATACTCTCCCGATAAATGGGAAGTAAAGATCGATCCAAAAGTTTTGGGTTGGACCGATTCCGGAAAGGAAATTTATTTCCCGAAGATCGTAGATCGAAAATTGGAGTTTATTCTTCCGAAAGCCTGGGAAGAGGGTCCGTTTGGGATTTGGGAGCCTAAGGGAACAAAAGCCTTGAATTTTCACGACGCGGAATGGATTGTCGTGCCTGCTTTGGGTTACGACGAGTTCGGTTACCGTCTCGGACGCGGAGGAGGTTTTTATGACAGAACTCTTTCCGAAGCGGATCCGACTCGATTGATCGGACTTACTTATGAGGAACTCTTTCCTGCTAGCTTTCCAAAGGAAAAGCACGATATAAGGGTAGGCCGAATCATTACGGAGAAAAAAAATTATCGAATCGTCTGAAAAAACGTTAAAATACTGTCTATTTGAAATATCGAGCGATCTTAGTGCACGCTTCGTCGGAATTGTTACGCCGAGTTCAGAGCGGATCCTAAAGTTGTAAGTCTTATAAACTCAATGTTTCGTTCCTAAATTCAAACACAACCTATTAAGGATCGTGTGATAGAATTTGCCACGGGGTTATTCGGTAAATGTATGGGCGCGAGATCCGTAAAAGGGATTGGAGGCCGATACAAAACCGTCGATTTTATTTCGGAATACTTTCGCGGCCATTGACGTTAGTATGTAACTTTGATCGGATCGAAAAAAAGGTTTCTCTTTGGAAAAGTGCGAGAATTTTTAGATTTAGGAATTTCTTTCTTTCTATTGTTCTTGAAAAACAAATTACAATCTGTTCTATAGATTGATCCCGGATTTTTATGGAGCACCGTTAGGTAATAATCATGGCCTCATTCGATAATCGACAATACCTTGAATCCCTGGAAGCGGATAAAATTACGGAGTCTCAGAAGGAATATTTAACTTTCAACGTGAACGAGGAAATTTTCGGAATCGACATCCTGAAAATCCACGAAATTCTCAAACCCGTTCCGATTACAAGAATCCCGAACGGAGACGATTATATTTTAGGAGTCATTAATCTCAGAGGAGAGATCATTCCGATACTAGATCTGAAGCAGGTTTTCGGAATCGGTTATAGCGATATCATTCCTTCTACGAGGATTATCGTCGTTGTACACGACGATAAACGCGCGGGAATTCTCGTAGATACGGTAAGACAAGTGATAAAAATTCAATTCGACAAAATCAGTAAAGCGACCGACGATCTCACTCTTAACTATAGTTCTCTGATAGAATCGGTCAGCCAAGCGGACGAAACGTTGATACTCAATTTAAACTTATCCGTCCTGATCAACTTTGAACAGGAGGTATTCTAATGGCCGGAATTCTCGGAGAATATACCGACCTCTTCTTGGAAGAATCGGAAGATCAAATCGAGGAGTTAAACGCCAATCTCCTCAGACTCGAAACCGATCATAAAAATCTTTCGATCATCAACGACATCTTTCGCGCGGCGCATTCCTTAAAAAGTTCCGCCGCTTTCGTTGGCTTATATAATCTTTCCGATCTCGCTCATAAAATGGAGAATCTGCTTCAGTTGACGAGGGACGGTAAACTCGACGTTAAACTTCCTTTAGTCAATCTTCTCTTTCAATGTTTCGATCTTATCAAATACGTGATTCGAAACGTGGGCGAAGGAAAAAAAATCGATACTCCGTTTACGGAGATGATCCAAAAACTGGATGTTTACGAAAAAGATCCTTCCTCTTTTTCCGGCGCTGCCGCTTCCTCGCCTGCAACTCCCTCCTCGGCCCCTGCGACAAAATCGGAGGAAGCCGCACCCAAAACGGCTCCCGCAACTGCAACGCCAGCTCCCGCGACAAAACCGGCACAAACTCCGTCTCGACCGAACGGATTGGAAATTCGTCTCGAAGCGGAAGAAGTCAAAGAACTCGAAGATGAAATCCGTAAGTCGGGCCGGTGTTGGAAAATTTCGGTGACTCTTGGAAAGGATTCTCCGATGAAAGGACTTCGTTTTTCCTTAATTCTTCAAAACCTGAAGAATTTAGGGATCGTGTTTAAGTCCGTTCCGGATTTGGACGAATTGGAAAAAGGCGTGGATGCGACTTCCATCGCTTTGTTATTTGTTTCCTCCGAGTCTTTCGAACAAATCCGCACCGCGGCTAACGTGGATATGGTGGAGTCCTTGGACGTTCAGGAATACGTTCCCGTCGTTCACGAAACGGTCGCCGAGAATTTCAAGATCGAAGACGATATGACGGCGTCGGAGTCCAGGGTTACATTAAAAAGTATTAAAGTATCTTCCGATAAACTGGATCAGTTGATGAACAACGTGGGGGAACTCATCATCACGAACTCAGGCTTTCAAAGAATTTACGACGACCTCGTTCGAATTTTCGGAGAGGATCAGCTGTTTAACGATCTCAAATCCAGAATCGATCTCATCAATCGAATTTCCAAAGAACTTCAATCCGGAATCATGAATATCCGGATGGTACAAATTTCGACCGTGTTCCGAAGATTTTCCAGACTCGTGAGAGATCTTTCCTTGGAAACCGGCAAAAAGGTGAATCTGGTTCTTTTGGGAGAATCCACCGAACTCGATAAAAAAGTCATAGACGCGTTAGGCGAACCTCTGCTTCATCTCATTCGCAACTCCGTGGATCATGGAATTGAAACCCCGGCGGAAAGGTTGAGCGCCGGAAAACCGGAAACCGGAACTTTGGAACTGAATTCTTATCAAGGCGGAAGTAATATCATGGTTGAGATCCGCGACGACGGACGCGGTCTGGACTCCGAGAAAATTCTGAATAAGGCGATCGAAAAAGGTCTCGTGAACGCAACCGAGGCGTCCAATCTTTCCGAGCAGGAAATTTTTCAATTCATCTTTCAGGCCGGATTTTCCACCGCGGAAAAAATCACCGATATTTCCGGCCGCGGCGTTGGGATGAACGTCGTAAACAATCTGATCCAGGAATTCAAAGGTAAGATCATCATCAACAGCGCCAAAGGACAGGGAACTTCTTTTATCCTTTCTTTTCCTCAAGCTCTTGCGATCATTCCTTCCATTCTGGTTCTTATGGAAGAAGAAGTGTACGCATTTCCTCTTTCCGAGGTCAACGAGACGATTAAAATTCACAACGATCAGATCACGACTCTGGAAGGAAACGAGATCATCAATCTCCGAGGCGAGGTGCTTCCGATCTACAGACTCAACCGAATCATCGGTCTTCAGGATAAAACGGATAGGGATGAATTTCCGGTCGTTATCGTTCAATACAAAGGTCGTAAGATCGGATTTATGGTCGATGAACTCGTGGGCAAACACGAGACGGTGATCAAATCTTTGGAAAAGAACTTCAAAAACATACGAGGTCTTACCGGAGCTTCCATTATGGGAGACGGAACCATCATCATGGTTTTGGATATCCCAGGCATTGTGGAAATCGCCTCCGAACTCGAGGACACCGTCGTACACTATCATCTCGAAACGATGAAAAGAATCGGCTCCATCCATTCCGCAGAGAGGGAAGAAGAACTCTATATTCAAAAAACGACGAATCCTACGAACGTCTACAACTACAAGCTGCACGACATCACGAATCGGGAACGTCTCAAAAAGAAAAAGGTCGATAGGACTCGCGATACGAAACGAATCGTCGTGGAAAAAGAAGAGGTTTTCCGAGAGGAAAAAGAATTGGCCGCGGCCGTAGCCCTGGAGATGAAAACTCCCAAGGAAATTCAAATTCCGGAGTCTACGGAGCCGAAAACTCAGGATCCGCAAATTACGAACCTTCCGCCTTCGACTACTTCGTATTCTTCCGAACCTCCTTCCGGTCCGAAAAAACCGTTCGTATCTTCCGAAGAGGAATACCGTTCTCATATTACGGATATTGCATTGGATCAAAGCGCGAGCGAAGAGGAACAAAAACGCGCCAAAGCGATCATAGACAGTTTTTTAACTCAAAAGAAAGAACGTACGATGTCGGTCGCTCCTTCCAAGGATTTTAAAGGGGCGTTGTCCAAAGAGGAACTCAAAAAACTGGAGAACGTAGTCAACACCGGTATGATGAACGCCGGTATGGTTCTTTCCCAACTTTTGAAAAAGAACATCGATCTTTTTATTCCGGAAATCATCATGAACGACCGAGACGGTCTTGCGGAAGAAATTCGTTTTTCCGAAAATCATTTTTACGGTTTAAGGATCCGAATGAACGGGGATTTGAACGGAAACCTTTTGATGATGTTCTCCCGTGAGAACGCGGCCAATCTCGCCAAGGAACTTCTGGGTTCGGAAGCATCTCCCGGTGAAAAATTGACGGAAGACGCCAAATCGGTGTTAAGCGAGATTTCCAACATCGTTTGTTCTTCGGTGATGAACTCGATATCCAATAAGGCGAAGGCAAGTGTAACACCTTCCGTTCCCGAATTTTTGGAAGGAACTTTCATGCAGGTGTTGGACGTCGTCAAACCGGAGCGTACCAAGTTTTTAAGTATGCTGACGGAATTCAATCACGAGGGAAACGATCTCTTAGGGGTGTTATTATTCCTTCCGGATTTTGACGAATTACTCCAACTGATTCCGAGGTTTTGATTTCGATGGTTCCCAATCCGGTTCGAGCCGTTATTATCGATGATTCTCTATTAGTCAGAAATATCATATCCGATCAGATCCAAAAAGATTCCAATATTCAAGTGATTGCGACGGGTAAAACCGGGATGGATTGTATCGATCTCGCACAAAAGATGAACCCCGACGTGATCATTCTCGACGTGGAAATGCCGGTTATGGACGGTCTTACCGCGCTTCACGAACTTCAAAAAAAGAAGCTTGGAATTCCGGTTATCATGCTTTCGGTGCTCACTCAGAACGGCGCCGAAGCGACCTTCAAAGCCCTGGAATACGGAGCCATCGATTTCGTACCCAAACCTTCCAGTGTGTTTCAATTTGATCCGGAAGAAATCGGAAACATTTTAAAATTCAAAATTCTCGCGTACTTTGAAAGTCGAATTCGAATTCCTTCCCGAGACCTTTTAAAAAAAGTTCCCGTTCATTCCAAGGTTCCTGCGGGAGATACGCATATAAAAAAATCTCCGATTCAGGCGATTTGTATCGGCACTTCCACCGGCGGTCCACGAGCGCTTCAGGAGGTATTCTCCAGAATTCCCGAGGACATTTCCCTACCTATTTTTGTAGTACAACATATGCCCGCGGGTTTTACTAAGGCCTTTGCGATGCGGCTTAACGATCACGCGAAAATCAAAGTTAAGGAAGCCGAAGACGGCGAGCCGATCGAACCGAACACGGGTTATGTGGCTCCGGGTGACGCGCATTTGTTCATTCAATCCCGAGGTGGGAGGAAATGGATTGCCCTGAACAGGGAAGCCCCTGTAAATGGACACAGACCTTCCATTGAAGTTCTCCTAAACAGCGCGGTTGAAGAATATAAGAGCGGAATGATCGGCGTAATTATGACCGGCATGGGCAAGGACGGTTCGGCGGCCATGGTAAAAGTTAAAGAAGTCGGCGGATCTACCATCGCACAGGACGAACAAACTTCCGTAATTTATGGAATGAACCGTCAGGCAGTTGAAATGGGAGGCGTCGAATATATCGAGCCTGTCACTGAAATCATCAATAGGATCCAAATCATTTTGAAAGAGAGAGGAATTTAATATGGCCAGAATTCTCGTTGTGGATGATGCCAAATTTATGAGAACCATGGTAAAAGACGCCCTTACCCAAACCGGTCACGAGATCGTGGGAGAAGCGGAAAACGGAAATATAGCAATAGAGCAATACAAATCTCTGAAACCGGATCTGGTCACGATGGACATTACCATGCGTGAAAAGGACGGAATCGAAGCCGCTCAGGAAATATTTAAGTTGGACGCGAAGGCGAGAATCATCATGGTAACGGCGCTCGGACAGGAAGACCTGCTCGCAAAAGCGATCAAAATGGGAGTGAAGGATTTTGTCGTAAAACCGTTTTCTCCGGAAAGACTTCAACAAGCGGCGGACAAAGCCCTCAATTCGTAAGGTAGATTTCTTTTGAATGGAGAATGAAGAATCCGGTAAGTCCTTTGTAGTTCAATGGAATAATGGCGAAGGCGGTTTGTCGGAAGGCCCTCTGTCCGTCCTCTGGAGTTTGATTGAAAGTTACAAAGTGGACATCTTTGATGTTTCTCTCTCTCGCATCACCCGGGATTTTTTAAGTTTCCTGCGCATTTCCGAAACTCTCTCTTTGGAACTGAGCGCAGAATACGCCTTGATGGCCGCAAACCTGATCTATCTCAAATCCAAGGCCTTGTTGCCGGACCCCGGGTTTGAGGAAGAGGATTACGAACCTCCGCTTCCTCCCGAACTTGTAGAAAAACTTTTAGAACATAAGAAGTTTCAACTCACCGCCAAAAAACTTTCGGAAATGGATCAGAATCAGACCGGAGTTTTTAGAAGAGAATCCAACGTCACTCTGGACGAAGACGACAATTGGCTCGACGTTTCTCTTTTGGATCTGATTTCCGCCTTTCATGAAATTTTGGAATCCCAATCGGAAGAGCCCGAAATTCCCGCCTTACTCACCGCGCCGCATCGTTTTACCGTAGAGGAAAAAATGGAAAAAATTCTTTCTTTTCTCCGTGAAAAAAAGGAAATCTCTTTTCCGGAATTATTCGAACGGGAGCGACCTGAAAAAGCGGAAATCGTTGCCACTTTTCTGGCTTTGCTGGAACTAAGTAAGCAGAGGATTCTCCGAGCTAAACAGCATAAACTGTTCGGGGAAATCCGTTTATTTCTGAACGAGGGACATTGGAACGGGACAGAACAGCAATCAAAGGATTGATCGAGGCCTTACTTTTCGTTTCCGGTGAACCCCTAAAATTGGCGAGCATCGCTAAATCCGCGGAAATAGAAAAAACCGAAGCCCGCGAAATTCTGGACGAACTCGTTCTGGATTACTCCGAAAAAAACGGGGGATTCCTTCTCAAAGAAATCGCAGGGGCGTATCAATTCGTTACCAACGGAAGTTTTGCGGAATTGCTCGGAAACATCTTTAAGGAAAAAAGAAGAGAACAACTTTCCAAGTCCAGTTTGGATACGCTCGCCATCATCGCTTACAAACAACCCATCACACTTCCGGAGATCGACGAGATTCGAGGAGTTTCTTCCCGAGCCATGGTCACTTCTTTGATTTCTAAAAAGCTGATCAAACCGATCGGGAACAAGGAAGTTCCGGGAAGACCGGCCTTATACGGAACCACGAAAGAATTCTTGATTCATTTCGGTTTGAATAAACTATCGGATCTTCCGGCTCCCGTGGAAGTCAAAGAGCTGAAATTCGAAAACCTGGACGATTTACTCGAAGATGAGTGACTTGGATCAACAACTGAAAATCTTTCGGGATCAGATCGATTCTTTGGATCGGGAAATCGTAAAGTCGATCCAGACCCGCGCCGAGTTTGCGTCCAAGATCGGAGAAATCAAACGCGAACGAAACGAACCCGTTTTTCGGCCGGATCGAGAAAAGGAAGTTTACGAAAAGATAAAGTCTTTGAGTGCGGGACCCTTACCCGACAAAGTGTTGCTCGCGATTTACCGAGAGATCATGTCCGGTTCCATCTCCGTGGAAAAAGGATTGGAAGTAGGTTATCTCGGGCCTGCGGGATCTTTTTCCAATCAGGCGGTCCGCGCCCGTTTCGGAGCTTCCGTCAGCGCGTTGGAATTCAATTCGATCCCGGATGTGTTCCGCGCGGTGGAAACCGATAAGATCGACTACGGAGTCGTTCCGGTGGAAAACTCCAGCGAAGGATTGGTCAACTCCACACTCGATCAGTTTTTGATCTCGGATCTTCTCATCTATTCGGAACATTATCTTCGTATCAACATCAGTCTTCTCGGTTTCGAACACGATCTTTCCAAGATCAAGACGTTATACGGAATCAAGATCGCCAATTCCCAATGCAAAAATTGGCTCGCGGCCAATCTGCCTCACGTCGAGATTGTGGAGACGTCTTCCACCGCCAAAGCGGCCCAGATTGTCGCGGAAAGAAAGGAAGGTTGTGCGGCCGTCGCTTCCTCCATCGCCGCTGAAATTTACGGCCTAAGTCTGATTCGGGAATCCATAGAAGACCTCGCGGACAATACGACCCGATTTTTAATCATAGGAAAAAATCAATGTCCTCCCACGGGAAACGACAAGACATCCGTGGTCTTTTCTTGTCCCGATAAACCGGGCGCCTTGTACCGAGTGCTAAAACCTTTTTTCGATCATCGGTTGAATTTGACCAAGATCGAATCCAGACCCACGAGAAGAAATTCCTGGGAATACAACTTCTTCATCGACTTTTACGGTCATCAAAAGGACGAATCGATCCAAAACGTCCTCGCAAGTTTGAAGGAGAATACGATTTTTCTGAGAGTACTCGGATCCTATCCGATGTCTCCGCAAAACCTGTGAAATCCGAATTTTCTAATATTCTCATATACGGATTGGGACTCATGGGAGCCTCGCTCTCCCTGGCCCTCAAAAAAAAAGGAATTTTAACACACGTTACCGGGGTGGTGAGTTCCCTCGCAAGCAAGTCCAAGGGAGAATCCCTGAAATCCGCGGACGCGATTTTGACCGCGGAGGAATTTCATTCCTCCAAAAGCTGGAAAGATTACGATTTTATTATATTCGGGGTTCCTGTCGATTTAACCGTAAAACTCATCGCACAATTGCCTCTGGATTATTCGGGAATTATAACCGATCTTGGATCCACAAAAAAAGAAATCGTTCACGCCGTAGAAGCTCGGTTTTGGAGTTCCCACAATTATATTTCCTCGCATCCGATGTGCGGTTCGGAGGAATCCGGGCTTGAGTTTGCAAACGCTTCTTTGTATGAAGGAAGACTTTGTATTCTGACTTCTCCCGAAAACGCAAAAGTCGAAGTTAAAAAGAATCTGGAAGCTTTCTGGAGGCTGATCGGAATGGAAACGATCGAAATTCCGGCGGTGGAACACGATTCGATATTATCGTATTTATCACATTCTCCTCATATACTTTCTTCGATCATGGCGGACTGGGCGGCCAATCAAAAGGTCGTAAAACGTTATACGGATCTTTCTCCGATTCCGTTGAACGGAGGCGGTTTTCGGGATATGACTCGAATTGCGGGCTCCAATCCGAAAATGTGGGCGGCGATTTTTTCCTCGAACCAAAACGAGATCTACAAATCCCTTTTGGACTATCGGGATCGGCTCGATATTGTATTAGAAAAATTGAATCCAAAAAACACTCTGAATCCGAAGGAATGGGAAAGTTTTATGGAAACTTCCCGAGAATCCAGGGATTCTATTTTGAAGAACCAGGATGATTCCAAAAAACGTTAAACTCAAATCCAGGGAAATCACGGTCCCCGGCGACAAATCCCTTTCCCATCGATCCGTCTTATTCGCCGCGCTTTCCAAAGGAAACTCCAAGGTGACAGGCTTTCTCGAAGCGGAAGATCCGTTGAACACGATGTCCGCGTTCGCCAAACTCGGGTTAAAGTTCAAAAAGATCAAACCGGGGGAATATGAATTTACAAGTCCCGGCAAAGACGCGCTCGTTGGCCCTGACGTGGAACTCGATTTCGGAAACGCTGGTACGGGAATCCGATTGTCCGCGGGACTGATCTGCGGACTTGGGAGAGTGAACGCGGTTTTGACGGGAGACGATTCCTTAAGAAAACGTCCGATGAGTAGAATCATAAAACCGTTAAGCGCGATGGGAGCTTCCATCGTGGGACTGGGGGAGAAAGAGACCGCTCCTCTGAAAATCGAGGGAAAAAAACTGAAAAGTTTCCGTTACGAAAGCCCGATCGCGAGCGCGCAGATCAAATCCTGTTTGATGCTGGCAGCCATCGCGTCCGAAACGGATTTGGAATATTCAGAAAACATACTATCCCGCGATCATACCGAAAACATGTTCCGGTTTTTAGGAAACAAGATCAGACAAATTTCCCCTTTACATTTTAAGATTTCGCCTCCGTACGTTTTGAACGGGGGAGAGTTTAAGGTTCCCGGAGATATTTCCTCCGCGGCGTTTTTTTTGGTTCTCGGAGTTTTGGCCAAAGAAGGAAATCTTCTCATCAAAAATATAGGACTCAATCCCGCCAGGACGGGGATTTTGACCGCGCTTGAACTTATGGGCGCGAAAATCGAAATCCGGAATCGGAGGATCGAATGCGGGGAACCGGTGGGGGATCTCAAAACTTACCCTTCTACTTTAAAAAAATCGAATATTCCGGAATCGTTAATCCCTGCGATCATCGACGAAATCCCGGTTTTATCGGTCGCCGGACTTTTTGCCGAAGGCGGTTTCGAGATCCGTCACGCCGAGGAGTTGCGCGCCAAGGAATCGGATCGGATCCATACGATGGTTTCCAATTTCCGGGCGCTCGGAATCGAAGTGGAGGAATATCCGGACGGATACGCGTTTGACGGCGCTTCCCCTCGATCTTCGGAGGTTTGGAAATCTCTTTCTTCCGGAAAAAAAATTCCCGTTCTTTCGTATATGGATCATCGAATCGCGATGAGCTTTTTGATCTTAAAAGCCCTTTCCGGATTTTCCCTCGAAATCGACGAAACCTCCTGGATAGAAACTTCTTTTCCCGGTTTTGAAACCTTACTCGAGAGTTGTTTGTATGAATGAAAACGTAATCGCCCTGGACGGTCCCGCCGGTTCCGGTAAGAGCACCGTCGCTCGGCAAATCGCCGAAAGGATCGGTTTCAATTATCTGGATACGGGAGCGTTCTACAGGGCATTGACCCTGTATCTGTTTCGGTTGTACGGCGCTTCGCCTAACACGGCTTCGTTTGCGGAATGGGTAAAAACTTCTCCCGCGGAAAAAAGTTTGTCCGAGGTTCGGATTCTTTGCGAGTTTTCTGCGGGAAACGAAAACAGGATTTTATTAAACGGAGAGGACGTTTCTTTGGCGATCCGAACCCCGGAAATTACGAGGGAAATCAAACATATCGCCAACCGCAGAATTTATCGGGACTTCGTAAACGAAGAACTTCACGCACTCGCTAAACTTCATAAATTGATTATGGACGGAAGAGATATCGGAACCGAAGTGTTTCCGGATGCGAGGTTCAAATTTTATCTGACCGCATCTTCTATGGTTCGGGCCGAACGCAGATTTTTACAGTTGAAAGAGCAGGGGATGGAAGCCGATCGGGATGAGATCGAACGCGAGATCGTTCTTCGAGACAAATCCGATATGGAACGGGAAATCGCGCCTCTCTATCAGGCAAAGGATGCATTCCTGATTGACACTGATATACTCTCCAAAAATAGTGTAATCAGCAAGATCCTTGAAATTCTGGATCGATGACCCCCAACATTCCAGACGGATCCAATACCATTAGCCGAGTAACCTACGCCCCATGATAAACAAGGAAGAGAAGTCCACTTTTGCAGAAGTATTCAAACAGTGGGAACAATCAATACACGAAGAACCGGAACTCCGGAAAGATCAAGTCGTTGAAGGAAAAATCGTCTCCGTCGACAACGACTACGTTTATGTGGCGATCGAAGGGCTCAAACAAGAAGGTCGTATCCCGAGAGGAGATTTCGACGAAACTCCGGAACGCGGAAATTACGTTTCAGCAATCGTAAAAAGAAAAGAGTCTCAGGACTCCGGTTGTATTCTCTCCAAAAAAGAAGCCGACCAAAGAAAGGGTTGGGAAATCGTAAAAGAGGCGTTCAAAAACGGTTATCAAGTTACCGGTCGTTTGGTGAACGAAATCAAGGGCAAAGGTTATATCGTAAACGTGGAAGGGGTGGAACTCTTCTTACCGGCTTCTCAACTCAGTTATAAATTTAAGGAAGGGGAAACCTTCAAAAACAAAGAACTCGAATTCAAGATCATCGAGCTCAACGACCGCACTCGTTCCGGGGTTGTTTCCAGAAAAAAACTTTTGGACGAAGTGAACGAAGAAAAATGGGACGCTCTTCTTTTAAAACTCAAAGTAGGCGACAAGGTAAAGTCTATCGTCAGCAAAATCGCTTCCTTCGGTGTGTTTTGCGAAGTGGACGGAGTGACCGGACTTCTCCGTCAAAGAGATATCTCCTACAAAAAATACGCTCCTTTTAAACAATACTTTCAAATCGGTCAAGAAGTCGAACTGGTCGTTCTGGAACTCGACAAGGAAAACAACAAACTCGCGTTAGGTTTAAAACAACTCTACGAAGATCCTTGGGTTTGGGCGGAACGTTCCTTGGAAAAAGAGATGGTCATCCGCGGAACCGTCACTTCTCTCACTAAATTCGGGGCTTTCGTGGAATTGAAGGAAGGTCTGGAAGGCCTCATTCATACTTCCGAACTGGCTTGGGCTAAAAAACCCCCTCAACCGAAAGACATATTAAAAAAAGGTCAAGAAGTGGAAGCCCTGGTTTTGGATATCGATTTCAAAAACAGAAGACTTTCCTTAGGATTAAAACAACTGCAACCGAATCCTTGGGATCAGTTAGGTCCTGAAATTCGTAGAGGAAACGTTCTGGAAGGTGTGATCACCGGCATCACCAAATACGGCGCGTTTGTGGAAGTGGAAAACGGAATCGAAGGTCTGATTCACATCAGCGATATCACTTGGGACGAAAAGGTTTCCAATCCTACGTCTCAACTTAAAAAAGGCGATACTGTAAAATACATGATTCTCGACGTGAACTTGGACGCGCAGAGGATTTCCTGTGGTCTCAAACAACTGATGGAAAATCCGTACGAGATCTTTCGTAACGAACATCCGATCGGAACCATCGTGGAAGGAAAGATCAAGTCCATCAAAGAATTCGGTATTTTTGTGGAAGTGGCTCCGGGAATCGAAGGACTCGTTCATATCTCCGAAGTTCCGAACGGAAGAGAGGCTAACCTCGTCGAACTTTACAAACCGGACGAGATCGTTAAAACCGCAGTGATCAAAGTGGACGTAAAAAACAAAAAGATTTCCCTTTCCATCAAGGATTTCGATAAGGCGTTGGAAAGAGAGGAAATGTCCAAATACCTGAAAACTTCGGACACTCCTTCTCGCGAAAGTTTAGGAAGTTTTTTAAACACTTCTCTCCGATAAAAACTTAGAATTATGAAACGATACGAAGTCGGTCACACAACCAAAGAAGTGAAAGTCGATCCTTACGCCGACTTTCAAGGCAATAAGATAGAATTGACTCTGATCAAATTTTTCAGAGGGATTGCTTCCCGGATCCGGGAAGTTTTGATCGGGGCCGGGGTGATTTTCGTCGTAATCCTCGCCGTCGTTATCTACGTTCAATATCAGGATTCTCAGTTTGAAAAAGGAACGGTTGCGTTGGAGGTTTTGGATAAAAAATTCCGCGCCAATCCGTCGATCGACTTAAAGGATAAGATCAAGGCTTACGAAGAAATATCCGCTCAGTATTCTTCCAAAAAACTGGAACTTAGACTGGCAAAGATGCTTTCCGATTTGTATTCCCGCAACGGAGAATTTCAAAAAGCCGCGGATAAACTGGAATGGGCCGGGAAAAAAATCGACGAGCCGACGGAAGTAAAGGCGTATTATTTTTATCTCGCGGGAAACATCCGCGAAAGAGAAGGGAATTTCACGTTAGCCGAAACCGACTTTAATACCTCCGCAAATCTTCTTGCAAATACGAGAGAGGCCAACGGATTTTTGGCTTGGAGTTTATACCAAACCGGAAGAATGCAGATCAAAAACGGTAAAAAGACGGAAGCTACGGAATCCTTAAAAAAGGTTTTGGATCAGGAAATCAAAACTCCGGCGACCGATTACAATACCGTAAAACAATACGCCACGTTTCTACTTATACAACTCAATCAGAAAGGCTGATGCTTACACTGGCATTGCCTAAAGGAAGATTGGCTACGGAGAGTATCGATCTGATGATCTCCAAGGGATGGCTTTCCGCAAAACCCGATCCTGATTCCAAAGAACTGATTTACAACGACCCCAAAGGAAAAATTCGAATTCTACTCGTGCGCTCCCAAGACGTTGCGACCTACGTGGAACAATGCGCCGCGGACGCGGGAATCAGCGGCTGGGACGTCCTTAAAGAAGGCGGTTACGATCTTGTGACTCCTTTGGATTTAAAAATCGGCAAGTGCAGACTTTCCCTCGCGGCCCCGGAAGGGTTTACGCTCGAAGCGCGTCACCGCAAGATCAGAGTGGCGACTAAATATCCGAACCTTACACGCGAATTCTTTTTTCACAAAGGATTGTCCTGCGAAATTTTCAAACTCTACGGAAGTATCGAGCTGGCCCCGCTTGTCGGTCTTTCCGACTGCATTGTGGATTTGGTTTCCACCGGTGGAACCCTCAAAGCAAACGGTCTCAAAGAGCTGGACATAATTTTGGAATCTTCGGCTCGTCTCGTTTTCAACCGTTCCTCTTTGTATGGAAAACGAAAGGAAGCGGTGGATTTTATGGATTCTCTTTCTAATTGCTCGTAAAAGAGTCTTCGTTCTTTCCTTTTATTCGAAATAATAGTTGAGGATTACCACCCTCAAAAAAGTATTGTTTAACAATTCAATTTCCCAAGAGGAAAGCAATGGCAGTTCCCAAAAGACGAAAATCGAAATCAAAAGTTAGAACCAAAAGGGCGCATCATGCCATCGGAAAACCGAATTTGGTTCCTTGTCCTAATTGTAACTCTTATAGACTTCCCCATAGAATTTGCCCTACCTGCGGATTTTATAAAACCGGAATCGTTTTAGAGCCGAAAGTTAAGAAGCCGAAAGAAGAAAATTAATTCCTATGATGTGGGTCGCCGTCGATGTAATGAGCGGCGATTACGGGCCGGAAAAAATCATTGAAGGCGCCGTTAATGCCGTCAACCAGGACGGGGCCAATGTCGTTTTGGTCGGCAAAGAGGAAGAAGTTGGGGAGATCCTCCTCAAATTCGAATACGATACAAACAAAGTAAGAATCCAACACGCATCGGAGATCATCGACATGAACGATTCTCCCTCGATCGCCGTACGTGCTCTTCAGGATTCCTCCATCGTTCAAACCACACAACTCGTAGCGGATAAAACCTGCGTCGGTATGTTTTCTCCCGGAAATACGGGGGCCACTATGGCCTCCGCTCTTTTGTATCTGGGTAGAATTCCCGGCGTTTTACGTCCTCCTATCGCCGCCCCGATTCCGCAGGAGGACGGACCGCCGATGTTATTATTGGACGCCGGTGCCAACGTGGATTGCAAACCGGATTATCTGGCGCAGTTTGCGGTGATGGGGGAAATTTACTCAAAGCTAATATTCAATATTTCTAATCCAAAAGTCGGAATTCTTTCCAACGGAGAAGAGGATAAAAAAGGGAACACCGTTTCTCTGAAAGCTTTCGAGATGATCAAAAAACTTCCGATCCATTTTGTAGGCAACGTGGAGGGGCGGGATCTTTACGGAGGCGGTAAGGACGTGGACGTCGTGGTCTGCGACGGTTTTATCGGAAATATCGTTTTAAAAGCGACCGAAGGGCTTTCCAAATCCATCTTTAACGTCTTAAGGGAAAGTATCAAACAATCCAGTTTGGCCCAGACCGGGGCTTTGTTGCTCAAGCCCACCTTTGGAGCGATCAAAAAACGCCTCGATTACGCGGAATACGGAGGGGCTTTGCTTCTCGGTGTGGACGGAATCTGCTTGATCGGTCACGGCTCTTCCAACGCGCTTGCGGTTCAAAGTGCGATCCGAGTCGTGATCGAATGCGCACAACACCAGATCAACGATCGTATTGCGGCCGATATCAAAAAATACGATATTTAACGAACAAATCCGAAATCGATTGTATGTTGCGATTCCATAGAGAGCGTTTCACCGAGTTCAGAGAGTGATGAATTGAAAGCTCCGCGCTTTAGTTTCCATTCGCCCAGATTTTCAACCGACGAACTCACGTTATCTACGGCAAACTACGGATTTTTTCTAAAAACGAAAATAAAAGAAAGAGTAAAAAGAAATCCTAATATAGCAACCAATGCCAAGATGGAACGTTCCGTTGTCGGAAACCAGGTTCCGTTTTCTATCTTTCGATCGACGACTTTTTCCGTTTCTGCAACCGGCGCCCCGCCCGAAACCGAAATGGAAACCTCGTATTTAGGGGAAGGATAACCGACCTTAAACGCCTTCATGTCGGAAGATACGTCTTCCTGAATTCTTTCCTGTTTGGAGGCTCCGATAAAGGAAATTTCCATGTCCTGGGGTTTTGAAAAAACGGCTCTAAAACCTTCCTCTTTTTCCGCGATCATCCTATCTTTAAATGTTACCGTGGAAAGATTACTCGCGGGAATCGTATAAGAAATTTGTAATTCAGAACTTCCGGGAAGGATCGCCCTATCCAATACTTTTCCGTTCGGTCCGTCTTTAAGTTGAAGAGGGATGGCCATTCTAGACTCTCCCTGAGTCAGTTGGCCGACTACTTCGGTCGCTTCGGAAGGAACGAAAATTTCGAAAGGATTTTGTTCGTCTTGATAACTTTTAGGGGGAATGGTATTATTTGATATTAGATAAATCTTAAATACTCTCAGGAAGTCCCTGCCTCTGGAAATTTGCATGGCGGACCTGGTTCTCACAAGGAATTTTTCCTTGGTCTTTTCGTAGACTACGATTTCCTGAACGCCGGAACGAAGAACGGGAACCGGGGGAACCATCTTATTGTAATTGACGCCCGCGTAATTTGCCTGAAGAAGAATCGGAGTCCCGTCCGGAACGGAAAGTTTCGATACGACAAAGGAACCTTTGGAAGGTCCGATTTCCTTGATAGGAATCATCCCTTGTTGAAGGGCGATAATCCGAAGCGATTCTATGTTGCCTTCCTTACCCGTGGTTCCGTTTTTGATGCGGATTTTAAGTTCGAGTTCCTCCGAATGGGCGGATGTTTGTATTAGGAAAAGAAAGAATAGAATCGTAGAGAATATTTTCATCTTAAGCTCTCTAGCCAGTTTTATTTTGCCCGTTCAAAAAGAAAATCCTTTACACTCGCTTTTCCTTCCTAACTTGTATTCTCTTTGAAACATATATATTTTCCATTTAGAAAGCTTCTTAGGAGATAACGATGGGTTGGTTGAGAAAAATTGCGGCCATATTCGGGATTCTTTTCGGATCCCTTTTGATTTTGATCTACTTGATTACGTATCATCCGGATCAAGAGCAACCTGCGGACATTGTCTGTAATGAGAACGCTCCGATCTTAAAATCGGATTTTAAGATCAAAGTTTTGGTGTGGAATGTGCAATATCTCGCCGGTAAAAAAAGGGTTTTTTGGTACGACTTGCCTAACGGCGACGGACCGGACATCGGACCTTCCCGAGAGGAAATCGAAGAGACTCTCAAAAAAGTAACGGACTACATTCGTTCGGAAGATCCCGACGTGATTCTTTTACAGGAGCTTCATGACGGGGCTAAGAACACGTTTCAGGAAGATCAACTGGAAAGAGTTCTTTCGCAGATCGGATCTTCGTATGTGTGTAGAAGCGAAGCCTTTTACTGGAAGTCCCTTTTTGTTCCACATCCTAAAATTTGGGGAAGTGTGGGAATGAAACTCGCTACGATCAGTAAATATAAAATTTCCGACGGTATCCGACATTCTTTACCTCTCATACCCGCGGATCCTATTTCGACTCAGTTTAATTTGAAGAGGGCGATTCTTCAGAACGATTTTCCGATCGAAGGAGGAGATAAGTTTACGGCGCTGAACACCCACCTCGACGCATTTTCCCAAGGAACGGATACGATGCATAGACAGGTGGAGACGATTGCCGGGCTTTTAAAGGAACTGGATCTTGCGGGACATTATTGGGTATTGGGCGGGGATTTCAATTTACTTCCGCCCGGTTTCGATCGAAAGGCCATGCATCCCAACGCCTCCTTTTTTTATTCGGACGAACAGGAAATCAAACCTCTCTTTGATAGATGGAGTTCCGCCGTTCCATTCAATATTTTGAATGGACCTGAAAGAGAAAAATATTATACGTATTACGCGAATGATCCCGCGATCGGCAAACCGGATCGGACGATTGATTATATCTTTTATTCTTCCAATTTGAAACAATCCGGATATAAGGCGGATCAGAAGACGGTTCTTTGGACCGTCTCGGATCATTTCCCTCAGATCGGAAATTATCGAACGACTCAGGCTCGGAGCGAGTAATCCGTATGCCGAGTTTTCAGAAACGAATAACTCGACGACGATTGTTCGGCTGTCGAACGCGAGAGGAACGCTTGCCAAACCGAAAGCGGATAATTCTCTGGAGGAAAGAACTTGGAAAAGGAAGTATATGAGACCTTTTAAGATATTAGGAATCCAGCAGATTGCGGTGGGCGGCGAAGACAAAAAGAAACTCGAAACTTTTTGGGTGGATATACTGGGGCTTGAAAAAACGGGAACGTTTAAAAGCGAAAAAGAAAACGTAGACGAAGACATACTCAGAATCGGTAAGGGCGCTTACGCGGTCGAAGTCGACATTATGCAACCGATCGATGCGAACAAAAGTCCGAAAGTTCACGAACCGAAACTCAATCATATTGGACTTTGGGTGGACGACATTCACAAAGCCGTGGAGTGGCTGACCTCAAAAGGAGTTCGTTTCACACCGGGTGGAATTCGTAAAGGCGCCGCCGGATACGACGTATGTTTCATTCATCCGAAAGGAAACGAAGAATTTCCGTATTCATCCGAAGGCGTGCTTGTGGAACTGGTGCAAGCGCCCGCGGACGTAATCAAAGCTCTCGGCTAAATATTTTCGGGGCGTGCCCATTTTAGTGGATGGGTTTTAGGGGTCAGATGTCAGGGGCGTGCCCCGGCGCTTTGCGCCGGGTCGCGCTCTTCGTTTCAATCTGCAACGCACCATTTCAAACTTTTCGTATATTCCAGTTTCTGCATTTAACTCATGGTGCGTTGCAGGATTTCCACTACGATCGCTCACGCATGCATGTTAGTGGATAGGTTTTAGGGGTCAGCATATTAGATGTCAGTGGATAGGAGTCAGATGTCAGGGTTAAAATTTTTCCGATTTTATCCATAACGGCGCACGGAAGAAATCTAAGTTTACCGTTCGTTTAAAAACGTAGTAGTTCCCACGTTTTAGGGATCAGTGGATAGGTTTTAGGACTTTACAAGTGGATAAGGAATCAGTGGTTAGGAATTAGAACTTTACTTAAAAGAAAAAAGGTTCTCATCGGGCCTTTCCCTTTGACCTCGATAATACCCCGATCTTCAAATACGAATAAGTCCTTGAGAAATTCGTAAACCGCTTCGGAACAATGAATTTTACCGGGCTCGCCGTGCGATTCCATTCTGGAAGCGGTGTTTACCGAATCGCCCCAAAGATCGTAAACGAATTTATTCTTACCGATCACACCGGCGACGACGTCTCCCGTATGGATTCCGATTCGAATATTGAATTCGTATTTCCAGGATTTTTGAAGATCCTTAAGGCCGGAAATCATATCGATTCCGGCTAACGCGATTTTTTCCGCGTGGTCTTCGGTTGCGATCGGAATTCCGCCCGCCATCATATAACAATCTCCGATGGTTTTGATCTTTTCGAGTTGGTACTTGCTCGCAATGTCGTCGAAACAAGTGAAGATCTGATTCAGAATTTCCACGAGTAGATTTGGGGTCGGGATTTGGGTGGAAAGTTTGGAAAAACCGACTATGTCCGCAAATAAAACCGTGGATTTTTTGATATAATCCGCGATCACAACTTCGCCCGCTTTTAATCTTTCCGCGGTCGACTTGGGAAGGATGTTGAGCAAAAGGCTTTCCGACTTTTGTCTTTCCTTCTCCAAACCGACGTTTAATATATTAATTTTTTCTAAAGAGTCTTTGAGTTCGCGGTTTCTTTTGGAAAGGTTTTTGTACGCGTCCGCGTTATCCACGCCGATAGCGACGTAATTGGCAAGGGTTCTTAAGATGCTGAGTTGGTTTTCGCTGAACTCGTTTTTATTGTGGCTCTGGATCGTAAGAATTCCGATGAATCTTTCCTCCACTTTCAAAGGGAGATAAACCGCCGAACTCGTCTTTTCGCCGAAATGTTTCTGAATGGTGGAAACATATTGCGGAAAATCCTTTTCGAGATCGTTCGTAATCAGTTCCTGATTGTTATGGTAACAAAAAGAGGAAGGGTTGTCCTCGGTAAGAGAATCCACCGAAGGAGCGGGAGTATAACGTCCTTCGATCAGGCTGAACTTATATTTGATTTCATTTTTACCCTCTTCGATGATTCCGAACGCGAGAATATCCATAGAAACCATGGACTTCGTGTTTTCATATACGGAAGTCAGTATGATCTTAGGTTCGAGACTGGCGGTGATGATCTGCCCGATCTCGCTCAGCTGTTTTAAGTTCTGATAGGAGGAAACGAGTCTCTGATTGGAATCCTGAAGTTCCGTCTGAACTTTCATCAAACGGTTTTGAGTGGAATCCCCGATTTTCATGAGTTTGGAAGATTGTTTTAAAAGAGATTCGTAAGCGTCGCCGAGTTTGCTCAACTCCTGAAAGAGTTCCTCCTTTTCGAGGGAATCTTTCCTATCCAGCGTTCCGTTGACTTCGTTTAATAATTGGAATTCGTTTTCGAAAAAGGAATTAAAGTCCTTTTGAGTAGAAGTGGGTTCCATGGAAAATTCTAATACCGAGCCGTTTTATTTGTAGGATTTAAGTTCGAACGGAAGGGAAAGATCGGATGAAAATTCCTCTCCCGTTTCCTGCATATCGTCGTCATCCTCTTTGAATAACCAAAGTACCTTTACCTTGCCGCTTTGATCGTGGTATTTCTGAAGAGAATCTAAAATGTCCATGATAACTTTAGACGAACTCGTATTGAAATAATCCAACTGAAATTTTACTTGGATCTGTGATTTGGAATTCATCGTGGCGTTCAGCCAATCGAATACGGGTTTGTAAAATGCGATCGCATTCTCAGGATAGGATTCGCCGATAATTTCGACCGATCCGTGTTCCGTATCTAAGATAACTTCGGGAGAGGTTTTGGTCTGTTGTATGTGTAGGGATTCCATTCTCAATTTTCCTTCGTAAAGTATGCAGAAAGCGTAAAGAACGAATGTTGATCGTCCACCGGAGCTATATCGTAAGAAAGAGGTCCGTCCGACTTTCTCGCAATATCTATCAAACCGACTCCCGCACCTTTGCTGTCTTCGGGTCTGTTAGAGCGTAACTGTTTTTGGTAATAAGTTTTTAACTCATCTCTTGACATCGAATTGATTTTTTCGCATTTTTTTTTCAACGATTCGATTTTTTCATTTAGTACAAGATTTCCGGCTGAAACATTATAGCCAACCGATTTTTCATCGACCCTTATGATGCCGACTCCGCTTTCCCTTCCGTCTTCGAGAGCCTTTCTTTCCGCGGAATAGTGCAACATGTTCTGAGCGAGTTCGATGAAAACCGCAAAGATTTTTTTAATTTTCGATTCCGTGCTTAGAGACGTTCGGATCATAGAACCGAACTCCGTCAGAACTTCCTGCGATAGACGACCTTTAAAGGAAACAATGAATTGGTAATCGTAGGCGTCTCTATATTGTTTAAACAGATCTAGGGACTTGTTTTCCTTCATTTCGTTTTAACATACTCCTATATTTTGTTCGCTTGGTCAGATTCTAAATCCGATCAAAGTTATATCGTCTCTCTGAGCCTCTCCCGCTTGATATTCGTCCAAAAAGGAGGACAATCGTTCCTTTTGTTCGCGTGCGGATAAGGAAAGGACGTTTTGCAAATGGGAGATGAGTCCCTTGCTTGTGATCCTTTGTCTTTGCGGATTCGGTTGATCCATATAACCGTCCGTCGTGAGATAAAACATGACGGACTTTCCCTTTTCCAATTTCACTTCGTGAGTGGAATACGTTCTGGAATCCTCTTTTTGTCTTCCGCCGATCGAGTGTCTATCGCCTTTAATTTCTTCGATCTTATCACCCTTTGAGAAATAGAGCGGTCTTTTGGCGCCTGCGAACAGCACCTTATCCTCGTCGATTCTACAGAAACAGATATCCATTCCGTCCAAAGAGTTTGCGCCTAACGTGTCTTGTTTTAAGGCTTGTCGAACGTTTCGGTTTAAATGTTCCAAAACCTTACCCGGATCTTTGATTCCCGCTTCGTTTACGATTTGGTTCAGCAAGGTATTGCCTATCATTGACATTAACGCGCCTGGAACTCCATGTCCAGTACAATCGACCGCCGCGAGAAAAATCGATCCTTCTTTTTTACTGAACCAGTAGAAGTCTCCCGATACGATGTCCTTCGGTCTGAAAAGGACGAACTGTTCGCGCAAGTTTTTAGCGAGAGTGTCGTTCGAAGGAAGGATCGCTTGTTGAATATTCAAAGAATACGTAATACTATCCGTGATACGCTGATTCTTAAGTTCCAGATCCGCGTTGGCTTGAGCCAATTCTCTGGTTCTTTCCCTGACCTTCTCTTCCATGTTCGCGTAGAGTAACGCGTTATCGATGGAGATCGCCGCTTGAGAGGAAAGAATGTTCATGATCTGAAGTCGATCCGAAGTGAACGCACCTTCCGAAAGATTATTTTCGAGATAAAGAATTCCCGAAATTTCCCCCTGTTTGATTACGGGCGCGCAGAGAATCGATTTCGTTTTAGAATTTTTGATATATTCGTCTTTGTTAAACTTCTCGTCCTGGCTCGCGTTTCTTAAAACCAGATTTTCCTTGGTTCTTTCCACGTAGTAGATGAGAGAGATCGGAAGATTTTTGCTGTTACCGAGGGGAATACCCGTTAATACTTCCACGTCGTCTTTGGAAATCGAACCCTCCGCTTCCACATAAAGTTTCCCTTCCTTTTTCAGGATGAGTACACCTCTTTGCGCTCCCGCGTTTTCGATCACGATCTTCATCAATTTGTCCAGGAGATTTTCCAGTTTAATCTCTCCGGAAATCGCGGTGGAACTTTTTAATACCGATTGAAGATCCAGCGTTTGACCCGAATACATTTCGGTAGCGGTAGCGGTCGTGCTGGAAATCGTTCGGTGGGTACGTAATATTCCGGTTCCCCTTTCCCGAATAAATTCCGGAAACTTGGACTTGAGCATACTTTGTTTGAGATTGGCTCCCCAAAGACCGTAACGATGAAACGCTTCGTTGATAAATTCTCCCGCGATTTTAACGCTGCCTTTGGAGAGCCAGAACATCGCGGCGTTTTCGCAAGCGAGCGCTTCGTCGTTTTGAAATTCGTTCTTTCTCGCTTCTCGGATCGCCGCTTCGTAGGTCCTAGCCGCTTTCCAGTTTTTGTATTGGAGTCTTGCAAGTTCCGCGTCCACGAGAAGATATTTGTGATAAAAGTTTTCGGGACAACTTTCGGCCAAGGTAAGAAGATGTTTTTGATTTTCCCGAATCTTTTTAAGATATTCCTTCTTAAGATCGGGAGAAACTTTTTTATAGTTCGCGGCGAGGGCGAGTGAATATAGGAAGTTATGTTCGAGCGGACCGTACTGACCTCCTAAATAGAGAATCATTCCGTTCGTTTCCTCCGCTTCCTGAAGCGCGAGTTGATATTCCCCGTACATCAAAAGGGAACGAACCTTCATCACCTTAAAGGTACAGATCGGAGCCAAACTTTGATGATCGTTGCAGAGATCGATGTATTCTTTTTCAAGATACTCTGTGGAAGAGAAGTCGAGATGACTGCCCGTTTCTCCCCTAAGGTTGGAAAGAATGAGAGTGGTACCGAGGATCGTATCGATCGCAAGATTGTTTTTTACCTTTCTGACGAACTTGAGCAGTTGATTGATTTTGGGTTTTAGGATTTCCAGATTTTTTCCCTGGAACATTACGTTAGACGCATCGTTCATCGCGGCATAACTTCCGTGTAAAAATTCCCCCGAATCCAAAGCGGATTGAACGCATTTGACGTTTATATCTTCCGAAAATTTAAGGTGTTTAACAAAGGAGGAAGAATAATTCGCGAGAATATTCGCGGCTTTCGTATATCCGCCCGAGTTCATATATTTCTCGCTGAGTTTTACCGCGAGTTCGCAAAAATCGTACGCGCCTTTGTAGTCGTTTAATTGATTCACTAGGACCATACCGTAACAGGAGTAACCGTACGAGTCGGAAAGGTTTCCGTATTTCAACAAAAGGTTCGCCATCTTCAAACAGATCACCGGAAAAAGGGCGGGTTCCTTATTGTAAGCCATCGGGATCGCGCTGATTAAAAGATTCACGGCCCAGATATGATTCTGGTCCTTCATCAAAGGAGCGTCTAACAACGATGTTACGCTTCGATCCTTCAGGTTCTTTTTCGCCTCTTCGATTTCTTTTTTTACAACCTTGTCGAAACCGGAAACGGGAAGTTCAATCCCCAAAGGTTTTAGGGCCTTGATTACGGTCGGCATTGCGAGGTCGTATTTACCTTGGGCCGAATATTCGATCATCAGTAAGTTGTAGGCTTCCGCTTGTTCGACGGGAGTTTTTGCCTGTTTGAGAATATTTTGAATCGTCTCCTGAGATTCTTCGAAGTTGCCGTTGAGATAAAGAATTTCGGCGAGTTCTTTATGAACCGAGTAGGTGAGATCGTATTCCTTTTCCCAAAGATCCTTTTTGGAAAGGGAGAATAGAAGTTCTTTCGCTTTTTCTGCATACAACTTCGCGGGTTTGTAAGCGGCGGAAAGTTTCGCCTTTTGCGCGGCTTGAAGATTCAACTCCAGGAATTTTCTTTTTTCGGAGTTTTCCGTAACAAGCGAGGAACCGGTGTTCAAGTGGTTTACCACGTCGAAGATCGAATCCTCCAAAACCTTTTCGTTTGAGTTTTCGAGGAGGATTCTTCCGATCCGAAGTCGTAAGGATTTTTTTTGATCCTCGCTCAGAAGTTCGTAACTGGCTTGTTGCACGCGGTCGTGTTGAAATCGGAATTGAATCGACTTTGCGGTTTGAAAATTCTTATCCTTATTTTTTTCGATCTCGACCATCGAATCTACAAGGCGATAATTGTCTCCGATCGGAACGATCAATTCCTCTTCCATGGTTTCCATAAGCGCCGCCGCGGTTTCCTTTAACGTAACGCCTAAAATTTTGGATTGAATTGCGAGATCGAAATTACTTCCGATACAGGACGCGAGTTTTAAGGTTTCCTGAGTTCTAGGAGAAAGTTTTTTGATCCTTTTAACGAGAAGATCGACCACGTTATCCGAAATTTCCGTCTCTTTGATTTTTTCAAGATTCCAGATCCATCTTCCCAAAATCGTGGAATTTCCCTTTTGATAAAAGATGATTTCCTCTTTGGACAATTGTTTCAACAGTTCGTTGATAAAGAACGGATTTCCCCTCGTTTTGGAAAATACCACCTCCGCAAAATTTAGGGTTTCTTCGGCGGGCCTGCGTAAACTGTCCGATAAAAGTTCGTTCACGTTTTCCAGGTTTAGAGGTTTGAGCAGGATTTTATCCAGACGAAATCCTTCCTTTTCCAAACCCGTAATGAGCGCGGAGAAGGGATGTGTGGAATCCACTTCGTTGTCCCTGTAAGCCAATATCAGAAAAATGTAATTTACGGAAGCGTCTTCGATCAGATTTTTGACAAGCTCCAAAGAAGGAGTGTCCGCCCATTGTAAATCGTCCAAAAAGATCGCGAGGGGATGATCCTGATTGGCGAAGATCTTTATAAAATTCTGAAATACCAAATAAAAACGGTTCGCGTTTTCCTGAGGTCCCAACTCCGCAACGGGAACCTGTTCCCCGATGATGAACTCGAGTTCCGGCAAAACGTCCGTTATGACTTTTCCGTTCGCGCCTAAAGCGGTTCTGATTTTGTTTTTCCAGTCTTCGATTCTTTCGGGAGACTCCGTGAGAATTTGTTCGATCAAATTGGAGAATACTTGAATGATTGCGCTGAAGGGAACGTTACGGTTGTACTGATCGAATTTTCCGGAAATGGAATATCCTTTCGATTCGGTGAGTGGTTTGTTGATCTCTTTGACAAGGGAGGATTTACCGACGCCGGAGTAACCCGCGATGAGTACGACGTTCGTCCTTCCGGTTTCCGTCATTCGTTTGAATTCGCCTAACAACGCTTTTATGTATCCCTCTCTCCCGTAGAGTTTTTGAGGGATTTTGAATTCGTGAGAATAATCCGTGGCCCCCAAAGGAAAGGCGGGAGCGTCTCCCGACTCCAACCATTTGTCCCGGATGAACTCCAAGTCCGATTTGAGTCCTTCCGAGGTTTGGTATCTTTCCTCCGCGGTTTTTGAAAGAAGTTTTAATACGACATGAGAAAGGGCCTCCGGAATTTCGCCGCGAACCTTACGCGGATCGACGGGGGATTTGGCGAGATGGAAGTGAACGAGTTCCAAAAGATCGTCGCTTTCAAAAGGAAGTTTACCGGTGAGAAGTTCGTAGAAAGTGACGCCGAGAGAATAAAAATCGCTTCTGTAATCCACGGAACGATTCATTCTACCGGTTTGTTCCGGAGAAACGTAGTGGATGCTTCCTTCGAGGCGGTTCGGATTGGACCAGGAAGTTTCTTCCTTGGAGAGTCGTGTGGAAATTCCGAAGTCCACGATTCTTAAAACTTCCGTATCCGGATTGAATATGATATTGTCCGGCTTTAGATCCTTGTGTATTACTTTTTTATTATGGATTTCTCCGAGTTTTTCCGCGAGGTCGATCGCGATTTTAAAGAAGTTGTTTAGGTTGCCCGGTTTTTTCCCCGAAAAATGTTTGAGGGATTGTCCGGGAACGAATTCCAAGATCAGTATAAAACCTTCCGGAATTTTTTCCATCCCGAACGCGTGAATCATTTTCTCGGAGGCAAGATAACTTAGGATTTCGTATTCGTTTCTAAGATTAACCACCGCGGGGTGCAATTCGTCCAAAATCGGAATGTATTTGACGACCACGTCGACTCCGTCCTTCAAACGAACGGCCCTATAAACCTCCGTCGACGAATCGGTATTCATTCTCTCTTTAATTTCGTAACCGTTTATTTTCATAAATGTCGATACCTTTTAATCGTTCAAAGACGAAATA
The DNA here is from genome assembly GCF_000347175.1 of Leptospira alstonii serovar Sichuan str. 79601. Lineage (GTDB taxonomy): Bacteria > Spirochaetota > Leptospiria > Leptospirales > Leptospiraceae > Leptospira > Leptospira alstonii. The sequence goes on from NZ_ANIK01000116.1 coordinate 79,217, forward strand.
AGAGTCCTCCCCAATAAAATCCGCCTCCTACCGCGGGGGTGAGGAATACATCTCCTTTTTTGAATTTTCCTTTATAATAATATTCTGATAAAACAATCGGAATCGAAGCCGCGGAAGTGTTTCCCATTCTTTCGAAGTTCATGAGAATTTTTTCCCTAGGGAACTTAGTCCTTTTGAGAACGTCCTGAACGACCACGTCCGTACCGGGATGAGGAACGACCCAATCCACGTCGTCTACGGTAAGACCGTTTTTTTCCAAAAGTAGATCCATGGACTCGAGAGTGAGATCGGCCGCGCGGGTGACGAGTTCGGGATAACTTTTCACGTAACTCGCGGGAGGGGGACCGGTCACGATGATTCCCGCCAAGTCCCCGTCGTCTTGCAGAAAGGAATCGATGATTCCGGAATTTTTATCGCCCGTGTGCTCCAAAAAAACGCCGGCCGCCGCGTCTCCCGCCGTAAATTCACCGTAACCACCCATTCTTGTTCTGACGGAAAAACGTTCGCTTCCTATTACAAGAGCGTTGTTAAATTTTCCAGTACCCAAATAGGCGGAAGCGGTTTGAACTCCGTGAACGAATCCGGTGCAGGCGGTGCTTACGTCAAAGGCGAGCGCGTTTGTCGTTCCGGAAAGTTTGGAGGCTTGCGGAGCGAGATCGGGAAGATAATAACGATCCGTCCAGTTGGCGAGAATGTAGAGATCCACGTCTTCCGGTTTTTTTCCGGCGTCTTTCAAAGCCATCTCCGCGACCTTTGCGGCCATAAACATAACGGTTTCCGTTTCGTCGGCTCTTCTTCTTTCGTTCACTCCTATGTTTCCGATCACCGCTTTTTCCGCGGGATGCATTTCCGGAAATTTCAGACGGGAGCGGACCTCGTCGTTGGTGACGATTTTTTTCGGAAAATAATGACCGAAACCTGTAATTCCGATTCCGTTCGAGCTTTGATTTTTTCCGCTCATAAGGGGCCTCTAGTAAATTCAAATTTCATTTTATTATGGAAGTCTTGTATATACCATGAATTGTTCTGTGTAAATCTTTTCCGGATCCAATTCGCGTAACGCGGTCAGTTCTTCCGAGGTAACCGGAGGTTCCCGTATGAGAGGAATGTCCTCGTCCGGAGGGAGCCAAGACGTATAACGTAATACCGCTTCCTCCGGTTCCATCTCTTCGTCGGAAGGAGGCGGGATCCAATGAGAGAACTCGAAAACGTGATCCGAGTTCGGAGTCCTTTGAAATCTTCCGAATTGACAGACCGCTTCCATCACTCTGTCTCCCACTGAAGTAATGTAGTTAACGTGTTTCACAAATCGCCCCCGATTCGCCTTTGCGACCACGATACAATCCGCGACCGCGGCGATATCGTTGGCGCCGCCGGAACCGACGAGAAATTTTCCTTTGGAAGTTTTTGTGGAATTGATATTGCCGAACCAATCCACTTCCGCCGCGCCTAAAACGCCGAGACAGTGATCGGGAACCACGGTTCCTAAAATACTCGTGATGTCGGAAAGCATCGTACAGTCTTTGGTATGGAGTTGACTGAAAAGAAAAACGTCCCCCGTGTGAGGTTTCATAGAAAAGAACCCGAGCTCCGTGATGACCTTGACGGAAATTCCCTCTTGTTCCAAAAACCGCGCCGCGGTCCAAGCCGAGATATGAGCCGCGCCGATACCCGCGAGAATCGTTTTGTAACCTTTGGTTTTGACGTATTCTTGAATCGCTCTCGCGGCGAGAATGATCATCTGTTCCGAGTCGTTCACTGTTTTCGGATCTTCCGGAATGACGGCTTTGTTTTCTTTGGGAATACTTTTTAATCTCTTAAGACGAGCGCTTCCCAGACGTTCCAGATATTCCGAGTGACCGCCCTGTAAGTTTACAAAATCCGCATACCATTTTTCCGCGCGAGAAGGTGCGTTAGCCGCCTCGTTGGCTTCGATTTGAAATTCGTAGTCGTCCAGATAGGTGGAAAGTCCCTCAAAGGCGGAAACTCCCGTCAAATTGTGGACGCGCAAAGATTGGGGATGGGCGCCGAACTCCGCTACGGAAACGGCTTTGACACGATTGCCCGGAATCGTAACGAGTTCCGCAGGAATGGAACCTCTGGGAACGATTTTTTCCACGGTTGCGATCACTCCTTGTTTGGCGGCCAGCGCCCCCCAATCTTTTTCTCCGCTCGGAGGGCAGAGAACCAGGTTTCCTTCCTCGTCCGCCACAACCGCGTGCAAAAGGGTGAGGTCCGGATTTAAGGGGAGAATGTAGACGAGGTCCACGCCTTTTTTACCTTTATAATTCGGAGGGTGAGAGCCGTTTGTGCCGCGATGTTTGGGATCGGGAAATAGGAACGCGGAGTTGCCCAATTTGTCCAGGATCAGATCGCTTCCCAAAAGGGAGTTGGTGATAAAACCCGGAAGCCGCATCGCGCCCGCCATCAATCTTTGAACGATGCTGAGAAGGGACCAGAGTTCGAGTTCGAAAGGTTTACCTTCCAATAAATTAGAATATAATGAATTAGGAGAGGGTTTCGGATAATTGTCTCCCGCAAAACCGGTGATCATTCTTTTTACGATTTTTGAAATCGTAAGCGCGTGCGCGCTGGAATGAATTCCAGCCATGCTGATGACGAACTCGGGATTGGAATGTTGAAAACAACGGGCGAGGGAATAGATGAGCGCGTTGGGTCTGGACATCGTCGCCGAAAGATGCAGATACATTCCCGGGTTTACCGTTTCTCGAATCATATCATCGGGATTTTTAAAGATCTTCACGATTTTTTCCAATGATTCTATGTTTCCGGATCGGTATGGACATGACGAACTTTTCGTACTCGGAACGAATCTTTCTTACTAAGGCGCCTATACGAAAATGGTTCGTTATAAAAAAATTTCTTTTTTTAGAATTCGTAAATATTTTTATACAATTCTTGTTTCGGTAAACGCCGAACGGATTGAAGCGCACTATAACGATAAAAAGATTTACTTATAAGAACTCTATAGCAAGAACTTTTTTATAAATTGAAACAAAACTCGAAATCGATTTAAGACGGATATTCCAAAAACCGAAATTAAGAACGAGAGAGGAATCGGGATTGTTCCGCGTTTTTCCTATGACTTTATTTTTGAAGTCGGAGAGGAAACGAAGATTCGAATAGTATAAAATGATTTTATGTCCCGATTAAGATGCCCGATCGATAGCAATGACAGATATACAGATTGAATTTCCGGAGAACTATCATTTTTCAACCGAGTTATCCATACGCAAAACGGATCTCACTCTGGATATTCACGTATCTTTTGCGTCCATTCTCGATATCGTGATGGAAGCGCATCTTCAATTCTTTCAATATCTCGGTTTTGCGGTTACGGATATCTACGGAAAGAGTATCATCTTCGCTAACGCCGGAATTCTCTATCAAGGAGAATTGCTCTATAACGATCGGGTTAAGATCGACGTCGTATTGAACAATCTAGGGGAAAAATCTTTCGATCTCACGTTCCGTCTTTCCAAGGATCAAAGAAAGGAGAAAGTAGCCCTCGTAAAAATCCGCGTTCTATTTTTCGATTATTCCATCCGTAGAGTAATGCCCGTTCCCGAAGGGTTTAAGAAAATTTTAAGAAATATTCCTTCTTATCCGTCTCCTAAAGTCGGAACCGAGGAGGAACACGAACAACAACGTTCTACTCAAGTAAGGGACTTCGATCGGCTGGAAGTTTTGCGACTCGCTCACGGTCTCATCCTAAAGTTATACTCGCTTGGAAACAAAGAGAGAAATTCGGGGACCAAAGAACACGGGGCCCTTTTCGAACATATCCGTTCCGTCGGGATTCTTTTGCCCGTTTCCGTCGCGGGAGCTTGGGGGAGCAGAATTCTTTCGGAAAAGATCAAAAATATTTTGAAAGCCAAGGTGCATCTCGAAGAACTCAGATATCTTTTGATTCTTGCGCAGGATTTGGGGGTCTATTCCGTAGAAATTGAATTATCCGATTTGGAAGCGATCAACGGACATCTGAAAAAATATCTCGTCCGGGTTCGAAACGGAAAAACGAGAAAATTGATCTAAGATAAATTCTAAAATTCTAATATAATATTCGGAGAATACGATGAAAGACAAGGTCGCCGTAGTGACCGGAGGAAGCACCGGAATCGGAAAAGCGGTCGTAAACGAACTCGTTTCGAAGGGCGTCAAAGTCGTGTTTTGCGGTCGTAGAATCGAAGAGGGAAAAAAGTTGGAATCTGCGGTTCGTTCCCAAGGCGGAGAAGCGCATTTTGTGGTCTGCGACGTGACTTCGGGAGAACAGGTGAAGAAGGTGGTCGATACCGCTTTGGAAAAATTCGGAAGACTGGATTTCGGAATCAACAACGCGGGAATCATGGGACTCAATCATCCCTTGCACGAATATCCGGAGAATGTATGGGACAACGTGGTTAACGTGAATCTCAAAGGGACCTGGCTTTCGATGAAGTATCAGATTCCCGAAATGATCAAGGTAGGAGGGGGAGCGGTGGTGAACGTTTCTTCGATTTCCGGAATCAACGGAGTTGTCGGAATCAATCCCTATGCGGCCGCAAAACACGGAGTCGTAGGACTTACAAAAAGCGCGGCTTTGGAATATGCGAAGAAGAATATTCGGGTCAACGCGATTTGTCCGGGTGCGGTTAAGACGGAAATTTTAGACGAACTTTTTCATCTCGCAAAGGATCCCGTCGAAGCGGAAAAACAACTCGTAAAACTGCATCCTCTTCATCGGATCGCCATTCCGGAAGAGATCGCAAAAACCGTGGTGTGGCTTTGCGGCGAGGATTCTTCCTTTATCACGGGAACCGCGATTCCGGTCGACGGCGGATATTCCGCGAAATGAAAGGGAAAAAAACTTCGGACGAAAAATCGGAAGGAAAACGAATCCGATTCAATTTTAAAACACGTCCAAGACTCGGTTCTCATCATTAGGTAATTTGAATGGAAATTTTACCGAAACGATTCCGACTTTTCGATTCGATCGGAATCTTACTACGATCGGGATGAAAGCGCGAATTCATATTAAAAAAACGACGGAGAGAAGATTTGTTCTTGAAGTTCGTTCATGACACATTTTTATAATATAATTTCGGAATTTATTTCAATTCCAAACATTTCTCCATGATTATCAATTATTTTGGAATTACGGAAAAAGGAAATTTTCGTTCGCATAACGAGGATTCGATGTATGTATCCGGAGAAATCGTAGCCGGAACGGTTTCGGGTTCGTTTTCCTCTTCCGGTGTTCGGGAGTCTCCTCTGATCCTCGCGCTGGCGGACGGAATGGGTGGACATATCTCCGGCGAGGTCGCAAGTCGTATGACACTTGAGAAACTCGCTTGGACGGAAAGGGCCATTCAACCTTTGGAAGAATTGCCCCTATCCGGTTGGCAGAGTTTATTCGGTATCATCAATCACGAAATCAACGATCACGCGAAGGCGACCGGAAAACTGGGAATGGGAGCCACGTTAGTCGGCATTCTGTTCGGAAAAAGAAAGGCTCTCGTTTTCAACATGGGAGACAGTAGGGCGTATCATTTTTCCCACAGGGGAATTCATAAGATTACGGTCGATCATTCCTTTGCGGGTCCCATCCGGGGAAATCAAAATTCGAAGAGTTACATCACGAGTTGTATCGGCGGGGGAACCACCGATCTTCAGATGGATCTTTTCGATATTACGAGTTCGTTAAGTGCGGGAGATAGAATTCTACTTTGTACGGACGGTTTGACGGACGTCATCAAGATAGACGATCTGGAGGAGATCTTAAAAAATTCGTCCAACGTGAAAGAGGCTTGTTATCAGCTTTTGGAAGAGGCGAATCTGAGAATGACCAAGGACAATACTTCCGTAATCGTGATCGAAGTCCGGGAAATGCCGCTTTCCCTTTCCGAACCTTGGAAATTTATCCCAAGCGGAAAAAAACTGTAAGAGTAAAAAAGAAATTTCCGTTCGGAGTTTTTTCGAAAGAGGAACGAAACGGAAAATCAGATTTTCTTAATATTTCCAAAAAACCCAAACCGGCGCCCTTACTGTACTCCGGTCTTTCGCCCTTGATTTTTTCCAGATACAATTCCTTCACTTCCTCTTCGGTGAGGGTTAAAAAATGATCCAATTTTGTTTGAAGCGACGATGCGGTTTCCGCGCTCAGAAAGTTCGCGGTGGAAAGTTTTAGGATATGATTTTTTTCTTTGACTAAAATCAAACCGATTCCGTAACCCGCTTCCTTTTCCAAAGAATAGTGGCTTACGTTTTGAGCCATTTCCACAAACACGTTTAGGATCTTATTCTTCCTTTTTTCGTTTGTGATTCTATCCTTAAGAATTTCGGTAAGATTTCCGAGAATCTCGTGAGTCACCACACCCTGATAATAGAGAACCGATCTTAATTTTTTTAAATAATCGTATTGCCTATACAGTTTGTCGAATTTCATTTTGTTTTCCTTAAAGAAGATCCGGCGCGGTTAGGCTTACGAAGGAAGACTGACTTCCGATCGCAAAGGCCATCGAAATCGCGTTTCGAAGCCGAACCTTTCTTGCGCCTTCGGTGATATGATCGTGATCGCATTCCGGATCCACGTCCTTGAGATTGATCGTGGGGCAGATGATTTGTTTTTCAAGCATAAGCGCCGTGGCGGCGACATTGATGATTCCCGCGGCTCCGAACGTATGGCCGAAGATCGGTTTGATGGAACCGAGGGGCGCCCATTTATTCCGAGCGAGTCCGTTGTATAAAATCTTAAGAGCGCGACTTTCGGCCATATCGTTGTTGATCGTCGCGGTTCCGTGTCCGCAGAAATAATCGATATCTCCGAGTTTGAGTCCGCTGATTTTCATAAGTCGGTTTAAACCGGTCGCGGCCTTTTTACCGGAAAGATCCATTCTCATCGCGTGATCCGCTTCGTTGTAACTGAAGGTTCCCAAAACTTCCGCGTAAATTTTTGCGCCTCTTGCGATCGCGTGATCCATTCTTTCCAAACAGAGAACGGCGGCTCCTTCCCCCAGGATAAATCCGTCCCGATTACGATCGTAGGGTTTGATCGCCGATTTCGGATTGTCCTTTTCGGAGGACATGACCGAACTCGCCGGATCGGAATACATCATCATCAGAGGTTTGATGAGCGGAAATTCGTGACCTCCCGCATACATCACTTCCGCTCTTCCCTTGCGAATCGCCTGATAACAAAGACTGATCGCGTGATGACCGCCGACGCAGGCCGCCGTGATCGTAGTCACAAATCCTTGTATGTTCGCGTAGATTGCGGTAAGGTTGGTCGGATTGGAAGCCATCGAAGTGAGAACGGAATAACGATCGAAGACGTTTTGATTTTTTTCCTCGTGATAGATTTTCCAAGCGTGTTCCCACCATGCGAGAGAAGACCGCGAAGAGGAATCGATAAAGCCGACCTTGGAAGGATCCAAGAAATCCTTATCCAATTTCGCGTCCCTTCTCGCTTCTTCCATCGCGGCCATAATCGCGAACGTCTCACGATTGTAATGTCTTGCGTGTTTTTCGTCCAAATCGGGTAGGAACTTTTCCCATTCAAAGTCGTTCATCTCCGCCGCGACTTTTACGGGCATATCGTCGGTTTGAAACCGCGTGATCGTGTTTATCTGCGAGTTCCCTTCGGAAAGATTTTTCCAAAACGTATCCACAGAATACGTGTTCGGAAGAATGACTCCGATTCCGGTTATTACGACTCTCGAATTATGATTGGTTTTAGGTTTATCCATACTTTTTTGATTTTACGATTTATTTGCAATCAAACGCGAATAACGTGTATTTTTCTTTTTGTCGTTTTATCCTTCTTGTAATAGAATTATAATTTCATTACGAATTTACTTTTACTTCTTCGGACAAATCGTCCACTGAAAAAAAATTATATTTGAATATTCGGTTTTCCGCGAAGAAAGGTGAGTCGGCTTTTTGAGAAGATGGAAAGAACGATTCGCCCGAAATTTGGAGCTTTATAACGAACTCCGAATACCGTTTTTGAATTCGATTTGGAAGATAATTTTAAGTAAAAAGTTGGACGATAAAAATCAAATCAAAAAAACGAAACGGATCGTTTTTCTATTTTTTTAAGATCTTTCGTTTTCAAAATCGGAGGTTCATCGGCTGGAGAATCCAAGAATATTCTAAAATGCGATTGTTTTCTTTTTGAAACATATTTCTCGAGTAACCGACGTTCGGCAAACGTATCCCACAAGTCGAATTGTATTTTTCACCGAGAAGAATACTAGGTTTTCGATCGGTTTAAACGAAGGCGTTTGTAAGTTATGAAAACCTCTTCTCAATCGGTCGAATTGTAACAAAGTTTTCGGACGACTTTTAATAATTCCTCCGAGTTCCAAGGTTTGTGGAGGACCGTGAACGTTCCGGCTTCTTTTTGAACCTTATCGAAAATTCCCTTTTCGATATGCCCCGTAACGAGGATGGAGGGGATGTCGGGATATTTTTTATGCACCTCTATCAAAAACTCGTCTCCGTTCGTAATCGGCATCAGCCAATCCGAAACGATCAAGGCTACTTTCGTCCCGTTTGAAAACAACTCGTCTATCACTTCCAAACCTTCGGTCGCGTCCTGAGCCGTTTCGAAAATGAATTCGTGGCCGAGTTTATTTTTCAATTCCTGCACCAATGAAATCAAAATGATCGGTTCATCATCGACGCAAAGAATTGCGTTCGGTTCGTTTTTTAAATCCAATTCGGTATCTTCCCCTAACACGTGTTATGCGGCTTTAAGCCATACGCTGAATTTCGTTCGACCGGGTGCGGATTGGAACTCGATTTTGCCGCCGAAATTATCGATGATTTTTTTACAAATGTCAAGCCCGAGTCCCATACCTTCCCCGTGTTTTTTGGTCGTAAAAAAAGGATCGAAAATTTTGTCTTGAATCGCTTCCGGAATTCCCGCTCCGGAGTCCGTCCAGGAAACCACGATCCAAGAGTCCCGTTCCTCCGTCGTAATCTCTATTTTTCCCTTGTAGTTCATGGATTGAAGGGCGTTGTTGAGAAGATTGATCCATACTTGATTCAATTTGTCCGCTTCGCCTAAACATCGTTTGTCGGTTCCGTAATTTTTTACGACCTCGATTCCGTAGTGCAATTTATGATGATACAGTATAAGTATGTTTTCGATTTCGGTCCGAATGTCGATGGCGGAAAGTTCTCCGTCCGTCGCTTCCGTTTCCGGACGCAGATAACTTTTAAGAGCGCTTACGACTCTGGAAGCCTTATCCGCCGCGATTCCGATCACGTTGTTTACCCGAACGATGGTTATAAAGGAAGTCACCGCCGTGAGAATATCGGCGATTTTTTCCGATTGTAATAAAGGAATCAAATCATCTCCTAATTTGTGTAGACCCAGATCCGTGACCGTACGAGAGATCAGGTTCGGATTTTTAATTCCGGACTTTTCCAGATCGGCGGCCAATTCCCGCCAAATTCCCCGGTTCGATAAGATGGAAGATTCGGATATATGTTTCAAACTTTCTTCCAAGATCGTAGTGAAACGTTCCGAATCTTCCGGGCTTAAACTCGAAAGTAAGTAAGGAATTTTTTTCAATTCGTGATTTACTACTTCCGATACGGTTCTTGAGGACGAAGAAATCGCACCGAGAGGAGTGTTCAACTCGTGGCTGACTCCGGCAGCTAACTGACCTAAGGCGGCCAATTTTTCGGAAAACACAAGCTGATTTTGAGTATCCCGGAGATTTCGCATTAATTTTTCGAGACTACTCACCGCGTTCACGAGATCCTCGTTTGATTTTGCAAGTTCCGCCGTTCTAGTCTCCACTTTTTGTTCCAAATTCGCATTGAGTTCCAGGACCATGGCTTCGTTTTCCTTGTTTCTCGTATGATTGACGATAAAGATTGTTCCTAGTCCGATCAGAATCGCTACTGTGGAAAATAAGATCATGTCGGCTCCGCTTTCGGTCTTGTTGACCGGCATACCGATTTCGAGAATTCCCCTGACGTCTCCGACCTTCCAATCCTTTTTCGGAGATTCGGGATGAGTGTTGTGGCATTGAATACAAGAAGTTTGCATTCGATCCGCAAGCGCGTATCGAACGTAAGGAATCGAATCGATCGTTTGAAACGTATAGTAAGGAATTTCCGGGTCCTTCTGCAAACGGATCAAGGCTTCTTTTTGAAAGTCGTCGAGACCTCCTTTTTTACCTCGAGTGGGAAACGGATAGTCGCTGTATAACTCGACTCGGATTCCCTCGAATTGACGCGTTAGGTGTTCTCCGAATTCTTTCACGATCGTCGCTGGGAGAGGAATACTTTTCGGAACGGTTTTGTATTTGTAAGTGACTTCCGTTCCTTCCTGCAATGCCTTGTTTACGAGATTATCCGAATAATAAATCCGAAGCGCGAGCATCTGTTCGGCGACGGTCTTTACGTTTCGTATCGCGGTCGTATCCGTATTCTTTTTTTGATAGTAAAAGAGTAGGATTCCGAGGAGAAGGATCAGCAAGATACAACCTAGAAGAAAAGGCAGAAAAATACGCGTTTCTATTTTCAGAAAATTAAAGTTCATCCCTAGAAAGAACGGTTTTTTTAAACGCATAATCCCGCCTCGTTTTCTTTTAGGATTCGATTGGTAATCCCGCGCTTTCATAAAATGGATTCGTCTTAACGTATTTGTTAAAACGAACGAAAAGTGGGCTTATCCGTACAATAGACGAATAAAATTCAAAAAATGAATTCGTTTCGATGTTTTAAGTTTTGTGATAGTTCCTACATTTTACCGAAGGTTTCAAGTTTTAGGAGCGGCCCTATCCCCTTAGGGATGGGCGGGTTCTCGGATAACTCAATGTTTCTCCCTGTTTCAAGTGGCTAGGCCTGTTGAAAAAGGGACGGAGAAAACCCCACGTGTGTGTTTCAAGTGGATAGTTGTTAGGGATCAGTGGATAGGATTTTACTTTGAATTAAAGATCTATCCTGTTTAGAGTTCAACCCCACGTGTGTGCATTTGGGCGCTCTATTTTTCAGCTTCGCTGAAATTTGAATTTGGCACTTCGTGCAATTCAACTAACTCGCTTCTATGGGCGCTCGTTAGGAAATTCCTTCCAGATTCGAATCCATTCTTGCTGCATTTGGAAAGGTTCGTAGATTACAATTCTTGAATTTGCTAATACGTCCAGAAACCCCGCTTCGTTCGGAAATCGGGGCACGATGTGTTCGTGGATATGCGGAATGGAACCGCCCGAATTCTTCCCAAGATTGTAACCGAGATTGAACCCTTGAACGTTCCAAAGCGTTTTTAGAATGGTGATCGCCTTTACGGTTCCGTCGTGAATCTCCATAGCTTCCTCCCGAGTCAGTTCCTCGTAAGAAAGTATATGACGTTTCGGAAATACGATCAGATGTCCCGGATTGTACGGATAAAGATTCACCGAAACGATCGTAAGATCCGTCTCCGAAACGATTAGGTTCGGAACCGCCGGATCTCTTCTACAAATTCCGCAAAGGATACAATCCACTTCGGGTCTTTTTCCTCTCGCATAATCCAGCTTATGGATTGAAAAAAGATTTTTCCTCGGTTCGTCCCATTGTGTAGAATTCGTTTCTTCCATCGGTCCTAGAATAATTCCTCGCGTCCTTGTGTCAAAATAGAATCTCCTTGCAGGACCGACACTTCGGAAAAGTATGGAACGAGATTGGAACCCGTTCATTATTCAGTTCAGGGAAAGGATATTCTCCGAATTTTTACGGAGAATTTTCATAAGGACGATCCCGTTTTATTTTTGGACGGAACCGCGGGAGAAGGCGGACATAGTCTTTTGTTCTTAAAAGAATTTCCCAATTCCAAAGTTATACTCTGCGACAGAGATCCCGCGATGTTGTCCAGAGCGACGTCGCGTTTGAACGATTGTAAAGAAAGAGTGATTCCGATTCAAACGAACTTTTCAGAGATCGATTTTGCACTTTTAAATTCTCACGGAATCCACGAAACTCCGCAGGGAATCCTTTTGGATCTTGGGATTTCCACGTTTCATCTTTTTCATTCCGGAAGAGGTTTTAGTTTTAGAGAAGCCGAACCCTTGGATATGAGGCTGACTCCGGACGGAGGTCTGAGCGCTCGAGACGTAATCAACACGTATTCCAAGGACCGATTGATGAATATCTTTTATACTTACGGAGAAGAACGTTGGTCCAAGAAGATCGCGGAAGTCATCGTAGACAGAAGAAAACAAAATTCGATTGCAACCGCTTCCGAACTCGCGGATCTGATTTCCAAAATCATACCGCGTAAGTTTTGGCCTCCGGGAAGACATCCCGCGACTCGGATCTTTCAAGCGCTCCGAATCGAAGTCAATCAAGAGTTGGCTCATATCGAAAAGGGTTTGGCTTCCCTCCTTAACCTTTTGCGTTTGGGAGGTGTGATTCAAGTCATCTCCTTTCATTCCTTGGAAGACAGGATCGTAAAAAACTCGCTTCGAGATTATGCGAAGCAATACGGATTCGAACTTCTTACCAAAAAGCCGATTCTTCCTTCCGAAGAGGAAACCGCGGAAAATCCGGCCTCCCGTTCCGCAAAATTGAGAGCGCTTAGAAAAACGAAATCGGTCGATAAAAAATACAGAAAGGAAGATTTCGAGGAAGAGGAAGAATAGATGTCTGCGTTTTCCACATTTCTAAACCGTCGTTTATGGACGGATCTCGGGATTTTATTTTTGAACTTGGGTAAGGTGGTTCTTTTTTTGAGTTTATTCTTTCTTTATGTTTGGCAGAACGTTCAAGTTGCAAGACTCAACCGAGAAATCGGAGTTGCGACGGGCGAAAAGATCAAACAGATTAAAAAGAACGACGACTTAAAAATCGGAGTCGCCACTTATACTTCCGCAAGAAGGATCGAAACTCTGTATCGAAAAACGTACAACTATCTTCCCATCACCGTGGGAGATCGAATCATCACTTTGAATTTACCGCCCGAAAAGAACGAAGATGAAAATGAAGTTAACCGGCCTTCTCCGTGAATTTCCAGAACTCAAATTAAGAACGTTTCCTTCCGGAAAAAATCCGGATTCGATCGAAATCGGATATATCGAATCGGATTCCAGAAAAACGAAGGAAGAAGACGTCTTCTGCGTCGCGGATTCGATCGGTTCCAATAAGAAAGAATTTATTTCCAGCACAAAGTCTTCCGTAATTTTACTCCGCGCCGGTTCTTCGGTTTCGATCGATTCCTCCAAGTTCGTTTTGGAATCCGAAGAAGATCCGGAACAACTCCAAGGAAAAATCGCTTCCTTTTTGCTCGGACATCCTTCCCGCGATTTGGAAATCGTGGCCGTTACCGGAACGAACGGTAAAACTTCTCTTACGAACATTCTTTTCGCATTAGCAAAGGATCAGGGAAGAACCTGCGGACTGATCGGAACGATCGGCGTCAAGTTCGGGGATCGTCTGATCGACACGGGTTATACCACTCCGGACGCTTCCTCTCTCAACCTCATTCTCAAACAGATGAAGGACGAAGGGGTAAATACGGTGTTCATGGAGGCGAGTTCCCACGGCCTCAAACTCGGTAGAATGAACGGAATTTCCCTGAAGGCGGGTGTATTCACCAATCTTACCCAGGATCATTTGGATTTTCATCCCGATATGGAAGATTACTTGGAAAGTAAGTTTCGTCTTTTTGAAATCTTGGACGTTTCCAAATCTCCCTTTGCGGTTTTGGATTACGCTTCTCCGGGCGGAAGCGAAGTTTATCGGAAAATCGGAAACGAACTCCCGAAACTTTCCGTAAGCGCGTTAGACGGTATCGCGGAAGAATGGAAGGTCGGAGATCTTTCCCTCGATCTACAAGGGACTTCCTATTCCCTGAAATCGCCGGGAGGAATTACGTCTAACGTTAAAACCAATCTGCTCGGTTCGTTTAACGTTCGTAACACGGCCCTTGCGTTTTTGACGGGAATCGCTCTCGGCTTGGATCCGGAAAAGATGCTTTCCTCCTTGGAAAAAATCCCCCAGATTCCGGGGAGATTTCAGATCGTCTACAGCAAGGATCGTTCCCGTATGGCCGTCGTCGATTACGCTCATACGCCCGACGCTCTGGAAAATATAATCCGAAGTGTGAGGGATTCAAAGCCCAAACGTCTGATCACTTTGTTCGGTTGTGGAGGGGATCGGGATCGAACCAAACGGCCTAAGATGGCGCGTATCGCGGAGGAACTTTCCGATCAGGTGATTTTAACCTCGGATAATCCGAGGACCGAAAAACCGGAGGCCATCTTGGACGAGATTCAAACCGGGTTTTCTCCGGGTTTTATTCCGCTTTTGCGGGAGGTCGACCGGGCGCGTGCGATCGCAACGGGAGTGTCGGTTTTACCCGAAGGCGGATGTTTGCTCGTGGCCGGAAAAGGACACGAAGAAGTCCAAATCGTCGGAAAGGAAAAACGTCATTTCAGCGACGTCGAAGAAGTTCAAAAAGCGTTCGGCCTTTTTTAGAAATTTTCCGATACAAAAAAAGAATACTCCGTTTTTTTGAAAACAGGACAGGCAAAATGTTTTATTATCTCTACGATCTTTACTTCAATCATCTCGATTCTCTTAGGATTTTCAGCTACGTTACCTTTCGCGCTCTGATGGCGGGTTTGACTTCTATGTTCGTCACGTTTTGGCTCGGACATAGGGTGATCGATTTTCTATACGGATTAAAATTCAGGGAATCGGTTCGGGACGACGGCCCCAAGTCTCACGAGGCAAAAAAAGGGACCCCTACCATGGGGGGACTTTTGATCATAGGTTCCCTTCTCCTTTCGGTTTTGCTCTGGGGTAATTTAAAAAATCCGAATGTGATTTTGTTGTCCGTGTTTTCACTTTGTTTTTCCGTTCTCGGTTTTGCGGACGATTATATGAAATCCGTCAAAAAAATCAAAGGCGGTATGCGGGCGAGAACCAAATTTTTGTCTTCGATTTTGATCTCATTCGCCTTTTGTATATTATTCTTTTATTATACTGGCGCGACCCCGGCCGGTCATTCCGGTAAAATTCCGTTTCAACTCACGGACTTATTCTTCCCTTTCATCAAAGGCCCCGTGATTGCGCTCGGCGTGTTTGCCGTTCCTTTTGCGATCCTGGTAATCATCGGTTCCTCGCACGCCGTAAATTTGACGGACGGACTCGACGGGCTCGCGACCGGAACCGTAGCGATCTCGGTCGTAACACTCGGAATCATCGCCTACTTTTCGGGAACGCCCGTTGTTGCGAACTACTTGAACATTCCGTACCTTCCCGGAGCGCACGAGTATTCCGTTTTCCTTTCGGCGCTTACGGGAGCGCTTTTCGGATTTCTCTGGTTTAACGCACATCCGGCCCAGGTGTTTATGGGCGATACCGGTTCCTTGTTTTTAGGCGCGACCCTCGGAATGATCGTGATTCTTTTAAAAAAAGAAATTCTTCTTTTGATCTTGGGAGCGATTTTTGTGAGCGAGGCTCTTTCGGTGATCCTTCAAGTAGGTTCGTTTAAACTGACCGGAAAAAGAATTTTTAAGATGGCTCCTTTGCATCATCATTTCGAGTTGGGAGGATTGAAAGAAACCAAGATCGTGATCCGTTTCTGGATCATAGCGGTCATTCTCGCAATCGTCTCCCTTTCGACTTTGAAAATTCAATGATCGATTTTATCGCAAGAAAGTGGAGGGCGGTTTGGCTTCCGGGAAAAAATTCCCTGGATGTGCTTTTGATCGTAACGATTTTTATTCTTCTTTTCACCGGACTTTGCGCTATGTATTCCTCTTCGAGTATCACCGCTTGGAGAGAGTTTAAGGATTCCGAATATTTCCTCAAAAAACAGGCGGTTTGGATTTGCATCGGGCTTGTGTTCTTTTTTTTCTTTTCCGTCTTTCCGTATCAAAAACTCGAAAAACTCGCCCTCGTGGGAATGATCGTCGCGATCGGTCTTTTGATTTTGGTGTTTATACCGGGAGTCGGAAAGTCCGTTTCGACTTACTACGGGAGAAACTTTCACAGATGGATTGCGATCGGTCCGTATCAACTACAACCTTCCGAGGTCGCCAAGATTGCGGTTCTGGTTTATCTCGCTTCTCTCTTTCAAAAATTGAAGTTACCCGATTACAAAAAACTTTTGATTCCTACTTTGCTTTTATTGACCGTGATCGTTTTGATTTTGGTCGAACCCGCGTTCGGAACCACTCTCGAAATCCTGTTCGTCATTTTGGGTTTTATCTTTTTATTCGGATTTCCGTTTCGAAATCTGCTCGTTGTGGGAATTGTTTCACTTCCTCTAATATACATTCTGATCGATCGGGTGGGTTATCGAAAAAAGAGAGTGGAAGTCTGGTTGGATCCGTATCGGTATCGATTCGACGAAGGTCATCAGCTTGTAACGTCGTTTCGCGCTTTTTTGGACGGGGGCTGGTTCGGCAATAAGTTGGCGTCCGGTTACGCGCACCGGTATCTAACCTACAGTCATACGGACTTCGTACTCGCGACGTTTGTCGAGGATTTCGGTTTTCTCGGATTTATGATTTTTATTTTTCTCATCCTTGTTTTGTTATTCCGCAGTTTTTATCTCGTCCAAAAAGTCAAAGATCCGTTCGGATTTTATTTAGGAGCTGGAATTCTGATCGTCTTAGGAACTCAGTTTATCATCAATATGTTCGTCGTAACCGGGATCTTTCCGATCACGGGGATCAGTCTGCCTTTTTTAAGTTACGGAGGATCGTCGATTCTCATCGTGTTGATTTCTCTCGGAATTCTTGTCAATATTACGCGAAAGGAAAACCTGGGTCTATGAGATCGATTGTAATCGCGGCCGGCGGAACCGGGGGGCATATTTCACCGGGGGTGGCTCTGGCGGAAATGTTGACCGAATTGAAAGAAAAGATCGGATACGAAAATTTATATTTATATTCCCTGGTTCGTAATCGAAACAATCCGGACCTTGAACAGGCTCCTTGTCCGGTTTTATGGCACGATCTTCCGCCGCTTTCGAGTAATATTCTTCTATTCCCTTTTCGTTATACGATTCAGATTCTAAAAACTTTTCTTTTATTCAAAAGATTGAATGTGGACGTGGTGATCGGGATGGGAGGATATTCCACCGTATCGTCCATCTTTTACGGAATTTTTTTTAAAAAGAAAATTTATCTCTGCGAACAAAACACCGTGCCGGGAAACGTGAACCGATTGTTCTTTCGATTTGCGAACAAGGTCGCGTTTAGTTTTCCGCCGAAAAATTCCGCGATTCCCTGCAATTATCAAGTTCTTGGAAATCCGCTTAGAAAAAAAACGCTCCCTAAGATGTCTTTGAAGTTCTCGGAAAAATACGACACAAAAAAGAAAACACAATTCAACGTGCTCGTGATGGGCGGAAGTCAGGGAGCGAGACAGATCAACAATATCGTCATCGCGCTCATGGGTCACGAGGAAATCAACACTCAGTTTCGGTTTCGAGTATTGACCGGCTCCGCTTTGTACGAAGAAGTTTCCAAAAAGACGAAGAAGGACGCGGAACTCATTTCTTATTCCGACAACATGAAGGAACACTACGAATGGGCGAACTTCGTGATCGCCCGTGCCGGTTCGGGCGTTCTTTCCGAATGTGCGGCGTTCGCGTTACCTATGATACTGATTCCTTATCCGTACGCGAAAGACGATCACCAGATGGCGAACGCGAAATACTTCGAACTCAACGGGGCGGCGGTCGTAATCGATCAAAAGGACGAGGACGAATCCCATCTTTTTAGAATATTGGATCAAATGGTAAATAACGTGAATTTGTTAAACGACATGTCCATCAGTTCTCTTCAGTGTTCTCACGTGGACGCTTCCAAAGATACGGCGAAATATTTTTTCTCTCTCGATTGACGATGGACTCAAATCGTTTATCTTTTCAAAAACCGTTCTTTTTGGGAATCGGCGGCTCGGGAATGTCCTCTCTTGCGTTTTTACTTTTGAGCAAGGGTTTTAAGGTGGGCGGTTACGACGGAAAACATTCCGCGATCGTCGAAAAGTTGGTCGCAAACGGCGCGACCGTATTGCATAAGTCCGATTTTTTAAACGTAGAGGATTACGATCTTGCGGTTTATTCTTCCGCGATCCGATTGGATTCTCATCCTTTGGTGAAAAAATTCAGAGACAAGAAAATCCCTTTAGTTCATCGGTCGGAACTACTTCATCGAATCATGGCGGAGAAAAAGCAGATTTCCGTTGCGGGTTCCCACGGTAAAACGACGACGACCGCGATGGTCGCTTTCCTGTTGGAAAAATGCGGGATGTCTCCTTCCGTAATGGTCGGGGGAGAGGTCGCGTTTTTGGACGGGAAGGGAGGTTTTTGGGGAAAGGGAGAATGGGGAGTTTTCGAGTCGGACGAGTCGGACGGAACATTCAATAATCATCATGCTGAAATCCGGATTCTTACCAACGTGGACGAGGATCATCTGGACTATTATAAGACGCGGGAGAATCTTTTGGGCGCCTTTGCCCGTTATATGGAACTGGCTTCCCGAAGTTTGATTTTGAATCTGGACGATGTCGGAATTCTGGATTCGCTCGTTTTGATTCCGAATCGTCCTAGAATATTATGTTTTTCTAAATCTATGGTTTCCGGCGGAACTACAAAGGGTCTTTCGGAAAAATCGGACGTTGAGAGATATCGCAGAAGGGACAATTCGGATGTTACGGAAAACGGAGCGATTTCCTATAACTTAGGGAACGAAACGTTCGGTGTTCGAAACAATGTGAGAAACGACGTTTTATCGGATGTCGATTCCTGCAAAATCGTACATTACACGATCGAGTCCTGTGTTTTGAGCTTTAGCTTTCAAGAAAAGGAATATTCGTTTTCTCTTAAGTATCCGGGGGAACACTATTTGAAAAACGCTTTGGCTGCGATTCTGGCCTGTTTTGAGGCGGGGGCGCCTATTGCGGAGCTCGTTTCTAAAATTCCGGAGTATTCCGGCGTTAGCAGAAGATTGGAATATCTAGGAAGTAAAAACGGAATCGAAGTTTACGACGATTACGGACATCATCCCACCGAAATCAAGGCGGTGATTCAGTCGATGGAGGGTCTGAAAAAAGACGGACGGGCGGTTATTCTTTTTCAACCGCATCGGTATTCGAGGACACAAAGTCTTTACAAAGAATTTGCTCAAAGTCTGGATACGGGAGAAACCGTTTATCTTTTACCGATCTATTCCGCGGGCGAAGATCCGATCGACGGTGTAAAAACCGAACTCATCGCGGATTCCATGAAGGTTTCCGCAAAAATTCTTCCCGGAGTTATTGCCGAGGATGTGATTGTCCTGAAAGATTTTCTAAAACCCGGAGATAAGCTCGTCACACTCGGAGCCGGTAACGTAAGGGACTGGGGTCTCGCTTTTTTAAAAGATTAGGTCAACGTTTCTTAGGCAAGTTGTAAAAGTCCTAAAACCTAATCCCTTTGAAATGTGGGAACTCCTGCGTTTTTGTGAAACTCAGGCGTCCCGCTTCTATTAGCGCTCGAATAAACTAAAGTCTCACTTCCTGAATGCCGACCCATAGGAAGGCATTCATTGAGTTACCCGGGTCGTTCGAATAAACTCAATCTCACTTCCTACGGGTCGTTCGAATAAACTCAATCTCACTTCCTACGGGTCGTTCGAATAAACTCAATCTCACTTCCTACGGGTCGTTCGAATAAACTCAATCTCACTTCCTACGGGTCGTTCGAATAAACTCAATCTCACGAGGTCAAAACTGATTCGTT
>NZ_ANIK01000117.1 GCF_000347175.1 Leptospira alstonii serovar Sichuan str. 79601
TAGGAAAAAAGGAAAGGAGGCGAGGGAAGCAACAATCGAACTTCGATTTGAAAAGCTAACGATAAAACCTCCTCAATACAAGAAATTAGAAAATATTGATATGTATGCGTTAACCGCAACCGAGGTAGGCGGACCTCCGGAAGAATCTATCGATTGGAAATTTCTAACCACAATTCCTATTCACAATTCGGACGATGCAAAAAGTATGATCGCCTATTACAAAAGCCGCTGGGGTATTGAAGTTTTCTTCAAGGTTTTAAAGTCTGGATGTAATATTGAATCTACTCAATTTAAATTTGGGAATCGATTCAAAGCTTGTATTGCTGTCTGCGCTATTGTTGCTTGGAGAGTTATGATGTTAACATTCTTAGGTAGAAATATTCCAGGTTTAAAAGCATCCATCCTATTCGAGTCTTTTGAATGGAAAGGCATTTATTGTCGACTTTTTGAAACTCCGAAACCTCCTAAGGAAGAACCCGAGTTAGGAACCGTCTTACTGTGGATTGCTAAATTAGGCGGGCACTTGGCTCGCAATTCCGATGCTCCTCCGGGCCCCCTTACCATTTTTAAAGGCCTCATGAGAGCTATGGAAATCGGGTTTATGTTTAAATTACTCACGAAAACCTAACTTGTGGGTAAGGTTATGGACTTGTGGGGTCGCAGTTGATTGTCGCGGTAGCTTGTCTGTACGGACTAACAGATTTTTATGTTATAGTCAAGTAATTAATTTCTAAATATTAAAAAACCCAAATATCAAACAAAATTCAAATCCGGTTTTACCCTTTGTTTTTAAGCAACAAAATAGTCATATCGTCGCTCTGAACCTTTTCAAATTCGGTTACCTTTGAAAAAATTTCCGTTCCGAGTTGTCTAAGCGGGAGTTTCGCGTAGGACTCGAGTAATTTGATCAGCCTTTCCTCCCCGAATAGTTCATCGGATTGGTTGCGTGCTTCCGTGATTCCATCCGTGTATAAAAGTACAATATCTCCAACGGACATAGGAACTTTATGGTTTTCTAAAACGTCTCCTAAGTCGTCGACGATTCCAAGCCAAGAACCGGTCGTAGGAATCACTTCCACTTTCTTTTCTTGAGCGCGATAGATCATCAGATCCATGTGTTTTCCGGACACGACTAAATAATTGTCTTCCAGTCGAAAGAGCATCATCGTCATATAACGATCCGTTCCCAAACGTGCGATATTCTCTTTAATGACTCGATTGGCCTCGTTCAATACTTCGGAAGGATTGAGCATTGCCTTTTGTTGAACGATTGCTTGGATCGCGGTTTGAGCCATCATCATGATCAATCCGGATTCTACTCCGTGACCGGAAACGTCTCCGATTCCTACCCACTTTTCTCCGTTAGGCGCATCGATAATGTCGTAATAATCTCCTCCCACCGAATCCGTGGGAACCATAAGAGCCGCCACCTCGTAATGTCCTATGTTCGTCTTACGTGGAAGAAGAGCCGTTTGTATCATTTTGGCTAACTGCATCTCGCCCCAGAGAGCGTCTCTGGCTCGAAGCACTTCCGCGCGAGAGTTGTCCAGATTTTGATTGGCCCCCACGAGTTCCGCTCTCAAGAGATATTCGGATCGAACGAGTTTGAACCTCACCCAAGAGATCGCCGCGGTGATGATGATCGTAGATCCAAGAAAGAAAAGATTGTTTACGATGATTCTTGGATCGAAGGGTTGATCCTCTACTATATTAAATCCGAGATAAATGAACAACACAAGAAATCCATTGACCACGGAATGGATCGGACGCCAGGAAAGAAGAATGTTCACTGCCATAAGCACGAGCATCAAACCTGCGTAGTAACTCGAATTGAATCCTCCCAAATCCACGGTCATTAAAACGATCATCAGACTGATCATGGAGGAAATAATATATCCATGCAAAGGATAGGAACGATTGGGATGTGTAAAACGAATCAAAAGGTATTCGATGATGACGAGGACCGTCGTTGCTCCTCTGTAAATTGCGAATCGAAGATGCAAATGGGGTGGTTGTGTATAATAATCCAAAAGTAGAAAGAATGGAATGAGGATGATACAGAGCATCGTGAGTACCTGCATCCATTCGCGGACGATTCCCTGAAGGTATATTTCAAAATCATCATTTACCTTCGAATTGATAGCTATTTTCTCTTTGAGTGTGAACTGCATACTTTTAAACCGTTTTAACCGTTGGGCGCCCGCATTTCCAGAAACATCTGGCATCCGGTTTTTTCGAAAAAGACGCGACTATGCCCCGGAAGAGTGGAAGCCAATTCTAACATTTCTTCTTCCGTTCTATGATACAGAACCCAGTCCAACCAATACTCCATAAACGCCTTATCAGGATTACTGACGTGAAAGTTTCCTATGATCAACTTACCGCCGGGTCTGAGCATCTCGAAAAGTCTCGCGAGTACCGCTCTTGCAACCGGAGGAGTTAGATAATCGAAAAGCCCCATCGAATAGATAAAGTCGAATCTACCCCAAGCTCCCGGAAGATCCCGAATACGGAGCATCGAACGTACAGAATCGTTGATGTATCTAACGTGAATCGAAAGACCTTTTTCAAGTTCGAGTTGATTCACCGTATTCATCGCAACTCGAAGCGCTTCCATATCCTGATCGAGTAAGGTAAAGTGAATTTTTTTCAACTCGACCATATCGCTGAAAGCCTCTCCGATTTCATCCGCAGGGCCGCAGGCGACGGACATAGCTCGAAAATCGGCATTGCCGTGATTTTCTACCGCCTCTCGAATTTGATCCGCGATCATCCTGCGTCGATTGCGTACCGCATTTGCCGCTGGAATTTGTAGAGGATAACTGTGCAATAACCTTGCGAAAAGAGACTTACCCGTGATTTCATTTTCATAAATCATCTTCATCATTTCATAGTCTCCCGCATATCCGCGAGGTTTTAAATTCGTCCGCAACATAAAAGCGGAATGAAGAATAAAATCCCAGACTTGTTTTCTGAAAAAAAATCCGTGCGCTTCGTTTTCGTCCTTTGAGAAATTTTTTGTTTGTTCCTGGAGTTCTTGTACTTTGGATTCGAAAAATTCCATAAACGTCTGGCCTTCCCGTTCTAGAATCATCTGATGCAGATGTTCTTGAACCGGCCCCGGTTCTTTTAAAAATTTCCGATCCAAGTCGTCGAAGAATTGTTTATAAACATTCAATTCGAACGTGAGGTTGGCGCTGTATTCTTTAAAACGTTGATTCACTTTTTCTTTTTGATTGAGTATCAATTGTAAATTAAAAAGTCCGGTGTCGTATACGGTGAATCTCTTTTTGCCGATCAGATCGGCCACGTCTACGGTATCGTCGAGAAGCAATACCAAATACTGAGGAAGAGCGGTGGAAGTGGTCGCATGTTTAACGGGAAGCATCCTACATCTACCGAGTTCGATTCTTTTTCCATCCAACTCGATGATAAATCCGTCGGCGTTAAATGGAACGATGTATGGCGGCGCCTTTGGAAGTCGAATTTGAAAAGAATAGCGCGAATGTCCGCACACTTCTACATTCGTAATGCTCCCATTCGTTCGGAGCAAGCCGACGATGGTATGTTCAACGATCATATAAACTATTGTCCTATGACCTGAATTCTTCCGTCTTTAGTCTCGAAGATCCGTAGAGCGGAAAAACTTAAGTCCTGCCATTTCTTAGTCTTGTTGTAAATGAGTTTGACCTTGCCGTTTCCTTTTTTAATCATTTCCAAAGTTTTAATCACGGGAGTGATCGTAGAAGAATTCATATATTCAAGTTGTCTAAAGTCCCAAATCACCGCTTTATGTTGATCGCTACCTCGTTTCATCACGTCCGACAACGTTGGTATGATGAACTGACTCGGGTTTCTCTGTACACTTTTTCCGAGCCAACGAATTAGAATCTCGTCGCCGTCCACAACTTCTAGTTGAAGTTGGTCTTCCGAAAAAATCTGATTGTTTAAGCTCATGTTAAACCACCTGCTCCCTATCTATTTTCGGTTGTAGGGCCGATACATAGAGAATATCATCTTCGTTTACATAAAAATCGAGAATTGCCTCGCCTTCATAAGCGATACGAATGAGTCCTAGTCCGCTTTCATTGTCTTCTAAGGGTTGTCCCGCTACAAGTTTCAGTCTTTCTAAATAAGCTTGAAACGGAGATTGAAAACTTCGAATCCATTGAATGATAGAATCGAGACGACGTAAATTTTCTACGATTCCCGCGGAAGGAAGAGGACTCCAGGCTTGCACGAGCATTCCATCCTTACCGGATTCCAATTTAAAAGTAAACTCCTGGCTTTCGCTTGTGAAGTGGCCGTATTTAATCGCGTTTTCAAGAATCTCGGATGCGATCATACACAGCGCGTCCCTGGTTTCGTCCGATGAACCCAGCTCTTCCAAAAAATTACGACACTCTTCTCTTGCCCGTTCTATCTCCGCCCAAATAGGACGAAGTTTCATTTCAAGCAATTTGCCTTCGTTGCTATTTTGCATCCGAACCCTCCGGCCTTGTTAGGCCCAACAACATCTCTCACCAGCGTTGGACGAAGCGCGGTGATCTTTCATAACATACCAACCGGGAAGAATATTTCTTGCGGTTCTTTTTTACCTCGAAGTAAAAATGTACCGATTGCTTCGACGTTGATTTCATGACGAATAAAATCGGAAGTAAAAGAATCCAAAAGTATATCATGACCCGTCGTTTTCGTCAGAGCTTCCAGTCTACTCGCAGTATTGACCGCATCGCCTAACACGGTGTATTCCATGTGTCGCGAAGAACCTATGTTTCCTGCGAACACGTTCCCGGTCGAAATCCCAATACCCATTGCCACGGGTCTGACAATTTTTGGATTTCGGTTATCATTGAACGCGCGTAGATACTCTCGAATTTGCAGAGCCAATCGAACACAGTTGATCGTATCCTCTTCTTCCGGGAAAGGACAGCCAAAAGTGATCAAAAGTCCGTCTCCGAGTAATTTATTTACCGAGCCTCCGTTCGCGTAAGTAATGTCCATAAGCCCCGTAAACAACTCGCTCAAAAAAGCCGCAAACTCGTCCGGATTCAACGTCTCGGCAATTCCCGTAGAATTTCGAACGTCGCAGAATAACATCGTAGCTTGAACATTCTTCCCTTCGAGTTCGGTTTGCCGTTTTTCATCGACGAGGTAGTCCACCAAGTTTTCGGGAAAGTATTTCTCCAACAGACGTTTTGCCTGTTCCACGTCCTCCATTCGTTTGCTGAGTTCTTGCGATTTAGCGTGTAGTTCGCTTATATCCCGTAAGGTGAAAACACAACCGTGGGAAGTTCCATTGGTGTCATGAATCTGAGCGACCGTACAGATAACGGGAGTACTTCGTCCATTGGAGCCGGAAAGAATCACGTGTTCAAAAACGGCGGGCGACTGATTGATCGTAGCATAAGAAGCTAAATTCTGAATGATCGCACCTTTCGTGTCTCTTAAATGCATTACGTCGTCCACAATCCTACCTCGCACCGCTTTCTCGCTCATTCCCAAAAGCGCTTCCGCAACCGGATTTAAAAACTTAACTCTGGAAATCGAATCGGTAGCTATCACTCCGTCTCCAATCGAACTCAAAGTGGTAGTCAGCCAACTTGCATCTTCCCGAAAACGTTTCTCCATCTTATGTCGATAGAGACACATCTCAACCGTGATCTCAAGTTCGCGAACATTCACCGGTTTGAGAATATATCCGAACGGTTCCGTTACGCGAGCCCTTTTCAAAGTAGCATCGTCGCTGTGTGCGGTCACGTAGATCACCGGAACATCCAGTATCTCTTTCAACTTGACCACGGTTTCAACACCGTCTATAAATCCGGTACCGAGAACGATATCGATCAACACAAGATCCGGGCGAATTTCCCGGGCCATCTGGAGCGCCTTTTCTCCGTTAGTCGCAAGACCGATCGAAGTGTAACCGAATTTCTGTAGAATCTCTTGAATATCACGCGCTACGATCCTTTCGTCCTCGACGATAAGAATTCGTGAAGCCTGTGATGCTCTATTTGCAAATTCTAACATCTTAACACCGACAAAAATTAAGAATCGATTTAAAGGAAAGATTTTTATTCGGGCTTTGACGATAGATAAAATGAAATTGTCGCTTGAACGTTTTCGATCCTGTTCTGTTGCGCATAATCAAAACCTACGTGTTCGTTCGTTAAGACTGAAGATGTTTATTTGTGTTTTTAAAATCATCTCAGTCGCCTGGAACCCGGTATTGGCAAAATTCAAAACTAAAGGTTCGGATGACCTCTTTCGCATAGGAATTGATCGTAATTCGCTCCGACTAAATTTACATTTAGAAAGATTTTATATATGGATGCGGGGCGCACGAGCGAATCCGGGAACTTCCTATGGAAATCGTCTACTTCCGAACTAATCTTGTGAGAAGGAAACATAGTACTCCTTTCACCGTAATTTTCTCATATCGAAACTCGTTTCAACGGATTTCGATCCGGGGAGCAAAGGAACCTTTTAAGGCGTCGGTTGTTCGTTGCGGTAAATCGTCTGTACGGACTAACAGATCTTTTGACTTTAGTCAACTAGTTATTTCCGACATTCAAAAAACTGAAAACAAACAATTGAATAGAATCATTCTATTCTAAAATTCAAAGTAAGCTATAAAAGAGGAGACCTCTTTCAAAATGGAGAATTGTCTCTTATATTGTAAATCGGAACTCTTTTTGAGCCCAATTCCATCTCCGAAAGGCACGGACCCAAGTTTATAACTTTGGAAACCGAACCAATACGCGGTGTTTAAGACCGGAAATTCCTAACCAAGATGATTCATTTTGAACATAGTCCCGCATTGAAAAAAATCCAAAACGTATTCCGAAAACAATCCTCCCATTCTCTTTGCACACGGCGCGTGCCATGGTGTTGGGAGGAGAATTTTATTCCCTACTTTCAAAAAGCGGGTTATGATGGATATGAGAGGCCACGAAAAAAAATTCGAATCAAGGCGGAAGCTTTCGGTGGCATTCGATCCGAAATTACGTTCAAGAAGTTTTAACCAAGTTATCCCGACCTCCGATCCTAATCGGACATTCCATGGAAGAACTCGTGGTTCAAAAAGTATTATAAAATACGAATGTACCCGGAGCCGTTCTTCTTGCGAGCGTTCCTACTCACGGAGTGTTTAAGATCACATCGGAATTATTGCTCAAACATCCGATCAAATTTTCCAAGGCGATTCTCACGCTTTCTTTGCTTACGATCGTGGAAAAAACAAAAATCGGCTCCTAAGAAGAAGACAAAAAAAGTATAAACTCTCGTTTTGATAAGCGAAGTCCGTTTTTTAAGCGGACATTTTAAAAGGATTTAGTCAATTTATTATTGATTTTTTATAAAATAGGGATTCCATAATCCTTCACGCTTTTATTCCCTATCGAACTTGGAATAGAGGCGAAGGAAGCGAAATTATGGGGTTCATCATCCGATCCGCACTCGTCTACTCGATATTTCTAATATCCTCTTCCCTATTTTCGCAGAGCCTGATCGTGGATTCCAATTTCAAAAAATCCAACCTGATCGGATATGTGGAAAGATACGAGGACAACCAAACCTCTCTCAAACTCGCCGACTTGGATAAAAAAGAATTCTCTTTTCAGAAAGTAAACAAGGTCAATCTGGGTTATTCCGATTCCGCGCATTGGCTCAGGTTCGGTTTAAAAAATCCGGATAGAAGTTCAAAACTCATTATCTACGAACTCGCTTATCCTTTGATCGATTCCATCGAAGTGTATATTAAGAATTTGGATTCCGGCGAGATCGCTACCCTGCGGTCCGGCGATAAACTTCCCTTTAAGACTAGGGAGATACGTCATCAGAATTTTACTTTTCCGATCCGATTGGCGGCTCAGACGGAATATCGGCTTATGGTAAGAATCCTCACTGAAAGTTCCGTACAATTTCCGATGACTCTCTGGTCCGCGAACGAATTCTCCAATCACGTAGTGGACGAACAAAAAACGTTCGGTCTCTATTACGGAATTATGATTGCGATGATGGCTTATAACTTCTTTCTTTTTATAGGAACGAGAGATAAGTCTTATTTGTTTTACGTTTTATTCCTGACCGGTTACGTTTTGTTTCAAGCCTGTCTGAACGGACTCGCGTTTCAGTATCTCTGGCCGGACGCAATCTGGTGGGCAAATTCTTCTCTACCTTTCTTTATGTTTTTCGGCGGAGGATGGGGAGCTCAGTTTTCGAGGGAATTCCTAAGAATGAAATCCTATCATCCTCTATTGGATAAAATTCTATTGTCGTATTTCGTGCTCGGGATGATCGCCTCCGTGTTGAGTCTCGGTCTTAATTTTTCGATCGGAATCAAATTAGCAATCGCTTATGTGTTTTTGATGGTCGTGCTTTTGATCGCTGCTGGACTCGTTTCCATCTTCAAAGGTTATCGCGCCGCGAGATTTTACCTTTCCGCGTGGATTTTTCTTCTTCTCGGAATCGTAACGTATATCTTAAAAACACTCACCCTCTTTCCTTCCAACTTCGTAACCGAATATTCCATCCAGTTCGGTTCGTCCTTCGAAGTCCTTCTTTTATCCTTGGCGCTCGCCGATCGGATCAACATCCTTAAAAAGGAAAAGGAAGAAGCGCAGAAGAAGCTGATCGAAAACCAAAAGGAAGCCTTGAAAAGGCAAACCGTGATGACTCAGTCTTTCGAACGGTTCGTTCCGAAACAATTTCTAAATCATCTCGGTAAGGAAGATATCAGCGATATACGATTGGGAGATCAGGCAAGAAAAGAGATGACTATCTTCTTTTCCGATATAAGACATTTCACGAAACTTTCGGAAAAGATGGATCCGAAAGACAATTTCAATTTTTTGAATTCTTATCTTAAAAGAATGAATCCTCTCGTGATTCAAAACGGAGGGTTCGTGGACAAGTTTATCGGAGACGCGATCATGGCGCTCTTTCCCGAATCGGGAGAAGACGCACTCAGAGCCGCGATCGAAATGCAGTCCGAGGTCCGACTCTACAATCATCACCGATTGAAAATCGGATACGAACCGATCAAAATCGGAATCGGAATTCATACGGGTCACTTGATGCTCGGAACGATCGGAACGGAAGAACGTATGGAAGGAACCGTTATCTCCGACACGGTCAATCTCGCGTCAAGAATCGAAGGTCTTACTAAAAAGTTCGATTCGTCCATTCTCATCAGTGAAAAAACTCTGCAGACGATTCCCGACCCGACTCGTTATAAGATGCGTTTGATAGGACGCGCAAAGGTAAAAGGAAAAGAAGACGAAATCGTGATCTTCGACGTTTACGAAGGTTTATCTCAATTTCAAATCGATCTCAGAAACGGTACCAAGTACGACTTTGAAAAAGGCGTCACAAACTTTCTTTTAAAAGAATTCGATCGGGCCCAGGACGCATTCGCTTCCGTTTTAAAAGTAGATCCAACGGATATCGCCGCCGAGGCTTATCTCAAGGCCTTGCGAAAAACGTCCGCTCTTCGTAAGGGATAATCATCAATTCAAATCTGCGACGAAATCGGGTTCCATTGTGCAAGCGGTTTCTTTTATTTGTTCCGACAAACTAACGCATTCAAAAACGTCTCGGAGTTGAAATTCGAAACACTAACGCACGCAAATGCACCTTGCAGCCGAAATCCCAAAAACTACTTCGTTCAAAAACCGTTGCAATCAGAATTATTTTCGAAGTCACCAGGACCTCAACCCGAACCCCGCAACAAACACTTTCATCATTCAGAATATTCTAATTTAACAATATACACAAATGACATTTCAGCTTTCCTGGACTACTTTTTTCGAGCCCCGAATCACGTTTCCAAATTCCAGAAACGCGTTTCTAAATTTTTCTATCGTTTCCGGATCGATCAACTCGTCGTTTTCGTTGATCTTTCTGCGCGCCAATGGAATCGGAAAAGAAGAATTTTCCACGATCAATACGTTCATCGCTTTTAGAGTTGTAATCAAGGAAGCGTGCGCCTTATCCCCGCCCATATAAGAAGGAGAAGAACTTAACGCCATCACCGGCTTATTGACGTATTCACCCGAACCGACGACCCAATCCAAAGAATTCTTTAAGGCCCCCGGCATTCCGTGCGCGTATTCGGGCGTACAGATCACGACACCATCGGCGTCTTTCAAGGCCGCGCGATAACGCAAGACGGCTTCCGGAGAATTCTCCCCATCTCTGTCCGGAGAAAAATGAGGAAGATCATCTAACCCTTCAAAGGTGATAAACTCCATTTCTGGCGGGGCGGTTTTCAGGATGGCTCTTAAAATGGAAGAACTGGTGGCCTGGGGACGAAGACTTCCCGAAATGGATAGAATTTTCATAACGTAAATCTTAGAGTGAATCCGAGTTCGTTTCGGTGGAAAAAAATTTCCGATTTTTTACGATCTCAGAGAAGGATGATTCGAAACGTGGTTCCATGATTCAACCGGCTTTCCACTTCGATTCTTCCTCCCATGGCTTCGACCTGATTTTTAGTGATAAACAATCCGATTCCTTTCGCGTCCCGGTTGTTGTGAAAGGTCTTATACATTCCGAAAAGTTTGTCCCCGTATTTATTCATATCGATTCCAAGGCCGTTATCCGTGATGCTGAGAACCAATCGGTTGTTTTCATATTCGGCGCTGAGCGTAATCTCCGGAATTCGATCGGGATGGCGGTATTTTACCGCGTTTGTAAGAAAGTTGAGTAGAATACTTTCCATATAAGAAGCGTTACAACGAACGTGTATCGAATCCGAAACCAAATTTCGAATCCGAACCTGATACTTTTGAATTTCCCCGCCGATCGCCTGCGTGGCCTTTTCGATATAATCCCGAAGGCCGATTTCCGTATTCTGAAGATTCTTGTTGGTTTGTATGGAAACGACTTCGTTCAGATTCCAAACGGTATCCATCAAACTATCCGATGCTTTTGTAATATACTGAATTACTTTTTCCCGTTCCGAATCGTTTTTCGATTCCTCCAAAATTTTAAGGAGCATCGTGATGTTCCCCGCGTGGGAACGAAGATTATGAGAAACGATATGAGCGAAGTTTACGAGTCTTTCGTTCTGATTGTTCAACACGTCCAAGGTTCGTTGAAGAGCCAATTCTCTTTGTTTTTGTTCCTGAATGTTTTGAAACGTTCCGGAAATACGAATACATTTTCCGTTGAGATATTCCGGCTTTCCGATGGATCTAGTCCAAACCAAATTTCCTTTTGCGGTAACGATTTCCACTTCGAAATCGAAGGGTTTGGCCGTTTGAATCGATTTCTCCAAAACGTCGTTGAATCGTTTTTTTTCCTTTTCGCTCTTAAAAAAACGAGTGATTTCATTTCCGTCCGGTTCGTAGTCCTCGGGCAATTCGAAAATCGATTTCGTCACCTTGCTCCAAATTCTAGTCTTCGTTTGCAAGTCCAACTCCCAAGACCCGATCTGCGCGGCCTCGTTCGTTCTAGTTAAAATCTCTTCCAACTTGCTTCTTTCAAATTCCTTTCGTTTAAGAATCGTGATGTCCGCCGTATACATCAAAATACCGCCGACCACGTTCGGAGAAGCATACCAAGGCCTCACTTCCCAGATGATCCATTGAACCGTTCCGTCCAAGCGGGTAAAGGCTTCCTCCTCTCTTCTTATAACCTTTCCTCGCAAACACTGCTGGTGAATATCCTTCCATTCCTCTCCGATTTCCGGAAAAATTTCATAGTGTGAACGACCTATGATTTCTATTCCGTCCAAATAATAATCCACAAGCCATTGTTGAGAGGCAGCCATATAATTCATGTTCGTATCGAACATCGCAATCGCGGAAGGTGCGTTTTCGATAAAAACCTTAGTCAGTTCATAACTTTCTTTTAATGCGATTTCGGCGTTCTTATGTTTTGTGATATCCCAATTCGTTCCCAACATTCGAAACGGTTTACCGGAAGCCAATCTTTGAACGATCGCGATAGCCTTGATAAAACGAACGGAGCCGTCCGGCCAAACGACTCTAAACTGAGTATCGAATTCCTTTTCTCCGGAAATCGCCTGCCTATGTTCGAGTTTACATCGTTCAAGATCGTCCGGATGTAAACTCGATTCCCAATCGACAGGAGTTCCCGAAAAATTCTCTCGGTTGATTCCATAGAGGTCGAACATCGTATCGTCCCAGGACACTTTCCCCGTGATCAAATCCAAATCCCAAATTCCGACTCTCGCCGTTTGAGTCGCGAGCGCAAGACGATCGACTGCGTGTTGTAATTCGAATTCTATCTTTTTGGATTTTGTGACGTCGAAGTAAGTGCCGATCATCAGAACCGGTTTTCCTTTCGAATCGGTTTCCACGACCTTACAAGTGCATTTAAACCAAACAATACTTCCGTTTTTATGAAAAAAACGAACATCGGCTTCGTAAGGTTGGCGAAGATCCGTCTTTAGATAGTCTTCGAATTCATTTTGAATCGGGTTCAGATCTTCCGGAACGATATAAGATTGCCAGGTTCGTATGGAATCTTCCAATTCTTCGTCTTGATAACCCAACATGGACTTCCAAGCCGGACTTAAATAACTCGTATTTTCCGCGAAATTTTTTTCCCAATATCCGGCGTGAGCCTGTTCAAGAATCGTTTTAAGAATGTGAATCATCGTATAGTTACGTTTTAAAAGCTTATCCCAAAACTTCAGAAAGACTATTAAGAACTGTAAAATCCTAAATAAAACCTACGAAAATTGCGGAAATAAATTCGATGCCGAAAAAATTCGAAACATTTTGGGACAAATCCTTAAAATGAGAAGATTTCCTTCCGTTCGTTTTTCAAATAACTTCCAAACAATTGTGATTAAAAGGAACCTCTAAAAACCCGCTTTTTTTGAAAATCTATATTATAGAATTATTTAGAAAAGCGTTTTGTGCTTAGAGCTTATTCAAAAATCTAAAAATGTGGGAACTCCAATTTTAGTGGATAGTGATTAGGAAATAGTGGATAGATTGACCTCTGTCTTTGCCTGAAATACGTTGACCTTTTTTTTTGCCTGAAAAAAAGGAAAATGAACAAAAAACAAAAGTTAAACCATCTGCGAGAAA
>NZ_ANIK01000118.1 GCF_000347175.1 Leptospira alstonii serovar Sichuan str. 79601
GTAGTATGGGAACTTTGTTAATTAGCTCCGATTCTAAAATCAGTTCGACTCTTGGAGAGAATCGCTCCGAAACGGTTACTCTTTTGATTCCGGAAGATACTTGGGTTCGTTTCTCCGAAAAAGATATCAAACTGCTCCCCAGGAAAATCCCGGAACTTTTGAGAACCTATGGAAAATATCTTTCTGCTACGAAACGTCTGGGGAAAAAAGCGGGCAGAACCTTGTATCAATCCAGTCCGGGTAAATTAAAGATGAAACGAGTGAACATTCGAGTTAGTACAGGGACTTGGACTCTTTTTGGAACCCTCGCACAGGTTCATGGCGTGTCTCGTTGTTATCTTTTCAATTATCTTCTGTGGTTGGAGGAACTCGAAGTCGGAGATTCTATCCTAGATACGATGAATGCGGGTGTTCCCACATTTCACAGGTCATACAGTTATATTCTCCACCTCGACCTCGTAAACAACGAGGTAACACGAAAACTACGTTGCCAACCGGCAGCCTATTTTTACACGTTGGATTACAGAGACTGGTTCCCATCCTAAAAAACTCCGAACCGGTATTTAATTCATAGTTATTTGCCATAAGCTATTTCACGAAAACCGAAAATAGTACAAGAGATAAACGCTTACTCAGAATTATAATAAAGGGACCGGAATTCTGCCTTTAAAACGAGAATTCATCTCAAAATTCATGGTATTTTATTAGTAAGGGAACCTCTAAAAATCTGCATTTTTTGAAAATTATATTATAGAATGCTTTAGAAAAGCGTTTTGCGCTTATCCAAAGATCGAAACGAAAGTTTTTAGAGGTCCCTAGGAATCAGTAGAATAAAAACAATCTTGAAACTTTCGCTAAGCCAGAAATTCCCTTTCGCTCGCTCTTAAGATCGCACGTAAAACGTCGCTTCTCGTAATGATACCGATCACTTGAAACTTATCGTTCACGACGGGAAGACATCCGATTCTTTCCTCGAAAAGAACTTTTGAAATTTCACCGATCCCCGCAAAAATTCGTACGGAAAGAACTTTCGTTTTCATAATCTGTCCGATCGTCCGTTCGTCCACGGTTGCCTGTTCCAATTTCCAACGCATCCAATCCCGATCGGACAGAATGCCGCATAACGTGTTTTTTTCGTCGATCACCGGAACGTGGCGAAAACGTTTCTGAACGAAAATATCCTCGGCTCTCGTAATCGGATCCTGATCCGAAAATTCCACCACGGGAGAAGTCATCAAATCCTTTGCCGTCAGAGAGGAAAGGGATTCTCCCCGACCGGATCCGATCTTTCCCGCGGTTTTGTATTCGGCGCCGATTCCTTTTCCCGCGGTTTTTGCGCGATTTTCTCTTTCGAGATCTTGTTCCGATTCTATCTTTTTAACGAAAGGAGAAGGTGCGATCGAATGTAAAGGGTGAACTACCTCGGCTCGAGCCGGAGGAATGTAGGGTTCGGAAACTCCTCTCATTACCCAAAAGAACAAACTAACCCATCCTCAGGATCAAAAAGTTATAAGAAGCGATGATTCTCTGGGTCATTTCAAGTCCGTCCTTGTTGACGTCGGGATGATATTTTTTGATCAATTCCTTGAATCGTTTTTTCAATTCTTCTAATGTACATGGCGCGTCGAATCCGAGAACGTCCAGATGTCTCTGCGTTTCCGGATCCATCTCCTGAAATACGGAAACGGGTTTTTTCTTTTTCGGTTTTTTGCGGAACGTTCCGAACAAATCGTAATACGCCCTGTCCCTGTATTCTCTCGTAATTTCGCGGAGATGAAAAACCTTCGTATTGAGAATGGAAAAGATATGTTTTTTAAAAAAGACGTCGGCCCCGTAATCGTTTTGAATCGATTTTAATTCGATAAAATCGGCGATTCCGTTTTCCACGATTCTTTCGAAATTGAATCTATCGTCGAAGTAGGAATCGAAAGCGTCGTCGAAGTCCAAGGTCGCGGACGATAAAAGTAAAAGCAGTTCCCGATCCAGTTCGTGTTTTTTCAAACGAGTCTGAATCGTTTCCTTCAAACTGATTTGAAGCTCCGCGAGATAATTATCGTCGAAGTATATTCCGTTTTTTGCAAATTCTTCCTCGATTCCTTCTATCTTTAGAATTTTGGAAAGAAGACGGATTAGGGAATCCGCATGTGTTTCGTTAAAACCCGCGGCGGCTCTGGAAGAAAAATGGACTTCGCTTCTCAGATCGTAAAAAATTCTATAGTAATCTTCTTTGCGGATATCCAAAGCTGAAATGATCTTTTCCACCGAAATATACCATTCGCAATTCGTACATCCGGATTGAATCTCAAAAATAATATCCTCCAGGGAGGAACGGATCTGATCAAAACTTCGAGTTTGCATACTCTTCTACTTCCAAATTTTCCACCCTTACAAATCCGTTCATCAATTCTTTTTCCAATTAGACTTCGAGAATCGGAAACGGAAATCTTCCCGAACGTTGAAAAAAGGTTTGCTCGGAAGGTTTCCTAAACTCATCCATCCTTATTATGCTTCCTTTAATCTCCGTTCTTATTTGTTTTCTGGTTTATTTTCTCGGATATAAATTCTACTCGGGTTATATTTCCAAATCCATCTTCGATTTAAAGGACAATCCGAAAGATACGCCGGCACACAAGCTCAACGACGGAGTGGATTACCTTCCCACAAAACCGATCGTCCTATTCGGTCATCATTATGCTTCCATTGCCGGACTTGCTCCCGTACTCGGACCTGCGGTAGCCGTCATCTGGGGTTGGCTTCCCGCAATGATTTGGGTCGTATTCGGAAGTATTTTCGTGGGTTGTGTACACGACTTCGGCGCGCTCGTAGTTTCGGTTCGTAATCAGGGAAAGAGCATCGGTCAAGTCGCGGAAGATCTTTTAGGTCACCGGGCGAGAAGTTTGTTTCACGCGATCATCTTCTTCCTTGTCGCGTTAGCGATGGGAGTTTTCGTTCTTGTACTTGCGGAAATGTTTTCCGCAGATCCCAAGGCGAATTTACTTTCCGCTTCGACGGCAAATACGACAGTCGATACATCCGCACAAGAAAGGAAAACTCTTCCGAAAACGACTTCAAAGACGTCCATTCCGGAAAATAAACAGGTTTCGGATAACGTACCTCTCGGCTCAAAAAAGAAAGAAACTTTTACGAACCTCGGCCAAACACAAACACAAAATTCAACGATCGCAAATTCCAAAACCGCAAACAAAAAGGATCACGATCATCCCGGAGAAATCAGAACCGAAGAAAAACCTTTCATTAAACTCAGAAGCCATTTTCCGGAAGCGGTGATTCCATCCGCGGCGATCATGATTTTTGCGGTGATTATGGGATATCTACATTACAAAAAAGGAATGAACTTAACTCCCCTAACGGTGATTAGCGTATTTGGAACCTTATTCTTCATGATATTGGGAATGCAAGAATCGATTCTTACATGGACAGGACTCAATCATATAGAAACTTCCCCCTCGACCGGAACTTGGAAATATATTCTTTTATTCTACGCGTTTTTGGCTTCGGTAACTCCTATCTGGTTGTTGTTACAAAGCAGGGACTATATCAATTCCTTCTTATTGTATTTAGGAATCATTTTGATTTACCTCGGATTTTTTGCCGGAGGAGTTCTGCAAAACTTTTCTTCATTCAACGCGGAAGCGATCCGGACGGAATCGATCGGTTTCGATATGATTCCGTTCGTATTCATCACGATCGCATGCGGAGCGGTTTCCGGATTTCACGCGTTAGTCAGCTCCGGAACGACCGCCAAACAATTGGACAAGGAAACGGACGCAAGGCCGATCGGTTACGGGGGAATGATCGGAGAATCGTTGCTTGGTTTATCGGCCGTAATCGCGTGTACGATCGGATTCGCATCTTCGGAAGAATGGACCGGCTTTTATCGTTCTTGGTCGGGCATCCAAGGTTTGGCCCCGCAAGTCGGAGCGTACATTTACGGGACGGGAAGATTTTTGGCTCAGATCGGAATACCGGAATCCTTCGGGCAAGGTTTCATCGCACTCATCGTAATCAGCTTCGCATTGACCTCGTTGGATTCCGCGACAAGACTTCTTCGGTATAATATCGAGGAGATCGCGGAGTCGACTCGGATTTCCTGGATTCAAACGTCAGTCGGTAACAGGTACGTTTCCAGTCTGATCGCCTGCGCCGCGATCGGGATTTTTGCGTTTATGGAAATCGAACAAGACGGAAAGAAAAAACCAGCAGGTCTCGCCCTCTGGAAACTTTTCGGAACCACAAATCAACTTTTAGCGGGACTTGCTCTTTTGGTCGTAACCGTTTTTCTTTTGAAATCGAAGAAAAACGTCAAAGTCTCTTTTATCCCGATGTTGTTCGTATTATCCGTAACTCTCTGGGCGATGATTCGAAATTTTTTGGACTTCTTAACCGGGCCTTCTCCGAACCTTCTTCTCGCAGCAGTTGGAGGAACTCTAATCGTTCTTACTCTTTGGCTTTTGGCGGAGGCGGTTTTAACCTGGAATCGCATTAGAAAAGTATGAAATACTGTAGTTCCTGCGGATCCTCGGTCGCCTATAAAATACCGGAAGGAGACAATCGGTCCAGGCACGTCTGCGACAACTGCGGAACGATTCACTATCAGAATCCGAAAGTCGTAGTCGGAAGTATTCCGATTTGGGAGAATCGGATTCTTCTCTGCAAACGAGCGATCGAACCCAGAAAAGGATTTTGGACCTTACCCGCGGGATTTCTGGAAAACAGGGAAACCGTGGAAGAAGGCGCCGTTCGAGAAACTTGGGAAGAAGCGAACGCGGAAATCAATATCGTGGGACTTCAAAGCGTCTACAGTATTCCGCATATCGGTCAGATTTATATGTTCTTCTTGGCGGACTTGGTGGACGGAAAATTCTCCGTAAGTTCCGAGTCCGAGGAAGTGAAACTCTTTTCATTAAACGAAATTCCTTGGGAAGAATTAGCGTTTGCTTCCGTTCACTTCGCTCTTAAGAAATACGCGGATTCTCCCGTTAAGAACTCGCTTCACATGGGAAGCACCAGAGACCGAAAAAACCTTCCGAAAGAATCCTAAAAAAACCGATCGTTTCGTTCTTAAAAAAAAATATAGGAAAAAAAACGTACTAAATTAGAATGTACTCATGCGGAACGGAATTCGTTTTATTACAACGTCGTTTTTCTTTTTTAATTTTTCCATTTACGCAAACTCTTTTTTAAAAACCAACACGGACGCGTTTTCTCCCAATTGGGACGGAAGAAACGACGTGCTCGAGTTTAAGATTTCCAAATCGGCGCTTCCCCGTCTTTCCGACTGGGAACTCG
Source organism: Leptospira alstonii serovar Sichuan str. 79601 (assembly GCF_000347175.1). Taxonomy (GTDB): domain Bacteria; phylum Spirochaetota; class Leptospiria; order Leptospirales; family Leptospiraceae; genus Leptospira; species Leptospira alstonii. Next base: position 5,311 of record NZ_ANIK01000118.1, read on the forward strand.
TGATTAAAAATTCCGGAGACGATATCGTAAAAACCTTTAAAGCGGATCATAGAAGAAAAAGAGGATTTTCATTGTTTCCTTTTTTGCAGGACGATACTAAACTGTCCCCTCTCGAAATTGCAATTCCGGAATCGATCTTATGGTTCGGAGAAGATTCCAAAGGATTTTTACTTCCCGACGGAGAATACAAATACAGACTCAGATTGGTAACGGAAAATAAAGAGAATCTTTTATCCGAAGAAAAAACGGTTCTTTTAGATTCGCATCCGCCGAGTTCGGAGATCGGCGCAAAAACGCGCGTTCTTTTTTTAGCGGGGGATAGAACTTCTTCCCGCATCAATATCTTTCAAAAAGTTTCCGGAGAATCCTTGGACGTTTTTACCGGAGAATTTGCGGATTCGGAAGGACGAATCGTAAAGTCTTACTCTTGGAAATTCAAAGACGTCCCGTCCGTTCTCAGTTGGGACGGAACCGATTTTTCCAATAAACAATTATCAAACGGACTTTATACGTACAGATTGATCGGAACCGACAAAGGAAAAAACGAATCGATTTCCGTTCTTTCCGATCTTACGATCCGAAACGAAACGATCGGCGTGGACATGTTTTGTGATTCCAAACTTTATTCTTATCTTCCGGGCAGTTTAAAAAACATTGCGAGATTTTCTTTTTACGTTTCTCCCAAACTCAAATCCGATTCCTACGAAATCGAAATCTTTCAGAAAAAAGGAAACGAGGAAAAAAACGTCTATCGTTTGCGGGACACGGGAGAGCCGGGCGCGGAATGGAAATGGGATCTAAAAAATCAAACGGGCGATCTCGTTTCGGCGGGAAAGTATTTTTACAGACTTACGGTTCACAGTCGTTACGAACGTTATCAATCCTTGATTTCATCCTTCGAAGTTTCCAAAGAATCCTTCGATTTGGATCTATCGGTTTCAACGAGTGAATTTTCACCGGACAACGACGGAAAAAACGATCTCTTAAAAATTTCCATTTCTCATCGGGGAATTCCCATTCAGTCCTGGGAAATCACGTTATACGAAACACCCCCTTATACTTCTCTTAAACGTAAAATCAAAACTTGGACGGGCGAAGGTCAACCGAGTGCGGAAATTTTTTGGGAAGGTCTGGACCAATTCGGCGTCCGAGTCGGTTCCCTGAGCAAATTCTACTTCGAATGGAAATATACAGACGTATTCGGAAGGGAATCGAACGGAAAAGGCTCCGACTTCAAAACGGAAATTTTAGTCGTGGAGGAGGAGGATTCCTTACGGATTTCCGTTCCGGAATCTCAAGTGGAAGCGAGATGGTGGAGTTTACCCGGAAAAATCGAATCGGTGTTAAACGAATTTCCGGGATACAAAATAGAATTACAATCGCATTCCTCTCACCAAGGAGACGAAGAAGTCAACCAAGTGGGAACCGAAGAAAGGGCGAGAAACGCGTCGGAATATTTTTTTTCAAAGTCGATTCCGTTCGGCAGAATTCGTTTCCGAGGTTATGGAGAAACATTACCTCTGATTCCGGGCTCCGGAAATTACGAAGCGGATAAAAATCAAAGAATCGATTTTTATCTTTCACCTTAAGAAAGATATGTGTACCGCGATCATCTATAGAAATCCAGATCGAAAAATTTTCGGCATAGGGTTTAACAGGGACGAATCCGTAAAAAGAAAACCTTCACTTGCACCTACGAAGTTAGGAAGCGGTCCGGTCTTCGCAATTGCTCCGTTAGACGGCGATTACGGCGGAACTTGGATCGGGGCCAATTCTTCGGGGGAAATTTTTTGCCTTTTGAATTTTTACGAGGCAACCCTCAAACTTTTAAGAAATCCCACGAGCAGAGGTTTACTCGTCCGTTCCTGTTTGTTAAGCGAAGTCAAACCGGAATCTCTCAAATCGGAGGATCTCGAAAATTTTTATCCGTTTAAACTCTTGAAAATCACCTTGGAAAAAACGGAAATTTTCGTATGGAACGGGAAAGAATTTACCGCAACTTTATACAGGGATAGGTTCCAAATCCTCGGAAGTTCATTTACACAAGGATTTAAGGCGCAGATTTCCAGAGAAACGGTCTTTCAAAAGAATTTTCTTCCGAATAATCCTCTCGACGCGAAAGAATTTCTAAACTTATCCAAAACTTTTCTCACGTCTCATCTGCCCGAACAGGGAGCGCTCTCACCTTGTATGCACAGAAGAGATGCTCATACGGTTTCCAAAACGGAAATCGTACTGCAAGAGGATCAATATACGATTACGTACCAGGAAGGACAACCTTGCGAATCCCCGGAACCGAAGGTTTTTAATTTAACTTTGACGGATTTTTCATGATGTCAACCGAGTATAATGGCCGGATCCGTTATTCGCGGATCGGTTGTGCCGAATTACCTTCCACGATTACGGAATGCCTTGTAGCACAAAGAACCGGCATCAACGGAAGCAAACAAAATCCCGGTCTCATGATAACGTCGACGTTTCTTAAAACCGAACTTCCGCTTTTTGTTTCCGCTTCTTTTAGATACGGATATACGCCGACCGGTGGAATATAAAAAATTCCGAATCGAAATTTTCCGAACTCGGCCGATTGATTCCCTTCGGAAAGAATCCTGTCCTTGGGTTTATCCAAGGAAACATAAGAAATTCGTTTCGCATCCCGAGAGCAGTTCATTAGAATCATCAACATCAAAACCACAAACAGAAAAACTTTCATTGTCCGCCCTCCTTTTGAACTTCGGAACTATCAAACGCAAAACCTTGAATCGCAATACAATTCAAGGGAATCAACATATTTGCCGACTGAGTAATCTCCGCGTCGAGAATCGTATCGTATTTCGTATCTTTTAACGCGTTCTCAAACGCCTTAGCGAGACTGTATCGAAAACCGCAGTCCTCTCCCCGCTTCAATTCTCCTTTTACGTTTCCAACTTCGGGAAGTTTTTTTCCCTTCCAATCTCCGTGAGACAAAAGATAAACCTTTTGTCCGGCGGAACAAGACAAAGCCAAAAACACAATCAATCCTAAAACCGGAAATCCTTTCACAAAATCACACTCACAATAATCGTTTCCATTCGGATTCTCCCGATATTCTTCTTTTTGAATTTAAAAAGAAGCTCGATTTTTGCAAACGGATTCCGCGCTCCGCAAGAATTTACAAAGTTATATTCTATTTTTTGAATTCGATTTCTCCCGATTTTTCAAAGAAAACAAAATCAAAAACATCGTTTTAATTTCATTCTAATTATAATTCCAAGAACTTTTTCAAGATTCAAAATAAAGACCGCTTAAAACACTCTCTTCAATTTATAAGATGACTTACGGACATAACTGGCCTAAAAGGGAAACTCCTATTATTCACGACCCGATTGAAGTCTTCACGTTCGTTTCCCGAAAATATACGTATGAAGGCGTTATTCGGAATCACGGTTTGTGTTGTCCTATCGATTCCGATTTCCGTTTCCGCGGACTATTCGAGCAACGGAGCGACTCATCTCGTTCGGGTGGAAAGGGGACTCAAGACGAACGAATTCCTCATCCGAGCCTTGAACAGTTCGATCTCGAATCTGGGCTCGGAAACGGACAAGGCTCTTTATAAAAGGATCATTCAACATCACGTTGAAACCAACGAGTTGTATTTTCAATTCGATCTGGAAAAATCTTATTTCGAACTCAAACGCACTCAGAATCTACTTTTGATTCTTTATTCCGACCTGATTGAAACGAGCAAAAAAACGATCCGAGGCGAATTGAATTCTCTCGGTCAAAAAACGATCCGAGGGACCGAAACCAAACCGAAAAAACATCTCGAACTGGCTTATCGAGAATTAGCGGCCGCGGAGCAAAAAAAAACGATCGCGGACAATACGAGGCCGTACCTGCAGCCCATCAAATTGGAGCTGCTTTACGAATCCTTAAAATTACTCAAACAATCCAGAAAATACGTGGTCCTTCTTTCCATGGAATATCTTTCCGATTTTCCTCCCGATCCCGAATCCGAAGATTTTTTGGGAATCCTGAACGAAATCAACCGGGCGATGTTCTCCCGCAAAGACGAATTCGCAAAAATTCACTTCGACAATCACTTTCACGCGTATTCCGGTGAAAATCTCTACGATACCTACTGGCAGAACCCCGCCTTGGAAGAACTAGAAAAACCCCTAGGCGATGTGGACGCTGCCTATCTGCGTTTAAGACGCCACGCCAAACGTTAAACGACCAAATTTGCCGGTTTTTGAAGCGAACGGCCCTGTCTCTCAGAATGCGCGACCGCCCATTTATATTCGCTGAACTCAATGCCTCGTCTCTCTATGGATCGCTCGGCAGGATCGATGCGGAGTCAACAAATTGGAAAATCCGAAAGGATCTCGTTTTAGAATGAATTTCAATTTGTTGACTGAAGCGGAGAGCCCGGCGGGCGATCGACGATTTTAGCCTGTCCTTGAATTGTTTTGCCCGCGCGCCAATTTCTTTTTTCCGATCGCTTTTTTAGAAATTCAGATGACAAGGATTTCTTACCTAGATACAACCGATCCTTGTGTTAGAACTGAGTTGTCCCAATTGTGGCGCGCCCGTCCCGTTTCAAAGTAAGGTTTCAATTTACGGAGTCTGTCCGAACTGCAAAACTTTAACCCTTCAAAAAAACCAATCTCTCGAAAACCTCGGTAAAGCCGGGGACCTTGTGCCCGATCTTTCTCCGATTCAAATCGGAACTTCCGGCAAAACAAAAGACGGAATCTCCTTTCAAGTCGTCGGGAGAATTCAGCAAAAGTACAGTCTCGGAACTTGGAACGAATGGCACGCGCTCACTTCCGACGGCAACTCGATCTGGCTCGCGGAAGCGCAGGGCCAGTTTATGATCACACGACTTCGTCCCACTTCTCAAAACGATACGTTCCCGGAACACGATCCGATTCAGAACCCGGATTCTCCCCCGGACGTTTATTTTATCTCCTCTAAAACTTCCAAACAACTTCTGAGAGCGGGCGACACTCTCAAACTCGACGACGAGCTTTGGATGCTCCGAGAAATCGGATTGGCAACCTGCATCGGCGGAGAGGGTGAATTACCCGTCGGTTTTCAAACCGGTTCCACTTCCGTTCTTTTGGATCTCGCGACGGACGAGGGTTGGTTTGCTACATTAGATTATTCTCATACTCCTCCCTTGTATTTTAAAGGGATGGTTTATAGTTTCGATCAGATTCAATTCGGCAATCTCAGAGATCCGAAAGCGTTCACCGGTTTTCAAAAACTTCAAGAGGCGAAAGCGATCCAGTGTTTGGGTTGCGGGGCTTCCTTGAATCAAAGAAGCCCTGACTTTTCCAAGTCTATCGCTTGCGAATATTGCGGTACCGTAATGGACACGAGTCGGGAAGAACTGACCGTTCTTTCCAAGTTTCAAGAAATCATCAAGGACAGGATTTTCCTTCCTCCCGGAACCAAACTTTCTCTCAAAGGCAAAGAATGCGAGGTTCTCGGAGTCGTCAAAAAATCCGTTCACGCAGACGGACAAATTTTTCCTTGGACCGAATATCTGCTTCATTTTACCGGCGGTTATTATTGGTTGAACGAAACCGGCGGGCATTGGACCGTTTTCGAACCCGTTCCGTTTATTCCGAAAACCGTAGTCGGTTCTTATCCGCCTAAAAAGAACTTTCAAAAAGAAGAATATAAACTGTTCAATTCTTCTACCGCCGGAATCGATTTCGCGTTCGGCGAATTCTATTATAAGATTCACGCGGGAGACAACGCGGAACTCGCGGACTTTATCGCACCTCCGAAAATGCTTTCTTCGGAAAAAACCCAAAACGAACTCTTCTGGTCCATCGGCGAATACGTTCCGGTCGAAGAACTCAAAAAATCGATTCAAGGAGAAGTGGAACTTCCCGTTCCGGAAGGGATCGGTACGGCCGAACCCAATCCGTTTACAAAGATTCGAAAACGAAACGTAAAAATCGCCGTTTGGTTTTCCTTAATCATGCTCGTCGTTCAAATCGGTTTTTGTTGGAACGCTCAGGATAAGGAGGTTTTTAAAAAGGATTTTTCTTACGTTCGAAATCCGGCTCCGGGCGGAACGACCGATCCTTCTTTCGTGACGGAAACCTTTCAGTTGGAAGGAAGCGAAAGACAAAACGTTCAAATCAAGATGAACGTTCCCGATCTTTCCAATCACTACATTTACTATTCTTTAGCGCTGATCAACACCAAGACGGACATCGCCTACGATACCGGCCTCGAAATCAGTTATTACGAAGGATACGAGGACGGAGAAAGTTGGACGGAAGGTGATAAGTCCGCGGATATCATCATCGGAGAGGTTCCCGGCGGAGAATATTATCTCAGACTGGAATCCGAATCCGATTTTCCGAGGGGAAGCGGAGCTAACGTGTCTCTGAGTATTAAAAGGGACGTGGATCAATCGGTGTATTACTTTCTCTTTTTACTGGCGATCTGGCTGCCCGTACCTTATTCTCTTTTCAGAAGTTATTCGTTCGAGGCTTCTAGAAATGAAAACAGCGATTTTGCTCCGCATAGTTCCGATGACGATTCCGATTACGGCGACGATAATGATTGAAAACGATAAAAGGCTCGGCAAAACTATGAATCAAAATCAAAACCCATTACAATCCCATAATGAAATCAAAAGGATAATTCCATGAATTTTATAAAAAAACTTTTATATCCCGCCTACGCCCTGGGAATCACGGGTTATCTCACGTATTCCAACTTTTACGGAGGCGGCTCGAAAGAAGTGGACGAGATCGAAAACGTTCCCAAAACCGTACGCGAAAATCCGGGTGTGTATCGTTCTCATTATACAAACTTTATGAGATATTCCGGAGGGAAATAAAACCGTTTGCAGACCGCGCTTTATATTTCGGTTCTTATCATTTCTTCCTGCGGTCTCGTCTACGAACTGTTAGCCGGAACGATCGCCTCCTACCTACTCGGAGAAACGGTCACTCAATTTTCACTCATCATAGGAACTTATTTGTTTTCGATGGGAGTCGGCTCCTGGTTGTCGAAATATGTGGAAAAGGATCTGATTCCTAAGTTTTTGGAAATCGAACTTGCGATCGGTCTTGTGGGGGGTTTCAGTTCTGCGGTTCTTTATCTGAGTTTCGGTCAGATTCGATTCTTTCAAATTCCTTTGTTCCTGCTCGTGATCTTGATCGGAATTTTAGTGGGACTGGAAATTCCGGTTCTGTTGAGAATCCTAAAAAAAGAACTCCAATTTAAGGAACTCGTTTCTAGGGTTTTGAGTTTGGATTACGTGGGCGCGTTACTCGCATCGATTTTGTTTCCGATCTTCTTCGCGCCTAAGTTAGGATTGATACGAACCGGATTTTTGTTCGGAATTTTGAATGCGGGCGTGGCGCTCTGGGGAACCTGGGCGTTGCCGCTCAAACATTCCAAAATGATTTTGCTTAGGGCGCAATCGGTTGTCGTATTAACGTTTTTGATTTTGGGTTTTTCGTTTTCGGATCTAATCACGTATTACAGCGAGGAATCCTTATACACGGATGAAATCATTCTCTCCAAACAATCCCAATTTCAGAGAATCATCGTAACACGTTGGAAAAACGAGATCCGACTTTTTTTAAACGGACATCTTCAGTTTTCGTCCAGGGACGAATATCGTTATCATGAAACCCTGGTTCATCCCGCGCTGCTCGCTCACCCGGCTCCACAACGGGTGTTGGTCCTCGGCGGAGGAGACGGTCTTGCCGTACGGGAAATTCTAAAACACAAAAACGTCGAATCGGTTACGTTAGTCGATTTAGACCCCGTAGTTACGAATTTATTTACCGATCACGGAGTTTTAAAGGAACTCAACGACGAAAGTTTAAAAAATCCTAAAGTGAAAGTGATCAACACGGACGCGTTTGTTTGGTTGGAAGAATCGGATCAAATCTTCGACGTGGTCATCATAGACTTTCCCGATCCGAGCAATTTTTCTTTGGGAAAACTTTATACCACGGCCTTCTTCCACGTTCTCAAAAGAAGAATGAACGAATCTTCCGTTTTGGAAATCCAATCCACTTCCCCTCTTTTTGCGCGTTCTTCGTTTTGGTGTATCGAAAGAACGATCGCTTCGTTGGGATTTCATACGCTTCCTCTGCACGTTTATGTTCCTTCTTTCGGAGAATGGGGGTTTGTACTCGCGGGTCAAAAACCGATTCGGTTCAAAAAAGAATTTCCGGATCATCTCCGATTTTTGAATCCTCAAGAGCTTGAATCGATCCAGGTTTTTCCGCAGGACATGTCTCGAATTCCGGTGGAAGTCAATCGATTGGATAACCAGGCCCTCGTTCGGTATTACGATCGGGAATGGAATCGTATCTTGGATTGACGCAAAGAATCGCCTAACACCTATCTACGACGGGGCGGCTGGCAAAGAACTCAGCTAACGCCTTCCTTTGGGGGCGTGGGAAAACTCAATTAAACACCTCCCTATGGGTCGGTGTTTAATCTCTTCTTTCTTTGTTGTGATTGATACGGTTCATGATATAAAGAGCGAGAAGTCCGCCCAATAAAACCGCGAGTAAGTTTACATTCGAGATTTGATAGATTCCGAACTTAGGTGAAACTAACCAAAGAACTACCGAACGAATAAAATCCTGAAGTAAGGAAAGGATAATGAGGGACCCGAGAAGAGCAACGATAAGGGCTCCCCAAAATCCTCCGAGAAGATCCTTACGTTTGTAATAGTAATAATACCAGGAAAGGCCGCCGGAAATCCCGACTACGAATAAAACGTCAAGAATGGTAGTCCACCATGGCGAGCCTGAAAAAGAAGCGATAGGCGTCAAAAAGACTTGTCCACCTAGTCCGTGTAAAAAAGAATCAGGTAAATTCAGTAGGCTCATTCCAATACAGCATTTTCGGGAATTGTTTTTTTAGTCGACTCATTTTACTACTCGCTCTAAAACTTGCTTCTTTTGGAGCAAAAAAGTCAAAAGTTTTGAATCGATTCCTTTTATTTAACAAGAAACGAATCGAAGAAATCGAAACTCCCGAAATCTTGTTTGTAAAACCGAACCAAGAAAAAGAGAAAATCAAATTTGAAAAACGAAACAAACCGGACCGCTAAAACTTTCGGTATAGTCGGATTTCCGCTTTCACACTCTCTTTCCCCGCTCATTCACAATTCTATTTATAAAGATAGAAAAATCGATGCCTCTTATCTTGTTTTTGAAAGCACGGAATTCAACTCGGAAAAAATTCAAGAACTCCGAAACTCGGGAGTACTCGGTCTTTCGGTGACGATTCCTTACAAGGAAAGAGCCTTCTCTCTCGCCGACAAAGCCGACGAAACGTCCCGAATTATGAAAGCATCCAACACCTTATTGATCGGTCCGGATTCGATTCATGCCTACAATACGGATGGAGAAGGAGCCTATCTTTCCATATTAGAACGGTCTCCCGAATCCTTAAGCGCCGGAACGACGCTCATCCTCGGAAGCGGAGGAAGCGCGAGAGGAATCGCATACAATCTCTCCGTCTCCGGCAAAATTCGAAATTTACTTGTTTGTTCGAGAAACGAAACGACCGCAAAAGAAATCTGTTCTTTGGTTTCCGAAAATTCGAACGTGAAAGCGGAACACGTCGCACAGGATTCCATTTATTCTCGAAAGAAAGAAATTTCCTTGGTGATTCATACGACTCCGCTCGGAATGAAAGGCCAGGCTCCGGGTCCTTTTCTTTCGGAGGATTTTTTTAATCCGAGTATGACTCTTTTCGATATCGTTTACAACCCTTTGGAAACTCCTCTGGTAAAGGCCGCGCAAAAGGCGGGAACGAAAATCATCCCCGGATCGGAGATGCTTTTGTACCAGGCGATGAAACAGTTCGAACTTTTTACAGGTATTTCGCCTAACGCGGAAGATATTCATAAAACCAGGGAACGTCTTTATCAAACATTAGCGAATCAATGAATATCCCTTCAGACTTTTTCGAGTTCATCAACCGACTTTCCAACTTAGAGAAAACCAGAAACTTCAACGTTTTTACGGATTATTCCCTCGAACCTTTTACAAAGGTTCTGAATCGATTCGGATTGAATCGAAAAAAAGAATCCGCTCTTTGCGGAATTTCCGTGGTCGGAACAAATGCAAAGGGTTCCGTCACACATTTTTTGGGGGAATACTTTCGGCTTTCCGGATTTAAAACGGGACTTTACACTTCGCCGCATTTGATTTCCCCCTTGGAAAGGATCAGAATCGGAACCAAGACGCAAAACTTTCGAGAAATTCAAACGGAAGAATTGGATCGATTGTTAAGCGAATGGAAATTGCTCGGAGCGGAAGAGGATTTAAAATCCTTTTCCTTTTTCGAACTGTTTACCTGCGCGGCATTCTCTTTTTTTGAAAAAGAATCTACCGAAATTCAAATTTACGAAGCGGGACTCGGCGGAAGGCTGGACGCGACCAAACTCTGCGATCCCGACGTAGTCGTTGTAGGAGTCATAGGTTTGGATCATAAGGAAATATTAGGAAATACGAAAGAACAAATCCTGGAGGAAAAACTCGGGATCTGCACCGCCAATACGAAAGCCCTTTTTGCAATCGAACAGGAAGAATCGAACTTAAACGAAAAAATCAAATTTTGGTGCTCTCAAAATAAGATTCCTTGCGCGATTCTGCCGCAAATCCCGCGCGACGAGACTTATCTCGTCAGAAATCGATACTTCTCTTATCAAGTATTTCGGAATATTCTAAATTTGGAATGGTTTCCAAAATCAAGGCGCCTAACCTTAGATCCGATGGATAAAAGAATCGATCCGGGACTTTCTGAATCTGAAAACGTTTCCTTGACTTCGAATGTGTTTAGTTTCGAAACTTTTGAAAAGCACATTACCCTTCCATTGGGAAGATTAAGCGTATTACGAAATTCTCCCCTACTCGTTTTTGATCCGGCGCACAATCCGGACGCCTTTAGGGAAACGCTGAAAAGTTTATCCGTATCGTATCCTTCGCATAAGTTTCGAATTTACGCGGGTTTGCTGAAGGATAAGGACGGAAACTCCGTATTGGAAATTTTGCGGAAGTCGCTTAACAAAACCGATATTCTCGAATTCCGGTTTTTAAGGGAAAATGAATTCGCTCTTCCTGAAAGCTGCCGCGCCGAAGAAACGATCGACAGCGCAGAATTCAGGTCCGCCTTACGAAGCTTAGACGATTTACAGGATCCGATTTTGGTTCTCGGCAGTTTTCGTTTGTTTTCGATCGTCGCCGATTCGATTGAACCTTAGCGGACTTTTCGATCGGCGGTTAGCGCTTTACAACTGATCCTAAACCTCAACATTTCGAAACGTGCGCATGGTCGGGTTGCTTTTTTAGAACCGAAAGAAAATCTTTTTCAAACAACCCGACCACCAGGCTCTCCGCTCTGGTCAATAAATTTCAAATCCTCTTTCGATACAAAAAGGAACCGAATCACAAATTTATTGACCCCGCATCGATCCTTTGCGCTGTACTTTTCTGAAAGACAGGAATTCGTTTTAGATATTCCTATGAACAAACACCGCTCAAAACTTAAAATTAAACTTCGCGTAAGAATCGATCTCGACGATTTGCCCCGGAATCGGAAAAGGGTTATTTATCCGTTTCGGCGCGACGCCCACGTCTAAAGTTTCCTCGTCCAAACCGAGCCAATAAAAAGTCGCGGCCAGGATCAACATCGTCGCCATTCCGTAAACCATCACGCCGCCGGTCAAACCTTCGTGTCTTCCGAAGTTTCCCGCGAGCTTTTGATATTTGCCCGCGTCCGAGTTCGTTTCACGGATGATTCTTTCCTCATAGAGATACCACCCGATAAACTCATTCTGCGGGATCACGTTGGCAGCATAAAAAAGATTCGTAAGATTGACCCGACTACGAGCGCGATCGTACAAATCGTTCGCCTTTAAGTTGAAATAATAATAACCGACGTAAAACAAAAGGGTCCCGTATAAGGAATAAATCGAAAAATCGTTATACGAATGATCCAGAAAAACGTTCTGTTTATTTTTATAATAACTGAGAGTGTCCCCCGGTTTTAAAACGAGATCCAATTTCGTTTCCTCGTCCTTTTTGATTTCCACTCCCTTCAAGAGATCGACGTGACCTTCCATCGAAAGTCGAAGACGATTATATCCCGTTTTGACCGGAACGTTGGTCAAAGGAGTTTTGCCTAAAAATTCGGAACCTAGATAAACGTTGGCGCCTTCCGGATTCGAAACGACGGAGATCAATCCGTCTTTCGGAGTTTTGGAAAGAATCGTTTCAAAAGTACCGCCGTCCTGAATCGAAATTCTTTTTTCTTCGCTCTGAAATCCGTCCATGTAGTATTTGATCCTGTGTTTTCCGGGAAGAAGATCCGATCTTTGCAAAGGGGTTTTACCGAGAAAACGTCCGTCCAAAAACACGAGAACCCCGTCCATGTTTCCGGATTTAAAGGAAAATGAAACCGTGTTCTTTCCGATCAGTTCCCTTTTGATTTCACCGATCAATCCGTCCAACTCCTGATAAGAGCGTCTAACGCTAGTCCTGGCTTTGAACTCTTTTCGAGAAGCGTCTTTGGAGGATCTCAAAACGAGTTTGAGTTCCATCTGAGATTCGTTTTTTTTCTCGTATGTCCCCGCTAGATGATAAAAACATCCCGCCTTTTTTCCGGATAAAAACAAAGTGCTGTCTTCGGGTGGAGTTTCCTCCGAGATATATTCCGTTTTTAAGGTTAGAAAACGAGGATCTTTTTCGGGGGAAGTTTCTTTCGCGTTTTTCACTTGTTCCAGAATGTCCCCGTCCCATTCTCCCTTTTTTAATCTTTCTTTTTCCGTCGGTTTTCCAAAAGTGTGTTCCACACTTTTCGGAATCACGTCCGGATCAAAAATTTGAAAAAGCCCTTTTAAACCGGAAAATAGAACCCCTCCGTAACCCTTGCTCAAATAATCCAGACTCGGATCCGCGTTTTGATTTTTGAGGGAAAATACGCAGAGTTTTCTTTCCTTTTCGAACGTGATTCTTTCCCTCATTCCCGATTCCGGAAAACGAAAATAATCTTCGATTCCCTGCGCCGAAATTCCTATACTCAAAATCGCTAATATTAAAATAAATGCAGATACTCTAATCATCGTTTTTCCACGTTCAAAGCGGCGACCAAACCTACGATCCCCAAGATAGGCATCGCCAAAGCCAAGGGCGCGGAATAAGCGTAATCTCTGGCAAAGGAAATTTGTTCTCCAAGGCCCGGACCGAACCAATCGGAGCCCGCGCTCACTCCGAGGTAACTAAAAAGCGCCAGAGTCATTACGACTCCGGGTAACCCTGTAGTAAATAGAACTTTCAATACCGGAAGAGCCGCGGGGAATATGTGATTTCGAAACACGTTCGATCGCGAAGCTCCGAAAAAAGCGGACGCAAGCACGAACCCGCTTCCGTCGGTTTCCCTGATTTTACTCTGGAGAGTTTCGTACGAAAAAGCCCAGTCTCCCAATAAAATCGCGATGACCAAAACGTAAGGCCCCTGTCCTAAAGCGTGAATCGTAAGAAGTGCGATCAACAAAGAGGGAACGGAAACGAACACGGATGAGATCGGATTAAAAAACCATTTTCCGGTAAACGGCACGGAATATTGAAACAGACAGATCAAAGAACTGAACGCCAAAGTGAAAATCCGAGAAGGAAGCGAAAACAGAAGGGTCGAAACGGTTCCGTACGAAAAAAGACCGTAAACGTCCCTTCCCAAACGATCGCAGCCGAAAGGATGATTCCAAGTCACGGAACAAAAACTGTCCTCCAGAAAAACGTCTGTGGGCGGACTTTTCCAAAGAACTCCGATCAAAGCGGAAGAAACGAAAAGAACTCTCAGAAAATTGTTAAACGACATCAGGAAAAACTCTCCTTGCCCGTGAGGTTTTCCTGAAAACGAAGTGAAATTCTGCCGAACACATAAAACGTAAGGCCGCTATAAAACAGAAGAGCGCTCAAAAGTTCGGAATCCATCGTTTGAATCGCGTAATACATGGACTTACCGATTCCGGGAAAGAAAAAAATCTCCTCCACGATCATCGCTCCGGAAAGCAAAGAACTGAAATCGAGCAGGATCAAAACGACGAGTAGAGGAAGAATCTTCAATAAAATATGATTCCATAATATTCTATTCTTAGAATATCCCCTCGCCCTCAAGATCTTCGTATAAGGGGATTTCAATTCGATTTCGGTAAAACTCAAAGCGAATTGATAAATTCTCGCCCAAACCCTGGAACCCAAAGCGACTCCGGGAAGAATTACATACGTAGTGTTCCAAGGCTCGTAACCTCCCGGAGGAAGCCATTCCAGTTCTACGAAAAAGATCAAAAGCAAAACGATCCCAACCACAAAAACGGGAGTGGAAAGAATCCAATGGCTCAGAAAGAGAAAACTCTTCTTAAAAATACTTTCTTCTTTTTTGGAACCGATCAGCGCGAGAGCGATCGCAAAAAAACTTCCCCAGCCCACGGAAAAAACCGCGAGGTGCAATGTCGGAAGAACTCTAGAAGAGATATGTTTCCAAACCGATTCTCCCGAAGCGGTTTTACCGGATCGAAACGTTATGACACCTTTTACAAAGGAGAATAACTGAGACGAAAAAGATTTCCGCTCCAGAAAGGATTCTTCCTTGGAAAAAGAGGAATCGGCGTAGAGATATTCTTTGTTGAGCGAACGGAGATGACCGAAAAGAACGGAGAAAAAAATCAACGCGACAAGAAATAAAAAAAACCTGGAGATTTCCTCCCTCACGGTTATACGTTCCGAGAAAAGGCTTTTTGGATTTCCTCGAAGGATCCGGAACGAATGAGTTTTTCCCTGTCTTCTTTTACATTTAAGGCTTTTGCGATCTGAGCAAGAGTTTTGATGTGTTCTTGAAATTTGGTTTTTGGAACGATAAGAAGAATGAAGATATGAACCGGTTGATGATCGATCGAATCGAAATCGATTCCGTTCGGATTGAGTCCCATCACACATTTGAGTTCGTCGACTAGATTGACCGAACAGTGAGGAATTGCGACTCCGCTTCCGATTCCGGTGGACATCGACTTTTCGCGGGCGAGAAGAGATTCCAAAATTTCTTCCTTATTTTCGGCGTCGATCTGATGTGTATCGACCGCCTTTTGTAAAAGTTTGGAAATAACTTCTTCTTTGGTTCCGGATTCTAAATTAAAAATGACGGTTTCAGGGTGAAGAAGAGTCAACAGTTGGTTCATAGGAGCGCCTCTGACTCTTTGCGAATTTGATTTTCCGGTTTTCGTTTGTTACAATACGCAATCATCATTTTAACTACAATTCAAGTCGCTCTAATTGCCGAAATTATCGACTCTGCTTCCCAGAAATATACGGATCAAACTGGCTTCAATGAAAAAATAGAAAACGGAAAAGGTGAAAAGCGGTAAGGAAAAAGCGACTAGAACCTGAACGACGTAAAAAAGGACTACGGTCCCCAATACACCGATTAAAGAGTAGATCCAAGCGGTATATAAATTCCTTCCCGGCGCGGCAAAAAGAATCGCAAACGAGACCCAAGCGGACAAAATAACGGGAAAATATTCCAAAAAAAGATTTCCGATTCCCAAAACCAATCCCACTGCGAAAATCAAAGGAATCTGAAAAGATTCGGGTCTTTTTAAAAAAACCGGAATCAGAAAAAGAATCGAATACGCTCCCATCGTTTCCAAAGCGGAAAATCGCCAAGGGGAATAACCGTCCTGTGAAAAGGAGAGAACGCTGTATAAATCCGAAATGAACTCATTCCTAAAAGACAAACTACCCGCGATCCCCGAAAAGATATCGACCGTGGGAAGTAAAAGATAGAAGAACAAAAAGATCAGGAGTTGAACCAAGGAAAGAGGAACCTGAATTCTTAGGCGATTTTCCAAAGGAGAATACAAACAAACTCCCGCGATTCCGGCGAGGATCGCCCAGACGACCGTTCCGGGATGAAGCGGTAAAAGAAGAACGAAGATTCCCGTATGAACGATCCACTTCAAAGGATAGACCGAACGTTTTACGATCGTAAATTGATATACGAAACAAGTCGTAAGAACCACTCCATAACAAATCCATAATGGAACGGTCCCGAACAAAACGATTCCCCCGAAGGAAAAAAGTCCGAGTAAAATATCCGGAAAAAACGGATCGGACTTACGCAAAAAACCGGCCTTTGTAACGAGTAAAGAATCAGACATCGAGATTCTCCCTTGTTCCGTTTTTTACGTCCCGAATTTTATCTCGGAGAGGAATTCCGGAAGGACAAAGGAACGTACAGATCCCGCATTCGATACAAGCGTTCGCAAAAAATCGTCCCTGCCCCGTGACAAGAGAAATCGGATTACATTCGAGGGGGCAATTGTAAGTACATTCTCCGCATTCGGTACACGGAAGTTCCTTCCATTCCCTGATTTTACCGGCGACGAATATGATGGAATGATGTTTGTAGATATCCAAAAAATATTCCTCGGAGGAAGAATGAAATTCCCCTCCGTCGAAAAAGGAATTGAAAGTGAAGTTCGGATATTCCTTCTTTTTTTCAAGGAGAAGAAAACTGAGACTCTGTCCGTCCCTGAACTTGATCGGAGATTCCTCTTTTTTGAGTCCGCCGTTTTTTTCCACGTAATAGATACTGATATGTCTTTCTATGTAAGGAATTTTTTTGAATAAGGCCCTGTAAAGATGATAGAGGGTTTCCGGTCCGAGATAAAGAATATTCTCTTTTTGGAATGTCTTTTCGGAGAGGGCTTTTTTTACGAAATACTCGGGAAAACCGACCGGATATTCGTATTTTCGGAACGGAACGGAGGATATGATATAATCCTTAATTATAGACTCCGGGAACCAAATTTTAATATATTCTAAAAATTGAATATGCAATTCCCTGCATTCTTCCAGAATGATTTCCCGAAAATCGACGGGTTGAGTTTTTGTATACGGAGAAAGAACGATCAAAGACGATTGAAACGTCTTAAAAAGAGAGGATAACGTGGTATCCGGAAAATCGAGAGACACAAGTCCCGATTCGTCCATTTTTTCCAAGGCTTGTTCCAGTTTCAAAGAAGGATCGACTTGAATCTCGCCAGACAATTGAAAACTTCCGTCTTGGACGATTCGAATTTTTGTGGAATGTTCCCCTTGGATGAGACTCGCGATTCCGTCTACCGGAGATAAAAGTGTTCCGACCGATTGTCTTACAAGAGCCTCGCCCGCATACACGCGAGTGGGAAATTCTTTTAAATAAACGGCTCCCGGTTCGGGAAATAATGTAAAGGGTTCTTCCAGGACGGTCTTACGGGAAAATTTTCCGTGGACCAATCCTGGTTTGAGAGTAAAAGCGGAGGGCTTCAAAACTCTTTAGGTGAGAGTTTTCACCATGTAGATTTCGTCTTTGATCGGGAGTTCTTTCTTAAGATTTTTGATATAAGGAAGAATTTCACCCATCGGCTCATAAAATTCACAGTTTACCTGCATACGGCGAGCAACGGTAAAATATTTATAGAGCTTTTCTTCTCCGGATCTTTTGGACCATTTTTTCTTGGTACATTTTACGCGGAGAATATATTTGTCCGCTTCGGACTCATACTGCCTTACGGTCACGCAGTGCAGGCAATTAGCGCAGTAAACTTTCTCACTCATTCGGGTTCCTATAAAAGTAACGGTTTTTTGTCAATTTCTCAGAAAAAAGCGCGAAGTCAAGCATAAGCGCCCGAGCTTCAAGGCAGGGATCTTCTCCCTGCTATAGTTAGACCGAGTTTACGCCTGCGCGGGAAGTTCTTCCGTTGATCCTTGTTTGGAGGCTCCGAATTTCCAAGCGGCTTCCTTCAGAGACAAATATCCTACGTAAAAGAATCCGAGCGCATAGATTGCCAAAAATCCTACGATCTGGGGCTTTCCAAGCGCGAAAGAAAGAAATACGGTTCCAAGACAATAAAATCCCATTAGAAACTCGAGCACCACATGGAAATCCAAGGGAACCGTATATTTCATCCTTTCTTTTAACACATCCGTATTCTTTTCGATTTTGAGTTTCGGTGTGCGTTTGAAAGAGGACTGAATTCCAAGGATCGCTTCGAGCCAGGCTCTCGTGTTTACGATCGCGATTCCGGTTCCGATCATGATGAGAACGGGAAGATAAACCATTCTTCTCTTCCAATCTTTGTGGAGAGTCTTTTGTGAATACGCGTAAAAAATCATCGGGCCTACGGATCCTACGGAAAGAATGGCCGCGGTTCCCATCAGAATCTCGATCGGAAGGTCGTAAAAGCTGAATCCGGACCAATAATCCATCAAAAGCAAAGGAGCGCTGAAAAGAATATTGATCACCATCAACGGATGCACGGAATAATTGATCAGGTGAACGATCGCTTCGGATTTGATTCTCCAAGGAAGATCCGCACGAAGAATTCTTGGAAGCAATTTTACCGCAGTTTGGATCGATCCCTTGCACCAGCGAAACTGCTGAGATTTATACGCGGAAATCATGGCGGGAATTTCCGCCTTACATACGATATCTTTAAAATAACGGAATTTCCAGCCCCTCATTTCGGCGCGGTAAGAAAGGTCGAAGTCTTCCGTGAGAGTATCGTGCTCCCATCCGCCGGAATCCAGGATACATTCTTTCTTCCAGATTCCCGCCGTTCCGTTGAAGTTCATCCAAAGGTGGGAACCGTTTCTCGCAACCTGTTCGATCATAAAGTGACCGTCGATTCCGAAGGACTGCGCCTTGGTGAGGACGTTATAATCTGCGTTGATATGTCCCCAACGAACCTGAACCATTCCGATCTGCGGATCTTCAAAATAAGGTACGGTTTTGATTAAAAAGTCCGGGTCCGGCATAAAATCCGCGTCGAAGATGGCAATGTATTCCCCGCGAGCCACTTTCATTCCCGCCTCGAGGGCTCCGGCCTTATGTCCTGTGCGCGCCGCCCCGGCTCTGTGAAGATGGTGAATATCAAATCCAAGCGCTTTATAATGATTGATGAGATTTCTGGACTTTTCAACCGTCTCGTCCGTGGAATCGTCCAAAAGTTGAATTTCAAGTTTATCTTTCGGATATTTGAGCGCTACCGTGGTTTCGATCAATCGATCCACAACGTAGAATTCGTTGAAGATCGGCAATTGAACGGTAACTACCGGTAGATTCGGGTCGTTCATATCGAGGACCTTGTCCGGTTCGGATTCGCAATAAGCGTGGTTCTTTTTGTAGAGATATACCATTATATAGGTATGAATCCCAAAGAAAAAGAGAGCGACGATGTCGATCCCATAGATGGCCAGAAACAGTACGGTTACAATGGTCAACATAATGATAGCAAGAAAAAATTTTACGGTTTAAAAGTCAAAGGTTTTGCACCGCATAAAATTTTTAGTTTTTAAAATCGGTCCTTTATTTTTTAATCCGAAGCCTAATGTGGGAACTCCTACGGCCGATACTTTTCAATGGATGGACAACAACCTCCCTGGTTGTGTTCTTCCACTGCGAATTTTCATTTTGAAACGGACGGGGGGACGAAAGTTACACCGTCCCCTTTTTTTGTACCTGTCGAGCGACCCGTGGGGAGCGAGACAAACAAAAGCCGCGAAGCGAAAGCGTTGTTTCTCAGCGAAGCTGAGATGAGCGATCCCGTCGGAAGCAGATAACCTTACCCAACAAATACTTAGATTGCAACCTAAGCCGCACTAATCGAGCGACCCGTGGGGAGCCATAACCTTACCCACAAGTTAAGAAGGTTTTTGGAATAAGAAGGATCAAAAACGCACATTTTTCAAGTGTTCCGACAAGAATGGAGCTTTTTACTTGCAAAAAGTATGAT
>NZ_ANIK01000119.1 GCF_000347175.1 Leptospira alstonii serovar Sichuan str. 79601
TTTGTTTCTGTTTCATTGAAATGGACGATGGAAGCAGTTTTGTTAATAGCGACTATTGAATTTTTCAATAACTCTAATAAAGTCCTTTAAAATTATGGCCTAATTTTTTTTGAAATCTTGACTGAAAAGATTACTCTTGATACTATTAACGGGCTTAGGCCGTATATTTAGGAAACAAAAAGAATTGATTCGGATGTTTATTCGCTTACTGAAATTCAAACCCACGTTTAGCGGTCGTTTTCTTTCACTCGTTCTGCTCTTGTCTTTCGTCTCACCGAAAGTCCTTCATTCCACTCCTGAATCCGAAATCTGCGAGTTCGATCAAATAGAATTTGCGATGGACTCGGACGTATCGAACGAGGTCCCGAAAAAACCTAAAACAAATCTCGATTTTTCACCGAAAGAAAGTTCGTTTTTAAAATTGGGTTTTATCAAAGAATCGGTTTGGATTCGATTCAACATCAAACAATATCCTAGATCCAGATGTTTCGTAAGAATTCCTCAAGTAACGTTGGACGGAGCGGCGCTTTTTACGAATTCATCCGTTCAAATTTCCGGGGATCGTTTTCAATACGCGGAAAGGTCCGTTGACGATTATTATCCCGTTTTTCATTTGGAACCTCTGGAGGTTCAAAATGAAGACGGTAAATATTATCTCTGGATCAAAACGTCTTCGATCATCAACTTCCCAATTCTTTTAGAATCCGGTTTGGAATATCAAAAGGGAAATTATTATAGAAACCTTTTGATCCTTTTTTCCCTTGTACTAAGTTTATTCGTCACTTTGTTGACCGGTTTCGTCTATCGTCAAACTCTCGACCCGATCTATTTGAACATCGTCGGGTTTCTTGTATTTCTAACATTGGAGGGTTGGGCTTGTTTTGCAAACGGTTATAAATATCTATGGCCCAACGCGCCGGAATTTCAAAACATCACTCCTACACTTTTTGCTTTTCTGGCCCTCGCCTGTTCCGCTCACTTCATGGTTCAATTTCTTTCTCCGTCTTCGCTTCATAAAATTTTTCGGTTCCTTTTATCGGGAACCGCGATCTCAATCGTATTTTTAGCGATCGGTTCCTCTTTCATTGCAAATCGTCCGATGGTCGTAAAAACTTTTTCATGGACCTTCGTTTGTGTTTCCACGTTAATCGCAATTGCGACGTTTTCCGTAATTCGTAGTTTTGCCCCCGCGCGAAAAATCGCTCTTTGTATGCTTACGATCGTCGGAAGCGTATTAATTACAATTTTATACTATTTAGATTTTATAAAGTATCATGAATACTTCGTCCACGCCTACGTATTGTCCATTCCTTCGATTTATATCATAGTAATGATAGGCCTCAGGGATCGCGAAAAATTCGTAAAAAGAAAATTTTTGAGCCGCGCTTACGATATCCGACAGATGCAGGAAAAACTAAAGACTCCCGTTCTACTATCCAACGCGGAATTTCAAAACAAAACTCCTTCGCTTCAATTCAGCTTGGACCATCTATTGAAGGTGGAAAGAATCTTTAAGAATTCCGAATTGAGCAAGGAAGATCTCGCTGAAATTCTCAAAATCACACCTCGCGATTTGGACCGATTCGTTCGGGAATTTTCGAAAGCTCAGTCGTTTGAAAGTTACGTCAACGAGTACAGAGTGGAAGAAGCGAAACAGCTTTTGAAAACCAGAACCGATTTGAAACAATCGGAAATCGCACACAGAGCGGGTTTTATTTCCGGTAGAGAAATGGAAAAATCCTTTAAAACTTTAACGGGAATGACGTCTTCCGAATACAAATTGATGCTCTTTCCCGAATCCATCTAAAAATGCGATTTTTATTCGTTTTAATCTGTTTAGTTATCCTAAACCCGTATCGGTTAGAGGCGAAAGAATTGGAAAAATCCGGATTCATTTCCTTTCAAGAAGCGCCCTTCGTTTTACATGAGGAAGATTTCGATTCGTTACATCGAGCCTTAAAAGAATCGGAATCGTATTACAAAAGACTTCCCTCGAACTGGAGCGTGAAAATTCGAAATATTTCATATAATAAAAATGAAATGCTAAATTCCTTAAAATCTTTCGAAACGATTCTTCTGGAAAAAAACCCGGAATCGAGAAAAATCAAATTTCAAAATTCGTTCCTAATCCTCGAAACGGCGGACGCGGTTCGGGGAAAAATAACGGCATATTATGAAGTCTTAATAGAAGGGAGGTTTCGTCCGG
Organism: Leptospira alstonii serovar Sichuan str. 79601; assembly: GCF_000347175.1. Taxonomy (GTDB): domain Bacteria; phylum Spirochaetota; class Leptospiria; order Leptospirales; family Leptospiraceae; genus Leptospira; species Leptospira alstonii. The sequence continues at coordinate 2,207 of NZ_ANIK01000119.1, forward strand.
AAGGAGAATTCATTCATCCGATTTTGGAGAAACCTTCCGACCTGATCGTAAAAAAAGAAGGAAATCAAAAATCGGTCGGGAAGATCGTAAACGGAGTTTTCGTTCCGTACGAAACAAGATTGGAATTGTCGGATCCTTCGGTCCGGGGAAACAAATCAAAAACGATCGTATTCGTAAAAATCACGGATTTACATCTCGCCCAGTTGGAAGGTTCGGCCCTCGTAAAAACGCCCGATCAAGATCCGTTCCGTATCACTTATTCTTCCGATAACGGAAAAGAATACACGAGTCCCGCGGAATCCTTAAACGGAATCTGCAAGAGTCTAATTCCATCCGATCTAAGAGATTGTATTCTCGAATTTCCGAAAGAAGTCGAGACGGCGATTCTCAAAAACCCGAGATACGTCTTTTTTAAAAGAGAATCGACTTCTCCTCGAGGAAGCGGCGGAATCGAATTGATTCCTAAAAGATCCGTAGCGATGGACCCGAGCATTCCCTTAGGAATTCCCGCCTTGATCTCTTTCGAATCCCCGGTTTTATCCGAAAAAAACCGAATCGTATTCGTTCACGATCGAGGTTCTCAGATCATGGGACACGGTCGTTTGGATTATTATTTAGGAACGGGTAAAACGGCGGAAGAAAAAGCGGGAAGAATTCAAACCAAAGGGAAAATTCTTTTGATCTTGCCGAAAAAATAAACGGTCCCGAATCTATATTCAGGATCAATTGTATTCCAATTATTTAAAATAATTAGATAACGACGCCTAACGCGGGGCTTATGCTCAAATACGGCACTCTATTTTATAAGGATCAGTGGGACAAATGTGGTAAACAACTTCCTCATCCACGATTCATACAAGATTCTCTCCGATCTGAAAAATTCCAAAACGGAGAGAATCGTTTCGATCAAAAGGGATGTTTTTTATCGCAATCCGCTTCGCAAGTCGCCTTGGATCCCACACAAAGCAGAGGATTAAACAAAGTACTCAAAAGAGAATTCGAGGAGCGCGAACTTGTCGCAGAACCGCTCGAATTTTTTGAACCGCCTTCCAACAACGAAGAAATCAATAAAGAAGCCGCCAAACAATCCGAATCAGCCGACTTACAATAATTATCCTCGTAACATTTCTGACGTGGGGAAACCTCGGAACATCGGGAGGCAAATAACGTTAAAGCTACGACTAACGTAACGACATGAATTTTTTTCATAAAACCCTGCTGTTTGTCCTTTTAATAATGTAAAATTAAGTTTTGAGAACTCCGTAAAATAAACGTATAAACTTGAGATTTTCCTGCAATCAAATTATCACTTCACCGATTCCAAATTTTTCGATTTTATCTTTTGAAAGAGTATTATAAAAAAATAATTTTTCAATTTGTTTTACTACGTTATTTGTCCTAAATCCAAAATCGCCCGGATATAAATCGTTTTTAGCGCTATTCATAAATCGGCAGCCGTAAAAGAACCGTTTTAAGGAAAGGGCGGATCAAGATCTGCGCTTAAAAAAGAGCTCTAAATCCGGTTTAAAGACCGAAAATTTTCCCCAAAAATCCATTTGTCCCAATACGGAACTAGTAAAAATTGGTACCTGGAAAGCTTTATGTCCCAAGATAAAAAAACACCGCTCTACGAAACCCACCGATCCCTCGGCGCTAAAATGATTCCGTTCGGAGGTTGGGACATGCCCGTTCAATATTCGGGGATTATCGCCGAGCACAACGCGACCCGAGAAGCGGCGGGTCTTTTCGACGTCTCTCATATGGGAGAAATTTTCGTGACCGGCAATCCGAAAGCGGTTCTCGATTTTTTAGAATCCCTAACTTGCAACTCGGTTGCTTCTCTTTCCGATTTTCAAGTTCAGTACAACGCGGTCTTAAATGAAAACGGCGGGCTTGTGGACGACGTAACGATCTATAAATTCTCCCCCGAAAAATATATGATCTGCTCCAACGCTTCCAACTACGAAGCGGTGACGGCCCACTTACTCAAACATCTTCCGAAATCCGACGTTCGCGTCGAAGATCAAAGTCTAAACTGGCATCAGATCGCTCTGCAAGGTCCGAAAGCAAACGAGATCTTTTCCAAATTCTTAGGTAGAGAATTGGATTCGATTCAATATTATCATTTCGTAATTTTGGACTATCAAGGAGAAGAGATCATCGTTTCCAGAACCGGGTATACGGGCGAAGACGGTTTCGAAATTTATTCTTCCATTCCTCTCGGATTAAAACTTTGGAATGAACTTTTGGAATCCGGAAAATCGTACGGGCTTCTTCCTTGCGGACTCGGCGCGAGAGACACTCTGAGAATCGAAGCCAAATATCCTCTTTACGGACACGAGCTCAACGATCGATGGACTCCGGTCGAATCGGGAATCGGTTGGATCGTAAAGGAAAAAGAAAACTCTTACTTTTCATCCGAGAAAATTCTTTCCCAAAAGAAAAACGGGGTTTCTTCTAAAATCGTCGCCTTCGCATTAACGGAAGCGGGTGTTCCGAGAGAAAACTTTCGAGTTCTGGATTCTCAAGGAAATGAAATCGGTAAAACGACTTCGGGAACGTTCTCCCCTTCTTTAAAAAAAGGAATCGGTTTGGCTCTGATCAAAACCGAAAAAATCAAAGACGGTGAACCGATTCAGATTGAAATTCGAGAACAACCCAAACAAGCTATCATAACGACAAAGCCTTTTATCCCGGGCAGTATCAGAAAAAATTAAATTAGGAAAAACTAATCATGGCAGAAACGCAGGCACCCGCAGGTTATCTCTTTTCGGAAAAACACGAATGGGTTAAGGTGGAAGGAGACACGGCTCTTATCGGAATTTCGGACTTCGCTCAGTCCGCTCTCGGCGATATCGTATTTGTGGATCTTCCGAAAGCCGGAAAGAACATTAAACAATTTGAAACTTTCGGGACAATCGAATCGGTTAAGGCCGCGGAAGATTTATACGCTCCGATCGGCGGAGAAGTGATCGAATCCAATCCCGCTCTTTCCAAAAATCCGGGCGACGTCAACGCTAAACCGTTCGATTCCTGGATGATCAAAGTGAAGGGCTTTTCCCCTTCCGAACTGGAAAAACTCCTAAGTCCGGAAAAATACAAAAAACTCGTCGCCGGACTCGAATAACATCAAAGTCTAATATAGAGAATTTAGAAGCAGGTGAACATGAACTCCACTCTCCAGAATCAGACCAAAACAAATCTTGCAAAGGTAGGCGTCGATCCTTTGGATACTTTTCCAAGAAGACATATCGGACCGGACCGACAACAAACCGCCGAGATGCTCAAAGTGTTGGGGCTTTCTTCTCTGGAAGAATTGATTGCAAAAGCGGTTCCGGAAGGAATCCGTCTGAAAAAGGCTCTGGATTTACCGAAGGCTTCCACCGAACATAAGATCCTTCAGGATCTCAAGCTCATCGCTTCTCAGAATCAGGTTTTTCGTTCTTACATCGGAGCGGGTTATAACTCCTGCATCATCCCCGGAGTGATTCAAAGAAATATATTGGAAAATCCCGGTTGGTATACGGCTTATACTCCGTATCAAGCCGAGATTTCTCAAGGACGTCTCGAGGCGCTTTTAAACTTTCAGACGATGATCGTCGATCTGACCGGACTCGAAATTTCGAATGCTTCTCTTCTCGACGAAGGAACCGCCGCTGCGGAAGCGATGTTTCTCACCTATTCCGTTCGTAAGAACGAGACCGCTAAAAAATTCTTCGTGTCGGAACTCTGTCATCCTCAAACGATCGACGTCGTCGTTACAAGAGCCAATCCTCTCGGAATCGAGGTTGAAATCGGAAGTCACGAAACCGTAGAACTCAACGAAGACTTCTTCGGAGTATTGCTTCAATATCCCGCCACCGACGGAAAAATCATAGACTATACTTCCTTTATTCAAAGAGCGCATAACGTAGGATCGGTCGCAACCGTTGCAGCCGATCTTTTAGCGCTGACTCTTCTCAAATCTCCGGGTGAAATGGGAGCGGATATCGCGGTCGGTTCTTCTCAGAGATTCGGACTTCCTCTCGGATTCGGCGGACCTCACGCGGGTTACTTTGCCACCAAGGACGAATTTAAGCGGAGTATGCCGGGAAGACTCATCGGAGTTTCCAAAGATTCTCAGGGAAATCCTGGACTCAGACTTTCTCTTCAAACCAGAGAACAGCATATCCGCAGAGATAAGGCTACGAGCAATATCTGCACGGCCCAGGTTTTACTTGCGGTGATTTCTTCGATGTATGCGGTTTATCACGGACCGGAAGGACTTAAAGACATCGCGACTCGAATTCACAAGTTCACCGGAGTTCTTGCAAACGCTTTGAAGTCGGTCGGTTTTGCGATTACGAACGATTCTTTCTTTGATACGATTACGATTCAGGCGGGCGGAAAAGCAAAAGATATTCTTAATAAAGCAAATTCTAAAAAAATCAATTTGAGAGAATTTCAGGATGGAAGAATTGGAATCGCGTTAGACGAAACTGTAAACGCTTCAGACCTCAAGGATCTGTTCGACATTTTCGATGTGAAGAATGCGGACATAGAAAAGCTTTTTTTAAACTCGGCAAACGTTCCCGATTCTTTCAAAAGAAATACTTCTTATCTCGCGCATCCGGTATTTCAGTCTCATCATACGGAAACGAAAATGCTTCGTTATATTCGTAAACTCGAATCCAGAGATCTTTCCTTGACTACCTCGATGATTCCTCTCGGTTCTTGTACGATGAAACTCAACGCGACTACGGAAATGTATCCGGTTACCTGGCCCGAGTTCGGAGCGATCCATCCGTTTGCACCTGCGGATCAAACCGAAGGATATAAAGTCATTTTTGAACAGCTGGAAAAATGGCTCTGTGAAATCACCGGGTTTGCGGGAGTTTCCTTACAGCCGAACGCGGGTTCTCAAGGAGAATACGCGGGTCTTTTAGCGATTCGCAGATATCACGAAAGCAGAAAAGAATCTCATAGAAACGTATGTTTGATTCCGATCTCCGCTCACGGAACCAATCCTGCAAGCGCTGCGATGGCGGGTTTTAAGGTTGTGGTCGTTGCCTGCGATCCGAATGGAAACGTAGATCTGGACGATTTAAAAATCAAAGCCGAAGAACACAAAGACGATCTCGCAGCGTTGATGATCACCTACCCTTCCACTCACGGGGTCTTTGAAGAATCCGCAAAAGAAATCTGTCAGATCGTTCATTCTCGCGGCGGTCAGGTTTATATGGACGGAGCGAACATGAACGCTCAAGTCGGATTAACAAGTCCGGGTGAAATCGGCGCCGACGTTTGTCATCTCAATCTACATAAGACTTTTTGCATACCTCACGGCGGAGGCGGACCGGGTGTGGGTCCGATCGGAGTCGCAAAACATCTCGTTCCATTCTTACCGGGACACGTATTGGTGGACAATACTACCGGCAACGAACACGGAGCGGTTTCGGCGGCTCCTTGGGGAAGCGCGAGTATTGTTTTGATTTCTTGGATATACATCGCTCTCATGGGCGAGGATGGACTTACGAACGCGACACGCACTTCGATCTTAAACGCGAACTACATCGCCAAACGTTTGGAAAAAGTTTATCCGGTTCTTTACAAAGGCAAGAACGGTTTTGTAGCCCACGAATGTATCCTTGACGTAAGACCTTTTAAAAAATCCGCGGGAATCGAAGTGGAAGACGTCGCAAAACGTTTGATCGATTACGGATTCCACGCTCCTACGATGTCTTTTCCTGTTCCGGGAACTCTTATGATCGAACCGACCGAATCCGAATCCTTGGAAGAATTGGATCGATTCTGCGAGGCGATGCTTCTCATTCATCAGGAAATCGTCGACGTTCAAAACGGAACGTTAGACAAAACCGACAATCCTCTGAAAAACTCTCCGCACACCGCGGCGATGACGACTTCGGATCGTTGGGATCATTTATATCCGAGGGAACGCGCCGCCTTTCCCGCTCCTTGGTTGAAAGATCATAAATTCTGGCCTTATGTGGGAAGAGTGGATAACGTATACGGAGACCGGAACTTGGTTTGTTCCTGTTTGCCGATAGAAAGTTATCGGTGATTTGTTAAACGAAGTCCGATAACGAAAAAACGAATCATGAAACGATTTGCTACACTGAAAACCTGCTACGCGATGAAGTTCGAATCATCAGAGACAAACCTTACCGTTCATACTCGAATTGTTTTTTTTGTAATCGTCCTTTCTTGTTTGTGTTGGGTTTACTTTTTGGCAATTTCGAGTATTTTTCATTTTCAACGAAAGATTTTCCCTTTAGCTTGTTGTATCTCACATGAAGTCACTTAGAATCAACCCACGACTGATCCTTCTCATTTTTCTTTTCAGCTGTAAAAATTCAGACAAAGAAAACTCCCTGCTTTTAGCGGGAGCCTCCTTAATCATTGCGCAAGAACTTGAGGCTCAGAGTTTAATGTCCGGCCCTGTATCAATCGATCAAGAAGCGGAACTTACCAACTACAAATTTAAACTCTATAATTCGACTCAAAAATTGACTTTGGAAGCTTACTTTTCCAAACCAGCAGGAATGGGCCGGTTTCCGTTGATCGTTATGATGCACGGTTGCGCCGGCGCGCATTCAAACAGCGACGCGAGTAAGGGAGTTTCTTCTCTTTATACGGAATGGGCCGATCGGGGAAAAAATCTGGGATATGCAACTCTTCTAATAGATAGTTTTACGCCAAGGAACGCACCTCAAAATCAGTGTAGCAACGGAGCCAACGTTGGAACTTCGGAAGTAACCGACAGACCAACCGACGCCTACGCAGCAATTACTTACGTCAAAAGGTCCAAAGTGATTAATAACGATCGAATCGTTTTGCTCGGATGGTCCCACGGAGGAAGCAGCGTGTTCTCCACGGTGGATACGAATTCTACTTTGCAATATCGTTCCGAAAATCGCAGACCGTTCAAGGCGGTGATTTCCTTCTATCCGGGATGTGGACTCAACAACGCTTTTGGCGGAATTTCCGGAAGTCAGTATCTTCCTTATACGCATATCAAGATTCTCGCGGCGGGCGCGGACCCGCTTTATACCGGCGGATATTGTAATACGAGAATTTCAAGAGCGCAAACGTTAGGCGCAAACGCGGCGACCAACAACTCGATCGCGATGACCGTTTATCCGAACACACATCATAGTTTTGACGAGGCCAAGGCGGTATCGTCCAAATTCGACGCAAACGATGTTGCGGCAAAACCGAACGCGGATCAAGAAGCGGTTAACTTCTTTCAATTGTACAATCCTTAAGGGAAAAATAGGAGTTTGGACCTTGAAGTAAAATTTACCGTAAACCTTCACAATCAAATACTGAAACGCTCTCATTCGGTATAATCGGTAGATCCGCAAGTCTTCCGTAAAATACGAAAACTCATTCTAAAAGAATTGAATTGTTATATACAATTTCGATTCTATTCCATATGGAGAAAAAAGATTACGGCGACGAAGTCCGTTTGCATCGATCGAAGATCATTCGGTTTTTACTCTTTATCGCCGGTTCCGTTTCGTTAATCTTGGGGATTATCGGAATTTTTACGCCGATTCTTCCCACCACACCTTTTCTACTTTTATCCGCCGCTTGTTATGCGCGAGCTTCGCATCGATTTTACAATTGGCTCATGAACAATCGATACTTCGGTTCTTATATCCGCGATTGGAGAATTCATAAAATGATTCCTCTGAGAGCGAAGATCCTAGCGATTTCCATGATTTTTGTGACGATCGGAACCAGCGTATTCTTTTTTATTCCGATTTTAGCGGTAAAGATTCTCGTTTGTCTGATCGGAATTCTCGTCGTGATCTATTTGATCCGGATTCCTACGAAACCGAAAGTCTGAATCTTAGAGGAAGGCCGTCTGTATAAAAAAGCGGGAATCAAACGCTTCGTATTAATTTTAAGGAACCTTACTTCCAAATTACTTGGCGGGTCCAAAGGTAAATGCAAATTTTATAATATGCAAGAACTGCGTAGTTTCGGTATATTAGAAAATTCCCTTTGTTAAAATTTTTTTAAGACGACTTATCAAATTGGCAAACATAGGGAATCGAAAAGGCACATTCTCGGGAAAGGATGAAAAACTCCGTAAGAAGTGAGTCCTAGAAAATTCTCCGGCGCTAAACAAACGCCCCGATTCATCCGTAAACCAAGTATACCATGACCACCAACTTTGCCACGGAAACAAACAAGCTTCGATTACGGAATAAGGTAGTCCGCGTTTCTCGCCTTCCATCACTACATCGCGAGCCCATTCCATAAAACGAAGTTTATCCAGAATCATTCGTTTAGGATCCTTACGGCGAACTACAAAACGACTCCGTAGGATCGTTTCATCCGAAGTATAAACGTAACCGTGGGCGCCGATCATAGTGCCTATATCCAGTTCACAATAACTTTGTAATGTTCTAATCCAGTCGGCGCCGGACACATCGCGGTTAGGAGACGTAAATACTGTATGCATAAAAGAATCTCCGGCAAACAATATGCGATGTTCAGGATCATAGAAGGAAGCGTGACCGTCGCAATGTCCCGGCGATTGGATTACCTGCAGCGAAATTGCCGGGGTATCGACCGTAGTTTCCAGAGATTTCATATTCTCCGTATCATTTGAAGTAGGCTGTCCGATAAATACTCTGCGCAGTATCGAAAGACTTTCCGGGTTCCGTACGGCTTGCAACGTGGTCGAAGTCGCATAAACCGGGATATTCAACTCGGAAAGAACCGTAGGGACGTTCCCGATATGTTCTTCGTGAGCGTGGGTAAGGACAAGCGTACGAATGTCTTTCGATCGGCTTACGACGTACTTTTTTATTTTTTTCCGACTAAAGGTAGGTCCCGGATCGAACAAAATATCCCGGTAATGAATAGCCGTAAAACGCTCCCCGAAAATTACGGATAGAAACAAAGAAGAAATATTGTTCATGTAGATTAATCGTAACGTATCCGACAGTAAAACGATTTCTTTATTCCAAGTCCATAATGCGGCCAATAGATTAGAGAAAGAAATTCCTATCTGCCGAACCAATATCCAGGGAAGAAAAATAAAAAATAAAGTCCAGTAACGTATCCAAAAACAAAAGATTGTTTTTCGGTCGTTTTTCGGGAATAACGACTGAATAGACGGAAGCGATTTCATTGGTTCAAAATAAAAATCGAATCGATTTAATTTCTTTTTTTTCGAAATAGGGATCGAGTTGTTTTGCCAGTTTCGGCCAATTGTGGTGTGGAACCGTAGGATAGAGATGATGTTCCAAGTGATAGAGATGTTCCATAGCGATAAAGGAAGCCACTCTTCCGCGAAATAACCGAGTTTGTTTCAAAAGATCTTCCTGAAAAGGATCGTGCGGAATGTACGAAGTAAAAAAGGGTATTACCCAACTACCCGCGATCATTAAACTCACATAAATTGAAAATATCGGAAATACATTATAAAGAATTAAAGCGCTTAGAATAATCAAAAAACATAATAAACCCTCTATCAGAACGATTATCCTTCTACTTCCGTCCGCTTTGAGGGCCCACAACCAGATCCTTCCCTGAAACGTAACCCCGCAAAACAAAACGCTTAAAAACGGCAACTTAGATGCGTTCCCCTCGACATCCTCATCAGCGGGAAAAGTTCGATGATGTTGTAAATGCGCCATTTGATAGGCATGACCGCTACGTAACGCTAAGAGTTCTATTAAGGTCAAAAAAAAATGATTCCAAAATTTCGGAAGTTTTAGAGTACGATGAACCAAATCGTGAGAGATGGAGGCGTACGTAATGAAACTTAAATATATAAGAATGCAAACGGAGAAAAACCAAAGATCCCTAATTGCACAATAGAAATAAACACCACAACAGACAAAAGGAATCAAGAGGGAACAAACGATTCTATAAAACTTTACATGCAATAAGTTCGGACTTAATTCGTTCAGTTTCGGTAAATCGGTAGGACGGCGTATCATTTTCATACTGACTCAATTCCATGAGGTTACTTCAATCAAAAAATTCGTATTTAACGCGAATTCGATATAAGAAAGTTTGGGCGAATCCGGCCCCTTTTTTTCTTACGGAAAAAAACGGAGCCGGACCGCGCTTTCGGCTCCAATCAACAAATTGAAGGATTACTCCAAAAGCGAAGTTCTTTCGTCATTCCAATTTGTTGATTCCGCTTCAATCGCTTTCGCATCGTTTATACCGAACTTACGTTACTTCAAACCGACGAATTGACGAAACGGTAAAATCGAAATCACGGAACGCGCCCTAACGTTTAGACAAAATACTCAATCAGAGGCGTATGTATGTCTAATTTGAAATAATTGATTTCCAAAATCTCGCAATGATTTTGTAATTTTGAATCGAATTATTTTTATAATAGAGTTGTTGAAAAATTAATTCTCCATTTGTTTCTGTTTCATTGAAATGAACGATTAAAGTAATTTTGTTAAACTTCACTATTGAATTTTTAAACAACTCTAATGTTTCATCACTCTATTGTTGTGTTATGTTTTTTATAAATCTTTTAAAAAAAATAGCCTGATCGTAGGAATCAAATCTTTCCATAAATATATCATTATTTTCAAAATCTTTTGCCCAAAGTTCGTTCCCGAAAAACGTCGGATTTTCTTTTATAAAATAGTCTTTAAAATTAGTTAATTCAAATTCTTTGATTCGTTTCCATCGAATCGGTGAATTGTAAATGATACAGGATTTACGATTTACCTTGATAACCGTCTTATTGAACCATATCAAAACAATACCGGCAATTCCGGATAAAAAGAATAGAATGTTGATTATTTCTAGGATCGTAGGATTTCTATTTTGATATAAAAATAAATTCTCATATCCCGTATAAAAAAATATATAACCTATGGAGACATATATGGGGATCGATAATATTATTAAAATCAGATACGACATCCAACGGACGATGAACGTATGAAAAGATCCGTCATTCCTATATTCCGTTTTGCTCGGAAGAGTTTCGATTTGTTCTCTTTCGTCTGTTGTATTGTTCCGAGGTGATTTAATTATTTCTTTAAAACTTTTTATAAAAAAATTTTGAGTCGATTCGGGAGAACCTTTATCGGTTATTCCCAAATATAAGAAACGGATAGAAACCGAAACAAGTAATAGTATGAATAATAAATCGATAATCTCCGTATACAAATACCAATCGATCCCGCCTTTGAAACCTTGGTATAAACACGATATTTCGGGGATTTTTGGATTATAAAAAACCTTAATCTGAGATCCTACCGGATATTGTTTTACAAAATTTTCTCTTCGATCCGAATCAAGATCCGTATCGTAAAGATATGTGTAAGTTCCGATTTTTGCAAGTCCGTCGGGAGCAGTGTACGAATATCTTAGATGTAAATAAAAATTTGACTCTCTTATTGTAATGTCTCCGGTCCAGCGAATCTCATTTTCTAAAATAATACCTTCCGTATTATGATAATTTGCTGTTTCTTGGATCGAACCGAACAGATTATAAATTCCAATTGAATAATAGATCGAAAAGAAAAACAAAATAATCGCTATAGAAAAATCCTTTGCTTTTCTTTTTTCTATAAAAAACGAGAGGAGATTGGAAAGAATAGAAATAAAGCCGATGCAAACGATGAGATACGCAAACCAAAACGGAATGTTACGAAATCCGAATCTTTCTTGCGGAGGAAAAGAAAAGATATACCATATATAAGAAAAAAATAATACTAAAATAAGTACGCTTACGATTGTGATCTTTCTATCGGATTTTTGCAAGGACATCTTTGGAAAATGTTTCAAGCGTCATTCTCTATAAGTATTGTTTAAAATACGATCCCTAAAATAACTTGTGTTATACGCCAACGCTTTCGCTTCGCGGCTTTTGGCTACTTCGCTCCCTACCCAATGATCCATAGAGAATGAAACACCTATTTCAATTGAACGCTCTTCAAACTCACTGAGTTGCTCCCTATGGGTCGCAACTCAATATGGTGAACGGGAAGGGAACATGTGGAAAACTTTGGAATCGTTTTCTTTAAGAAGTTCCGCGATATCCAAAGCCTCTTGAACCTTTCTTCGTTTATCCGGTTCTTCCTGAAGCCAAGACGTCACGAAAGATTCGAGCCTTTTATAATCCTTGATGAAAGAAAGGGAACGAATGTATTCGATTTTGTCTTCTTCTTCGGCGATTTTCAATTGAACCACGGCTTGATAGGTAGTCGCAGCCGCGCGGTAATTTCCGGTATTATAATATGCGTGAGCTAAGAATCGTTTCTCCTGAAAGGGAAGTTCCCCGTATTGAGCGTAAATTTTGATCGCCTTTCTGTAATTTTGATGAATGTCCATTACAAGTCTTGCATGTATCAACATATATTCCCGGGAAACGAATCCTTCCTTAACGAAATCCGCACACTGTGCATAAGCGTCCGCTTTGTTGCCCAAAAGGAAATTGGATTTTAGAAGAAGAAGTTTCGCGGCCCTAAAATTCGGTTTGAGTTCGATCGCTCTTTCCGCTTCCGCTTTCGCTCTAAGATAATTCCCGGTTTCAAAGTAAGCCAGCGCCAAGTTGATTCTATAGAACGGGTTGTAATTGGAAAGTTCCACCGCTTTCTGAAAGTATTCCAGAGACCTCGCCCATTTGTTTCTCTGAACAAAAATCATTCCCAACAAATAGTAGGAAGGGTCGTGGCCCGGATGAATCTGAATCGCCTTCAAAAGGGAATTCTTCGCTTGAGGATATCTACCTTGCGCGTAAAGATAAGAACCTTTCAGATAATTATATTCTACCGAATTCTCATCCAATCTTTTGATTTTATCGATGTTAACGGAAGCCTTACCGAGGTTATTGGCGCGGATGAGATTTACGGTTTCGGTATTCAACGCGGCGATTTGAACCCTGCGTCGAGCGGCATCGGTCGGGCTTAAAGGAACGTTATCTTGATTGGAAGTTGAAGCGGAATTGTCGTTATAATTTTCTTCTTCGTCGTTTGCAAAAAGTACACACGAAAAAAAGAACAACAATAGGAGTAAATGAAAGATACGTTTCATACGTTCCTTTTTATTCGAACCGAATCCGTTCCAAACTCAGAAAAAAAAGAAAGCGTTATATGATTCAGTTTTTTTCAAAGTATTCTTCGTCATGGGTTTTTTTATTAAAAAGTCGAAGTTCTTTTTCGTTCACGTTTAGGATTTTATATTCCAAATCAAAGGCGAGATCGGCCAGATTAAAATGGATATCGTCTCCTTGCATTTTATACGTAAGATGAAAAGTGTCGTACTTCGCGAGACCCTGCGGAAAAATTTGGAGATGGTTCCTTTTCTCCTTACTTATATCGGCGCATTCCCCTTTTTCGGAACATTCTTTAACCTTTACCCAATCTCCCAAAATCAACTCTTCCTTTTTTTTACAAGCGGCGAATAGGAACAGAATCAAAGAAGAAATGAGAACGATTTTTTTCATAGATTCAAACATAGAGATGTGTCTCCCATTGTCCAATGAAAATCGTATCTTCACACGGACAAATCAAGACGGCGACTGAATGGAAATAATTTTCAAAGATCGAACGGGAACTTACCGAGTTTCCAAATATTCTTTCAAGTTTAGAACCTCGAACGTATTGAGAAGATCGGGATGAATCGCGCTGATCGTACAGGAAATTCCTTCCGAACGGGCATTCTTTAAGAACCAGACTAAAGAGCTGATTGAAACGGAATTCATCATAGAAATATCACGCAGATTGAGAACGATATTCTTCGGTTTTTTAGCGACCGCATCCATGAGCATCGTCCTGAACGCATAGTAATCGTTAAAGAGGGTCGCAAGATCCGGAGTGATTTCGATTGTTTCTGGAACTTCTGACATAGGAATTTGAACTTCGAAGTTTTCCGCACACTCTGTAAGTTCGGAAAAAACTTTCTCTTTAAAAAAATCTCTCCTGGAAATCGCAAATTCAACCGATTTTTTGGAGGGGAGAGAAATAATGTTTGAGAAAACCCATTTTATGAAAACCCAGGATTTGCTGGAAAGAGGAATGAATAACTCTATTTTCAAAAGAAAAGTGATTTCGGACAATATCGCGAACGCAGACGTTCCTCATTTCAAAAGGTCCGAGGTTGTCTTCGAATCGATGATAAAAAGGGCGATCGAATCCGAAAAAATCGAAGCGATCAAAGAAGCGCCGACCCAAATCTCGGACGAACGCCATATTCAATTCTTCAAACCCTTGGACTATCGCGAAGTTCAACCGAAAGCGAACATCGACTACCTAACGACTATGAGAGCCGACGGAAACAATATAGACGTGGAAAAGGAAGTTGTGGAAGCCTCCAATTCTCAAATGCAATACATGATGATGTCCGAAAGAATCAATCAGAACTATAGGGATTTGAAACAAGTCATGAGAATGGCTTAAAAATTCGGATTTAATCTTCTTGAATTTATTTTAATGAGACATACTTTTACGCTTTAGGAAGTAGAAATGGGACTTTTTTCATCGATCAATATTTCCGCAACCGGTTTATCCGCTCAGAGATTGAGAATGGATGTTATCTCCAATAACATAGCAAACTCGACTACGACTCGGAATACGAACGGGGACGGTCCTTTTAGAAGAGACAGAGTCGTGATGACTCCGATCAATTTGAGAACCAAATGGAGAAGTCCCGTATATCCGTTCGGGGTCGCTCCGGGAGAAGGAAAGGGTGGGAAGGTGATGAAGATCGAAAAGGACATGACCCCTCTTCGATTGGTTTACGATCCGACCCATCCCGATTCGATTCAGATCGGTCCCAAGAAAGGATACGTCGAGATGCCTAACGTCAATATCGTAACGGAAATGACGGATATGATTTCGGCGTCCAGATCCTATGAAGCAAACGTACAAATGATAAACGGATCCAAAGCGATGTTTAACAAAGCTCTGGAAATCGGTAGGGCATAATTATGGAAATCAATTCTAATTCTTCACTTTGGTATACGTATAACTCCGGTTACAACGGCGGCAAGGCGCACCCTCTCAATCCGAAAGGCGATAAGGTAAACGTATCCATTACGGAAGAAAGACATTACAAAGACGTAAAACAACCCGTTTCTCCCGATTACGTCGCGGAAAGTTTTTCGGAGGCGATGAAGAATGCTCTGACCTCCGTGAACGATCTTCAAGTCGACGCGGATGAAATGACTCAGAAAATGGTTTTTGATCCGAACTCGGTGGACGCTCACGAAGTGATGATCGCTTCCGAAAAAGCGAGAGTCGCTCTGACATTCACAAAAACGATCGCCGACGGAGTCGTCCGGGCTTACAGAGAACTCACTTCGCTTAGATAAAACCCAATCTTAATTTAGAATCGATCTTCGAAAATTTTCGGGGATCGATTGATTCTCGATTCTTTTTAAAGAAAGTCATTTATACAGAATTACTGACATTGCCATCATTTCAAGAATACATTGTCCAATGTGTTCATCAAAGAATCGGCGTTAGACGCTCCATTGTTTACGATAAGAACGGTCCCGATTTTTTCTTTCGGATAGATCCGCATTTCGCTGTGAAAACCGGCCCCGCCTCCTTCCTTAAAGTAGTATTCTTTTTTATTCTGGGATCCGATATGCAAGCCTAAGGTCATTTCCACCGGTTTATTTACGAGATTTCGTTGTTGTTCAAAAAGCAGTTTTTTTCCGTTCGCTCCGAGAAGTTTTGAATGATCCTTTAACAGATCCTGAAGGATGAGTCCGAAAGCGTATGCGGAACAAATCATTCCGCCGAAAGAAGGCCCATTCATATAATGATCGTTAATCAGCAACCAACCCTTTTCATACGGGCCTATGAATTTTTTATCGACTAAAAATGATTTCAGAATATCGAAGATCGACCATTTCGGCAAATATCCTTTCGCATGTTTGGACGAATCCGGGATAATAAAATTCGCTTCTTGTTCCTTGAGATTCAATCTTTGAAAAACGTTTTTACGCACATAATCTTCAAAGGAAAGTCCCGATACTTTCGCGACGATTCGTCCGAGCAACCAATAGGAAATATTAGAATAACGATATTTTTGTCCGGGTTTAAATTCCAATTCCGGATACTCGGATAAAACGGATTGTAAGCTCGATTGTTCGTCGAATTTCGTGTGCTCTTCCCTAAGGTGAACCCATCGCAACGGGATCGGATTCGGAATGCCGGAAGTCTGGGATAAAAGGCGACGTATCGTCACTTCCTTCCCGTAGGGAATTTCAGGGATATATTGAATCGCCGAATCATCGAGGAATAGTTTTCCTTGTTCGACCAATTGAAGAATCGAAATTGCAGTGATCGTCTTTGTCATCGAATAGATCATCATCGTCGTATCATTCGTGATTTGAGTATTTTCCGAAACATTCGAAAGGCCTTCGTTGAACTGAAATATCTCGGAATCGGAAACAACTACGTATTGGATCGCGGGAAATTTATTATTTTTGATTTCCGCTCGTAAATATTCTTTTATTTTTGCCTGTTCGTTCAAGGTCTGATTTTTCATGTTCCACCCGCATTGACAAAAACAGAATAGAATGATTGTGTAAGGAAGAAGAAAAGGACGTTTCATACTGGTTCCATCGATTAGAATAAAAACGGAAAGAGCAACGAAATCACGAAATAAAACCCTAAAAATCGGATTTAGACAAAATGGCGCCCCTTCTCGGCTTGAAAACCGTGGGTTAGATGCGAAGCATTTACCACAAAACAAGAAAACCAACAGAAGGAACGTAATGAAAAGAAAAGTATATGTAGGAATGGATGTCCACAAAGAAACGATCAGTATCGCGTATTTAACGAGCAATTCAAAGGAACTGGTGAAAGAACAACAGATAAAGCATAATGAGGTTCAGATTAAAAAATTTGTAACCAAACTGAAATCGGAATGGAACGAAATACATTGTTGTTACGAAGCAGGAGTAACCGGGTATCCACTTTACAGATATTTAAATTCCTTAGGAGTGAATTGCACATTGATAGCACCGGGCAAGATCCCAAGACAAAGTTCGGACAAAATCAAAACGGATAAAAGAGATG
>NZ_ANIK01000120.1 GCF_000347175.1 Leptospira alstonii serovar Sichuan str. 79601
TAGGAAAAAAGGAAAGGAGGCGAGGGAAGCAACAATCGAACTTCGATTTGAAAAGCTAACGATAAAACCTCCTCAATACAAGAAATTAGAAAATATTGATATGTATGCGTTAACCGCAACCGAGGTAGGCGGACCTCCGGAAGAATCTATCGATTGGAAATTTCTAACCACAATTCCTATTCACAATTCGGACGATGCAAAAAGTATGATCGCCTATTACAAAAGCCGCTGGGGTATTGAAGTTTTCTTCAAGGTTTTAAAGTCTGGATGTAATATTGAATCTACTCAATTTAAATTTGGGAATCGATTCAAAGCTTGTATTGCTGTCTGCGCTATTGTTGCTTGGAGAGTTATGATGTTAACATTCTTAGGTAGAAATATTCCAGGTTTAAAAGCATCCATCCTATTCGAGTCTTTTGAATGGAAAGGCATTTATTGTCGACTTTTTGAAACTCCGAAACCTCCTAAGGAAGAACCCGAGTTAGGAACCGTCTTACTTTGGATTGCTAAATTAGGCGGGCACTTGGCTCGCAATTCCGATGCTCCTCCGGGCCCCCTTACCATTTTTAAAGGCCTCATGAGAGCTATGGAAATCGGGTTTATGTTTAAATTACTCACGAAAACCTAACTTGTGGGTAAGGTTATGGCTCTCTATGGATCGCGTTTCAGGTCGTTCGATAGGTTTTGGGACAAGTTCCAAGTAGCCTTCTTTTCTAATCCCTAACAAACTAAAGCTTAACCCTGATGGAGTCCCGCAAAAAAGTTCTAAAGACAATCCACAGTCGTGAAGTTTACGGTGCAGGCGCTTGATCGTTTACTTTCGGAAAGTACAATCGCCGGATTGGAACAGGCACTAGCCGTTCCGCCAGAGGCTTTTACGGAATAAGTTCCGATTTCAGGAAGAATAAACGTTTTTGAGGTTGAAGCAACGATTCGGTTCTCGCTAAAGATAGGAGTTCCCACACAAGAAGCGCCGGAGTAAACTTCCAAATTTGCGGATCCTTGATTGCCCAAAGATGCGCTGTTTACCGAAACGGAAATTCGATTTTTATTTCCTTCCAAAGAAACAAGTAAGGTTGCGGTTAAAAATTGTTCTTTCAAGTTTTCGTTATCGTTTGCACCTATTCCGTAGGGATTGCATTCCAATAACATAATAAACGATATTACGATTGGAAAAAATAAGTGAGTTTTACTCATAAAAAGAACCTTCGACTTGAATAAGTTCAAAGATCGAATGATTTTTTGAATCGGTCAATGATTTTTGGAGCGGATATTTTTCGGATTCTCCGGTGCGGTTTTATTTGGGACTGATATTTTCCAAACATGAAAATTCGGTGATGACCGTGCCGCTCAAGATTACTAATCGCAATTGCGTAGTAAAAAAGGAAAACCGGAATTTGCTTCCGGTTTGTAATTCTTATTTTCTTTTAAAAAGATTTCTGATGCCGATCCAGATTTCGGGAAGATAAGCCCCTATTACGATTAAGGCCAAGCCGCCGATCGTCCATTTCGAAATCAGGACGTTTTCCGTAAAACGAGTCAATCCCACATTCAGGATACTAATATACCAACCGATCGCGATGAGAATGAGGCCGATCGTGTGAGGAATGATGTAATTCAAAATCGTATTCATTTTAATTCCTTTGAGTAAAGTTTACAATGGGGAGATTTTGCAGGAAAAGCAAATGGGTTCAAGTGGTTTTCGAGTTGATAAGAATTTGAAGTTTCGGAAAGTTTCAGCTATGTCAGAAACTCAAAACTGGAACGAGGATGAGGAAGATTTTCCAATTCCCGTAAAAGAAGCCGGAAAAACGGAATCCAGGCTTTCCGCTTTATTGTTCAATTTACTCAGTCGGCATTCTCCTATGAGTTTTACGAAGATTCGTTCTTTGCTTCCGGACCACTATCAGAATCTGGAAAATCCGGATTCCGATCGGAAAAAACTTTCCAGAGACATGGAGGAGTTGGGAGAACTCGGCTTTTTGGTACGTTCTACGCAGGAAGGTTACGTTCTTGATCGAAACGTATCCAATCGGGAATTGCGATTGGAAAAGGAAGAATTGCGGGTTCTTGCGGAAACGATTCTCAGATCGTATCAGGAAACTCCTTCTTTAGAATTGTATTCCTTGTCTCAAAAATTATTCGAAGGCAAATTGGACGTTTATCCCGAGTTGGAAATGGATTTGAGAACGCAAAAGTCCTTGAGTCAGACGGAAGGAAACGCTTCGGTAGAACTTTTGAAAAAACTTTTAGAGGCTTTAAAAACAAAATCTCCCGTTCAGTTTTTATATTACAAAACCTTTCCGGAGGAAACCTATCGAGTGGAAGTCGATCCGATTCGATTGATCCGAAAAAATTCCGAGGACTATTATCTTCTCGCGTACGACAGAAAGAAAAAAGAAAGAAGAAGATTCATCATTCCGAAAATCACCAGAGTGGAAGCGATCGCGGAAAACTCGCTCTATCAACCTCAAGGGCAGAAAAGAGAGAATTCGCAGGACTGGGTTTTGCATCCGGCGCTCTTTCAGGTTCACGATCCGATTGAAGTGGAATTGGTCTGCGATCCCGAATTCTCGTATAAAGTTCGAAA
Source organism: Leptospira alstonii serovar Sichuan str. 79601 (assembly GCF_000347175.1). Lineage (GTDB taxonomy): Bacteria > Spirochaetota > Leptospiria > Leptospirales > Leptospiraceae > Leptospira > Leptospira alstonii. Next base: position 2,591 of record NZ_ANIK01000120.1, read on the forward strand.
TTCAATATCGGAAATTCCTTATGAAGAATTTTCAAGAGATTCGTTTCGGCTTAAGGTCACGAATCGGGAAGGACTTTTTCCATTATTGATCGAAGCAAGGGACTCGATTCGGAAAATTTTTCCGGAATCCGTGGCTGCGGACTTTCGAAAAAATGTGGAACAAATCGTAATCAACTATAGGTCCTTTTCAAAGGATTGAAGGTCGATTTGGGTATTGTATAGTTAATTAGTATTTTATAAAATTATAATTTTATTTTTGTTTTTTTGGCGTTTCCGGGCTTGTTTTGAAATCGGTTTTTATTTCAGCATGGACGAGAAGTTGTTCGGTTTTTGAGCGTTGAATACGAACGAACTACGAGCTATTTTTTAGGGAAAAAATTGAATTTACCATTCTCCCGTGTTGGGCATGGATATCCAAGGTTCTTCCGGCGGCAATGCGTGTCCTTTTTGTAGGAGTTCGATCGAGATGAGATCGGGCGAACGTATGAAAGCCATTCTTCCGTCCCGAGGAGGGCGGTTGATCGTGATTCCTCTGGAAACAATTCTGGAACAAGTTTCGTAAATATTTTCCACTTCGAACGCCAAATGTCCGAAGTTTCTTCCGCTTGTATAAGTTTCTTTTTGTCCCCAGTTGTAAGTTAATTCGATTTCAGGCGCGTCGGTTTCTCCAGTTGATAAAAACACCAAAGTGTATTTGCCTTCGGGGTGTTCTTTTTTACGAACGACTACGAGCTCAAGAGTCATACAGAAAAAATCGAGAGCTTTTTCAAGATCTAAAACTCGGATCATGGTGTGAAGGTATTTCATGGCTTCTCCTATTCCAAACTCTTATGATTTGGAGAATGGCAGTTCGTAAAATTGAAATTTTCTTAGGTTTCTCTTTTTTGATTTTTGAAAACATTGTGGGAACTCCCGCAAAGTTTTTTCAATATCAAAGTTTATCTCAAAACTGTCCACTGCGGGAACTCTTATGGAAAATTTCCGCGAAAAAACGGTTCAAACTCCAAAAATAATGTAAGGCGACGGTTTCTGTGGGAACTCCCACTTCATTAAAAAGTTTTTCATTGATGAGAATATTATGTCTTACCAAAGCCGAAAAATCTGAGAACTCGTAAAGTTCTAAAACCTAGTTTCTATCCACTAGTCCCTTGAAATGTGGGAACTCCTGCTTTTTCATAAAACTCCATTAAAAAACTCCTCTCCTAGCTGTAATAAGCAAAGTTTGACGAATTTTAGAGGCTCAATTTCATTTTAGATAAAATTTCTTAGCTTTTGAGAAGATTTGCCGAATATTTTCTCAGTTTCTTTGAAAATAAATGCTTAAAAACTAAGCAATGTTGATTAGTTTAACATTTATTCCTATTTTTTTCCAAAATGAGACATTAGATGATTATGATGAATGCAATTTCACCGTTTTTAAAAGTAATTTCAAGATGAATTGTTTATAAAATGAAGATGAATGTATTCAAGCCGGACAATCGCATTCCAAATAGGCATACTTTTTTGTATTGTATTCATCATGATCAATTGTAAAGATAAAATCGTAAAAACTAAGCTCACTAAAGTAATAATGTGTTTTTCGAGTCGCCTTTAACCAAATATGCTTAATGAAAATAGAATATACGAAATTTATAAAGTATTTGAATAAATTTTTAAGAAAAGGAGGCAAGGGGATTTTTTTTGATTTATTTCTTGGGGGAGGTAGGTCAAATTAGTACTGAAGATTTGTTCTTCAAAAAAATACTCATCTGAGGTTTCAATCATGAAAATAAACAGACTGATTTCTGTAATTTCCCTTCTTGGCTTTTTCGCTACGAGCGCTGTATTTGCCGTGTCGGAAGAAGTTGAGGATCAACTTTTGGAAAAAGCAATCGTTGAGAGTGCGGTTACTAAGGAACAAAAAACGGCCGTTGGAAATTATTTGAAAGCGATTGCTCAACAAAAAACAGCTAGAGCGGAAGAACTTCGCGAACTTGCAAGAAGATCGACAGGCGGGAAATTTGTAGCGAGCAATGTTCAATCTCAAAAATATCTGAAACAAGCTCAAACGCTCGAAAAGGAAGCTCAAAGATATCAGTCCGTTCTTGGAAATCTTTAATCTTTAATCTTATAAGCTAAGAATCAAAAAGACGCCTTTTTTTAAGGCGTCTTTTTTTGTACCGATTTGTTTGAGAAAGGATCGGTTCATCAATAGAGTTTGTTGAAAAATTCCATAGTGGAGATCAACAAAACTGCTTCAATCATCCATTTTAATGTAACAGAAACAGATAGATAGGGAATTAATTTTTCAACAACTCTAATGAACAAAAACGTTTTATTTTCTGGTTTTGTACTATAACCAAGTAAGTTTTTAAAACGACTCTCAAACTAAGAGTTTTTCGCAAAATCTTAAAAATGCAGGAACTCCTGCAAATTTCCTTTCAGATTTTGGGACAACTTTAAATTAACTTTCGTTCGGTCTGAGAAAAATTGGGTGAATAGGAAACTCAGTGCATGATTTTCCGGACGCAGATCCATGGAAGTGTCTGCTAGACTTCTTCGGTCTTAACATAATACTCTGATCAACAAATTGATGGCTTGCTTGAAAAGCGAAATTGATTGCCATTCTAATTTGTTGATCCCGCCTTTCTCTATGAATTGCAACATGATAATCGCTTTCGCGTCGGCGATATCAAACTCACATTAATTAGGAGAAGCGGCCATCCCCTCGATCAACTTCTCCGGCTTTCCATTCAAATCCAGAATCAACAGTGTAATATCGTCCTCGAATTGGTCCCCTCTCCCGGACCAAGTTCTTACGGTATCGAACACGATTTGATTTAAGATTCGACCTTGAATTTTGGAATTTGATTTTAAAAGATCGTAAAACTTCTGATAACCGAACATCTGACCGAATTTATCTCGAGCTTCGGTGACGCCGTCCGTAAATAGGACGATTCGATCGTTCCGTTTGATCGGAATAATCAGTTCTCCGTTTTTGAGATTCCCGTCCAGGCCCATGATCCAACCGGGTAAAAATATTTCCCTCAATTCCCCGGATTGATTGAGAATCGCGATCGGAGGATGGCCCGCATTCGAATACGTTATAATATCTTTGTTTAAATCGACGATTAAGTATGCGGCGGTAATAAAATGTTTTCCATATTTTCCCATCAAAGCGCGGTTAACGTTCTTTAATAGATCCGCCGGTTCGACCACTTTTCTTACTTCGATCGAAAAAGCCAACTTCACCATCGAAGCGATAATCGCGGCGGGAATCCCGTGCCCCGAAACGTCGCTGATAAAAACCCCGAGTCTTCCGTCTCCATAATCGTGGAAATCGTAGAAATCCCCGCCCACAAAACTGGCGCATTCCGTCCTTACCGAAAGTTCGATCCCTTCTATTTTCGGAAATTTATCGGGAAGAATCGATTTTTGAAGTTCTCTGGCGATCCTCAGTTCCTGTTCGATCGCGGAAAGTTTGATCTGATTTTCGTACGCGGCAACGTTCGTTTGTAGACTTTCCGCTTGTAAGGATTTAAATCGATCCGCCAGGGCAAAGGAAAGAAGCGTCATTTCAAGCAAAGAACCGATCAAAGATCCCCAATCGGTAAACAAATTACTAGGTAAAACGGAAAGATTTTTCAAAACGGTAACAAGAATAAAAACGATCAAAACCGACCAAGCCAAAAGGAAAAATCGGGCCGGTCTATATCCGCGTCGATAACGATTGATTCCCGCATAGATGATTATCACCGAAGCAAAAACCGGGAGTAAAGTCAAAGCCTTCATATTCCAAAAATAGAATATATTAAAAATGGAAAGCACAATTCCGACCGAGCCCGGAATCATAAAAAGAATCAAAATTCGATCTAGAACTTTCGTATTTCGATACGTGTGTAAAAACGACCTCGTAAATTGAATCGAAAAAACGATTGCAAGGTATGCGAACGGAACCAAAAGATTGTTCCAAATTTTTAAAACACCCGGAAAAAGATACTGATTGCCGACTCCGGTGACGGACAACTGCCACAACGTAAAAAACAGAAGATATAAAACGTAAAAAAAATAACCCGCTTCCCTTACTGTAAACAACACAAAACCGTTGTAAATGAGCATCACCAAAATCGCGCCGAAAAATAACCCGAACAAAATATTCTGAATCTGAACGTTTAGGATGAACTCATACACGCTCCAGGCCTTAAAATTCAAAATCAGAGATCTACGAGACGATACGCGAATTAGATATTCGTCCGTGATCGAGTTTTTGGAAACGAGACGATATACGGGATGAAAATAACGTATGTTCTGTTCTTTTTGGACCTCTTCGTAACGAATGGGAAAACCGGAAATTTTTTTATAAATTACAAATTCTTCCGCTCCCGGATTGGCCAATTCCAAAAACCAAGGATGAAAACCCAATTCGCGGTTTTTATAACGTGTCTTGAATCGAATCCAAAAGGAAGAACGGGTAAATCCTTTGGAAAGAGTTTCCTTTTGGAAATTCTTCCAATCGGGATTAAAATTCAGATTCGAAAAATCCTCGATTCGAATTACATTTTTAGAATCTTCTAATAGTTGAAGATTCTTTCCGAGATATTCCCCCTTCATTTCACCCGAAAGAAAGAATACGAATTCTTCGGTTAAAAAGTTCGTTTTTGTCTGGGAGATAACGTCCCTAGGAATCGCAAAAATGATTCCGATGAAGATCAAGATGAGAAAAGAAAAAATATTGGTAAATTGTCTCGATAAAAATTCCGTAATACGGTGCGGAACGCAATGAGTATGAAAAGAATCCCGGCCGATCATCTGCAACAAGTCTTGTAGATGGCGTCGCACTGGATTCAAAAAGTAAAACCATTCGAGTTTCGTAATATGCAAAACGCGTAACATTGAGTTTCCGGCTTTGAGCTCTTTCGAAATCAAAAAGTCGAGTTTTGGGGAATCAAAGTTTGATACCCGCAAGTCCCAGAATGAACTGAAACTCCGCAGGGGAAACAGGTTGGATGGAAAGGCGCGATCCTTTCTGTAAAAGTACCATATTCTTCAATTGTTTGTGTTTTTTCATTTCTTCCGTCGTTACGGATTCTGGAAATTTCTTTTTGAATTTAATATCCACCATATACCACGTCGGATTTTCGGTCTTACTCTTAGGATCGAAATACTTATGAGAAGGATCGAAAGCGAAATGATCCGGATAACCGGGTTTTACGACTTCCGCAATTCCCACAATGGAAAGGGGATTTGCCCTGCTATGATAAAAGAGAACCAAATCTCCTTTTTGAATACTATCACGCAAAAAATTTCGGGCCTGATAATTTCTGACCCCTTCCCAAGGTGCAATCCGGGAAGGAGCGTTGTAAAGGTCGTCGATCGAAAAGACGTCGGGTTCCGTCTTAAACAACCAGTGTTTCATTCGTTGTAGGCTGGATTCGTTTTAATGCCGTTCTGTTTTTTAGATTTCACGGTTTTTTCCGGCTTTTTTTTTGTGCCTTCTTCGTTGGCCGGATGTACGATCGTCATCAATTCCTCGTGAGAAATGGTTTCTTTGGCGAGTAGCGCTTTCGCTAAACCTTCGAACTTGGAAGCGTTTTTACGAACCAGATCCCGTCCCTTGTTCAAACAAATCAGAATAATTTCACGAACTTCCTTGTCGATCATCGCGGCAAACTCTTCGGAATAATATTTGTTGCTATGACCCATATCTCTACCGATAAACACGTTGGTTTGATCGCCGCTGTAATTTACGGTTCCGAGTTTTTCGGACATTCCCCACTCGCAAACCATCTTACGTGCGATGTTGGAAGCTTGTTGAATATCGTTGCTTGAACCTGTGGACGTTACGCCGAACTTGAATTCCTCTGCGATAAAACCTCCCATTGCCACGACAATCTGATCCAACCAATAAGTTTTGGGGAGAATGTGTTTGTCTTCCTTAGGGAGAGATTGGGTTAATCCCAAAGCGCGTCCTCTCGGAATGATCGTAACCTTATGAACCGGTTCGGTATAAGGAAGAAGGGTTCCTAAAATTGCGTGGCCCGCTTCGTGATACGCAATGACTTCTTTTTCCTTTTCGGAAATGAAGAATGATTTTCTTTCCGGTCCCATCATCACCTTATCGCGAGCTTCTTCCAATTCGTCTTGAGTGACTCTTTTTTTATTCTTACGAGCGGCGAGTAACGCGCCTTCGTTGATGAGGTTCGCAAGATCCGCTCCCGTAAAACCGGGGGTTCCTCTCGCAATCGAATGCAGAGAAATATCGCTGGTCATAGGAACCTTACGGGAATGCACTTTTAGAATTTCTTCTCTTCCTCTGATGTCCGGAAGATCCACCATTACCTGACGATCGAAACGACCCGGACGGAGAAGAGCAGGATCGAGAACATCGGCGCGGTTTGTCGCCGCCATTACGATCACACCTTCGTTCTTTTCAAAACCGTCCATTTCTACGAGCATCTGATTCAGGGTTTGCTCCCTTTCGTCGTGACCGCCTCCGAGTCCGGCTCCTCTCAAACGACCGACTGCGTCGATCTCGTCGATAAAAATGATACAAGGAGAATTTTTCTTACCTTGATCGAACAAATCTCTTACTCTGGAAGCTCCGACCCCGACAAACATCTCCACGAAATCCGAACCGGAAATGGAGAAGAAAGGAACACCCGCTTCGCCCGCAACGGCTCTTGCGAGTAAGGTTTTACCCGTGCCCGGAGGACCGACTAACAGAACACCGGTGGGAATTCTCGCGCCGATCGCATGAAACTTTTTGGGATCTTTGAGAAATTCGATGATTTCGACCAATTCTTCCTTTGCTTCCTCGCAGCCCGCGACGTCTTCAAAGGTGATTTTTACTTTCGGATCCACGCTCATCTTCGCTTTGGATTTTCCAAAGGAAAACGCTTTGTTTCCGGTGGATTGAATCTGTCTCATCATGATGAACCAGAAGAGACCGATCAAAATCACGATGAGTAGAATATTACTTCCGATAACGCTCCAAAATTTTCCTTCCTCCGCGGAACGAGCGTCGAAGGAAACGTTAGCTCTTCTTAAGGAAGCGATCAGATCCTTGTCCAAAGGAGCGACCGTCGTTCTGAACTTTACGGGTTTTGCGGTTTTGGATTCCGCGTATTCGGAAGGAATGTAAAAACCTTCGATCACGTCTTTTTCGATTTGGATTTTGTTGTATTTGTCAACGTTTCCCTTATACAATTTACCGAGAGGTTTTTTCCCCTCCACGGGTTCGAGCATATTCAAAAAGTCGGAGTAGGAGATATCCTTGGTTGCGCCTGCGTTATTTTCATAGTTGTAGGCGATGATCAAAACGACCATCATAATGATTAAAACGAAGAATACGTTTTTTAGGTTCTTGTTCATGGAGTTCTCCCGTTAACTTAGACGCCTGTGAGAAACACAAAACAGGCAAGAGGTTCCTTCCGATAGGATTTCACGTTTCTTCAAAAAGGCAAGGAAGAATTAGCCGAAACCTTCTAAAAGGAATTCGGAAGGAAACGAAAAATCCGGCGGATTTTTTTTACTTCAAAGGTGATATTTTTCGATTACGTCGTCGATATCTCCGAGAGAAATCGAACGAATCGCGGCTTCCGCGTCGTTGATGATCTGAATCAAACTCAAGTTTTCCATCGGTTCGAAATCTTCCTTTAAAAAAGAATCTCGAGCTTTTAGATTGAATTCCTCGTTCTGGATTCCGATTCTAATTCGAATAAAATTAGGAGAACGAAGAGATTGAATGATGGATTTTACTCCGGGGTGATCCGTTTCTTGAGTTCCCTTATCGACGACGATTCTTCCGAGTGGAAGACTCCAGTCTTCTTGAATGACAAGAATTTCTCCCACTTGGATTTTTAAAAACGAAGCGATGTATAAAACGGACTCGCCCGACAGATCACTGAAGGTCTGAGGTTTTAAAAGTACAACTTCCTCCCCCTCAAAATCACCGCGACCGATCAGAGATTTCTTCTTCTTGGTCTTAATTTCAACATTGATGTTATTTGCGATAACATCCAAAATTTTGAAACCGATGTTTGAACGGTTATTGTTGTATCTGTCCCCTGGATTTCCGAGTCCGACGATCAGCTTCATGAATACCTATGTTTATCAGATTAGATCTGACGGAAGTTTCGTATTACTTCTTACCCTTCTTAGCTTTAGCGTCGTCCGCGGCGCCTTTAGCTTCCGCTCTTTCAGCGGCAAGAAGAGCTTTCGTTTTATTCACGGAAGTCACGATCGGATCGCCGTTGATTAAAATTTCCCAACTTGCGGGAACTTTCAATTGGCTGATCTTGATCGCATCACCCACGTCAAGATCGGTGACGTCTATCGTAAGATTTTCCAAAAGATCTTCAGGGATCGTCTTAACGCGGAGTTCGTGAATGAGATGTTCGAATTGGCCGCCGGTTTTGGAACCTTTCGCAATCCCGGTAGTTTCGATACCGATTTTGGTAACGATCTTTTGACCCGGCACGACCTTATAAAAATCCACGTGACGAATTCTGTCGATTTCGGGAAATCTTTGGATTTCTTTCACGAATACTTTTTGCTGGCCTTGACCTTCTACGTCGAGTTCGATCAAAGTGGACTGGCGGATTCCGGAATGAACCATCCTTTCCAGTTCTTTCTCGTTTACCGCACCGGAAGTCGCAACTCCGGCTCCGATAATATTTACGGGAATCATTCCGGTGGAACGGAGTCGATTGTTTTCGTTTTTACCGGTTTCCGTTCTTTTTTTTACCGCAATTTTGTGAATCGTGTTTTGGCTCATGTTTTTAATTACCTAACCTTAATCGAATAAAGTGCTGACTGATTGATTTGTATGAATTCTTTTGATTGCGTTTGCTAACAGAGGAGCTACGGACAATGATTTCAATTTATGAATCTTTTTGGATTCCGGAATCGCGATCGTATTCGCGAGAACGACTTCGGCGAAGTCGGTTGTGTTGATTTTATCCACCGCTTCTCCGGAAAGAACTCCGTGGGTCGCCGCGCAATAAACCGATTTAGCCCCGTGTTTCAAAAGAGCGTCCGCGGCCTTACAAATCGTTCCCGCGGTGTCGATCATGTCGTCGAGAAGGATACAATTCTTACCTTCGATTTCTCCGATCACGTTCATCACTTCGGAAACATTCGCCTTCGGTCTTCGTTTATCAATGATTGCTAATGAACCGTTTACTTTTTTACCGAAGGCCCTCGCTCTTTCCGCTCCGCCCGAGTCGGGAGAAACGATCACAAGGTCCTCGATCTTTTTCGTATTGATGTATTCCGCTAAAACGGGAGCAAAGTGAAGATTGTCCACCGGAACGCGAAAGAATCCCTGAATTTGATCCGCGTGTAAATCCATCGTAAGAACTCTGTTTAGTCCGCCGACTTCCAAAAGATCGGCGACGACTCTCGCGGAAATAGGAACGCGAGGTTCCACCTTTCTATCCTGACGTCCGTAACCGTAATAAGGAATCACGACGCTGATGCTGGAAACGGAAGCTCTGCGAAGAGCGTCCATAATCAGAATCAGTTCCATCAAATGATCGTTAGCCGGAGCGGAAGTGGATTGAACGATAAAAACTTCTCTTCCTCGAACGTTGTCCTCGATCTTAACCGAAATTTCTCCGTCGGAGAATTTCTTTAAGTTAATCTTACCGGGTTGAATGTTAAGATGAGTACAGATTTCTTCGGCGATTTGTTTGTTGGAACTCCCCGCAAATACCGCGATGTCTCCGTTCATGGATGGACTGCCTCCCCCTTGATCAAAGCGGAAAGCATCTGTAGGTCTTCGGGGGAATTTACCCCGTGGCTTTCGAGGTGATTTTTGAGTTTCATCGCGCCGAGTTTTTTTCCGGAGTTTCTATATAATTTCACTAAGTCGGGAAGATAATATTCTCCCTGCGCGTTGGAATTTCCGATCTTTCTCAAAGACTCAAAAAGGCCTTCTCCGTCGAATACGTAGGTCCCGGTGTTGATTTCGTTTATCAATTTTTCTTCGACGGATGAATCCTTTTCTTCCACGATAGCCGTAACATCGCCGGACGAATTACGGATAATTCTTCCGTAACCCGTCGGTTTTTCGACGACGGCGGAAAGTATCGTCGCGGAAAATTCGTTTTCTTTATGTTCTTTTACGATGTCGGCAAACGTTTCGGAAGTGATCATCGGAACGTCGCCGCAGGCGACGATGACGGAACCCTGAAAGTTTTTGAGTTCGGGCTCCGCGCAGAGGAGTGCGTGGGCGGTTCCCAGTTGTTCTTTTTGTTCCGCAAAGGAAACTCCGGAAATTCCGGAACAAAGAGATTGAACCAATTCTTTTTTGTAACCTACTACGACTACGATCCGTTCCACGCCGGAGCTTTTCAGGTGATCGAGTACGTGTAGAAGTAGCGGCTTGCCATTCAGCTCTACCGCAACCTTGGGCTGATCCGTTTTCATACGGGTACCCTTCCCTGCGGCCAATACCACAGCGACCTTATCCTGAGTAGGTTTCATCATTAATCAATGTCAGTAATTCAATGGCTGGGCTGCTAGGATTCGAACCTAGGAAATGGCGATACCAAAAACCGCTGCCTTACCACTTGGCGACAGCCCAGTTTCTAAAAGTTAAATCGTACGAATGTGAGATTTGAGAATTCCTGCCTCAGCCTGTGCAGCAGTTCTTCTTGAATCTCAAGACCTTGAACCAGTCCGTACATACTCGAACCCGAACCAGTCAACGAACAATAACTGGAGCCAAACTCCAGGAATTTATCCTTAAGAACTTCCAATTCCGGATGAAGTTGGAAGGCAACCGGTTCAAAATCATTCAAAAGCCTACCCTGTAGTTCGCTCCAATCCCCGTTTTTTAGAACAGACATCAGATTTTCCGACAGCGCGTTTCCATTTTTCCGAGAAGCCCTCTCTTGTAAAGGTTTTTTCAACAAGGAGTACATTTCCGCCGTGTTCATCACCTGCGGAGTTAGTGCAAGAATTCCTTGGCCGGGATGCACTTCGATCTCTTCCGAAATTTCTCCCTTTCCGGTGACGAACGCATGTCCTTCTCCCAGAAAAAAAGGAACGTCCGAGCCGATTTCGGAGGCAAGATTACGCATTTCGTCGGATGTAAAAAAAGGACGCAAAGAAAAAAGAAAATTCAAAAGCGAGGCGGCGTTTGTACTTCCTCCTCCGAGACCTCCCGCCGGAGAAATTCGTTTAGTAAGATGAATTTTGACTCCGGGAAGTTCCGGAAAGATGGATCTTGCCTTTGTAAAGGTTTTATAAAGAATATTTTTTTTGATATCGCCGATCTCCGAAACCCGATCATATAGTTTTCGTTTTTCTAATATGATTTCGTTTTCGGAAAAAAGTTCGAAAACTCCGTTGTTTGCGGGTTCGATCTCGATGTCGTCCCCCCAGGAGATTTTTAAAAATACGCTTCGAATTTCGTGGAACCCGTCCGGACGTTTGAACGGAATTTCCAATCCGAGATTGATCTTAGCGGGAGAAATCAAGGCGTTTTCCCGATATTCCGTTGCGCGATCCGACCTTTAAAAGACGAATCACTTTGTTTTTCCTTTGCTTTCGAAAAAAGAATTGCCGCCTTTAGAAAGACATCCAAAAAAATAGAACGTTTCAAAAACGCGGATGCGGCTGTCGAAATCGGTAATACATTCAAATTTCGTTTTTTCCTAATATTCTTTTGCAACAAAGCAAATGCGTATGACGTTCGTTTCATTTCTTTAACGCAGAATGGATTCTACCTCACCGATGATTCTTTTGACGAGATGGGAAGGACTTTTGAGAATTACGTTTTTTCCAAAAGGAAGAACCGTTTCTAAAAACCAAACCTCTTCCCGAATTTTTGCTTTGGACAAATGATAAACGACATTCTCCACGGTTTTGGTTTCGGAAGTTCTTTCCAAACCGAGCTTTCGGTTCAGATTGTAGAAAACTTCCTTTGTATGCCAGATTTCGGCGACTCCGGAAGAGTTTTCCCGATTTTTACGAAACTCTTCGAACTCGCGAATGTATTCCGATTTTTTTTGACCGGCCGGTTGCGAGATCGAATCGGAGCCGATTTCCAAGGAAAGGATATTGTCCAATCGAAAGTTGCGGGGCGCCTTTCGTTCATGACAATAACCTAATAAATAATCTTCTAATGAATGGAACAAGAACCAAGGGTCCACTTTTCTCCGAGAAAATTTCTCATCGGTTCTGGATTGGTACTCAAGGATCACGGATTTTCCGGTTCGAATGGCCTCCTGAATATCGGTTTTGTAAACCGAAAGCGCATCCTGTCCGGCCACCGGAACGATCGAAACGATCTTCTCGAGTATCTTTCGAGCGATCGAATTCGTTTTCGGATCGGCGCCGGTTTCCGCAATTTCTTCCAAAATTTTCCGAAGAGTCAGCCATTCTCGAATGCTCAAACGTAAACTAGAATCAAAACGAAACGGCAAAATCAGACCGACGGTATCGGTTTCCGAATCGTAATCGACTTGAATCAAATCGGCGACGTGGGGAGTGGCTCCTAGAAAAAAAAGCTCTCCTAATTGCTCCTTCAAATCCTTTTGATTGCCTACTCCGGTTACGCCTGAAAGTTCTTCCAGAGTCAACCGTTTGCCGTCTCTAAGATGACGAATCAGATTCAATTTGAAATTCAGTCGAACCGTACTTGGATTCATGGAGCCTCAAAAATAAAAATCCCGCGCATTCTGTAAACCGGAAATATAAAAAGGAGGCGCCCAATCAAACATTCTTTAAGAAATTTCCTCAAATTCAAAAAGCCGCATCCTGATTGACAATCCGAAAGAAAAAAAGATTCTTTCGGGGATGCGAAAAATTCTTCTCGTTTTCATTCTCTGTTTACCCGTTTTGTATTACGTCGGAACCGTTCTAAGCTGGGAGAAAAAAAAGAAAATTCCGATTACCGGAGACGAACCTCATTACCTGATGATCGCGGAAAGTATTCGAAAAGACGGAGATTTCGATCTTAAGAATAACTACGAAGAAGATCGGTTCACAAAAAAAATCATCGGTCCCGTAGACGTAGAAAATCATACGATCGTAAAAAACGGCAAATATTACAGCATTCATTCGGTCGGAACTTCGTATATTACGTTAATCGGATATTCATTTTTCGAAATTACGGGCGCTCGAATCAGCCTCGCACTTTTAGCGGGACTTCTTCCTTTTTTATTCTATCAATTGGGAAAAATTTTTCGTCTTTCGAGCAAGGAAGCCGCTTTAACCGCGGTTTTTTATTCGATCAGCCTTCCGTTTCCCATGGCCGCGGGACAAATATTTCCGGACCTGCCGACAGGAGTTTTGCTGACTGCGGTTTTTACGATCTTGTTTACTTTGGAAAAGGAGTTATCATTCAGAAATCAGAATATTCTATTTTTTGTATGTGGTACGGCGATCGGTTGTTTGATCTGGTTGCACGCTAAAAATCTTTCGATCGTAATCCCGATTCTTTTCGCAATCATGATCAAAAAGGAATGGAATCTGCAATCCAAAGCGGTTTTAGTCGGAATTCCGATCTTATCCATTCTTTGTTTTCTAATTTGTAACTTTTTTTGGTTTGAGTCGATCCTCGGTCCTTACGGAAGAATCAATTCCCCGCCTACCTTGGATTTCAATTTTTCCCATTGGATCACGGTCTTTCTCGGTCTTTTTATGGATCGAAACCAAGGGCTCTTTTTTCAAAATCCTATGATCTGGATTCCGGGAACCGTCGGATTTCTTTTTCTCATTCATGAGAAAAATTTAAAACGAATCGGAATCCTTCTCTTATTCGTTTTGATTTTGCAACTTGGGTTGAACGCAGGACATCCTTGTTCCTACGGATGTCTTTCCCTTCCCGGTAGATTTCAGTGGGGTTCCGCGTCCTTATTCTTCTTTCCTTTTCTTGCGGGTTGGAAAATGCTCGGTTCCCTTTTTAAAAAGTTAACTTGGAAGATTCTTTTCCTTTATGTCGCTTATCAAATCTGGATCGGAAAGTATTGGTTCGATCATACCGGATCTTTGTATCACGTTATGGAACCGAATCCCCAAAAAAGACCCGGCTTTTTTCCGGAAAAAATTCTTCCCTACTTGCCATCCTGGACCGATCCCGATTTGTCTTGGAACGTTCTTGTAAATTGGATCTGGATCGGAATTTTTTTTCTGCCGATATTAACACTGAGTTATCTGTGGATTCGGAACATTCGTAAAGCCAAACCGGTCTGAATCCTTTGGTTGACATAGAAACGAACCGAGAACCAATATTTGAAAGTAAAGGTATCCAAAAAGTCGTTATGAAATCGAATTCGTATACAGTGTTTCTAAAATTTATTCTTCCATTTTTGTCGATCGCAGTTTTTTTTTCAAACTTGCGGGCCCAAGAAGAGAACCAAATCGTAAAGGAAAAAATGATCTGTCAAAAGATCGAACTTTTTGTTAACGGACAGAGATACGACGACGGCCATAAATGTGTGTCCGCAGACGCGATTTGTTATCTGGTGGAAGGCCTTTCTTTGAGTTGTTTCGCCAATCCGAACCTCGTCGATCCGACTTTGCATAAGCAAAATAAGTAAAATCTCCGTTCAAATTCCAGGTCGATATGAGTTCCCGCAAAATCACGATTTTAAAAGTTCAGGAACCGACTCGATCGATTTCATCTCTTACTAGAATCTCCGAGGAAGAATTACCTCGGTATCGAAACGGTCTTCCCAAAGGTTTTCGAGAGGAAGTGGATTGCGACGAGGACACGGTTTTATTTTTGCATCCCGATTTCTCACCGTTGATTTTCGAAAAAACGCGGGAACTCCTCGTACTCCCGAAAAACGAAATGATTCCCATCGTAGCGATCGATCCCCAAGGTCAGATTCTCATGCAGGCATTTGGAAACGAAGAAAGCCAAGGGCAGACTTTAAAAACCGGATACGCGCATTACTTCAGTCGGTCCAGAAATCAACTTTGGAAAAAGGGAGATACTTCGGGACATACTCAAAAAATTCTACAGATCCTGTCGCCGCCCGATCGTTCTTTTTTGGTCTATCAAGTGGAGCAGGAAGTTGCGGCCTGCCATGAAGGATACTACAGTTGTTTTTTTAGGGAGAGAATCGCCGGAGTAACGTGGAAACCGCTTCCGGTTCCGAGAAATTTTCTTCCAGAAAAGAGCTGAAATCGTATTCTGCCTTTTGAAATCTGTCGAAGGAAATAGATGAATTTATGAATATTAAGAAATTTTTGATTTTTTCCGGATTCTTTATCGGAGTTCTGCTTTTGATCGTCGTTACTACATTTTTCGTCGTAGACGAACTCAAAGGAGGCGCGGTCGGCTCCGGACAGACTAAGATGGATCTTCTGATCGAGTCCGGGGATACTTCCGGAAAGATCGTAGAAACTCTTTCCACACACGGAATGATCAAGTCCTCCAAATATTTTCTTTATCTGGTTCGTTTTACGGGAAGCGCCGGGAAAATCAAACAAGGACTTTACGAGATCAACGATGGAATGGATTCCAGAAAGATCCTTCAGGTAATCACGGAAGGAAAAGTAAAACTCGTAAACTTTACGATTCCGGAAGGATACAACAATCGTCAGATCGGCGATCTTCTCGTTTCCAAAAAAATCATTTCTAAACGTCAGGACTTTCTTCTCGCCGCGAGCGAACCGTCACTCTTGAGAGAATTCAAAATTCCTGCTACTTCTGCGGAAGGATATCTCTTTCCGGAAACCTACAGCGTTCCGATCCATTTTCCCGTCGATAAAATCGTTCGAATGATGATCAAAAGATTTTACGTTCGAGTCGCAAAAATCGAAAAGGCGAAAAATCTTTCCCCCTCCGAACTTCATAAATTCGTAATTCTTGCCTCCGTCGTGGAGCGCGAAGCGAAACGAAACGAAGAAAGACCTTTGATGGCGGGAGTTTTTAACAACCGTTTAAAACGGGATATGCCTTTGGAATCCTGCGCTACGATTCAATATCTTTTCGATAAACCTCACAGCAGGATTTTCGAGAAGGATCTTAAAATCGTATCTCCGTATAACACGTATTTAAATAAGGGATTTCCTCCGGGTCCGATTTCCAATCCAGGTTTTCCCGCTTTGGAAGCCGCGTTTTATCCTAAGGAAACCGAATTTCTTTTCTTTCTTTTAAAAGGGGACGGTTATCATTACTTCGCAAAATCCCTCAAAGAACATTTGGAAGCGAAGAAGAAATACATCGACGTTCTTTACGATTAAGTAGATTTTTCAGATTTTATCGACTCGGAAAGTTTCAGGCAAAGCGGTGTGCCTAGGAAACGTGATCGCGCAAAAAAATCTTCTGTACAGAAAACCGATCGTACGGTCGAATTTGAAAATAGGTACGATCGATATCCGATCGGGAAAAATGATATGGCTACTCCGGATTTGGAAATCAAAAATGTTACTCAGGAATTGATCGAAGTTCAGAAGGCTTTGAACGTTTTTCGGGAAAAGCAGAAGAATCGGGAATCCGTGGACGAAGCGGCCGTAGAATTCGTAACCAAAGCGGATTTGGTCGTCCAAAGGGCCGAAAAGAATGAAATTTTTTTGACGGACGATCAAAAGAGAAGAATCAAAAACAATCTGCTGAAAATCCGCGCCTCCCTGGTCCGCAATCATTCTTCTTGAAAACTCTTTCGTATATTTAAGTTCTCATATCCGCTTTCGACGGAATACGCTGCGGCTTATAAGCTCGAATTCCCCGTTTCCAAATCGTTTTTGACATTCCCGGGCCTGTAAAAATAGCGTATCTCCCAGTGGAAAAGATTGAAGTAGGGGTCATAGCTGCGGCCGGAAAAGGAACAAGGGCCTATCCCAGATCGACATACATTCCTAAACCTTTATTCGAGTTTCAGGGAAAAACGATTCTTGAACGAAACGTCGAACTGATGCAGAGCACGTTCCACGTAAAAAAAATCTACGTTCTCGTCGGTCATCTTCAAGAAATGGTCGTCTCCGAAATCGAAAGGATTCGGAAGAATCACCGCAACGTGGAAATCATTCCTTCTCTTTGGACCACAAAAGGTCTTGCGAGCGATATCGCCAGTTTGGAACCGCAAATCCGTTCTCCGTTTATCACGATCCTGGGGGACGAGTTTTACTTTCATCCGGATCATAAAAAATTCATACAAACGTTTCGAAAACACCCGAAACTGATCGCATCGATCGGCGTTCAAAAGACCACCCTGCTTTCCAGAATCCGAAAGAATTATTCCGTGGAACTGAAAGGGGATCGGATCTTGGAACTCGTGGAAAAACCTTCCGATCCTCCGAACGATCTTCTCGGTTTGGGTAGTTATCTTTTTACTCCGGCTTATTTCGAATATTTTAAAAAAACTCCTCCTTCTCCCAAAAGCGGCGTGATCGAAATCACGGACGTGATTGATCTGATGGCAAAGGAAAGCGGCAAGGTGTTTGCGACGGAACTCGACGTGGAATACTTCAATATCAATTCTATGCAGGACTATCATCACGCGGTTTACGAAATCCGAAACGAGGAATTCGCGCGTTTTAAAACCACGTTGATCGTTCCCACAAAAAACAACGAAAGATCCGTCGCGGACGTGATCGTGGACTTTCGGGGAAAGGTCGACGAAATTTTGGTGGTCGACTTCGGTTCTACGGATAAAACATTAGAAATTGCTAAAAAAGAAAAAGCTAAAGTCCTTTCCTTTGAAACGGCTGAGGACGGGGATCATTTCGGAAAACAGATTCGGGAAGGAATCCGGGCCGCGTCCGGGGATATCGCGATCATCGTTACCCCCGACGGATCGTATCGATCCAAGGATTATCCGAAACTTTTGGAATATCTGAAAGACTCGGATATGGTGATCGGTACTAGAACCACCAGGCAGATGATCGAACAAGGTTCCAATCTTCTTCCCGGAGTTCGTGTGGTCAATCTGATCCTCGGAAAACTCATCGAAGTTTTTTGGTGGGGAATGGAACCGCGTTTTACGGACGCGATGTGTTCTTACTTTGCGATCTGGAAGGATTCTTACTCTAAAATCGAACCCGATCTGGAGATGAACGACCGGAGAATCATTCCCGAACTGATGATGGAAACCGTTCGTTCTTATATGCGTTGTATCGAAATTCCGATCTCCTATTATCGTCCGATCGAATCCGTTCCAAAGAACACCGCCCGAGAATTCATTTCGATCGTCCGTTTGATGTTGAAGAAAAAATGGTTCGGAAACTAATTTAGAATTTTTTAATTATAGAATATGGAAAAGGGATATTTATGGCAAAAAAAGTTTTAGTGACCGGCGGATGCGGATTTCTGGGTTCTCACGTTTGTGAAACGTTTCGTAAACAAGGTTGGGACGTGATCAGCTACGATAGTATGACCAAATATGAATTGAAAAGAACCGGATACGGAACCGAAGCGACCCGCGAATACAACTGGAATTTTTTAAAAACCCTCGGAGTTACGATGGTAAAAGGGGATATCCGAAACCTCGAACATCTTACGGATCGGACGGAAGGTTGCGATTTTATCGTTCATACGGCCGCACAACCCGCGATGACAATTTCCTGGGAGGATCCAGAACTTGATTTTACGACAAACGTATTAGGAACCTTTAATGTTTTGGAGGTCGCCCGTAAACGGAATATTCCCGTCGTTAACACGAGTTCCATCCACGTATACGGAAATTCGATCAACGACACTCTCAAAGAAGGAGCCACTTCCTACGAAAGAAGTCCGGTAGCGATCGGAGAGGATCAGCCCGTGATGGTCGGAGAAATTTCTCCTCTTCACGCTTCCAAGATGAGCGCGGAATATTATGTGAGAACGTATGTGGACATGTATAAGATAAAGGCCGCTTCGTTTCGTTTTACCGGGATTTACGGCGAACGTCAGTTCGGCGGAGAGGATCACGGTTGGGTCGCGAACTTTGCGATTCGTTCCGTGTTCGGTTGGCCTTTGCGGATTTTCGGAACCGGAAAACAAGCACGGGACATTCTCTATGCGGCGGACGGAGCGGAAAGTTACCTCAGATGGTTCGAACATCAGACTCCGGGAGTTTTTAACATCGGCGGAGGTCCGGATCATAAAATTTCTTTATTAGAATGTATTCATATGATCGGAGATATCCTCGGTAAAAAACAGGAGATCGTATTCGACGTGGAAAGACCGGGTGATATGCGTTATTTCATCTGCGACATCGCCAAGGCGAAAGGATTCGGATTCGACCCTAAATTCAAACCGAAAGAAGGCGTGGAAAAACTGATCCGCTGGATTGAAGCGGATAAATCCGTGTTCGAAGTCAAAAAATGAAAAATCTCGTCGTCATTCCCGCTTACAACGAGGAGGAAACGATCCGCGAAGTTGTCGAACGGGCTTTGGCGTATTCGGACGTTCTCGTCGTCGACGACGCTTCCAAAGATAAAACGCCGGAAATTTTAAAAGCACTGATTCGCAAATATCCGAAAAAACTGTTCACGATCCGTCACGAGAAGAACACGCATATTCCCGGCGGGATTCAGGACGGAATGAAATTCGCCGTTCAAAAAAAATACGATTCGGTCGTGACGATGGACGCGGGTCTTTCCCACGATCCGGATAAACTTCCCGAATTCATCAAAACGGAGGCGGATCTCGTGATCGGAAGTCGTATAACGACCGACGGGGTTCCACTTTACAGAAAGCTAATATCTTTTATCGCCGCAAAAGTGATGAATTATTGCATTTCACCGGGTTTGTTCGACGTATTCGGTTATCGATTGCGGGATTGCACTTCCGGATATAGAAAGTATTCCAAGAACGCGTTTACTTGGATCGCCGAGTCAAAACTGGAATCGGTCGCGTTCGACTTTCATATGGAAGCGCTTTCGATCGTGGCTAAAAATCGGGGAACGATCGGAGAAATCGGAATTCATTATGTGTTTTCCAACTCTTCCTTTAATCGAAGGGTTTTAAAACAGGCGATTCGATTCGCATTCAAATTATTAGGAAGAAAACTCGGTCTCGGCGGTTAAGAATATGCAAAAACTTGAATCTTTATTTCGAAAAGTCGATTCTCCCCTGAAAGGTTTGATCGTTCTTTTATCGCTTTACGGTTTCGTAACACTTGCACTTTGGTCCCGTTACGGATGGAATCCTTCCGCGATGGTGAATTTCGGCGAGGAGTTCGTCAAAAAGAACGAAGCGGAAACCCCGAGCGGGGTGATCGCCTTTAAGGGAAAAGAAGGGGATTTGGGAGCCGGTTACGATGGCCAGATTTTTTACTATTATTCGAGATCGATTTCCAATTTCAGTCTGAAGTGGCCGGAAGGTTTCGACGCCACATACAGAGCGCCTCGTATCGGTTATCCGTTATTGATTTCTCTCTGGGGAATTTTTGGTAAATGGGGAAACATCGCCGGGATGTACATTCTCAGTCTTTCCTTGCTCTATCTTTCTTATCTGGCGCTTCGCGTACTTTTAAAGGAAAAATCGCATTGGGCGATTTTATATCTCGTCTCTCCGTTTGCGTTGGCGAGTTATTCCGTTCTTGTAAGCGATACGATCATGGTTTCGTTGATCGTTCTTGCGATTTATTTTTACGAAAGGGAAAACTACGTTTCCTTTTACGTTCTTTCCGGCCTCGCTTTGGTCACGAAAGAACCCGCGTTATTCTATCTTTTCTCTTTGGGACTTGCAGCCTTGTCGCGCAAAGACGTGAAGAAGATGTTGATCGTAGGTTCCACTTTACTCGTTCCCGTTCTCTGGCAGATTTATCTCAAATATACTTTGCCGAATTGGACGCCGACGAGACTTGCGGTGTTTATGATTCCGTTCGAAGGAATTTATAAATATCTAATGGAGTTAGGTGCGAGTTTTATTAGCGGCGGCGGAATCAAACAGATCGTTCGATCCTTTTCCAAGTTTCCCCTTGTGCTTCAATTTCTGACGATGTTCTTGATTCCCTTTACGGGATCCTGGAAGAAGGGAACTTTTTATAAGGTCGGTTTCTCTTTGGTGATCTTGATGATCGCGATCGCGAACCACTATCATTTCTGGTCCGAGTATATCAATACGATCCGCCTTTTTACGTTTGCGATTCCTCTTTATCTTTTCATCAAAGCCGAAGACGAGGAAATAATCGACCGTCCGTTCGTGATTTTGTTTCTGATCAACTTGGTTCTGATTTTGGCGAGGCTCACGTTTCTCTACAAAGTTCAGGATTATGTTGTGAGATAATTTTCCCGCAAGCGATTGAGGCGTAGTCAAGAAATTGCCAAATCAAACGATCTTTCATTTCTGAAAGTCGCAATTTCTTGACTGGAGCTGAAAGCGCGGTTCCGACTCGGCAGAGCCGAGGAGGAATGCGGCCGGCCTTTTTCTCCTTCGTGATATTCTTATTTCATTGAGCGTTTGATAACGATTCATAGAAAGAGTCATATAACGATTCTTGCAAACGTTCGATAGGTTCCAACCGCTCCCACAAGCTACTTGGATTTCAAGATAAATCTGAATGTGTTAAGAAGATTCGTTTTCGGTTACATTAAACTTCCGCGGAAACTTTGGAACGAAAGACCCTGTATGTTAAAAAAGCCAAAATCGTTAATCCTAGAAAAAAGAACACACGAATGATCCAGGTGGAAACGGGAGGTTCTCCCATCGAATAGCCGAAATTTTCGTTTTCGCGCTCTTCTTGGATCAGAGCTTCGTTTTGAAATGCGGACTCGGAAAACGTTTTTTCGAAATCGAACTCGGCGGGCTGCGCGTAAGGATTTCCGTAAAAGATTTTCAAATCCTGAACGTCCTGATCCGTTTCCAAACGTATCGGAAAAACGATTTCCTCTTGAAGGATAAAAATTTCCATCTTTTCCAAAGTCAAGGGATGGTCGTCTCCGTCGAAAATTTCCAATTTAAGTTCGGAAGAAATCGGTTTCGATAAAACCAAATTCGTATCCGAGGATCCATTCGATTTATTGAATATGATACCGTCTCCGAGCAGTTCGAATTCCTTGGAGGAATTTTTAAAGAATACGTTCACCTTACGTTCGAATTTCTTTTCCTTGATGAACAGGAGCGCTCTATGAATCGGAATTTTCATGGGATTTCTAAAATAGAAAACGCTCGATCTGGTATCGGCGTTAAAACCGAATTCCAAATCGGTTCTTTCCAAAACCCTTTTGAATTCCGCTCTTTCGATAATCGGTTTGTAAGTCGCTTTGAGAAACGTTAAACGGACATCGGAATCGGTTTCGATCCGAACGTAAGTTTCGTTTTGTTGGGCTTCGAATCGAATTTGATTAGAAGCGTCTCCTCCGGAATAACTGTAGACTGTGAACTCCGAATGGAGTCTCCAATCTTCCGGATTTTTTCCCAGATAGATTTTTCCATTTACCTCGTATTCTCCGGGTCCTTGAACGAGAATCGAAGAGTATTGGGCTTTTACAGGAACTTTAGGAAGTTTTAATACGTAAATTCTATTGTTATCGTTTTCGTTTTTCTCTTCGAAAAGAAGTTTCACTCCGACCTCTCCGGCGTCGTTGGAACTTGCAAGAGTATTCCTCGAAATAAACGGAACCACGCGACCGTTATGAACGATCCTTCTATCGTTGATTCCGGAATGTCTGACGATATCCTCGTCCAAATTGATCTTACCGTAATATACGTTATCTTCCTCCGCGCCGTCCTTGCGGGAGATTTTCGGAATTTTAATTTCCTTATAATACCGATAACCTTTCGTATTGATCGTTTCTGCCTCCAAAGGGGAAACAATGAACGAGCCGAATAAAACAAATAAAAGCAGTAGAAGCCCGGATGAATTTTGGTAGTTTGCGAGTTTTTCCTTAAACTTCTGATAATAAACGCTGATAAGAATAAAACCGAGGCCGAGAGTAAATCCCGCTATGATTCTGACGATCTTACTCATCGTCCATATATCGTAAAAATATAATTTTCCCACCAATATCATGGACACGAGCGCGCCCGCGATTCTAAGGGATTTGAACGAGTATTTGAATCCCGTAAAAAGAAACAAAGAGGCATAAAAGGCAAGAACATAAGAATATCCTAAATTTCTGTAATGTTCGTTGTGAACGGTGTGATAAACGTCCGCCAAAGTGCCTATAATAAGAGTGAAAATTCCCATATAAATAAATCCCCGATCGAACTCCGAAGAGTTCTTGTTTTTTTGAATGTAGTACGTTCCGAAAAGAAATACGGATGCGAGAAAATATAACGCGAATCTTTCGTTGAATAAAAACCATCGGTTCACGTCGTCCATCGAATTGAAAAAATACAATTTTAACAAGGCGGCAATCCAGAAACCGACCGAAAGAGTTCGAATTTGTACGTTTCCGGAGTTTGAACTCAGCAGAGAAACGACACCGGCGAAGGCGATCCAGGAAAACGTAAGCCAACTTTCTTCCGAAAAATCCGAAAGCGCCGCGAAAGTAAATCCTAAGAGAAGATATAAATGAATCGTTTCGAAAATTACGCGTTCCGATGCGGAAAAAACTTCCGATTTTTTCCGACTGAGTAATATCCATAACGAAAAAAGAACGGCCCCGAACAACATGAAATGCGGACTTAAATTCGGGTAGAATTCCCGTAGTTGAAAGTACCCCGTATATCCGAAACATAAGGAATTTAAAACTAAAAAGACGGGATAAAAAATCCAATTCCACTTAGGAAATACGCCGCCCGAATTTTCGTTTCTTTGCGAAAGTTTCGGAAAGAAAAAAACTTTTCCGTAAACGAACAACAAATACGTCGCATTGATAAATAGGAAGGGAATCAAAAATCCGCTTCGTTTCGCATTTTCTATCGCCCATAAATAATACAATACGAAGTTCGCGGTCAATAATAGGAAAGAGGATACGATCCAGGATACTTTTCTGGAAATTAAGAATAGTAGTATATTCAAAAAAATTAAATAACTGAATAGGAATCGGTAGGAATTTTCCCCTTGAGAAATCAGAACGGGGGAAAATACCGAACCGACCAACGCGAAGATATAGAGGATCTCTTTACGGATCCAATAAGCCAAACCGGAAGAGAATACGCCTAACAAAACAAGATACAAAAAGGTTTCGGAGAGGGAGAATAGATCGTAATAATAATACGCGCCGAACAGACTCAAATAGACGATTGAAAATCCGGTTCCTAAAACCGACTCCGGTAGAACCCGATACTTTTTTACGGCCAATCGAATTCCCGCAAAACAAACTCCGAATCCGATGGACAATCCGATCAGAATTCTACCGGACTCGTTCACCCATCGATTGTCGAATGCGAATTTGACGAGCCATACGCTTGCGAGAAGGATCGAAACCAATCCGAATTTGCCTAAAAGATTTCCTCCCCAAAAAAGTTCCCATTCGCGACTTCTGGGTTTTTCAATCGGCGCTGCGGATTCGATCGGTTGAGAGTTTGCGTGGGAATCCGTTTCCTGTTTTGTTTCTTTATGAGTATGTGTGAGGATTTCTTTTTTGAGAGATACGATTTCTTGTTCCAGTTCGTCCAAACGTTTTTGTATTTTCTCGATTTCCAAAATAAGTTTTACTCCACTTTCAAACCGAAGATGATTTGGAATTCGTTTAAAAAGGAAAGCAAAATTGAGTTAAATTCCGAAGGAATTGGAACATTATGTTCAAGCGCGATCGCGAGCCAGTCCACTATGAAATTCGCGAGCTGCTGCGACGACCCATAGGGAGTCGTAGCATTGAGTTTCTTATTCGCCCAAACCTTCAACCGTCGAACTCACGTTACTTACATTAAAGGGCACTTTGTGATAAACATTTAGATAGTAGGAGATAAGTAGAAGGCCAAGACCTTTTAAAAACGGATTTGCTAAAAACATTCGTGCTACCTCTGGCAACTAGGGAACGCCTTCAAGAAACCTGAGCGCATCATAATTATTTTCTCTGCCCAAGTTCATTAAATATTTTGCATGTTCCAGAGGGGTTTCCTCGGAGCCGTTTTTCACGGTTGGATCTGCGCCTTGTTGAAAAAGATACTGTGCGATTTCTTTTGAGGCTGCATCATACAGCGGAGTCTGCTGATAAACATCCTTACCGTTTACATTGGCGCCGTGTTCTACTAATTGTTTTACAATTTGAATGTTGTGTCTTTTTTCTACTGCGTAGTGTAGAGGGCTCGTCCCGTCTTCCGCCAAAGTAGCGTTGACATCGGCTCCTCCCTTTTCTAGGAGCAGCCTAATAATTTCGGGTCTTCTATCTTTTTTTGGCGGAAAATTAGAATAACGTTCTATTACGTTGAAGAGTAGATAATTACAGCGACGAAAAAAATCGCAATTCTTCGCATTTGCATCGGCGCCTTTCTCTAAGAGGAGCCTCACGATTTCAATGTTCTCGTTCTCAATAGCAAAATACAATAAAGATTTATCATAGAAGGCGTCGTTTTGGAAATTCGCATCGGCGCCTTTCTCTAAGAGGAGCCTCACAATTTCAACGTTCTCGTTCTTAATAGCAAAATACAATGGAGACGGACCAATGAATGTGGAATTCACATCCGCGCCAGCCTCGATGTAACGGCGAACCGCCGATAGATCGTTGTTCTCTATACTTCCCATCAGAAGGCCTGACTCCCAGGCCTCGGGAACTCTCCAATAGTAATATACCGTAAACGGAATTGTAATGGGAAATAGGATCGTATCCGCCAAGAAGGACAAAGGAAGATCAATAACACTAAAAGGAAAATTCTTATCTATACCAGTCATCCAGTAGAGTCGTGTCCCTGGATAAATCCAGAGAGGAGGATCCAAGGCGCTAAGATTTTTAGACAGTTCCGGAGAGACGGTTTTATCTGCGTATTTTGCCATGGACCAAATGCGTGTGGGTAAAATTTGAGCTTCTTTAAGCATTAGGATTGTACCGCAATCCATCTGAGCAGCCATCGAGATCGTTATCATCATTCTGAACAAGATTTTCATTTTCTATTGTTCCCGATTACATTGGCTTGCTCCATCCGGTCCGATTCAATCTGTTTTGGCATTCTGATATATTGTAAGTCCGGCGTAAAACTTTCTAAGAAATAAAATAGGGAGGTTGTGTTCATTCTTCTTGCATTTACTTAACGTTGTGTTGATTCATAAGAAAATGAACTTATTCCGAGACGCAAGTGCTTTAAGTGCGATCCAGGCCTTATTTTGAGGCCGATCGTCCCTGAGAAGGTTCGCTCAAAAAGCAAATGACAGGGGTAGAAGTCGTGATTTTGTAGGTTTCAGATACGAATTTTTTACTTCAGGATTAAAAACCCATGAGCGCAACCCATACCGTCGTTGATCAAGCGACCGCGAAAAAAGCACTTTCCGTTTCCGCAGGAATTATCGAAGAAGTTACGAAGGCCCTTGCGGCACGTTGTAATGTAAACGGAAAAGTTTCCGTTGAGAAAATGGACGAAAACCAACTCGTCCAATACCAAATCGCTTGGCTTACGTCCGAACAAAAAATCGCTGAGAAGTTCATCGAATATGCTTGGGATACGTCTCGGGGAACGGGAGATCTCGAACAAGAGATGGCCGTAGTTTTCGCGGCTGAAACCGTGAACCACGTTCGTTCCGAAATCAGTTCCCGTCCTTCCGAATACGGAGTGAAAGCTTCCGATCTCGTTTCCAAAATTTTCAACGATGAAACCAATCGATTTTTAGAAAACGCGATGGCGATCCAAAACTACAACCGGATCGCGGACAAGATCGTTGCCAAAGGTCACTTCGGAGCCTACGGCCTTGATGACGATCACGAAATGTTCCGTGAAACGTTTAAGAAGTTTGCTGAAGACGTGGTTATGCCTCACGCGGAACACGTTCACAGAAACGACGATATCATCCCCGAAGACATCATCGGCGGACTCAAAGACATGGGATGTTTCGGTCTTTGTATTCCCGAGTCGTATGGTGGAATTCAGCCGAACGATAAACCGGACAATCTTTCCATGCTCGTAGTTACGGAAGAACTTTCCAGAGGAGGTTTGGGAATCGCGGGTTCCTTGATTACCAGACCCGAGATCATGTCCAAGGCTCTTCTCAAAGGAGGAACCCAAGAACAGAAAGACAAGTGGCTTCCGTTACTCGCATCGGGAGAAAGAATGGCGGGTATCATGGTGACCGAACCGAATTACGGTTCCGACGTTGCCGGTGTTTCCGTTACCGCCAAACCTGCGAACGGCGGTTGGGTCATCAACGGTGTTAAAACTTGGTGCACCTTTGCGGGTTATGCAAATCTTCTATTGATTCTTTGCAGAACCGAATCCGATCCTTCTTTGAAACACAAGGGCCTTTCGATTCTTCTCGCCGAAAAACCGAGTTTTACGGGTCACGAATTTACTTACACGCAACCGGAAGGCGGAAAGATCGAAGGAAAAGCGATCGGAACCATCGGTTACCGAGGAATGCACTCTTTCGAAGTTTCCTTCGACAATTACTTCGTTCCCGCAGAGAATCTGTTAGGCGGAGAAGCGGGTAGGGGAAAAGGATTTTATT
Organism: Leptospira alstonii serovar Sichuan str. 79601; assembly: GCF_000347175.1. Taxonomy (GTDB): domain Bacteria; phylum Spirochaetota; class Leptospiria; order Leptospirales; family Leptospiraceae; genus Leptospira; species Leptospira alstonii. The sequence continues at coordinate 30,001 of NZ_ANIK01000120.1, forward strand.
TTCAGATGGAAGGATTTGCGGGCGGAAGAATTCAGACCGCGGCCCGCGCACACGGAGTGATGCAAGCAGCTTTGGAAGCGGCGTTACGTTATGCGCAAGAGAGATCCGTTTTCCAAAAACCGATCTACGAATACAACTTAACGAAATACAAAATCGCAAGGATGGCTGTGATTCTACAGGCGTCGCGGCAATTTGCGAACCACGTTGCAAATCTTTTGGACGATCACAAAGGTCAAATGGAAGCGACCTTGATTAAATTCTATGCTTCTAAAGTTGCGGAATGGGTGACCCGGGAAGCGATGCAGATTCACGGGGGTATGGGATATGCGGAGGAATACGCGGTTTCCAGATATTTCGTGGACGCCCGAGTGTTCTCCATCTTTGAAGGCGCCGAAGAAGTGATGGCCCTCAGAGTAATTGCAAAATCTCTAATGGACCAATACGTAGGGGCGTAATCTTTAAGACAAAAACCGAAAACACTCTATTCAAAAATTAGAATGGAGTGTTGGAACAAAGAGGCGTGCCCCTGCGGCATAATCTGTCTTCGTGCATCCGCCGCTTCGACTGAATTTCACAAATAATTCTGAAAGGATTCAATTGATACGTATAAGATAGATCACATTTCTTATTTTCATGATCCCGGCTACTCCAACGATCTCGGTTATTTTAGCTTATATAATTGCAATGCATGCCGTCAGTAAAGAAGCTTGTGAAAAAAATCTCCGAGGACATTGGTATTTGACTTCTTATAGGAAGTCGTTGTGTTCTTGTTCTATATGAACGCAAATTCTGCCAATGCCCACTGAGCGTTTTTGTATCCGAACAAAAAGGAAAGATATATCCAAAATGCGTTTACGAATTGAGTCAATGAAAGTGTAGTATTTGAAGAAGAGTATATAGCTTTAAGCATAGTTTTCAAATAAAGTTTTGAATAACATTTATGGCGCGTCCAAAATCGACGTAAGAAAATCAGAGCGAAAGTCAGGCAGGGCTCTCAATTCTGATCAATAAATTGCACGAAAGAAACGTAATATAACATATCGTCTTTAGTTTCAATTTATTATGTAAATCGATCCGTCGAACGACTATGGAAAGCGAGACTCCGAGTTTGAAAGAGCGTTTTGCGGAGTTCCCCGCATCGATCCTTTTTGCGTTATGTGGAATTTGCGTTTGTTTAAAAACTTAGAATGTAGGGTCTACTTTAAAAAGTCCGACAAATCTGCGTTACTCGTCATTGAAAAAAGATTGGAATTGATTCAAGATATTGAAAACTAAAATACAAGGAAAATAAAAATAGAGGAATCGTATCCGATCCCTCTATTGAAATCATTTTTAAAATTCAAACTTTGTAATATTTTTACAAAATCGAATATAAAAACAGTTTTTTACTTACAGCGCGTCCCAAAACCTAATTTCTTATCAAAAAATTTAAGCTGCAAAAATCTGTCTCGCTTTTCCTAATCGGAAAACAGACTCTTATTGTTCCACACAAACTAGGCCTAATCTATAATTACCATAGGAAGTAAGTTTATTGGAACAGGACGTCGTGAATGTTCCATTGGATTCTGCTTTAAGAGCATTTGAGTCCGTACTATTTGACATGCCATATACCCCATAAACAGAATTATCGGAACTAGTCCAAGAGTCGCAAATAATAGGCTCTAACCCAGGAATTCCTCCGGATGTCCAAACGGTCCAATCTGAATTTAAACCTGTCCAGTGTGCAGCTGCAATTTGCGAAAATGAATTTTCTAATTTTCTATTGTTTGCAAAATCAAACATTCCGGAACTATTCGTAGTCATAATGAACGTATCGTCATAGTCTCTTATATATTTTTGATTCGGTAGAAGTACCCAGTCTTTTTGTCCTACTGTAGAATTCGGTCCTACCGTCGTTGCAACTCTATTGACTCCGTCCACAATCATTGCCTTGTATGTTCCCCCCGAGGGAAGGTTTGTAGGAACTTGACTCTGACAGTATGCATCCGCTCCGGCAATTCCTCCAAAGTTTCCGTTATGCCATTCCTCCGTACTAGAAGTAACGAATATATATTTTGGACGCGGCTGCTCTACACAAACGAGACCTAATCTATAATTTTGATAGGAAGTAAGCGTATTGGAACAAGACGTTACGAATGATCCAGTAGATTCTCCTCTAAGAATATTCGAGTCCATGCTAACTGATATGCCATATACCCCATAAACAGAATTATCAGAACTAGTCCAAGAGTCGCAAATAATAGGCTCTCGTCCAGGAATTCCTCCTGATGTCCAAAGGACCCAATTCGAATTTAAACCAGTCCATTGACCGGATTCTTTAACTTGGGTAAATGGATTTTCCAATCTTTTACCACTTTGAAAATCGATCATACCGGAACTATTTGTAAACATTACGTTCGCACCGTCTTCCGCTCTACGATACTGTTGGTTCGGTTGAAACACCCAGTCTTTTTGTCCTACCGTGGAATTCGGTCCTACTATAGTAGCTACTCTATTGACTCCGTCTACGATCATCGCCTTGTATATTCCAGTAGGAATATTGGAAGGGATATGACTCTGACAATATGCATCCGCTCCGGAAATTCCTCCAAAGTTTCCATTATGTTCAGCGCCCGAAGAGGATGTAGTAAAGATATATGGCGCGTAGCCTTCTGGAAAAGCTGATTGTAGATTTTGTCCACGGAGTTGATTTCCGCTTAACGTCGCTGAACCTAACGTCTGTTTGTCGGAGATAATCGCAAGTAAGCCACTTAAAACCGAATTGTCGCCCCCAGATGATTTATTGAAACACGCGACAAATATCAGCGTAAATACCGATACAACCGCAAATTTATATTTAATTTTCATAATCGTTGATTTACTCCTAAAATTTTTTAATCAAGTGAACAAGCACAAATGACTTTAAAAACATGAAAGATCCGTATGTAAATCTATTTATTGAAAATATAACAAGTTATTGTTTATTTTTCCCTAAAAATTTCTTTTATAACAATTTATCAAATATTTGACACGTAATGAATTGTTCTATTTATAACGCTTAAAATTTCGATTAACGTTGGTTTGGCGTAAGAATTTTTTTTAAAAATGTAAATTGTTTCGAGAAAAGTAAAATCAAGAACACTCCAACTGTTATATTTTGACTGAGTTCCGTAAAAATGAGTAAAGTAGCCTTAAAAAGAAAACCGGGACGGATCCTATGTTCTTACGATCGATTTGAATATACTTCCTTAATTGGAATTTTTATTTCCTTGTTAGCGATTGCGGCCATTTTTTCCGATATGGTCGAGTTTGAAACGGAAGGATCGGATTATACTTATGAGAAGATATTCGGTATATTCTTTTTCGGACTAATCTTTTTGATTACGGTTCATCGTTCATTCAATTCTATACATATACATATAGAAATGTGGTATGTGATTGTATATTCGTTTCCGATTCCAACGCAATGGAGAAAAAAAATACGAAAACAAGACATTAAGAAAATAATAATAACGGCGGAAGGCCATGCTTCGGAGAATTCTTCTAATGAATCGTATTCTATTTATTGCATACTATATAATCGAGGCGAAGTTCTGATTTTGGATCGAATTTGGGATATTGCGGACGCAGGCAAAATTAAAAGTATCTTGAGCGAATCCTTGGAAACTAGGAGAACTCAATGATTCGTCTGCAGGATCGGCAAAAGTCGGTCGTTATTGTAGATATAAAAGGTAATATTGTCGGTAATAAAAGAACCATTCATTTTTAATATGTTTATATGCGATGTTTCGTATTTTGAAGTAATGATTCAATGGCATAGGTATCGAGGGAATTCATTGGGCAATTCGGCATCTGGCTATAACTTTGGGTTGGAACCTGCGATTAAAAGTGGAAGAATAAAATAAAAAAGATATATCATGACTTTGCATTTCTCGGGTTTTGGGCAGGCCCTTAACTTAAAGGAGAATAGATGTTTCTTTCTCCCGTAATTCCTTTGAGATGTTTTGCTCCCACGAATTCGAAGTTTTCCGACCCGGCTTTGTTTGCGAATTCCTCCGTCGTCAAAATGCTCTTACCGAAATCTTTGCAGAGGGATTCTACTCGAAAGGCCTGATTGACCGCGTTACCGATCACCGTAAAATCGAGTCTGTCTTTCGCTCCCACGTTTCCGTAAACAACGTCGCCCACGTTAAGTGCCATACCCAAATGAATCGGAGACTCCGGATGATCGACGTTCCATTGTATAACGGAAGTTTGAATCTTTTGCGCCGCTTTCAGGGCCGCCAAACAAGCCTTATACGGATCCTTTTCCGCCGGAAAAACGGCAAGGATCGCGTCCCCGATGAACTTAAGAATTTCCCCTTTTTCCTCTTGAATCGGTTGTGCGGTGAGTTCGAAGTAGTTGTCCAGAATTTCCACGATCCTTTTGGGGGAATTGTTTTCGCTCAAAAAGGAAAAGTCCCGCAGGTCCGCGCAAAGAATCGCGGCGTACATCGTTTCACCCGATCCTCTTCTAAATTCTCCCGATAAAACTCTTTTGGAAGCGTTGGAACCGAGATAAACTTCCAAGAGTTCGTTGATTGCAAATTTTCTGGATTCCAAATCCAAACGTAAGGAAAGAACGTTTCGAATCGAATTTAAGAAATCGATTTGTTCCTCCGAAAATCCTCCGGGTGCGTCCGTACTCCAAGAGATCGCGCTTCGAATGTTTGTTCCGAAAACGGTGGCGAAGATACAATAATCCGTTCCGCCTTTTTCGCGTAAGTCGACGCAGATAGGATACGAAAGATCGGCGTCCGGGCCGGTCAGCTTACAACGAATGAAATCCTTTTGTTCTTCTCGGATGAGATAGATAGGACTGTCCTTGTATTGTTGTTGTTTGAGTCCGTCGTGTGAAATGAATACGATTTGAGTTTCTTCTCCTCTCGTCCAGATGATCGATCTTACCATCACCTCGGGATGCATGGTGGGAATGCTCGTAAAAAATCTCCAGACCGGAATTCCCGCCTCAATCATTTTGCGGTTTACGATTTCTATAAGCTCCTTTGCTTCCAAGATTCTGGATTCTGGAGTGGATAACCAATTTATGATCTCTTTCATGTATTCTCTTCTTGCGTTATGTATTGGGTTCGTTTCGAGTCCGTTTTTAAGATTCGAAGACGGTTCGAAAGGATTCTGCTGGTCTATTTCCTACGTTAGGAGTTTTATGCAAAGAAAAATTCAACCTAGGAAAAACAGGATATTAAGGATTGAAAATCATTTAAGTGAACGTTTTTGATTAGGATCTTTTCCGTTCGTAAATTAGAAAATTTGCAAGTAATGTTCAAACTATACGATGACATATCAAACGATCCCATAGAGTTTTAGAAACCTCCGTCTCGAAAGAAGTAGGTTTTTCTATCGGAACAGAGATATATTAAGAATCTATTTAGGATCTTGGAGCGGATTCTAAAGATAACAAAAAAAGGTCATTGTACACCCGGAAAGGAAGTCACATATTTGATTTTTACATCCGGAAAACTATCCACGAACTGGATTTTGAGATCCGGAAACGAATCCGACATCTGCCATTTTCCGCAGGAATCCGGAAAATGATCCACTACTTGCACATTTAAATCCGAAAAACTATCCACTACTTTTATTTTCACATCGGGGGAGGAGGTTACTACTTGAACCTTACCGTATAATTTTTTTCCTTTGAAAGAGCAACCGGTGCTTATCTTTTTTTGATTTCCGGAGCTTGAGGATGTCACCATTCCCGGAGAAGAACTGACGTATTGAATCTTAATGTCCGGAGAACTAGTAACGAACTGGACTTTTAAATCGGAGGAGGAATCCGTCATTTGCCATTCTCCGCAAGAATACGCCGACGAACTCACCACTTTGACTTTTAGGTCCGGAGATGAGGTTACCACTTGTACTCGTATATCGGGGGAGCTACTTACAACTTTGATTCTTCCGTACAAACGTTTGCCTTCAAAGCTACAAGCCTCATCGATATTGTCCGCATAGATTGTGCTTCCGATTAAAAAAGCTCCGATTAAGATCGTGTATGAAAAAATTCGTTTCATTATTCCATCCTAAATGTGATTTGGGAAACGTCGATTAGAACATTTCACTTTTGAATTTGTTCCTAAAAAAGTGGCTTAACTCTGAAATTGAAAAAGTTTTTTAAAAAGTAAAAGAACGATTTTAACTCGGAAATTGAGTTGATCCTTTGATTGTTTTTTTCGGTATAGTGGAATGAAGGAAAGAAGGATGATTTTTCTTTTGCAAGCGAGCTAACGGTTCATGAGCGATTCTCAACAAAATGGCAAAGAAATTCCACTCATAGATGAAATTCAAGACTGCATCCGACTTCTGGAATCATTGACGGAAAATCCCGAGCTGCTTACTTCCATTCCCGAAAAAGAACGAATCGCGCTGATGATCGTTGCGGGAAAAATTTCCCGTCCCGATCGGAACGAAATTCGGATTCGAAACAAAACGATCAAACATTCCAGAAAGAAAGAGATCGTCGCTCGGGAAAAAAAAGCTAGGGCGGCGACCGGGATTCGAACCGCGCGAACCGTCTCCGTATTCAAAGCGCCTTTGCAAATTGCCGATCAAACAGATCTATGGAAAAACGAGAACGCGCCGGAACTTACTTCGCCTCGCAATTGTTACGTTTGTAAAAAGGAATATACGCGCCTTCATTTTTTTTACGACGCCATGTGTCCGACATGCGGAGAATTGAATTATAAAAAAAGATTTCAGACCGCGCCCTTACACGGCCAGGTCGCGTTGATTACCGGTTCCAGATTGAAGATCGGATATCAAGCGACTCTGATGCTTTTAAGAGCCGGTGCGACCGTCATCGCGACCACTCGTTTTCCCGTGGACGCAGCATTACGGTTTTCTAAAGAAGACGATTTTGTACAATGGTCCGATCGGCTTCAGATTTTCGGATTGGACCTAAGACATACTCCGAGTGTGGAACTTTTTGCGAGTTACATCGAACAAACCGTGGATCGTTTGGATATTCTCATCAATAACGCGGCTCAGACGGTTCGTAGGCCGCCGGGATTCTACTCTCATCTTATGAAGCTCGAACTATTAGATTTTCATGATATACCAAAAGAGGCCGCGCAACTTCTGAAACTTCACGGGGATTGTAAGGGGAAACTCGAATCTTTCGGAGGAACCGACCTTGCGAACGAGGCCGCGCTTCCCGTAGGTTGGAACGGAAAAATTCCCGGAGTGGGAATCCGTTCCTCCGCACAACTTTCACAAATACCTTATTCCCACGATAATTCCTTCGAATTGGAGACGGTTTTTCCCGAAGGTCAAATGGATGCGGATCTTCAGCAAGTCGATCTTAGAAAAACGAACAGTTGGCGGCTTAAGTTAGGCGAAATTCAAACTTCCGAGATGTTGGAAGTTCAGCTCGTAAACGCGGTCGCTCCTTTTGTGCTTTGCAATCGTCTTGTTTCCGTTATGCGACGTGAGAACACGGGCCTGAAACATATCGTAAACGTATCCGCGATGGAAGGAAAATTTCATCGTTTTAAAAAAGAGGACAGACATCCTCATACCAATATGGCAAAGGCCGCGCTGAACATGCTTACGCATACTTCCGCGATTGATTTTGCAAAAGACGGAATCTATATGAACGCCGTCGATACGGGTTGGGTAACCGACGAGGACCCGATCGAGTTATCCCAGAAAAAGCAGGATCTCCACGATTTTCAACCTCCTTTGGATATCGTCGACGGCGCGGCGAGGGTCTGCGATCCGTTCTTTGACGGAATTCTCACCGGAAAACATTGGTGCGGTAAATTCTTAAAGGATTATTTTCCGATCGATTGGTAAAGAAAAGAATACATTATATTTAACGCGAATTCGACTTAAAAAAGTTTGGGCGAATCCCTCATCGATTTTTTCTTACGAAAAAAACCGATGAGGGACCGCGCTTTCTGCTCTGATCAACAAATTGAGGGTTTGTTCGAAAGATGAAATTCTTTCGTCGCTCCAATTTGTTGATCTCGCTTCAATCGCTTTCGCATCGGTTATATCGAAGTGCGTCGTTTACTTCGACAAATCTTCCGGTTCTATCTTTTTTAGTTTTTTAAAATAACTGAAAAATTCGTTTTCGATCGTTTCCCTTCTCGAATTCTTAGCCGCTCCCAAAATCAGCAAACGATCCCGCGCTCTTGATAAACCGACATAGAGAATTCTCCTTTCCTCTTCGATCGTTTCCAAAGGAGAATCGTATCTGGCGTTCCAGCCGTCCGCGATGTCCGTAAAAACCGTGTGAAATTCCAAACCCTTACTGGCGTGGATCGTCATAAGATAACGATCGGGTATTCCAATTCTTATATATTCAGAAATTCTAAAATTAGATCGACATAAAATTTTCAAATCTTCACCGGAGCTGGGAATCGCTCGAATTAAAAAAGGAATCAGATCGGCGGTTTCTTCCATGAGGATTTTCCCGATAAAAGCTTTTCCTTTGCGCGAAGGCAAAACTTCTTTTTCGATTTTTTCCCGATTTTTTAGGATGGGAATTGCGGACGTTCGGATGATCTCCGGTAGCGAACGATAGTTTGTGTTTAAGAAATGGACCTTGCAAGGTTGAAAGAGTTTTTGGAAACTTAAGAACGCCTCCGGCGCCGTTCCCCGGAAACTATAGATCGCTTGGCTGTCGTCTCCGACTACGAATTTCATGTTTAGATTCCCCAAACGAAAAAATCCAACTCCCCAATCCGTTTCTTCGAAACGTACTCGGTGAGTCCATTTTTTCCTTTGTTGATCAAAACAAGAAATTCGTAGTCGGAGACGACAGCCAAGCTTTTACCCAAAATAAACCTTTTAGGAACCAAACTGAGCCTTCACTAAAACAACCTAAACTCACAGCTAAAGATCGTTTTAACTCAAAGTTCCCTCATATTAACATTGACTATTATACTAATTTAACTAAGGCCCTATTAACTAAATTTTATCCAAAGTATTGTCCAACCTGTAATGTTCTTTTAACTAAAGATGTTTCGACTCGTGAGAATGCGGTTCTTTGTCCTGAATGTAACTATCACGGATCTCGCACTGTTGGAACCTTTTTACACCATTTTAAGATCCCTTTGTGGTCCTTCTCCTATATCTTAGTAGAGGCTGTTCAAAGATATCCATTAGGGTTATCAGCTTCTGAAATACAAAGGAAACTATGTGTAAGTAACAATACCGCGATTCTTCTTAAAAGACGCTTACAGGTATTTCTTTCTGAAATGATACCTTCTATTAAGACTTTAATGGTAGAGGATATACGTAAGACTTGGAAAGGTAAGGATTTGCCAGAATCAGGCGATTTGAGTGATTTTATAAAGGGTAAGCCAGTAGTTCATACAGATACTTTAGCTCTCTTCAGTGCAACTCAAAGAAGCAATGGTTATCTTGCCAGAAAGAAGCATTCAGGACAAACTGCTTCGATTTATTTAAGTGATCGAGTAGCAGAGGCCAAAGGGGTCTATCAAATTGGTACTTTAATAAGCACTGTAGCCCTTAAGGGTAAAGGAATTATATTAACTTCTGTTCCTGATCAAAAACAATCTACTCTACAACCCCTCTTTGATTTTTTGCCAAAGAATTCACCATTATTTAGTGATGAAGGAATTCCCTGGATGGCTCGTTATAACAAAAACTTTAGAAGTGTTAATCATTCCGCCAGAGCTAAAGATGGAAAGAGAAATGTCTGGGCTAAAGATAGATATTCAAAAAATGGAATATCAAACCAAACATCAGAGGGCGTACAGCGTTCTATTAAATATTCATTTTTAGCATCATACAATTATTTTAAACCAGAAAATGGACAATTGTATCTAAACGAATTTTCTGCACTTAAAGCTATTAGAGTATACGGAATAGAAGAGTTACTTCGAGTTTGTAGTCATCAAAAGGTTCATCTTAACCCTAAAAAAACTAAGGATTTGGGG
>NZ_ANIK01000121.1 GCF_000347175.1 Leptospira alstonii serovar Sichuan str. 79601
TTAGTTCGACTAAATCTAAAACTTTTAAGATTCGTTCCGCTTCCTTTTTGTATCGATCAGGAAGTAAAGCTACAGAAACTTCTCTGGATGCTTTTGTTCGTAAATGCTTTTTGGTGATTTCAGTCAAACCGGCTTGAGTGAATAAACTGTGAAGTCGATTCTTACCTTGCGTCAGTTGCCTTGTCCAGTTCTCATGCTCTGTACACAATCGCCGATTATCTTCCTCTTCATCCGTGGGAATCGGAACAACCGGTAATTCTTCTATTGGATAACGTTGAATGAGCCTGGCTATTTTTAAACTGTCTTCTTTATCAGTCTTTTTCAAAGATTGATAGATCGTTGCTAAGTCTCCGGGATTCAAGACAATTACTTGAATCCCTTTGTTTAAAATTGATTTTGCAATTCTAAAAGATTGAGAGCCCGCTTCCAGACCTACAATATCATTTAAAGTCAGCCATTTTAATAAACTGCTAATACCGCTTTCCGTTGTACTGAATTGCCGACGTTCGAGCGAGTTCTCCGAATTAATTCGAACAACCTCTAAACTTTTCTTTCCGCAATCAATTCCTACATACTTGATTTCTTGACTGTTCATTTCTTTTCTCCTAAAATGACAGAGGGCGGAAGGTCTTAACAAAGCCGGGTGATATCACCAGCACTCCTATTCGCGGTCGACTTTGTTAAGCCGCCACACTTTGGTTTGCGGTGGCCGATTTAGATTCATCTATGGACCGGGGTCTAAGCCCCAAGAGAGCGATCAATCTGCCATCGGCCTTCTTGACTCCGTCGAATCAAGAATATCACACTTCGAGCTGTCTTACGTCCAAGAATCATACTAATCTATGGATCGAAACATAATAATCACTTTTGCACTTGTCATAACGAACTTACGTTAATACAAAAATCCTGTCAGAGACAACTCTACGTTCCATTCTTTTAGATTCATGTAATTTTTATAATGCCCGAGATGTTGGGAAAGGATATCGCTTTCATTCAATCCGCCTTTGGTTGCAAAATGACCGTCCCCGAAAAGCCTGTGTTCGTTGAGTTTTATAAAGACCAGATAATTTCCGAAAATTCTTCCCGCGCTTGCGTTGAAGTCGATTCCGAAGCCGGAAACGTCTCCGATAAAATTGAGAGCCCTTTGGTAGTGAAAATCCCGGAAATGTCCCGTCCAAAAAATACCGGAGAACGAGGTTTCAAAAAACCATTCCCCGTTCGAATATCGATACCCGAGGCCCAGCGGAAATTCATAAGTCGAATACGAAAGACTTAGGCCGGAGCCGATTCTATTCAGAAAAATTGGATTGGAATCGAAGAATTGGAACACGTCATAAAGCACGTATTTCATAAACGTATATTGAAAACCTCCCGTGAGAAAAAGACCCTTTCCTTCCTTTCTAAAATCGGGGTCCGTGTCTCCGAAATATCTTCTTAAGATGAGGGATTGCCTCTGTTGTTTCATCGATAGGCGACCTTTTCCGTCCGCAAAATTCCGGGAACCGATGAACGTATAAGGAGTATCGTAGAACGTAAATTCTCTCGTTGAAATTTTGGTTCCTCTTTCGATGGTGGGAGCGCCTAGAAAGAAATCCTCGTCCCTCCCCTCACCCGCGTTCACATAACGTCCGGTGGTTTTTAAATTCAGATCGGCCTCCCATTTTTGCCAACGAAGTGTGAACCCCAGTCCGCCGTAGTTGAAGTCTCTCGCATACGTGATCCTCGAACCCCCGCGAAGTCCCGAAAGATTCGGGTACTTGGTTCCGGTTTCGAAAATGTTGTCTCCTCCGTTTCGTCCCGCAAGTATCGTAAAAGAGGATTGCCTGATCAGTTTTTTAAAAAAAGTCTCTTCCGGGATTTGTTTTTCTTTTTCCTGAACGGGTTTAGGAGGTTCTTCCGGGCTTGGAAGGGCCACTTGCGTGTAGGCCGGTCCGATCGATAAAAGATAAATGCTAAGGATCGCTAAATTTTTTGCGGAGAGTTTTTTTATTTTCATGAGTTTACTTTTGTTTTTGAATTGGGCCCACGGTTACGGGGTGCAATCATTTCACCCCGGACGGTTGTTCGAACGACCAAGACAGATTACCCGCCCTACCCTACCCACGCAATACAGTTTTTAACTCGCGGGAATCGATGGGACATAGTATTGATTTGACAAAGTGAGTGTGTTCGGACGATCCTGGTTCCGAGAAATGAGTTCCAAAAATCTAACGATCCGACAGATTTTAGACGAGTTCGATATTTCCTCCGAGGAGGAATTTCTATCCAAGGTGAAGGAATGGAAAATTCCGACTTCGGGGAAAGGAAAATTCGAACGGGAAGTGATAGAAAAATACTTTCAGCAAACGAATGAGCGCGTCTACGATTCCGCGATTATCGCCGTCTCCAATCAGAAAGGCGGGGAAGGTAAAACCACGGTTTCCGTTTGTTTGGCGGAGGCTCTTTCCAAGTCGGCTCCCGTGCTTCTTGTGGACTGGGATGCCCAGGCGAACATCACTCAACTTTTTTTCGGCTCCGTGGAAAAATCGGTCTTTCATTCCTTGGGTTACAGGGGCGAAGATCCGATCCCGGTAAAGGATCTGCTTGTGCGGCTTGCGCCGGATTTGGACGTATTACCTTCTTCCATTCACCTTGCGAACTTTACGACTCCGTACGAAAGGGACGATTTCGAACTTTTAAAGGACGCACTTAAACCGATTCGTTCCGGCTATAAATATATCATCATTGATTGTCCGCCTTCTCTCGGTTTGATTTTGGAGAACGCTTTGATCGCGGCCGATCACGTTTTGGTCCCGATTCAGACACGAGCTTTCAGCGTTCAAGGTCTAAAGGATTTGCATTCCACAATTCTAAAAATAAAAAAAAAGGCGAACCCGTCTCTCAATCTTTTGGGAGCCGTCCTCAATCAGTACGAAGACACTCGGGCGCTCGCCGGACTTGCGGACGCTATTCGGAAATATTTCGAAGTTTTTGATACCGTCGTGTATAGGAGAGAGTCGATCCCTCAGGCTCAGGCTAAGAAAAAACTTTTGGGAGATTACGACAGCAAGGTCATGCAGATGTTTTCTTCCTTGGCGGATGAATTGAAAGAGAGGATTTCAAATGGCTAAACGTTCCGATTTTGCGGGTATGGATCTTCTTACTGCGTTCGGAGAAAAAGAATCCTCGAAGGCCGAGATTTCGCTTTCGGATATAGTTCCGAATCCGACCCAACCTCGAGTTTTCGGAAAGGAGGAGGTTTCCGATCTTTCGGAGTCGATGAAACGTCTGGGCCTGATCGAACCGATCGTGGTCAAAAAGCAGGGAAAAAAATATCAGATCGTTGCGGGGGAAAGAAGATACCAAGCCGCCAAAATCCTTAAATGGGATAAGATCGCAGCGATCGAAACGTCGGCCTCCGAAGACAGATGTTTTGAAATGGCGCTCGCCGAAAACGAGAAACGTAAAAGCCTGAATCCCTGGGAAGTCGGACGTGCGATCCAGTTTTTAAGAAAGGAAAAAAGAAAAACCGCTGAAGAAGTTTCCAAAGTTTTGGGTTTTACCGAAAGATACGTAAAACAATTGAGTTCGATTGCGAGGTTGGATCAAAAGTCGGTGGAGGATCTACTCCGATCCGGAAAGGACGCCTCCGTAAAAAATCTGGAAGCCCTTTTGAAACACAAGGAAGGAAGGGGGGGTGAAATGATTTCATCCCGGAAATCGGCGCCTTTAAAGGTGGTCGTTCAGTTGGGAAAACTCGCCTCGAATCAGAGGGAAAAGTTTTTAAAAGAACTCTCCTCTCTGAAAAAGAAATACGGAATCAAAGGTTGATTTTTCAAACGGAGAAAATATGAAACTCGCTATCATAGCCGGTTCGCACAGAAAAATATCCCAGTCGACCAAGGTCGCAAAGTGGATGGAAACCCGTCTCGAATCGTTCGGTCATCAATCCTGGATTTTAGATTTAGGCGTTCATAAACTTCCGGTATGGGACGATTCTTTTTGGGACGGAGGTGACGATTGGGATCGGATCTGGAAACCGATCGAGTCCGAACTTAAAAACGCAGACGCTTTTGTTTTTGTTACGCCGGAATATTCCGGGATGGCTTCTCCGGGGCTCAAGAATTTTCTTCTTTATTGTAACTCTTCCTTACTCGGTCACAAACCGGTTTTGATCGGCGCGGTTTCCGCGAGCAGGGGAGGCGCTTACCCGATCGCGGAACTTAGAATGAGCAGTTATAAAAACACGAAACTTTGTTATATTCCGGAGCATGTCATCGTTCGAGACGCGGAACACGTTCTCAACGGTCCGGAATCGGCAAGTAAGGAAGATTCTTATATCCGCGATCGGATCGACTTCACCCTCAAAATTCTCGTGAGTTACGGAGATGCGTTGAAAATCGTCCGCGATTCCGGCGTAACCTTTAAAAAAGAATTTTCAAACGGGATGTAGGTTTCCAGGATTTCTACTTAACGTGGATTCGACGGTTGAAAAATCGGGCGGCCCCTCGCCGGTTTTTTTACGGAAAAAACCAACGAGGGGCCGCGCTTTCAGCTATAGTCAATAAATTGTATGAAAAAAACGTTATACGATATATCGCCTTTAGTTTCAATTTATTGACTCCGCATCAATCGCTTTCGCATTGATTTACGTTATTTGCGTTTTAGTTTCCTTGGGTCGCTCTATGGATCGCGGAACAAGCCCGGCCTGCGCTTTTTTCGTTTTGATTTTGTTATACGATGAGCTCGAAGCGCAGGAGCGCCCGTTTATTTCTTTGGCTTTGCTCGGGAGTCGCCGCGTCGAAAGATCAAACCCGCCGCGTTGATCATAAACAACCAGATAAAAAGGGGAACGACTACGTTCGCAAATCCGACGATCCAAATCATAGGCCAGGCAAAACCCCGATGAAAAGGATTCCAGGCGTGCATCCAGTGGATGAGGATAGGATGGAGTAAAAAAATTCCCATGCTGTTTTTTCCGACGAAAGCGAAAACGGAGACGAATCCTTTATGTCTCTTTCGGTCCTGGGCGTTTTCCGCCCATAGAAAAAGGAAGAGGAACACGGCAAGCGGGTAAAAGATCAGGTGGTTGGATGAATCGAATTTCCAGAGATAACCCGCGATCCCCACTACGACTAAATACGATAAGATCCCGTAGAAAAGAATTTTCCTGAAAGAGTAGGGGAATCGAGGGGATTTCGTTCTTTCGGAAAGTCGTAAAAAAGCATTCGGTTCTTTGAACCATTTTCCAGCTAACAATCCGAAGGTGAAAAAGAAAATAAACCCGGTCGGTAGAACGGGTTCGATCGTTTTTAACAAGGGGATTTCGAAATGACGAAATGCGTGATTCGACAAAAAATTCAAGAAAAGGGCAGTCACGATAAGGATGAAAACCGACTTGGGAGATTCCGGTAGAATCCGTTTCAAAAAAGGGAATATTAGATAAAAGGAAACTAAAAGGGGAACGAAGTAATAGGGCGCACACCAGGTTCCGAGCAGAACCCCGTTTAAATATTCGCTCCAGTTGGGAAGGGTTTGTAGTTTTACATAAGCGGCAAAAAAACTTACGATAAAATAAGGAACCAAGAGGGAAAGGATCTTAGGTTTCCAATAATCTTTCCAATTTGTGAACTTTAAAAAAATCCCGGAAGAAAGAATAAAGGCCGGAACTCCGAATCTGGATAAGTTCGAAAGTGCGAGGGTAAACGCGGAAGGTTTTTCGTCGGGACCGAAATATTGATAATACGAATTCACATGAATGAAAACGATTCCGGTGATGGCAAGTCCTCGAATGAAATCCACGGATTGACTTCTGTTACTCGAGGCTTCTTTTTTTGGAGAAGACAGAAGGATTTGAGAAGGGACGTCGGAAAGAATACACGTTAGGATCAGTATACAAAGTCCGAAGAGATCTATAAATAGGGAAAGATTTGAAATCATAAAAGAATGTGCTTTTTTTGAAAGTGTAATTAAGTCAGTATGCGATTTATTGATATAGAAGTAAATCTTTTAGGTCGGTTTAAAAAATGAACAAGTTGGAGATCCCAGCCGGTGGAGTTGTTTTTAAGGAAGGCGATTCGAATAACGCGATGTATGTGATTCTTTCAGGCTCCGTCGAAGTTTTTTTTACGCGAAAGCATATAGTTCAACGTCTTGCGGTGATGAAAAAAGGGGATTTTTTCGGAGAGATGGCCTTGTTCCGCGCCATGCCTAGGACCGCGACCGCAAAGGCGATTTTGGATTGTCAACTCGCCGTTATCGAGAGTAAACAACAACTTGAAAAATTCCTAATCAAAAATCCGGATTTTTCGGCCAAGATGGTTCGAATCCTTGCCGATCGTTTGGCGAACACCGACGCGATTTTGAGTTCAAAGCTGGAAGAATATTGCGGCGAGTAACTCCAAAACAACCGTCGGCATTACCCGAGGGATCCGAAAGAAATAGCGAACGAGAGTGGAAAAAAGTAAAAAGATTCAAATAACATAAAAATCGTACAAGGCGCTTTCGGAAGTTTTTAAGAAAAGGATTTTCCTTGAAATTAATGTTTGAAGCGGGTTATAATTCTGCACTAGTTGTCTTAGATGAAAAACGTAATCATTACCGGTGCAAGTTCCGGAATCGGAAAAGAATTAGCGAGGATCTACGCTCAAGCGGGAGCTAACGTGGGCCTTACCGCAAGAAGAAAGGATTCACTCAAAAAAATCGCGGACGAATTGAAATCTTCCGGCGCCAAGGGTAAAATTCTTTTTGCAACTTTGGACGTTTCCGACGCGGATCAGAATTTTAAAGTCATTCCCAAATTGGCAAAGGAACTCGGAGGTTTGGACCTGATCGTTTTGAACGCGGGAATTTCAACGACTTCTTCTTTCGGAGGAAGAAGTTTTGAAGCCGATCGTGCCGTGATCGAGACCAATTTGATCGGCGCTATGGCCGGTGTGGAGGCGGCTCTGCCGATCTTTCAAAAACAAAAATCGGGACAAATCGTCGCGATCTCATCGGTCGCTTCCTTTAGAGGGCTTCCGGGTTCGGCAAGTTATTCTTCGTCGAAGGCCGGTCTTTCCGTTTACATGGAGGCTCTTCGAGGAGAAGTGAAACGATACGGAATTTCGGTGACGGTGATTCATCCCGGATTTATAGACACTCCGATCAACAATCAAATGAAATCTCGTCCGTTTGTAATTCCCGTGGAACGAGGCGCACAAAAAATATATAAAAGAATTGAAAACAAAGTTTTATCGGCTACAGTTCCTTGGTTCCCGTGGGCCTTCCTGGGTTATATTATGAAACGAATCCCCGAATTTTTATGGTCGAAGATCAGTCTGAAATAAACAACACTTTTGAAAAACAAAACCCGCGAGGAGGAAATCCGATTCGGGTTTTGTTCGTTTGTCTCGGAAACATTTGCAGATCTCCCGCCGCGGAAGGCGCCTTTCTGGATTTGATCCAGAAAAAAAATTTGGAATCTTCCTTCTTCGTGGATTCTTGCGGAACGTCCAGATATCATATCGGAGAACTTCCGGATCCTAGAACGAGACAGGCCGCGCGTAAAAAGGGGATCGAACTTACTCACCGGGCGAGGCAGTTTCGAAAGGAAGACTTTCGGGAATTCGATTACATTCTTACGATGGATAAGTCCAATCAGAAAGACGTTTTGTACCTCGCTGCTTCGGACGAAGAAAGAAAGAAGGTTCAACTCTTTCGGTTTTTTCAAAAGGATTCCAAAAAAGATTCCGAGGTTCCCGATCCGTATTACGGAACTCTGAAGGACTTTGACGAAGTGCAAAATATTGTCTCCGATACCGCGGAAGACTTTCTCGATTTCCTACTCTCTAGAAAACTGGATTTAAAAGCCTAATCCGGAAGCGGGAGAACATTTTCACACATGAGTGAATCCAGGAAAAAGAAAGTCGTCGTCATCGGCGCGGGGTTCGGCGGTTTACAAGCCGTTAAAAAACTCTCTCAAAACGAAAACCTCGATATTACCGTAATCGATAAAAAAAATCACCACCTCTTTCAACCCCTTCTCTATCAAGTGGCGACCGCGGTTTTAAGCCCTGCTGATATCGCGATTCCCACCCGTTCCCTGGTAGGGGAGAGTAAAAACGTGACCGTGGTTTTGGGAGAGGCGACAAAAATCGATCCCGCCTCAAAAACCGTTTATTATCAAAACACTTCAACAAATTATGATTATCTAATATTGGCGGCCGGCGCGAAATCCAGTTATTTCGGAAACGATCACTGGGAAAAACATACGATCGGTCTGAAAAATCTAAAGGACGCTTTGAAGATCCGTCATAAACTTTTGATATCCTTTGAAAAGGCGGAGTTGTCCGGTGATCCCGAAGTCGTTAAATCCCTTTTGAACTATGTCATCATCGGCGGAGGGCCGACCGGAGTGGAACTTGCGGGTTCCATCGCGGAACTTTCCCACCATATCATTCGGGACGAATTTCATACGATCGATCCCGCCTTATCCAAGATCACTTTGATCGAGGCTTCTCCCAGATTGCTTATGACCTTCGACGCTTCTTTGGGAGAATTTACCAAAAAACGTCTGGAAAGTAGGGGAGTGGAAGTTTTGACCGGAACCCGCGTCATCGATATCAACGAACGGGGGGTGCAACTCGAAGAAAAAATGATTTCTACTCAAACGGTGATCTGGGCGGCCGGTGTTCAAGCCAACACCATCGCATCCACGTTAGGCGTAACATTGGATCGGGGCGGAAGGGTGACGGTGGACGAATTTTGTAATATAGAAGGTCATCCGGAAGTTTTTGTCATCGGGGACATCGCTAATTATTCGAAGGGACTGGAGCGTCCTTTGCCCGGGGTTTCTCCGGTTGCGATGCAACAGGGAAGATACGTCGCGGCTTTGATTCAAAACGACCTGAAAAATAAAAAACGAAAACCCTTTCATTATATCGATAAGGGTTCTATGGCTACGATCGGAAGAACGGACGCGGTCGCTCAAGTGGGAGTTTTCAAGCTGAAGGGGCTTTTCGGTTGGTTCGCTTGGCTTTTCGTTCACTTATTCTATCAGGTAGGATTTAAGAATAAGGTCACGATTATGATTACTTGGGTTTGGTCTTATATCGCTTTCAGGGCGGAAGCGAGAGTGATTCAGGACGAGGTCAGCGCGGACAAGGATTGATCGGATTAGATTTATACAAATTCATATTTTTGTATATACGGATGTCACGCGCAGGTTGAAAATTGTTTGAACGAAAATACTTTAAATATTCGTTAACTATCATAAGCTTGTTGCTCGGAGCCATAGAATAGAGTTTCCGGAATTCTGCTTTTAAACGGAGATTCGTCTCAAAATTTACGGTAATCTAATATATAAATCAGAAAAACTCAGTTTTACTTTCAAACGGAGTATCCTGAGGAAAACGGTTGTTAGCCGATCAGTTTGAGTCCGGTTATCTTTGCGATCTTGGAGAATATTTTATCTTCGGTGATCAGATAGCCGCCCAGTTCCAACGCGCACTGGCAGATATGCGCGTCCGCGATGGAAACGGACAAGCCTTTGGAATAAAGTTTGGATCGCAGTAGTCCCGTCTTAAACCAGGATTCGATTTCATTTCCGCAGAGAGGTAAATCTTCGAAAAAGTCCTTCATCAGAGATTGGTCCGATTTGGAGCGGATTCCGCTTAGAAGTTCCGCGGCAACGATCGGAGAGAGATAGGCTCTTCCCTCTTTGATGGCGTCGTCTATGGTTTCATTTCCAACTTTGAAGTAACTGATAAAACTGGAAGTATCAACGACGAGCGCGCTCACGGCTCGTATCCAGATCGATTTGAATTTTGATTTTTCCTTTGAGTTTTTGAGCTTTGTCGTAAGCCCTGCTTCTTTTGAGTAGTTCGAGTCCCATCACGATCGTTTCCGTAATTCCCTTTCCCGTGACAAGCCTGGCTTCTCTTAAAAGATTTTCGGGAAGATTGGCCGTAATTCGTTTGTCGTGCGCTTGAGCGATCATACTTAGATCTGTATCGGGATACAGACGAATGTCAATAAGAAAAGGAGAGCCGCCCCGCCGAAAACGAAACGGTTTCGTCGTCGTTCCGAAGACGGAAACGTGCCGATTTGCGCTTAAAAAAATTCTTGAATACTCGCTTCTTGCGGCAAAAATGCCCCGTGAAATGAATCCTTCGTTTTGGACAGGCAAAACCATCGTGGTCACGGGAGGTTCTTCCGGAATCGGAGAGGCGATTCTCGGTATTCTTTCCAAATTGGATTGTAAGCTCATCAATCTCTCCAGAACACAACCAGAACTTTTAAATCGAAAAAAGGATCTTATCGCCGACTTGGTCCATATCCCGACCGATCTGAGTTCCGAAAAGGAAATCGACAAGGCGGTCAAAAAAATTTCCAAAGATTATCGAAGTATCGACGTTCTTTTTGCAAACGCAGGGATTACGACGCATTCCCGGTTTGACGGAACACAGATCCAAACCTTTCGCAAAACGTTCGATATCAATTTTTTCGGTCCTATCTATCTCATTCAAAGATTGTTGCCTCAAATCAAACTGAGCCGAGGTTGTGTGATCGCCACGTCCACGGTAAGCGGGCTTTACGGTATTCCGGGTAGAAGCGCGTATTCCTCCTCTAAGTCCGCGTTACACGCCGTTTTGGAAGCGGCAAGAATCGAACTCTCCGAAGAAGGTTTGTCGTTTATCATTTTCTGTCCTCCTTATACCAAAACGAAACTCCGCAAATCCGGTTTGGACGGAGACGGAAACGTTTTGAACGAGGGACAATATCCGAGTAGTAAGATCAAATCGCCGGACGAGGTCGCGTTAAAAATGATCGATTCGGTGGAAGATCCGGAATCCAGGTTGGTCATCATGGACAGTTCCGGTTTCTTTTTAAAATGGCTGCGTAACATCGCGCCCGCTTTTTTGGAACGAACTCTATTCAAAAAACTTTATAAAGATTTTCACTAGAAGGGAAGTATGGAAACCAGAAGTATTATCAAGGAATTTCAGTTCGACTATCCTCTGATGAGAGTTTGGAACGCGGTCACCGTAAACGAAGAGTTGATTCACTGGCTCGCGGATAAGGTCACGGGTCGTCCGAAAGAAGGAGCTGACTTCGCTTGGACGTGGAAACTCGGAATGGAAGGGGATCTTACGACGAACGGAATTTATAAAAAGATAATACCTTTAAAAGAATTGATACTACTTTGGCAGAATCATCCCGCGGGTGACATCGAATTGAAGTTGGAGTTTCATTCTTTGGGCGAGACTTCTTCCAAACTGGTACTTACGAATTCGGGTTATCCGGTAGGCGATAAGTATGACGTTTGGGTCGAAGCCGCTTCCGAAGGTTGGGAAGAAGAAGGGAAACATTTGAAAGATTACCTAAAAAAATCTTGAACGTGCAAGGCCTCTAAAAAAGATGGTAAAAGGAACCTATTTAGGAAAGGTGATTTTTACCTGTGCAACTACCCGAATTAGAGACTTACTTTCAAACCCTCACAGACCTCACCGATACGATAGCCGTGGTCAATTCTCCCTACGAATCGGACTTCGACAACGATATCGGACAGTTGGAACAATATTTTACGGACATCACTTCCAGACCTTGGGAAGTTTCGGAAAGAGATTACTTCAATCTTTTTTCCAGTCACTTTACGTTTCACACAAAGATCGTGGAAGAAATCATTCACGAAGCGAGACGAGTATTGATGCCCGAAAGAAGAAGTTACGTCAAACGTTTGGTCGCTTATCATAAACACGCGGGAGAATGGTTTGCGGAGTTGCAAAGAAAACGCAAACAGTTCTCGCAGAAAGACATGGTAATCGCCTGATTTCATTTGACAGCTTCCCGTATCTCAAAGAACCTGAGCCGGTGTTTTTACCGGCTCTTCTTCCTTCAAATTCCAAAGATCAAATATATCGAGCGGCTTTTGTTCGGAGAATCCCTTGAAGTCCAAACCCTTCCTCTGGTATCCGGTTCTGCTCTTTTCGGCGATCTTTCTATTCGACAAAATTTTCTTTTTGGATAAGGTCAGGGACTACGTTAAACAGGAATTTACGTATATCTACTACGACGTCAAAAAGGAACTTCTGCAAGAGATCGTTTCCAAATACGGTTCGGAAGGAGAATATTCCAAAAATCCGGAAAAGAAAAAAAAACTCATGATCCTCATGGGCTCTTCTCGGATGCTCTATTTTCAAAATTCAGATCTTCAAGCCTTTTATCCGGATTGGGATATCTACAATCTTTCTTCCGCCGTTACGACTCCCGCCTACTATCTTTACTTTTTGGAAGGGCTTGCAAACGGAGGAGTGAACCCCGATTTGATCGTGATCGAAAGCGATCCGTTTCAGTTTAACAAAAACGGTACTACATTCAAAAAATCGAATTTAGCAAACAGCTTCGATCCTATCTTTATTCTAAAATACGCATGGACTTTCGGAAAGGAAAACGTGAACTATTACTTCGCGAATTTTCTTTTCGGCGTGAGTTATAACAAACCTTATATCGGAAACGTCCTCAAACGTCTGAAAAACGAAAATTTCGAAATCGGCGAAATGCTTAAGGCGATGACGATCGCCACTTTAAAAACCGACAAGGGAAACGCCGTTTCTCCCGCGGGCGCCTATGTGGAAAAGGATTTCGGTAAGATCCAGGAATCCGCACGTAAAACGATCGGTTGGATTTATCCTTCTTACGCCCCTTCGCCGATGCAGTACGAGTTTTATCAAAAAATTTTAAACTTACTTCTCGAAAAAAAATGGAGAACCTTGTTCGTAAAACCGGGGACGTCGGCTCCGATGGAAAAAGTTTTGAACGAACTGAACGTTCCCGAACCTTGGTTTCAAATCGTAAGACCGATGCACGAGAAAGCGGGAATTCCCTTGTTGGACATGAGCAAGGATTCTTACTACGCCTGCAATACTTATGCGGACAGCGGTCATATCTCCTTGGATTGTTATCGTCCTTTCATTCGATTCATTCTGCTTCACTACTATCTGGACAAAAGATAAATTTCCGGGAACGTTCTTGTTTAACTTGATTCGCCGTAGAAAAAAAGCGGGGATCAATCTCCATCCTTCGTCGAAGGTCCGATCGTTTTTGAATCGGCCTAACTCGCATCCGTCCGTGATTTCGGAATTTCTTGACTTTTAAATTCGGCTCGTTAACGTTTGCGGGAAGTTCGCTAACTTTCAAGGAATAATCATGAAACAACTTTGTTTAGCTCTTATCGCGATTGCGGCCGTTTCTTGTTCTACGATTCCAGGCGTGGAAAATAAAGGAAAGGATCAGGAAATTCAAATTCTACCTCCTAATATCCGCGTGGAAAAATATAAGGAAACCTTTAATATGAAAGCCGAAGGCCCCGTCGTTACGGATTGCGGCGGCAAACCCTGTACTCCGGAACAACTCGACGGATTAAAACCGGATCAGATCAAGAAGTTCAAAAAGAACGGAGCCTGGAAAGAATATCAGGAAAAAGAAGACTCCGCTACGAAAAAGAAAATCAGCGTTCTCATCCGAACCGGCGAATATAAGGACGATAAAAGGGAAGGTTCTTGGAAAACCCTTTACGAAACCGGAGAGGTTCTTCGCGACACTCCTTACGCGGCCGGAGTGAAAGAAGGAGAGGAGAAAAAACTCAAAAGAGACGGAGTTCAAACCGAAAGCACTTCCTACAAAGCGGATAAGAAGAACGGACCTTATTGGAAAAAGAACAACGAAGGTCTGATGGACGAGGAAGGTTCTTATAAGGACGACCAAAAAGACGGACTCTGGACCGAATACTACGCGGACCCCGGACAAAACGGAGCTAAGAAAAAAGTTTCCAACTATTCCAACGGACAAAAACAAGGCGCCGAAACTTCTTATCATAAGGACGGAAGTACGGTTCAGAGCGAAGGTTCCTACAAGGACGATTTGAGAACGGGCATCTGGAAGACCTACTACGACAACGGAGTTCTCCAAATGGAAGGCGGTTATAAACCGAAGTTGGAGCCGGGAACCGAAAAGGAAAAAGATCCGAAAGAGAAAAAAGCGCTTCGTTCGGGTTACTGGAAAGAATATTACAAAAACGGAAACGTCTTTGCGGAAGGTCAGAGAGAACATACTCGCAAAGGAGTTTGGAAGTTCAACTGGAACAACGGAAATCCGGCTTACAAAGGCGAGATGATGAACGAGTTTATGATGTCTTCCGCCGAAGCCTATAACAAGGAAGGGCAGTTGATCGGAAAGGGGAAACTTCAGTTTTCGATCATGAACATAGACGAGGCTACGAATGAACTCAAAGCTAGCTACAAACCCGATATTCCGTTTACGTATTATAAAGACGGCAAAAAGCAGTTTGAGATCGTGAGCGACACGAAGGCGATCGAATACGACGAAAACGGAGTGAAAATCGGCGAAGGGCCGATTATGGCAGGAACGAACAAAAAACACGACTGCTGGACCACACGTTCCGGAAAAGTATATTACATTAACGGAAACGAAAACAAAAGAATGGGAGAGATGCAGGGATGTAAGTAGTTCCGCCCGTTCACCGATAATATCATATGAACACTGAAAACTCTTCCCGATCCTTTTGGAAGCGCGATCTGGCGATTTTTTTTCCCACAGCGATTTTGTTTTTTATTCTGGGTTTTATCCCGAGAACCTGCGGTTCGGGTATTCAAAGAACCGCAAAGGTGACGTATAACGGATCTTTTACGCAAGGGCTTCTCGTATCCATCGATCAAAAAACGTTGAAGATCGCTGACCCGGATCAGGAAATTCCTACGGACCTGGTCGAAAAGATAGAATTTTTATCCGAAGAAAAATCCTCCGACGAACTTTCCGCAAACGATAAACTTTTCGTAGGCACGTATCAACTGAACGTCGGTCCGCACAAAGGCACGCTTCAATTTTTCGGAGGAAAGAACGGAAAACTCTACGGAGTTTTAAAATTCTCAAACTGGGGAAAGGGCAAACCCGAATTCCTCGGAGGAGTTTTTACAAAAGGGAATCAAATTCAATTCGTCCGTTCCTGTGTCGGCGTGAAATGTTCCGACATCGGAAGTAACGTTCCGTTCTCGCAAAAATATACGGGAGTTTTGGAAGGCCGATCGATTTCGGGAACGTATCGGGGAAACAACAGTTCCGGCAATTGGGACGCAAAACGATAACGGGAAACGTTTTTTCGAGTTACGTTTGAATGGCGCCTCGAACCTTTGCGCTGCGCTCAAAAGTTCGACCGCGCTCTGCCGCGACTTCGCCTAACGGCTCCGGTTCTTCGAACCGCGTTCCGCGTCGCTCGGATCGCTGGCGCCGTTACTTGGATCTGAAGATCAATCTGTCGGAATTACGACAATCCTCCGTGATATGCGAGCCCCGCCCGTGTTTGGGTGGTGGGGCGGGAGGTGGGAAAGGCTCGGGAGGCTTTTCTCTATCAGAAAATCATACTTTTTGCAAGTAAAAAGCTCCATTCTTGTCGGAACACTTGCGTTTTATTGTATGTAATGTAAAGTCCTAACCTCTAAATCT
>NZ_ANIK01000122.1 GCF_000347175.1 Leptospira alstonii serovar Sichuan str. 79601
CAATCTGCCATCGGCCTTCTTGACTCCGTCGAATCAAGAATATCACACTTCGAGCTGTCTTACGTCCAAGAATCATACTAATCTATGGATCGCGTTTCAGGACGCTCAATAAGAGAATTGACCTCTTTCTCCGCTCTTGTTCCGATAGAATATTAGGAGACGAGAATGTCCGAAAAAACAAAAATCGCAATCGCATATGGAGACGGAATCGGTCCCGAGATCATGGACGCGACTCTCAAAATTTTGAATGCGGCCGGAGCCAAGGTCGATCCGATCGAAATCGAAATCGGGGAAAAAGTTTATAAAGAAGGACATTCTTCCGGAATCAAACCGGAGGCCTGGGACATTCTCAGACAAACCAAAGTATTTTTAAAAGCTCCCATCACGACTCCGCAAGGAGGAGGTTATAAAAGTTTAAACGTTACGGTCAGAACGACCCTCGGATTATTCGCCAACGTTAGACCCTGCTTCTCTCTTTATCCGTATGTGGAAACCAAACATCCCTCTCTCGACATCGTCATCATCCGCGAAAACGAGGAAGACCTTTACACCGGAATCGAACACAGGCAAACCAACGATACGGTTCAATGTCTCAAACTGATTTCCCGTCCAGGATCGGAAAAAATCATTCGTTACGCTTTCGAATATGCAAGAGCTTACGGAAGAAAAAAAGTAACGGCGATGGTTAAGGACAATATCATGAAACAGACCGACGGTTTGTTCCATGATATCTTCAAAGAAGTCGCCAAAGAATATCCGGACCTCGAATCGAACTCACAGATCATTGATATCGGAGCCGCAAATCTTGCGGACAAACCTCAAAACTTCGACGTAGTGGTTACCTTGAACTTATACGGAGATATCATTTCCGATATCGTCGCACAAATCGCCGGATCGGTCGGTATGGCCGGTTCTTCCAATATCGGAGAAATCGTTTCCATGTTTGAAGCGATCCACGGTTCGGCTCCAGACATCTCGGGAAAGAACGTCGCAAATCCATCCGGTTTACTCAACGCCGCAGTGATGATGCTCGTTCATATCGGACAACCGGATATCGCGGCAAAAATCAACAACGCTTGGCTCTTAACCGTCGAAGAAGGAATCCACACCGGAGATATTTTTAAACCCGGAGTAAGCAGAATCAAGGTCGGAACCAAGGAATTTGCGGAGGCTGTAATCGGAAACCTGGGGCATCTTCCCGAAAAATTCAAACCCGTCTCTTTCGGTAAGGCAAAGAAAATTATAATTCCTGAATATAAGAGAATTGTCCAAAAGAAAGAGCTTGTCGGTGTCGACGTTTTTCTGGATTGGATCGGAAACGATCCGAATGAACTCGGAAACAAACTCAAATCCATTTCGAACGATCTGATGTTAAAAATCATTACGAACCGAGGAGTAAAAGTTTTTCCGGACGGACAACCGGAAACGTTTTTGATCGACCACTGGAGATGTAGATTCGTCGGCAAGAACGCCCTGATTAAACAGGAAGATCCTTCGTATCATCCGATCTCTCACAAGCAAATTGCGGAACTTCTCTTAAAACTGGACTCAGCCGGTTTTGATACCGTAAAAACGGAAAACCTCTATTACTTTGACGGAAAAAGAGCATTCTCCTTAGGACAAGGAGAATGAATAAACGCCCCGACTAACTTACGTTAGTTCGCTATAAAGTTTCTGAATATGTTCCTGGGTGAGGGGTTTGGAAAGATAACCTTTTACTTCGGGAAAAGAATTCGCTTTTACGATATCTCTTTCGTCTACGGAAGAACTTACCATAAAAATTGTAATCTTCTTTGCGAGAGCGTCTTGGATCTTTTTAAACTCGTCTAAAAATTGCCAGCCATCCATAAAAGGCATGTTGATATCGAGCAAGATCGCATCGGGCAATTCTTCCCGCTCGGAACTCAAGGTTTGAAGCTGCCGAAGAGCCAATTCCCCATCCTGGAAATCCCGTAGTTTCGTGACTCTACCGTCCTTTTCCAAGAATCGCTTTGCAATCATGATATAGATGGAATCGTCATCGACTAACCAGAAGTTCATATTATGTTATTCAAAGTCATTATACTTATTAAAATTGATGATGAAAGATGTACCTTTACCGGGAGAACTTTCAACCGTTATTTCGCCGCCCAGAGACTCTATTTGATTTTTCGTCATAAACAATCCTATCCCTTGTCCTTCTTTTTCTCTATGGAACGTTTTGTTCATTTTAAAGATTTGGTGACCGTATTTTCGAAGATCGATCCCCAAACCGTTATCGCGTACAACTAAAAAGACTTTTTTATCTTCGACAAATGAGACGAAAGAAATTTCCGATTTTCGGTTCGGATCGGAGTATTTTAAAGCATTGCTTAATAAATTTAATAAGATACTTTCTAAGTATATTTTTGGATAAAGAATTTCCGGCACCTCGGCAAATTCCGTTCGAATTTCAACGTTCACCTCTTTAATCTGAGCTGAAAGAAGATTTTGTACCTTATTAAAAACGTCTTTAAAAAGAACCGCCTGTTTATCCACGTTCTTATTTTTGCGAATTTTGATCACTTCCACGATATCGTTCAACGTGGTCATCAAGTCCTTTACGCTCGTTTCCAAGGATTCGAGAAGTTGTTCCTTGTCCGTAGCGTCTTTTTCACTCAACATAGTCGTAAGTGTAAAAATATTTCCGATCGGTGCGCGCAAATTATGAGAAACGATCTGATTGAATTCTTCCAATTGAGAATTTCTTTCCGTTAAGTGATTGCTCAGAGCTTGCAACGTCTCATTCTTTTCGATTAAAGTCGAAAGCATATTTTTACGATCGGTGATATCCTGAATCTGAGAGATGAAAAATAAAGGTTTCTTTTGGGAATCTCTTACAAGGGACACGATCAATAAAATCCATATCGTACTGCCGTTTTTATGAAAATATCTTTTCTCCATTCTATAACTATCTCTTTTACCTTCCAACGTTTCCCGTAAAAGACTTAAATCGACCGTAAGGTCGTCCGGATGAGTTATATCTTGAAACGTAAGTTTTAAAATCTCGTTCCTCGAGTAGCCGATTATATCTAAAAGACTTGAATTTACTTCCAGCCACTTCCCTTCCAAAGAAACAAGGGCCATACCGATACCCGAATAATAAAACGCGTTGAAGAACTTTTCTTCCGAAAGTCGAATTTCATCCAGGGCCTGCTTTTTTTCCGTCTCATTGAAAATCGCATTGAGTTCTACATATTCCCTAGAACTGCTGAAAAGAGCGATTACAATCCCTTTATCGTCCCGAATCGACTGTGTAATCGTTTGCAGCCAAACATACTTCCCATCCTTTCTGAGAAATTGATATTCTACGTGTTCGATTTTTCTCTCTTCCAAGATCGGTTTATGGGAATTTGCAAAAATTCTTTTCTTATCGAGTGGGTTAAAATAATCGTACGGATTTTTACCGATCAATTCTTCCGGTTGATAACCTAACATGGAAGTTACGGAAGGGCTGACATAAAGAAAAATCCCGTCCGGATTGTGAAAACAAATCAACTCGGGACTTTTTTCTATTAGGAATTTATAAAAATCGGCCGACTGGAAATCAAATTCACTCAAAGTGCTCACCATTGGTTTTCCTAAAAATAGGCCCTATTTTATAAAAGACAATCTATTACGAAACTGAAACGTCGATTTTTAGGTTTTTATTTACAACACATCCCAAAATTTAATTACACTTTATCGGAAAGATTAAACCGGCTAACGACATTATGTTTCGATCCATAGAAAGAAACATTGAGTTTTTTGCTTCGCGGCTTATGTTTGTCTCGCTCTCCACGGATCGTTCAACAGGCTCTTACATTTGAACCGCAAATTTTTAATGAGAATTTCCTAAGAACGCGGGAACGAATCAACAGCAGAGTCGTTGGTTTATAAGCCTTTAACGAAAAGTTTCTTTGGATAAAAAAAGGAGGGAAATCGAAGATTTTCTTAAAGATCAAGAATGAATATTCTTGCCGAACTTGAAAATAAAATCCTACAAGTTTTTAAATTTACTCTCCATCGTCTCCGAGGGCTTCAATAGGACAAATCTCCATGGCTTTTTTTGCCGCGATTTCTTCTTCCGGAGTAGCAGGTTGTCTATGAAAGTAAACTTTGGATTCGTCGTCCGTATATTTGAGAAGCATAGGAGCTTCTTCCATACAATCGTTACAAGGAACGCAGCTATTATCGATATAGTATTTTCCAGGCGCGTTCTGTTTGACCTTATCGTTTTTGTCAGCCATGTTTTATAAAGTTTATTGAACGATTGTTTCGTCAACCGCTTTTCAGAATTGACATCCATTCCGATCCAAGCATACTCACCGAAGTTATGAGCTTATGGACGGAAAAAATATCGAGACGAAAGTTATTCGGCTTCGGCCTTGGAGGATTGTTTAGTATCGGCATAGGCGCATTCTTTTTGAGTCGCTCTAAAAACCGATCCTTTGCCAAGACCTTATTCTTTTCCGCATCCGAAATTGAATTCTTATCGGCTTACTCTCAAACGCTTTTGCCCCAGGAACCCGGTTTTCCGGATCTTGAAAAAGCGGAAGTGATACGCAGATTGGACGAAGAGTTTTTCTTTGTGGACCCGAGTATCTCCGATGATTTCAAATCCCTCATTCTAATTTTGGAATATCTTCCTTTGGTTACGGGTTATTGGAGTCGTTTTTCCAAACTCGACGAAAAGGATCGAAAGAATTTTTTACATTCGTTGGAATCCACCGAATCCGATACGATCCGAGCTGCATTAGCAAATCTTAAATTACCGATCTTTCTGGTTTACTACGGACACGAATCTTCCTTCAAAGCGATTTCGTACGACGGACCTTTTGGAAATCCTCCCGAAAAATTAAGCGAATCAAGAATCTATTATAAAAAAATCCTGGGGGAATCATGAGCGGACGCGTTTACGAATGGAAAAATCTAGGAAATTCCAGAACCGTTAAAGCAGACGTAGTCATCGTAGGAACCGGGTGCGGCGGTGCGACGCTTGCTCACGAACTTTCCAAAAACGGCAAGAAGGTAATAATGATCGAAGAAGGCGGTTACTATCACACCGGAACTTTCGACAATCACGAACTCAACATGGCCGGAAAAGTTTCAGCGGAAAGAAACATGGCTACGGATGCAACAGGAACGATCAATCTCGTTTATGGAAAAAACGTAGGCGGCGCTTCGGTTCATTATTGGGCCGATAGTTACAGAACTCCGGACGACAGACTCAATCTTTGGAAAGAAGAGTACGGAGTTCACGGTCATTCTCCCGAAGATCTAAATCCTCATTGGAAAGAATTGGATGAAACGTTAAACGTTCATCCCGCTAAAGAAGAATATCATAATAAGATGAATCAGCTTGTGAGAACGGCCTGCAAGTCTCTCGGCTGGGAAGGCAATCCGGTTCCGCAAGCGAGAAAGAACTGTCAGAAATCCGGCCATTGTATGCAAGGATGTATGTACGGAGCCAAACAAAGTCAATTGGTTACTCATATTCCGAGAGCGATGGCTTTAGGAACGGACATCTACGCGGACTGCAAAGCGATTCGTTTGGAACTCAAAGGCGACAAGGTGGAATTTTTAGAGGGGGTCATGATCGATCGTCCTTCCGGAAAAGAATCCGGAATTACCTTAAGATTCGAGGCGCCCGTTTTTGCGATCGCGGCCGGTGGTTTCGGAAGTTCCACTTTCTTGCTGAGAAACGGATGGAAGAAAAAACTTCCCGCTCTCGGAGAACATCTCGCGATCAATCCGTCTCCGTTCGTACACGCGTTCTATGACGAACCGATCATACAATGGAGAAACATTCCATCCGCGTTCGGAGTGGAGGAATTTCGTTTGGCCCGTTTTAAAGAAAACGGAAGTTATATCGAAGGCGGATTCTTAATCATGGCAAATCAACTTCAACCCGGAAGTCTCGCCGCGTTGATCCCCGGCTTCGGAGTTGAACACAGGGAAATCATGAAACAACTTCCACACGTCGGCGGAACGATCGGATGGATCGACGACGTTCCTTCGGAACTCGGAAATATTTCGGTAAGTTCCTCGGGCAAACGTACGGTGACGTATAACTTCGGAAAGTTGACGAAAGAGTTTTTGAAGGATTGTATCCGTAAACAGGTTCGATTGAATTTTAGAGCTGGGGCCAAATGGATTCTTTTACCCGATCTCAAACGAACAAAAATCCTTTCCGAAAAAGAAACGGATAAGATAGATCGACTCGAACTCAGTCCCGCTTCGATGATGATGGCCGCTCCTCATCCCGCGGGCGGATGTAGAATGGGACAAGACCCTTCCAGGTCGGTCGTGGATTGGAAACACAAAGTTCACGGATTAAAAAATTTATACGTTTCCGATTCCAGCGTATTTCCAACCGGAGTTTCGGTGGATCCGAGTTATACGATTATGGCATTCAGTAAACAAGCCGCAAAATTCATTCTCGAAGATTCGGAATGAAAAAATTACTTTTATGTTTTGTTCTTCCATTCGCATTCAATTCTGCAAGTTTACATTTTTATTTATTAAATCGAAAGAGTGTTTGGGCGAATCGCTCGCGAATTTCATAGCGAACTGGCTCGCGACCGCGCTTAAACTCAATGTTGCTGCCTGCGGTCGCAACATAATGCTCTAATCAACAAATTGATAGATCGCTCTAAAAACGAAATTTTTTCGTTATTCCAATTTGTTGATTCCGCTTCAATCGCTTTCGCATTTGTTATACCGAACTCACGTTAAGAAAATATCAGTAAAACTGAATTTATCCGAATGAGTTTAATAAGCCCGATTGCTCCTTGACTCAAGAGCGGAAATCGTTAAAATCGAAATTGTCCATGGAAAATTTTGCCAAACCGTTTTTGATTTTAGGCGTTTTGTTTTTGTTAGTCGGCCTTTTTATTCTTTACGGAAATAAAATTCCTTTCTTGAATAATTATTTAGGAAAACTTCCGGGTGATATTCGTATCGAAAGGGAAAACTTTCGATTCTACTTTCCCTTGGCTACTTCCATCTTAGTCAGCGTCCTTATTTCCCTGATTCTTTTTTTGATTCAAAAGTTTAAAAACGGTTCCCCGTGAAAGAAACGTTTTCTTTCAGTTCCCGCTTTTCGTTTCAGGAAGGAGAAAACGAATTCGCCGAAATCTTATCCGAATATAAGAAAAATCAAATCCGTTATTTCGACCTCACGGTTTCCAACCCGACTCAAGCGGGTTTCCAATATCCGGCGGAAGCGATCCGACACGGTTTTGGAACCGCGGATCTGATTACCTATCATCCCGATCCTCGCGGAAATTTCGAAGCTCGAAAAAAAATCCAAGAATACTATGGCTCGAAAGGATTGGAGATCGATCCGGACGATTTATTTTTAACTTCCTCTTCTTCGGAAGCGTATTCGTATTTGTTTAAATTGTTTTGCGATCCGGGCGATTCGATCTTGATTCCCTCGCCAGGTTATCCATTGTTCGAATTTCTTTCCGTGATGGAAGGACTACAAACCGTTTCTTATTTTACGAAAAAGAAAAACGGCTGGAAATTAAAAGAATCGGATCTGAACCGGAAGGATTTATCGAAGTGCAAATTGATTTTAGTCGTCAGTCCGAACAATCCCACGGGTTCCGTCTTAAACGAATCCGATTTTAATTCCTTAAAAAATACTTTAAAAAATCATAATTTACCGTTGATCATAGACGAAGTTTTTTCCGACTACGTATACGGAGAAGAATCTCATAAGACTTTGATCGATTCGGAGATACCGGTCATCAACGTAAACGGACTGTCCAAAATGCTCGGCCTTCCGGGAATGAAACTTTCTTGGATTTTACTCAGCGGACCGAAGTTTTGGAAACAAAAGGCGAAGGAATATCTGGAACTCATATCCGATACTTATCTTTCGGTGAACACTCCCGTTCAAACCGTCCTTTCCGATCTTTTACAATGGAGGAATTTAATCCAATCCCAAATCACCAAACGGATTCAAAGAAATCTTTCTTTTTTAAAACGAACTCTGAGCGATACAAACGTCTCTAAAACGATTCGATGCGACTTTCCCAACGCAGGTTGGTACTGTGTTTTAGAAAGTGGGATTTTTTTTCCGGAAGAGGAATTCTCACTTCGTTTATTAAAGGAAAAAAAAATATATGTTCATCCCGGAGAAATGTTCGGTTTTCCGGACGAAAAAAACATAGGAAGAATCGTTCTGAGTCTTTTAACGCCAACGGAAACTTTCGAGTTTGGTATCGAAGAAATCCTCCGACAACCGTTCTGAAATTTTCGTTTCACAAAGTTTTCTAAGGATGCACAGAATTGCGTTCCCAGTCTTTCGGTTTGGTTAGACCAAGACGAACGAAATCTCTCAAAAAACTTCTATATCTGGTCACGGTTTCAATTTTGTTAAACGAAGCCGGATTGAAAATTCCCCGCTTACGGAACAACTTCGAAGGATCTTCCTGAATGTCGGACCATGTTCCCACTTCCAAGGTCAGAGGAAGCAACTTTGAAGTCCAATGCGAGAAACGTTTATCGTGATAATCTCTATACTGATCGTATAACCGGTCCCAAAGATCTCCGTGTGTGGTGTAGGTTTCACTTTGCGGCCCGTATTGAAAGTGAATATGACCGCAATGATGTTTTAGATGTTCCTCGATTTTTTGATACAAAGACGTATCCGGGCAAGGAGCCTTCGTATAAGCATAAGGCCACCAAACGTTATCGACGGTTCCGAAACCGGAATGCAGATCTACAACGGGAATGATAACGTCTTTCACTTCAAAAAAGGACTCTTGAACGAGACGGAACAACGCCCTCGATTCCGGTTCCAATCCTTTTCCCCGAAAGTAAGGTAGACGTCCGGAAATTTTTTGACCGCCGAAAAAGGGAAGAGGTTTTACCGCTTCCCTTCCCGAGTTCCTCATCAGATCCACACCCGCCGGATTGGACCTTTGTTTCAGAGCGACGCCGCCAGGATTCAAAATCGGTAATACAATAATTCCTAATTTACTTTTTTTTAATTCCGGAATATATCCGGTCGACTCTGGATGCAGAATATATTCCAAAAAATCTAGAAGAATCAAAATGCCGATCGTCTCGAGTCCGTGAACTCCGGCTACGATTCCGACGGGATGTTCTTTGAGGCCCTTTTCCGTTCCGATTTTCAACGCGTGAATCGGAAATCGAAATCCCTCCGAGGTTTTTCTGGAAAATCCGATCTGAGCAAAGGACGCAAGTTTGCCTCCCAATTTTAAAATTTTCAAAATTCTCTTATCGTATCGATTGAGCCTTTTCAGACCGCGTAACATATTCAATTCCGATTTTGTTTGGATTGGATCGCCTGAAGTCGACTACAGTCTTCGGAAAGTTTTAAAACGCCTTTTTGAATCTTTTCGCAAGTTTCGGAAGCGACAATTTGGAAACAACCCCTGACCGCTTTTTTAATCGTTTCCGGATTTTCGTTTGCCAATAAGTATGCGTTCGACCTACGAAACTTCTCGGCGCAATAAGCGGGATTCAACCTTTCCCGAACCAAAGTTTTGGAAGAGTCCTTCAAATGCGAGAAAGATCCTTCCCCACAAGTCGCGAGCTTTTGGCAATACGCGGAAACGAGCTCGGAAGATTCTTCCCTCCATAAATCGTCTTGAATCCCTTGTGATACGGAAATCTTTTTACAAAAAAATAAATTCAAAAAAAAGAATATTCCAAAAATGAAAAATGAAATTCTCAACGTATTTCGTCTCATGAATTCTCCGATCAATGTTCCGTATTTTTACGGATAAAAATTTCCACCCTTTCGCCGGACGCCTTTCCTTCGGGTGTCGCCGCGGACGATTGTACTGGTTTATACGAACTGGAAGCCTCGATGGAAATTTTTTCCTTGGGAATTTTGTAATTTTTAGACAACGAATCGGCGATCAGTTCGGCACGATATGCATTGTATTCCCAAACGTTTCTAAAACCTTTTTGAGCGGCTTCGTTTCCGTAGGGGATTTGAACTTTAAGAATAATATCCACATCCATCGCCGAAGATAATTCCGAAATTTTCTGAAAGGCAAAAATCATTTCCTCGTCCGGTTGGAATCTACCTTCTCCCAAAGAGGAGCCGAAAAGTACGATTTTGATTTCTTCGGTTTCCTGAATTCCGATATTGAGTTTGGCTTTTTCTTTCAGTTTCTTTAAAGCATAACTAACGCGTTCCCAAAAACGGTAAAGTTGAGTTCTGGGCTGCAGTAGCGGATCCTCTTCTAGAGTAATCGCACTTCCTTGAAAGAAAGATTCTCCCAAACCGAAACCGCCTCGGATCACGTCGGCGACTTGTTTAAGTTTTGTCTGATCCACTTGAGAAATCGAATACATGATGATGAACAAACCCAGAAGCAGAGTGATCATATCCGCGTATGTCAAAAGCCAACGCTCTCGATTCTCGTGAGATTCATCCTTACGATGTCCTCTTTCCAGAAGTTGTCTGCGAAGTCTGCTCACGCTTCTTTCCGATTTTCTCCGAGTAAAGAATGAATGTATTCCGTTTCTTTCTTTTTCACTTCTTCATAAAAAGAATTGAATATACTCGAAGATACGGAAAGAGTTGCATTATAACCTTCTTCGACGCTTTTAAATAAAGCGGACACTCCGAGAAGAGAAGCCATAAATCGAGCGGGTTTGATTAAGAATGCGCTAATCGGTTTATGAGCCAATTCGTAAAAAACTTTTAGATTTTGTAGAACGATTTCCAACTGCCTCATCCGTTCTTTGTAATAACCCATTTGACCGTAGTAAAGATCGTATTCCTCTCTGCTTAGTCGTTTACCGTCCCAACCGGAATCCACCAGATGTTTGGCGAAAATCGTATCTAGCTCTTCCGTAAGATTGTTGAGTTCGATGAGATATTCTATGTTCTCCCGCGAAGTCTCTTTCATCATACCTTTTACTTTTTGGTAAGTGTCCATCGCAAGGTGGAGCCAGAGTTCTCTTCCTTCTAAGTTATAGATTTTTTCGAAAAAGTATTCGACCATCGGAATCGTTTCTTCCAGATGAAAATAGTTCGCGTAAAAAACCCGAAACCGTTCGACCTGCGCTCGAACGACTTCCACCCTTGCCGCTTTTAGTTTTTTACCGGCGAGATCGCTCATTCTTGTTTAGAAACCAATTCCAATTTGTAAGAAACAAAACCTTGTTGATCTGTTTGTTTTTGAATCGAGCCGAATTGATTCGGGAGATTGACGACTTCTCTTCCCATACGAGTCGAAGAACGGAATAAAACGTTCGGAATTCCGTCCTTATCCGGAGTTAAAGAAAATCGAATTCCGTATTTATGATTTCTTCCCCAGCCCTCTTTCGTAATTTCAACAAGAGGAACGGTGGAATTGATATATTGGCCCGCGGAGGAAAACACACTCGAACCGGGGGAATAAAATCTCTGTCCTTCTTTGCTCGTATCAATGTTTACCTTTCCTCCGTCGGGAAACGAAAGTGAAAGATAAGTCACACCCGCATAGGAACCTCGATTTTTAAACCATAGGACCGCTTCGCCCGTAACTCCCTTTTTCCATTCTTTGGGTGCTTCCAAAGAAAGAAGCGACGGGACCGCAACCCTCGGTATATCGGGAACCATCTCCCAACCGTTAAAGATAAAATTTTGCGCGTAACTACGGTTAGACGGAAAAATCGTAATGTTTTTTTCGGTTTTATTGTAATCGAAATCGATCCGTTTGGACTTTATTAGAAATTCGTGATCCTTTAAAGATAGAAGGCCGTCGAAAATCTTTTGACCCTTACGAATCGCGTACGGCACCGAAAAAAGTCCCAGAGGGGGTTCTTCGCTCAACACTTCCAAAAAAAGGGAATTGAATCCGTCTCCGGGAAGTTCCTCCATTAGAATTCTCTTAACTACGAAACCGGCTTCCTTTTTTTCCGAATCGGATTCTCCGGGAAGCCAAGAAGATTTGGAAACGTCGTAGTGAAGCGGACCGATGTTCAGTAGGGAAAAGGAGAATTTTCCGAGTAAGGACCATTCGCCCCCTTGTTTTTTAAAAACCCCAAGAACTTCTTCCGTTCCGTTCCGAACCAATGCGAAGGATTCGAGTTCCGGATCCTCGTCCAAGTTCCCCACTTTTTTCAATAAGACGTCCGGATTCTTTTTATCCGCTGATGAAAACAAAAGTTCGACGATCCGAGAATCGGAAGGGATCTTCGATGAACAACCGACAGATAAAAAAACGAGCAGGGCGTGCGCTAAAAAGAGCGGAACTTGACATGCGGAATACACGGCTTTGAATTTTCGACACATTACAGTCTTGTAATTGAAAATTTGAGTTTTGACGGAAACCGCAAACGAAACGGTAAGAATTTTCCTAAAAAAAAATGAAAATGGGTTCATGGTTCGATTACAGAATTCGGGAGCGAAAAAAGCCTGTCTATGATTTTCCTAATCTCTTAACTGAGATCCAAAACCTCTTTTAAAATTCGAGAATTTACTCTTCCGGTGTACTCGTCTTCGTATCTTTCCAATTTCGTTACAAATTCCTCCGAAAATCCCGCCTGAATTCTCGTTTCCGGAAAGTAATGATATCCTTTGGCTCTCCTAGGAGTGAACGGAAACTCGATCAAAGAAAGATAATAATCCCATTCGTCCCCCGAATCCGGAATTCTTTTTTTGATATAATGATAGCCCCTACGCACGTGTTTGATCTCGTCCTCGTAGACGGCCTTCATGATTCCGGCTTTTTCCAAATCGCCGAAACGTTCAAAGGCCATCGTATAAATTTTTGAAAAATCAAGATTGGCTCCTTCGAAAGAGATCGCCATGATAGCGTAAAATTTTTCGAGAGTTTGCATCCTCGGAACCTGTTTCCAAAAGATGGAATTGAGAGGCCTATCTCCGAGTTCCATTCCGCCTTTTTTCATTTCGGAAAGATACAATCTCAAATGAGTCTGCTCCTCCAAAAGAGTTCTGTACAACCCGAATCGAACGGAAGAAGCCGCGTCTTGAAATTTAAGAATGGCCCAGGCAAAAAGTTCGATCGCCATCAACTCGTGATTGGCAAAATGATGCAGAGTGATGAAACGATTTTCTTCGTTAAACAATTGTTCCAGTCTCGGAATTTTACTCTTTTGTTCGGAGGTCCGAATTTTTTTCTCGCGAACCGGCAAGGAAGGTATATTCAAAAAATCGAAAGAACGAATATCGATCGGTGGAACGGAAGGTGAAAATAATTTATCTTCGAGACCGGGACCGAAAAGCACCTTTTTGGCGAACTCGTTTAAGGTCATGTTTTATACGAGATGTTTGGAAGAGTCGAAACCGAGTTCGATAATGGATCCTTGAATGTTTTTCTCGTTGGGGTCGGAAGAAATTCGGCCCTCTCCGCAATGATACATGATTTTAAAAGTATCCATCAACGACTGAATGATCTGAAGTCCTCTCCCTACGTTTCGGTGTGGAACCCGAACTCCCTTCCAAGGAAGAATCTCGCATTTTTTTTCTTGGTGTCGTTTGACGCAGTTCAAATATTCGTCAAGGTTGGTTACCCGAATATCGGCGGGGAGTGCTTCCAACTTTTTCGATTTGAGTCCGGAACCGTAATCCACAATCCACATCGTAAACTTACAGTCTTTGATCATCCAACGGCAGATGATCGTCTCGTCGGAACCCACTTTGACATTAGCCGAAATCGAGTTTGTAAGCGCTTCGTCAGCCGCCAGTTCGATATTGAAGATGTCTTTTTCTAAAAAAGAATTTTCTAAAAGCGAACTCCTCAAAGCGCATCGAAGTTCCTTGATACTGGTTAAATCGGTGGGAAGAAACATAACGTAAGATCCCTCGTTATGCCTTACTAGCAATGATTCGTTGGAATCTCTCATCTCTGTTCCCGTGCGCCTCCCAAATTAACAAACTAAAAGCGGACGATTTGAACGAAAATACGTCGGATTTTTCAACTCGGCAACGAAATTACCGCTTCTCCGGCGGTTTTTTCAATTCTCTGAAGGAGCTTTTCCTTCCCCAAAAGCGGAAATAGAATCGGCAACTCCAATCCGGCGGACTTTCCGGTAGTCGCCGCACGAATCGGCATATAGAGAGTTTTTCCTTTCTGCCCGGTAATTTCTCCGACCTTGGACATTAAGTTCTTGTAATCCTCATCGGTCTTCGGATCGGAATTCTTCAGCATTCCGTAAAATTCCTTTACTACTTTGGGACCGTCCCCGTCCTTTAAAAATCCTGCCGCTTCCTGAGATTGAATTTTTAGGTCCGTAACAAAAAATTCCGCGATATAATCCGGAGCCTGAGTCAGCTTATCCAAATAAACCCTTACAGATTCGACGATGGAAATCAGAACAGGGTTGCTGATATTTTTAACGTCGGCAGGAATATCGTTTCTGTCTTTGAGAAAAGGAAGCAGATTTTCTAATACTTTCGATATATCCAAATCTCTGATGGTTCGATTGGACAACCAATTGAGTTTGGATTTCGGATTCATCGCCTCTGCGATTTGCGTCAGATCCGAAACGTTAGTCACAACCTCCTCGTCTCCGCCTTTCGGTTTTTTGAATACGTCAAAAGTGGAAGGCGATTTGGAACAACGATGTACGTCGAAAATTCTTTCGAGTTCGTCTCCGGGAAGGAATTCCCGTCCGTCGGCAGAAGTCCATCCGAGCAAGGCCATATAATTGCGGAACGTTTCCGGAAGATATCCCAAGTCTCTAAACGCGAGAATGGAAGTGGCTCCCGCTCTTTTAGAAAGTTTTTTTCCGTCCATTCCCACAATCTCGGACGCGTGTGCAAATTCGGGAACCTCGTAACCGAGCGCCTCGTACAATAAGATCTGTCTCGGTGTGTTGGAAAGATGACCCACTCCTCGAATGACGTGTGTGATTTTCATCAGTGCGTCGTCCACGACAACCGCGTAGTTGTAAGAAGGAAAACCGTCCGACTTAACGATGATAAAATCGCCAATCAACTTGGTTTCGAATTTTACTTTTCCTTGAATGATATCGTTGACGATGAGAGTTTTAGAAGGAGTTTTGAATCGAACCGAATAAGGAATGCCTTGTTTGATTTTTTCCTCCACTTCTTCGTCGGACATGTTCGCGTGTAGTCCGTCGTAAACGTACGGAACTCCCATCGCTTCGGATTGTTTTTTCTTTGCCTCTAATTCTTCTTGAGTACAAAAACAACGGTAGGCTTTTTTTTCCTTCAGAAGTTTTTCGGTGTATTCCTTATAAATGTTCAGACGTTGACTCTGAATGTAAGGACCGAATTCTCCCCCGGCTTCGGGACCCTCGTCCCAATGGACTCCCAACCATTGCAAAGATTCTAATATGATTTTAAAGGAATCTTCGGTGGATCTGTTTTGATCCGTGTCTTCGATTCTTAAGATGAACTTTCCGCCCTGAGACTTTGCGTATAAATAATTGAAAAGAGCGGTCCTCGCCCCGCCTACGTGTAAAAATCCGCTGGGAGACGGTGCAAATCTGGTTCGAACTTCTCTGATTTGATTCATGGGGATTGGTTCTTCTCGTTGGAAATTCTTATGATAGGATAATTTTTGAAATTAGCCGTTGTGGTAAATGGTTTATTTGCGATAAGATCGTAAAATGAAACGGATTTTTTAACTTCACTCTTCCTCAAAGTCGTTAGGTCGATTTCGGAAGGGAAATCCAAACAATAGTATTCCGTGTAAACTTCCGTTTTTCGCAGCGGAAGAACCGGAATAGTTCCCGTTAATCCGATCGCGCGCGGATATTCGAGTGAGTCGTAATCGTAATCTCTGGACGAGGTGACGGTTCCGTTTGCGGAAACGAATTCGGTCTGCATAATCTTAACTAAAATTCCTCTCGGACCGTGTTTCCATTGGAGTGTTCCGATTCCGGGAACCGTTCGGGTTTCTTCCGTTTCTCTCAGTCCGCCTTCATCGCTTAGGATGAATTCTTTTTTTACATCCTCGAAAACTTCTTTCTTCGGTTCCAGATTGGGAACTTCGGGTAAGAATTTTATCGAAGAAGTTTCAAGTCGTTTGGTTACGAACTTGGGAATGAATTCGATCTTTCGATGATCCTTCGGGTTTCGCGTCATCGTTCCGATCCATTCCGAAACCTCGAAGAGAATTTTTTCCGGCTGCTCGTTCTTTCCGGACAATTCCAAGTATTTTAGATTTCCTTGAATCATTTCGTCCCTTCCGGATTGAGATTTCAAAAGGACGTAACGAGCTTGAAAGCTGGAGGATTCGTAATACCGAGAAACAAAGGGAGAAGAAATAAAGAAAATTTGAGACGCGTAATTTTCGGAAAGCGGTTTTGAACCCTTCCATAAAACCTCTTGAATACTTAAGCATCGAAACAAAAAGAAACAAACTCCAAAAATGAAAATTGGAATTTTAAAATTCTCTAAATGGATCGAAAACGATTGTAAACGTCTGAAAACAGTTTTCATTGAATTGTAGATCTTGATTTTTCGAAAAATCCGCAAGGGAAAAATCCAAAAATGAAACTTTCTTTACAAAAACCGGGGGTCTGATATGCAAAAGTGACGAAAGCGAATTGTTCCAATATTCGCTTCGAAAACACTGTATTAAATCCGGTCAATTTTTTACAATTGACAGGATAGTCTTGTAGAATTTCGTTGGCCAAAACCGTATGAAGAATTCCAATCCACCAAAATCAAAAGAGTCGTTCCCAAAACGTCCTTTTGAAGATCAAGTCAATGACGACCAGAGAAAATATTCGCGTTATGTATGCGATTCCCGGGCAATTCCGCACGAAATCGACGGTCTGAAACCCGTTCAAAGGAGAATTCTCTGGGCCATGTGGAACTCGGACGCAAGAAACCGTTATACAAAAACCGTAAAAGTTGCCGGGCTCGCGATGGGATATCATCCGCACGGGGATAAATCCATTCAGGACGCGCTTTCACAAATGGCTCAGGATTTTACCTTTGCCAACAACATACCGCTCGTTTCCGGAGAAGGAACCTTCGGTGACGTTTTGGATCCGAGCGCGATCGCCTCTCCTCGTTACACAGAAGTAAAACTATCCGACTTTGCAAAAGATTTGGGATTCTTTGAAAGTTTACCGGATATCGATTACGTTAAGAATTACGACGAGACCGAAGAAGAACCGATTCACTTTGTCGGAAAAGTTCCGATCGTTCTTCTCAATAACATTCAAGGAATCGCGACCGGATTTCGTTGTTTTATTCCGGGCCATAGACTTGCGGACATTGTTAAGTCTCAGATCAATTATCTCAAAACCAAAAAACCTCTTCCTCTGAAACCTTGGTACAAGGATTTCAAAGGCGAAGTCAAGATGGCGGAGACGGAAGCGGGAAACATTACGATGTCCACCACCTTCGCTTTTAAATGGGAAGGAGATATTCTTTATCTCACCGATTCTCCGATGAACTGGAACCGCGAAAAAGTGGTTTCTTTGTTGGATGATATTCTGGAAAGAAAGGATTCCTGGTTAAAGGATTACGTGGATTATTCAAGTCAGACGTTTAGAGTCGAACTTCAATACAAGAAAGGTGAAAAACCGAGCCAAAAAGAAATCATGGCCCTTTTCAACAAAGAAGACGTTCAAACTCTTGCGATGAACGTCATTACCTACGACGGTAGATTGAAGAATTTTAAACCGGAAGAAATCATCAAACGATTCTGCGACTTCCGCAAAACACATCTTATTCGAAGATTCAAACGTCTCGCCGGTTTGGAAGAAGAAAAGATAGAAAGAAACTCGGAATTGATTCGTTTTATCAAAGAAAAATGGAACGAAAAAGTAATCGGGATCAAATCCAAAAAGGACTTTGAAGACAAACTCAAAACTTCCAAGTTCAAATACTTCGAATGGTTGTCCACGATTCCGGTTTACAGAATGACGATCGACGAAGTCAGAAAATGCGAAGAAGCGATCGTAGAAGCAAAAACGACTCTGGCTCGTTATCAAGGTTTGGTCAAAGAAGATAAAAAACTGACCGACTATATGATTACCGAGTTGGACGAACTTCAAAACAAATGGGATAAAGTATGAGCGCCGATAAGACAAAAGTAAAAGAAAAATCATCCCAAGAAAGAAATTTTAAAAAGTTATCCAACGTAGAACACGTTCGTATGAGAACGGGTATGTGGTTGGGACAAAACTCCGCTTCCACATTCGAACAACATTTTTTCCGTAAGAACAACGAATCGAAATACGAAATCGTTCACGAGGAACTCGAGGACGTTCCCGCAAAACTAAAATGTCTCGACGAAGCTTGTATGAACGCGGTGGACGAATACCGCAAAAATCAAAAGGACAAAACGATTCCTGAAAAGGATAAGATGTCCAAATTGATCATTCAACTTTCGTCGGATCGTAAATGTGTTACGATCGCGGATAACGGACGTGGAATTCCAGCGGCCAACGCGGAAGGGGTTTATCTCCATTTGATGTATGGGGAAAATTTCGACGATCACGTAAAACAAGATCACGTCGCCGGTCAAAACGGAGTCGGGATTTCTCTTGTGAGAATGGTTTCCAACTACTTCAAAGTGAAAACCGTCAACAACGGAAATTCCTTT
This sequence comes from Leptospira alstonii serovar Sichuan str. 79601, assembly GCF_000347175.1. Classification (GTDB taxonomy): domain Bacteria; phylum Spirochaetota; class Leptospiria; order Leptospirales; family Leptospiraceae; genus Leptospira; species Leptospira alstonii. The sequence goes on from NZ_ANIK01000122.1 coordinate 18,534, forward strand.
AAAAAACTATTCACCGTTCACGACGACGTTAAAAAACAAATCCGTTCTTACAAACTTTCCAAAGAAGATACGGACCGAGTGTTTTTGTACTTCGACGAACACGGAAAGTTTACCGATTGTAATCTTCTCACAAAGGACCAGATCGAAAAGCTGACTCCTCTATTAAAAAAAACGAATATGTTGGAGCTGATCGAAAAGGCTTCCAAAGACGATCACGGAACCACGGTCGAGTTCGAACTCAATCCTAAGTATTTCAATAATCTGGATATTACGTTCAACGTGGATCTGATGAAACAATATCTGCAAGACATCGCGATGACCAATCCGGGCTTGGAAGTTCAATTCGTCTTCAAAGGTAAAAAAGATAAATATAAATTCAAGAAAGGTCTCGATGAGATTTTTTCACATTCGGATCTCGTTTATTACAAGATGGATTATACCGCTCCGGGCTCGGCTTCTCAACTTCATTTGGAAACGTATCTCGTAATCGGACAGAACAAAAACCTAACTTGGGTGAACTCCATCTTTGCTCCGCAAGGCGGGTCCGCGATCGAATATCTGGAAAACAGAATCTGCGACGAGGTCCGTAAAAAAAGTCAGATCGTTGCACTCGAAAAAAAACTCAAAACCAGTTCGACTCGAAACGACGTGAGAAACTGTTTTCACATGTATGTGAACGCGAGACTTTTGAATCCTCGTTTTAAATCTCAGGATAAGTCATATCTCATCAACGATCTAAACGAAGAAATCCGTAACGCGGTCGATAAACATCTCGAAAAGTTTATCAAAAAAACCGGGCTCCTGGAAGAAATCAAACTTCAGATGGAAAAACGGACTCAGCTCAAAGCTTTTGAAGACGCTCAAAAAGGTCTTAAAAAAGCGAGCCGTATGAACATTCCGAAACTCATGCCTCCGACCGGAAAACCGGGCGATCCCGGAAGAGTGTTGTTCGTTGCGGAAGGGGATTCGGCAATTGCCGGTCTTCGTCCCGCAAGAAATCCAAAACTACACGGACTCTTTCCTCTGAGAGGAAAACCCTTGAACTGCAAGGGTTTGAGCATCGCAAAGGCGATCGCAAACGAAGAATTAAAAAACATCGTAGCCATCGTCGGACTTCCTTTGGATCAAAAAGTAAAGACGATCGAAGAATTGAACTACGAAAAAATCAGCATCATCACCGATGCGGACTTTGACGGGTACGCGATCCGTTCCTTGATGCTTTCCTTCTTTTACGAATATTGGCCCGAACTTTTCGAACTCGGTTTTATTCATATCTCGAGCGCTCCCCTTTACGAAGTGGACGTGAAGTTCGGCGATAAGAAAAAAGAAACCATGTTCTGCATCGACGATAAGGATTACGAAGATCTTATCAAACGTGTGGAAAAGGGCGGCGGGGAAATCACCCGCAAAAAACGGAACAAAGGACTTGGAGAAACCGGTAAGGAAGCGATGAAGTTTGCAGTCGACGAGTGTATGACCAAGATTACGATCGGAAACAAAAAAGACGCTTCTAAGATCCAGAACCTCTGGTTCCATAAGGACTTTGCGGAACAAAGAAGAGACGCGATTTCCGAATACGCGATGAGCGTGATCGAAGACTGATTTTTAATCGCCGCTTTCAATAAGAAAATAAGAATATTCTAATTCTATTTCGTAAAAAAGGGCTTATGCCCTTTTTATTTTTGTCGAAGTTCCGACCGATTCATTTTACCCAGCCGATCCGCTTCAAATCTGATTGACCGCGCGAATCGCGGAAGCTAACGCTCCTTCCACGGTTCCGTTGGTTTCCGCCGTATGTTCACCGGCAAAAAATATACGATCCATCGGTTTGAGCAACGAGATGATCGATCCGTAACTTCCAGGCGGAAAAGTCGCGATACCGGTAGGAACATACTTGGATTGAGAAATTTCACTACTTTGAATTCTAAGAACCTGCAACTCTTTATTTTGTCCCAAAGATTCCAGTGCAAGACGGATGTATTCCACCTTCATCGAGTCGGTCGAAGAAGCTAAAACGTCGTATCGATCTCCGGTGGAAATCATTCCGAGAATTTTATCTTCCGAGTTTGCTTTCGTTCCGGCGTCGTAGATAAAACCGGCGACGGAATCCGAATAAGCCGAGAAATTTTCCCGTGTCCAAGGTGTTTCCCGAAGCATTAAAAAAGCCTTATATATTCTGGAATATCGGATTCGTAGCGCGGATAATTTCTTTTCCTTGTCCAATTCCGGATCCCACCGAATCGACGTTAGTTGATTTGCGGGCAGGGTGGAAATACAAGCGTTCCCTTCTATCTTTTTTCCGGAGGCCGTAGTCACGGTTACTTTACCTTCTCCTTGAAAAACGGAAACGACCGGATCGGAAAAAACGACCTCCGTGTTTTCCAAAGATTGAACGAGCGCCTTCGGTAGGGCTTCCATTCCGCCTTCCACTCGAGTATTGTATTTAGGAAAGTTAACGAGATCGGACAAAACTTTTTGCGCGGACAAGGAACGGAGTGAATCTCCATAATATAAGGAATATTTAAAATTCAGAAGGTTTAAATCCTCCGGTGTCATTCCTTGATAGATTAAGAAGTTATAAAAACTGATTCTATCCAATTCCTGTTGTTGAGAAGAATTGATCTTCGAATTCATCTGAACGAGTTTATTTAAGATTTCCTGAGACTTGGGAGATATCTCCCAGGTTCCGAATTTACGATAAGTTCCGAAAAACAAATCGGACTGAACCTCGAAGTCGGTCGTTTTTAGACCCAATTCTCGGATTAAACTTTTTGCGGTTCTATGTTCGGTTTGAATCCATTCGGCGCCCAGATCCAAAAAATTTCCGCTTGCATCGGCTACCGTTCGGATCCTTCCTCCCAATCGGTCGGTCGCTTCGACGAGTTGAACCTTGATCCCCGTTTTACCCAAAAGATAAGAAGCGTACAAACCGGAAATTCCGCCTCCCAACACGATTACGGTTTTGCGCGGTGATGAAGTCCCTTGAGCGCGTAATTTTATTCCAGGAAGACCGGAGATACCCGCTGCGGTCAAAATTCCAAGTTTGATAAATTCCGATCTGCTTAGTTTCATTTGATTATCCGATTTGAATTTGTAAAAGTCGTTCCTTTCTTTATTTTCGGTTAAAACTCTTTTTTAAAGAAAGATTTTAAACGGACTTTCTTGAAATCCGTCCCAATCATTTCTTAGAAAAACTCTTGCCCGCAAAAGATTCCTATTTTCATTTGTCCATAAGCTTTCAGGGAGGAAGTTGGGTGAAATTCCCACGCTGACCCGCAACTGTGAATTCGATTCTGAACATAGATTCGAACAGCCAGATCTTCCCCGCGAACAACGTCCTCGAGGTAGGGACAGTTCGAAACTCGCCTCTGCATATTTCATGCGTCCGCGATGGGGTCCCGAAAGACGAAACGTCGGGGGACCCGAGTGGAAAATTTAACTTTTACAATCCATTCGTTTGGATCGGATTCTAAATCGAATTCGTATATTCTAAATTTAGAATCTTTGTCTGCCCCGACAAAGAAAAATTTTTAGAGGTAACAACATGAAACGTACAACGTATTGGAAACTTTTAGCGACAACCTTCCTGATTTTTGGAATGATCAATTGTGCCGGAACGAAAGAAGAAAAAAACGACGAAATCGCAGGCCTATTAGCGATCGTTAATGCTACAAATCTACAAATCTCCGGAGCTTGGACCTATTATAACGGAACTTCTTCTTATTCCGGTGACGCATTTAATACACCCGGTACGGTAAAAAGCGGAGACCTTATCGTTACCAACGCTTATTTTAAACAAACTTCCGTTGAAGGATCGGGTTCAATCTACGAAGCAGACATATTGGAATACGACAATACGAAACAAGTTCTTTACGTAAAGTTTATCGCCCATCCTTTTGGAGGCGCGGGAAAATATTCCGCCTACTATTGGACGCTTTACTCGGATAATAAATTTTATATCTGTAACGACATTGCGGGTAATAAAAACTCTCTTGCAGAAATCAAAGAAAGTATACAAAGAAACGATAAAACGAATATGAACAGTGGTTGTTATACCAATAACACATTCACACCTGGAACTGGATTTATTTGGTTCCGAATGGAAGCGAAGTAAATAAAAAAGGTAATGCAAATTCGAAAATAAATCGATTTGCTTTACCTCGAACAAAGTTATGTTAATCAGAATATTAAATAAAAAACAAATATGCATTTTTATTATAATTCATTTTATATTTTTTGAATGTATTGAAAATAAAAAAGAAAATTTCGATACTCTCGCAGCGTTACTATTTCTAATTCAATCCCAGCAACAAACTTCCGATTTAAGGCCTTGTAAAGATAGATTTGCAATCGATCAAGCTGGCGTTTATAATGCAAAAGAAATCATAAGCGCCCCGGCAAATATTGGAATCGGGTTTCAAGATTCAAACTGTGTGGTGGACGGAGTTTTAGGACTCGGAAATTTTAACGGTTCCTTAGACGTCTTTACTTTGGATAACAATGGCGCAGGAGCATCTTTGATTTTAGGTTGGAACGGTAAAAAGGTACAGAATACTATCGGTGCGGATTTTATCGTTTTTGAGAACCCGTTTCTACAAGGTGGAAACGCAAATTCGGTTTTTTTAGAACCGATTATCGTGGAAGTAGGCAACGATCAAACGAATTGGTGCGGGTGGAATCCATCTTACGCGGGAGGCGGAACGTTTTCCAACGATCCGGCAAATTGGTCGCGTTTCGCAGGATTGAAATACGTAGACTATAACCAAATCACAAATTCGATGAGTTCAGCATCCTTATTCAATATAGGAGGAGGAGACGGATTCGATTTGGGAGACTTGAATTTTGGAAATTCGGGAACGGGTTGCAACGCGGCTTTAAAAAACGAAATTCTAAATAACGGGTTTCTGTATATAAAATTGACTTCAGCTAAAGTGATTCTCACTTTTCTTCCGATTCCCGGTTCCAACGCAAACCCGGACATAGACGGCGTGATCGCAAAACAACTAAGTTTATAATATTACAAAAATGGAATGCAAAAAATAGAGTTGAATTAAAAGCGAATTTCACGAACACCGCAGAAAAATAGAAGGAGTTTCCCGTTTGAATCCGAATGAATTACTTACGAAATTACAAAACAAGATCGATTTCAAAACAAAACCTCCCGGCTCTTTGGGATCGCTGGAATCGCTTGCTCTTCAAGTCGGTTTGATCCAAAATACCGACTCTCCCGAACTAAAAAGCCCGCATATACTCGTATTTGCCGGAGACCACGGCCTTGCCGATTCCGGTGTCAGCGCCTTTCCGAAAGAAGTCACCTATCAAATGGTATTCAACTTTTTGAATGGAGGCGCGGCGATCAACGTGTTCTGCAAACAAAATTCGATCCGGCTCAAGGTGATTGATGCGGGCGTGGATTTTTCGTTTCCTGGGGACTCCGTTTCCGGCAACCCGGATTTTATAGACGCTAAGGTCGGTTTCGGAACGAAAAATATTCTGACGGAACCGGCGATGACAAAGGAAGAGTGCAGTCAAGCCATGGAAAGAGGAGCTCAAATTTCCACGGAATCCGTATCAGATAATTGTAATGTAATCGGATTCGGAGAGATGGGAATCGGAAATACTTCTTCGGCAAGCCTTATCACCGCAAGCATTCTGAAAAAAAACGTAAAAGAAGTCGCCGGAAAAGGAACGGGATTAAACGATCAGGGGTTTCAGAAAAAAATCATAATTCTGGAAGAATGTTTTCGTAAACATCAATCCTCGTTACAAACGCCTTTCGACGTTTTACAAACGTTCGGAGGATTTGAGATTGCGATGATGGTCGGAGCGATGATCGATTCCGCAAAAAAAGGAAGAATCGTCTTAGTAGACGGTTTTATCGCGACTTCCGCATTTTTAATCGCGCAAAAATTGGAACCGTCCATCATAAAAAACGCGGTCTTCTGTCATAAATCGGTAGAACCCGGCCACGCGTCTCTATTAGAAGAATGGAATGCAAGACCCATTCTCGATTTGGGACTCAGACTTGGAGAGGGAACCGGATGTGCGATCGCATTTCCGATTCTGCTATCCGCCGTGACTTTCCTAAAAGATATGGCTTCCTTTGAATCCGCGCAAGTGGATCGGAAGCTTTGATCCATTCAATGATCCGAGAAGAGTGGAATCGTTTCTGCGCTTCTTGGATGTTCAATACCAGACTTCCCGTTCCTCCGTTTTACGTTTATTCGGAATCTTCCCTTTTTCGATCTTCACGTTATTTTCCTTTGATCGGTTGGATCGTTTCCGCTGGAGCCTCTTGGATAACCTATTTTCTTTCTTGGATTTTACCCGTTGAAATTTCGGTGATCCTCGGAATGATCGCGAGCGTTTTGATCACGGGCGGCTTTCATGAAGACGGGCTCGCGGACGTTTGCGACGCGTTCGGAGGAGGTTGGAATAAGGAAAAAATTCTCGAGATCATGAAGGATAGTAGAATCGGAACTTTCGGTTCTTTAGGATTGATTCTTTCTTTGGGTCTCAAATATCTTTTACTCTTAAAAATCTTTCAGATTTCTCCTTGGATTTTTTTATTCACATCCTGGTTTGCACACGCGGCAAGTCGATGGTTCGCTTTGGTATTGATGATGTTGATTCCGTACGCGAGGGACAACGATTTGTCCAAATCCAAACCGATGGTAAAAAAATTACCTCCTTTCGACTTCATCCTTTCCGCATTGTTCGGATGTTTGCCCTCTGTTTATTTTGCATTCAAATTCCAAGATCAAATTCCTAATCTTCTTTTGGGATTTTTCCTTTCATTCTTATTCGTTCTTTATTTTAGAAACTATTTTAAAAAATGGATCGAAGGTTTTACGGGAGATTGTCTCGGATTTACACAACAAGGAACCGAACTTCTCTTCTACTTGGGAATGACGATTTCATGGAACTTTATTTAATCCGACATACGACTTCCGACGTTCCTCACGGAACTTGTTACGGAAAAACGGACGTTCCTCTCGTTCCGAGTTTTCAATCCGAGTTTCAAACAGTTCTGGAAAAGTTCGAACAACTTCCGGATCGTTTTTATTCCAGCCCGAGTTCGCGTTGCGGAAATCTGGCCGAATTTTTAAAACAAGAGAATTCAATCGAATTGGAATATTCAAACTTATTGATGGAATTGGATTTCGGCTTATGGGAAGGAAAACCGTGGTCTGAAATTCCGGAAAAAGAATCCGTATCTTGGACAAAGGACTTTGTAAACGTTCGAACCCCCGGTGGAGAAAGTTATTCGGAACTCTACAGACGGGTCGAAGAATTTCTGGAAAAAATTCTCAATTCCTTTCCAAACGAAAAGATCGGAATCGTAACACACGCCGGGGTTATTAGAGCCGCTCTTTGTAAACTTTTAAAAATTCCTTTGGAGCGCGGCTTTTCCTTCGATTTGAATTACGGCTCTCTGAGTAAGATTCTCGTGGAAAAAAACGGACAGGAATTTTTTTCCAAATTGATCTTTTGGAACCGTTAAACCGCGACACACTCTTTAGATTTTTTGCGAACGACCGATACAATTCTTAGTATGCGAAATCTTTTTTATCTCGCAAAAATCGACGACAAATCGAAACGTTCGATGTCCATCCAAAAGATCGTTTATCTGATCGCCTCGGTTCTACTCTTTGTGTTGCCGGAAATCGAAATCGTTTCTGAAAATCAAGAACATTCCAAATTATTCATCATAGACGCTTCCGGGTCGATGAACGAATATTTGGGAATCTATCAAAAAATTCATTTGGCTAAAAAACACGTTAGCCGATACATCTCCACTCTTCCCGTAGAAACGGACATAGGATTTATCGCGTACGGCAATCGGGTAGCGGGTTGTTCCTCTTCCCGTTTGTACCAACCCTTGGAAACGGGAAACCACGACACATTCAAAAACCGTTTATTCGGTTTAACACCTTCGGGTGCGACTCCCCTTGCGGAATCGATTCGAATCGCGGGAACTTTAATTTCGCAGAGGAAAAAAGAAACCGAAATCGTCTTAGTCACGGACGGAGTGGAAAGTTGTTACGGGGATCCGAAAAAAGAACTACAAATCTTAAAACAAAAAGGGATTCCCTTTCAATTTCATATCCTAGGGTTGGGTTTAAAGGCGGACAAAGAACGACAGATGAAAATTCTCGCGGAAGAAGGAAACGGAAAGTATTTCGGAATCGAAGACGATTCTTCCTTTTATACGGCTCTTGAGTCCCTTAAAAACCGAGCCGTTACGGTTTCCAAAGAACCGGAAAAAAATCCCATTCAAGAACCTAACGGCGATTTGATGGTATGGTTTGAAAAAATCCATAAAAGCCAAGAATCCGATTCAAAAGGAACGGACTCTTATACGATCGACTTCGGTTTTAAAACACAAGGGAACCCTAAAAATTGTGTCGTGTTCAATCTCAAACCAAAAGGAGATTCTTCCAATCGAAGTTTAGGACCGAAAAGAATCTCATCTCCCGAGAATTTGATCTTGAGTAAAAGTTCCTGTTTTGACGTTTCCGAAGGTAAGGGAACGATCACGATCGAAATTCCGAAACAAACTTCGATCGCGGGAGTTTTGGAACTCTGGGATATGACCGGAGTCCCGTCCCCTCTTGGAATTTCAAAAGAGGAGGAGCTCCGTTAGGCGTCACAGGTTCAGGTCGAATTCGGCGGGAAAGCTGATCTTATATTTGAGTTTGATCTCCCGTTTTTGATTCGGTCTTAGATCCAACTTCCATTCCAAAATACCGGAATCTTTTCTTACTTCCGAGTATCCCGGAGTCGTGTTGGAATCGACGGAAACTTTTACGCTTTCCACTCCGGAAACCGGAATCGATTCTTGAAACGAAATCGTTCTGGATTCCTTTCCGAAGTTTTCAAGTTCCACTCGAATCGACTTTTCAATGACCTTGGTTCCGGATAGGATCCCTTCCTTGGTTTGATTGGATTCTTTTCTGTAAATCGCACGAATCTCATTTTCGGAACCGAAAGAAATCTCCGCTTTTTCTCCGGGACTTATATAACCGAAGTTGGACGTTCCCACCATACCCGCTTGACGAAACACCGCCGCTTCTCCGGGAAGAATGGGAAAGCCGGAAATATTTTTAAAACTGCCTTTAATGAGCGGATAACGTTTCAAAGCAGGAACATACAAGGCCGTAAATGCGGCGTCCGTCGTGAACGAAGCCAAGGATAACTTTTTGGATTCTTTGCGGGAAAGAAGTGTGACCGGTTTGGAATAACGGAATAAAAATCCGCTTCCCGATTCTTCGCTACTTCCGGTCGTGGGATCGATTTCCGCTTCGGGAGATTCCGCTTCCGGCGCCACATTCGATTCTCCCCCAACACTTTGACTTTGAACGGCAACGAGCCCGTCTTTGTTCGTCTGTTTTTTTTGATCGTATAACCTTTGACTGGAAAGACGGGGTCTTCTTCCGCTTACGTCGGGACTGGAAGTGGATAATAAAAGATTAATATTGTTCCAATCCTCTCCGCTTTCCTGATTGATTTCGGCGAGATATTCGAGTTCGATTTTTTCTCTTCCGTCCATACGAACCGAGTAGAAAGGTTTCCAAGAAACCATTCCCGATTGATACGTAAGACTCAATTTCGTCTCCTTTTTTTCGGCACCGGTAAAACTCACGAGAACCTTAGTCATTCTGGAAGATTTTTCGGATAAGGAAAGAATAACGTTCAATTTATCCCTTAACTCGGAAAGTTTTTTCCGAAGATCCCTGGCGGAGCGATCGACTTCCTGATTGGAACTCAAGACGGCTTGAATGGCTTGTCGATTTCCGGAAAGAGTTTGAAACCATTTTTTGGAATCGACTTCGTTCTTTTTGTAGAACAGATTTTTGGAAATCATTTCCGTCAGTTTCAACCTCGTATCCGCGAGAATTTTTTTCAAATTCCTCAGATTGGAATCCTTTCCCTCGTAACTTTCGATTTCCTTTTCCAAAACGCGGATTTTCTTTTGTAACTCCAAAGCCTCTTCGTTGTGTATGATAGCTCCCGTTTCGATCCAAGTACTGGAACCTACTACGGAAGCCCCGGACGCTTCCACCGATGCGACCAAGGACTCGTCTTGAAGTGCGACGGGCAAGTTCCGAATCAACAGTTCGTTGATTCCCGGTTCCAAGTTGATCTTACCGCTTCTTAAAACTCCCGCCGAAGACTCGTATAACGTTACGTCCTGAACCTTCAATTCCACTTCCCTTGCAGTCAAAGGAAAGATCGTAAAAATCGATAACCAAAAGATGAAAAACGATCGCAAAACAAAACCGAAAATTTCTCGTTCAAACCGAAATGTTTTTTGAAACATAAGTTTATAAAATTCGAATATTCGATATTTTAAATGATTCATCTCAGTATCCTCCCGGACCCGGGGTTTTAATCAGCCTATTTTCGGTCGGATGACTTACCGAATATTCAAATTCTATCATTTTTTTTCCGCCGGAAGGAAGTTCCACCCTATAAGTCAAAATGCCTTCTTCGTTTTTTAAAGGGACATCCTTCCCGAATTCGAACTTGATTTCCACGCTGTCGTCCACCGTATACGGAACACGATCGATCAACGTCAGGACCGCGTTTCTTTTTTTGCGGTTTTTAACTTCGATACTTACCTTGTACTTGGTCTTTGTGCGGGAAGAAATCACTCCTTCCTTTTGTTCAAAAGAAGTTTCTCTTCGACTTACGAGAATATCCCGATCCTGACCGAGTTCCATTCGAATCGTTTCTCCGGGTTTGCTCGTGTTTAGAACCGTATTTCCCAAAAGAGTGTTCCCTGAAAAAACTTCCATCGGTCCCGCAAGCAACGGTTCCCCTTCCGAATTGGAAGCCTCCACGGTCAAATACGCCCCCGAACCGGAAAGGGGAGAAGAGAAATAACCCGGAGTCAAAGAGAGGGATTTCTTCTTTAAAAAAACCTTATTGAAAGATCGATCGGAAGGGATCGTCTCCGAAATTCCGGAGACGTATTGATAATCGAATCCTTCCAAAGGAGAAGGAGGAATCAAACCGCCCGGCACTTTTTGGGAAGAAAGAATCAGACTTCCTTTGCGAAGAAGTTCTTCCGTATACGTTTCGATAGAATTCAATTCTTTACGGGAGAAGTCCGAAAGTTTGGAGAATTTTTTGAGAGCCTCCTGTCCGTAGTAGTTCGCCTGATCGTATTGACCGCCGTTGAAGTTATCCCGCTGGTTCGCTAAATCCGTCTTAAGCTGATTGAGGTTGTCTTCAGTTCTAAGAGAATTTGCGCGATTGGAATAATTCTCCTGAATGATCTGGCGGGATTGTTCCATCGGAGCCGGAGCGTTTTTACCGGCAGTTTTGTTTTGAGCATAACCTTCAGCGGACTTCGAAACAGCGCGTTTGCTTTTTTTGGAGCGAGGGGCTTCTTCCTTCATCTCTTCGGGAGCGACTCCTGCGGAAGAAGGAGCAAAGTCTTGAATTTCATTTGAACTTTCGTCGTTCTCACTGTAAGCTTGTTTGGAATCTTCCACCGAAGTTTGAGTTTGAATTCTCCATTCTCTTACGATCGGAAGATCGATATCCAAATCGGGATTGGAAGCGGTAAAAAAAAGTTTCACCTTTTCCCAATCTTCACCCGTATCGTTTCGAACGAGTGCAAACCAACTCAAGTCGCCGCTTCTCGATTCGTCCGCAAGTTGAAGGGAATATCTCGGAAACCAACTCGCGCCCGGAATCAAATATTTATATTCGATCGACGTTTCCGTATCTTCCGACGTTTCTATCTCGAGATAAATTTCTTTTTTTTGTTTTGCTTCCAATCGACCGAGATGATCCAAACGAGCGTCCACGACCAAACCTTCTTCGCGAACTTGATCCAAGGTTTCCAATTTTTTCTGACGTATCAAAGACAACTGATTGAGATGTTCCTGATATTGTTTTTGAAATCCGGATAAAAACTCCGGATCGGCGATTTCTTCTTGAGGAGCGGGATCTTTTTTGATCACAGGGGAAATTTTTACGATAGTCTTTTCTTCCTCGATCAATTCTTGAATTTCCAAACTCAAGAGTTTGATCTGATCGCTGAGCGTTTCCTGTCTTTTTAAAAGAGAAGCGATTTCCTTCGTTCTCGCTTTTCTTTCGACTCGAATCTTGCCTCTAATTCCCCGAATCTTAATCTTCTTGGAAGAATCCGGAAAACGAACCGAGATCGTTCTCTCCGAAACTCGATCCGGAATTTCTCCGAGATAAATTTCGGAACTTCCGGCTTTAACCTTGGTTCGAAGATTTCTCGTAACATACGCAAAGCTGGAATAAAGAACCACGGATTGAATTCGAGAAGGGTCCGTTCTTTCAACGTTAGCTGCGATAGGTTCGCCGGCGAGTCGCTCGTCGCCTTCTTCCGCGTCGTCCTGACTTTTTACGGACGGAGCCGTTAAGATCAAAAAGATCAGAATCATATTTAGAAATAATTTTTTTTCAGACCGCAACGGCGAGATGGATTGTCGCATACGATTTAAATCTCCAGGAAAACGGGTTTCTTAAAAATAATTTAACGTGAACTCGTGGAGAAAGTTTGGGCGAATCCGGCCTTGAGAAGGCCGGACCGCGCTTTCAGCTCCAATCAACAAATTGATAGATCGCACTAAAAACGAAATTTTTTCGTCGTTCCAATTTGTTGATTCCGCTTCAATCGCTTTCGCATTGGAACTCGCGTTAATTTATGGAATTCTTTTCCACAAAAAGAGACACGATTTCCAGGTCGGGTCAACCGTTTTCCCTAACGGTTCCGGCGGATTTCAGAAGAATAAAGTCATCGAAACTCCGATCGTCCAAATGTATCCTCCGTAGGAATAATTCGGATTTCTTTCTCTCGGAGCGTATTTGTCGACTTGCACCGCTTTCAACTGGTGATTTGAGATTACTACGTCGAAGATCATCGGCTTTCGGAGGCGGTTTGCAAATTTAAAGACGTTAGGACTTAATATATAAGAAAAACCTAAACTAAAAATGTTTCGATCGGAATCCATCCAGTTGTTGGCTCCGGGCATCGCAGGCAGAGGAGTCTTTTTGTTTGCAAACCCGATCCGTGTTTTTAAGGATTTGAAAACGGAATATTCCGCGCCGAGCCGAAAGTTGGTCGTATCGTGAAGATAAAAACCTTCGGAGTATTTCTCCTTGATCCGGGACATTTTAAACCGACTCCAAATTTCACGGTTCACGTCGAAACTAAGAAGCAATCGATCGTTCGGTCTAAAGGCAAACCCGTAAGAAAATACTCTCGGATTGAAACCGTCCAAGATCGCAAGATCGAAATCCAATTGAATTCCAAGAAGAACGGTTTGCGCTCTCGCAGGAACCGGATCGATTTGGGCCACGGTCTCTCTTTTGTAAGAGGCTCCCAAACTGAACTTCCCGTAAGAGAACTGAAACCCATAGGTGGGGTTGACCAAAGGTTTTACGGTAAGAATCGTTTGAGAGTTTGCCGTAACCGGATCGGGAGAAATAGGAACGTCCTTCATCAAAATACTTCCGGAACCGCCTGCGATCGCAGTAAAACCGACACCCGCAAAAAGACGATCTTTCCAGATTTCCAAACCGAGGCCGCCCATAATCGTAGGTCTTTCGTTGCCGATCCCCTGTTGCAGATAACGTGGTACGGTTGGATTCTGATCGTTGAGAGTCAGAAGGTTTCCGTTTCCCGGAACGAGAGCGTTGATTCCGAAACGAAAACCTCTTCCAAAATCGAACATATCGTTCAAATTGAGAGTAAGGCCGAGGCCGACAAAACTATCTCTTATTTTTGTAATATTCTGATTTTGTGGAGCGGTTGTATGAGACTTAGGATTCGCGTGGTGATACTGAAAACTGACTTCGTGAACGCTCCTTTCGGGACGAGCCGCCGCCTTGTATCGAAAGACATCCTTCGTAAAACCTTCTTTTGTATCGGCCCAAAAACGTTTGTGCCAAGGTTCGACTGCTACAGTCGGTTGATTGACCGAATCGTTTGTGCTGGCGCTCGGTAACGTCTTCCGAGGGATGTTTTTATTTTCGGAATTTTCTACGTTATTCGCCCTTGTTTCCCTTTCGATCGACGCAAGGATGAGATCCCCTTCGGAGAGTCTTGCAAGTCCGGCGGGATTATAAAACACGGCGGAAGAATCATTCACGACCGCGGTGACGGCGCTCCCCATTCCCGCCGCCGCCGGATGTCCTCCGTAAATGTCTCCGTAACTTCCGGCTCTTAATTCTTTACCGAAGCCGATCCCTAAAAGTAGTCCTATCCCGAATGTTCTTTTCAAATTGAACATCTTCAATTTTACCTACCTTGTTCTCATAAATAAGATATAAAAAATTCCTGTTATTTATCGGAATCGAGCGGTTTCTAAAAGTCCCGATTACTTCATAAAGATGGGGCAGAACCTTGCGGCTTGACATTTTGGTAAAAGACTTAACTCGGAATCTTAGAGATGCGGGAACTCCCGCGTTTTTCCTTTCGGGTTCCGGACGAGCTCGAGAGTAATACCGGGTTTTTGGGAAACGCTTTAAACTGAGACTCAAAAGTCCAGTATAAACCGAAATTCACCTTACAGCCCTTAGGTGATGGTCAATTTTTCGGAAGGGAATCGGATGATTTTATATTTTTAGGAAATATATTTTCGAAGTATATTTTCATAAGATCCGCAAAACGAAGATATCCGATAAACCGATTCTCTTCGAGGATCGCAATTTTATCCAAATCCTGATCGATCAAAATTTTCAAAAGAGTAGCCAACGAATCTTCCGGCTTTCCGAACGGAGCGGAAACATCCGTAACGTCCCCGACGGTGATTAAGTTGCCGATGACGTTTCTCGATTCGAGAGTGTGCCTTGCTTTTCTAAGAGATAAAATCCCAAGATAACGGTTTTCCCGATCGAGAACCACGTAGTCGCTTGCCTGAATTTTTAACGCCTCTTCCTCAAGTTCGGAAAGTAAAAGGTGATCCCGAGTTACGGCAATCGTACGCAATCGATTCTTCCAAGTTTTGACTTGAATCTCTTCCAAAAAGTCCCGATTCATATCCCAAAAATGTGCGGGAGATTGAAATCTCGTTTCCTTTTGCGCGCGATACAAACTTAATTTATGACTCAACACAAACGTTAAAATCGAAACGACCATCAAAGGAGGAAGCAACATATAACTTCCTATCATTTCGCAAATCATAATCATTCCCGCGATCGGAGCGCTCGCAACACCCGCGTAAAAGGCGCCCATTCCCACCAGGATAAACGACGTAACCGATAGATCGGGATAAACAAAAACCTTTGCAAGAGTTCCCACTCCTCCGCCTAACATGCCGCCGATGAAAAGCGAAGGCCCGAACATTCCCGCCGAACCGCCCGTACCGATCGTAAACGAAGTGGTGAGGATTTTCATTCCCGCTAAAATAAAAAACAATACGGCCAGCCAAAGTCCTCTACTTTGAAACATGGATGAAAAAATTCCCTGTGTTCCGACGGGGTCTTTTCCATCCAGCGCAACTTGGAGTATTCCCGCTCCCGTTCCGATCGTCTCCGGTAAAAAAAGTCCGACAACTCCCACGACAAGACCGCCTAACGCAGGTTTTAAGATCGGAGAAATCCTAAGACGGGCCGAAAAACCTTGCACCTTTCTAAAAATCCGAATGAATACGTCCCCGGACAAAAAACAAAGAACTCCCAGACCTAAATAAAAAATCAAATCGGTATATCTTAAAAACTCTGTATCGGCAACTCGATACACAGTGTTAAATCCGTTCAAGGCGGAATACACCAGATAAGCGCCGACCGAGGAGATAATACAGGGAATCAAAGAATCACTTTCGATATCTTCCCGATAAATCATTTCCACCGAAGTTAACGCGCCTCCCAACGGAGCGTGAAAGATGGCGCCCAAACCTCCCGCCGTTCCCGCAAGCAAAAGCGTTCGCCTCGCTCTGGCTCCGGCTTTCAAAAGAGTGGCCAGTAAGGATCCGAAACCGGCTCCGATCTGAGAAATCGGACCTTCCTTTCCCCCGCTCCCGCCGCTTGCAAGAGTGAAGATCGTCGCAACGGACTTCACGAGTGAAACGACCGGATTCATTCTTCCTTCCTGGTTATGGAAAGAATCGATCATCGCGTCCGAACCCGTTCCTCCGGACTCGGGTGAAAAACGATTTACGATCCAACCGGTAAGAAGTCCTCCGATGATCGGAAGAAAAAACACAAGCCAAGGTCTGTATTCATCGGAAAAAGGAATTCCCCAGTGTAAGGTATCGCCGGAGTCGATGAGAAATTCTCCCGAAGCGTGCGGAAGGGAAAGACCCGCAGCCCGATCCAAAAATAAGTATTCGCATACTGCGAGAATTCTCGAAAAAAGAAAGGCTCCCAATCCGGAAACGATCCCGGTGAGAATGCAGTAAAAGTATAAGGATCTTCTTCCGCTGATTCGAAAAATCGGTTGTTTTAATTTTTCTTTTTTCATGGCCGCGTCGATCGTTCATTAAAGAAATTTAGAATACCGATCTTATTTTCGAGATCGAAATTCTTTATTTCCGGAGTAATCCCAAAAATTCGCTTTGTCTCGAAACGCCGTTTTAAGACGCTATAGTTTATTCTTAAGAAAACTCTAATATTTAAAAGTATAAGATAATTCGAATAAACGGTTGTGAGTCGTCGTGTCTTCCACCGCACCGGTCATCCGATACAATCTTGGAACCACAAGAGCGGCGATCACAACTCCGCCGTACTTGGATTCAAAAACGTTACCGCTCGGTCCTTCCTTACCCAGAAGATTGTCCATCATACTTTTTTTATGAATGTTGTTCATCGCGAAGTAGTAGGCCAGTCCGCCGATCAGCAGATCCGAAAGAAGATAAAAAGAGACTCTCGTCAACGTATCCGTCGAAGTATAAATCGGGGACTTGCGGGAATTATAAAACACGGACAACGCGGGAGAAATCAAATTCAATCCCTGAGATACGAGATGGGACTTCTTCTCCAACTTTTCGATCCTTTCATCGGGAGTCGTTCCCGAAGCCGAGCCGATTCCCGCCGCGTCTTTCTTTTGCAATTCTTCCTTAAGATAATTTCGAAACGCCTTTTCCATTCCGTATTTCGGAGCTTCGATTCTTAGGATGCTGACGTTTTCTCGTTTTGCGAATTCTCCCAAATAAATATCGAACGAATATCTGGAATACCAAGGATTCGTATAATGATATTTGAATCCTTTTGTCTTTTTGCTGAACTTTACGGAACCTTCCGCGAACTTGTTCAACGCCGCGGAGATTTTCATGTTATTGTCTTCGATATTTCCCTCGAACTCGATCACCTCGGACGCAAAAAGGGAATGAAACGTTAGGAGAAACGGGATCGAAATACGAACGAGTCCGTAAAATCGGCTCACTGAATTTCTCCTCCTTTGATAAAAGCGATCAACAACATGATGGAGTTGTAACTAATGTGCGCCGTAATGGAATACCAGATGTTTCCCGTTCTCAGATAAAAAAGCCCGAAAAACATTCCCACAAAACTAAGCAAAATAGGAACGCTGATCGAAGTCTGTCCGCTGTAATGAACCAAACCGAAAACGACGGAGGTAAAAATAAGGCCGGGAATTTCCAATCCTTTTGCTTGGAATTGTTTCAGACAAAATCCGCGAAAAAAAACCTCTTCCACAATTCCCGTAATCAGACCGACGCTATAAAGAGACCAGAGTAACAAAGATCGGTTCCCTTTCATTGCCTTAAAGAGGGTTTCTTGAAATTCGTTCGGAGTTTGTTTACCGAAAATCTTAGTCAGAAAAAAACCGAAGACGATCACGAATAAAAATACCAACGCTCCGAGCCCCACACCCGTAAACACGGTCTTGAGGTTGAAAGGATCGCTGAGATTGGCGTATTCCGCCTTAAAAAATCGAACCAAAATCAAATAAGCGGGAAGAATAAAACAAAGGGCCCAGATCAATCGGTCCACGATCAAAAGCCAAGGTTTTTCCTTTACCATCACTTCAATGTAACGCTGAGATATCTGCTTAGTGTCGGTTTGTATTTCTTTCTGAAATTTTTCCGTAGTCTGTTTATAAATCTCCGCTCTTGTTTCTCCGTCCAAATACGGAAAATCGCTCGGGAGTTCTTCGGAAATCAAAACCGTGAGAACGATCGAAGTGGCAATCAAAGGAAGAAAGACATACGTTCCAAGAATCAAAACGAGAAGCTGTTGAAAGGCGACGAAGACCGGCTCGAAAGGTGATTTCTTTTGCGGATTACCGGTATTTTCTAAGGATTCCATTGGATCGGGAGTCTCGGTTACAAGCATTTCTGTCTCTTTTTTTGCGTCATTGTTTTTTTAGAATCAGCCGATTCTACACGTATAAGACCATGAAACGCTCTCTCAAGTATCCAATCGGAATCATTACCGCGCTCTTATCGGTTATTTTTTTTGAGAGGCCGATCGATTCCCGCCAAAAGACGGAACTTCTGAATAACTTGGATTACAACAATCAATCCGTAAAACGTCTGAGAGAAGACGTCAAAAACAACCTGAAGGTTTCCGTGTCCAATCTGGAAAGATCGGAACTTACTTCGCTTGAATTTTATCGATACGTTGTAAAGAAAGAAGACAACTTCTTCAAGATCATGGCTCGAACCGGAATGGATATCGATACCATTTCATCGGTCAACAGCCTTTCCTCTCCGTATGATATTTATTCCGGAATGGAACTTTTGATTCCGAACATGCGCGGCGTTTACGACTCGGACGAAAGGGAGAATTCTTTTTCCGTTCGGAAAAAACTTTCCAAGAAATACAAACTTGCGGAGAAGTTTATCTCTTTTGACGAGAACAAAGGGTATTGGTTCATCCCCGGCAAAGGACTTCCGAAAGAAGAAAGATCTTTTTTTTATGGAGTGGCTTTTTATCGTCCCTTGGGCGAAGAAGGAATTATCTCTTCCCGTTTCGGAAAAAGAAAAGATCCGTTTACGAGAAAGGAAACCTTTCACGGCGGATTGGACATCGCCGCCGAGGAAGGAACTCCCGTTTATGCTTCCGCAGACGGAGAAGTTTCTTTTTCCGATCAAAAGGGAGGTTACGGAAATTTGATCGTCTTAGATCACAGACTCGGTTATGAAACTTTATACGGACATCTGAGTTCTATCTCTGTACGTCCGGGTGAAAAAGTCCGCAAGGGTCAAAAGATCGGAGAAGTAGGTCAAACCGGAAGAGCTACTGGAAATCATTTACACTTTGAAGTCAGAAGATTCAATCAAAGGCAAAGACCGGTCTTTAGAGATCATGTTTAAAAAGATTTTTCTTTTTCTTTTCGTATTCATCCTCGTCATTTCGTTATTCTTAGCGTTCTTATTTTTGCGAGCGCATAAAAATACCGTGGAGTATTATCCCGATCCTCCCTTTGATCCTGGAAAAAATAATTATCTCTTGGAATCGGAATGGATTCATAAGGAAAGTCTAAATCAGCCTTACGGAATCGCAATCGATACTTCCGGTTTTGTTTATACCGGAACCGCCGATCATAAAATCGTACGCATCCGCACCAACGAAAAAGTGGAAACGTATGCGACTCTCGCGGGAAGACCATTGGGAATGGTCTTCGATTCTTCCGGAAATCTTTTGGTTTGTGTGGAAGAAGTGGGAATCGTAGAAATCCGCAAGGACGGTTCTCAGAGGATCTTAATCTCGAAACTTCCGGACGGTTCTCCGCTACGATTTCCGCACGGAATCGACATAACCAAAAACGGGAAAATCTACTTCACCGTTTCCAGCAGATCGCATTCTTTCAAGGATTCCTTTTTAGAGGAATTAACCTCGCAGCCGGACGGGATGATTTTAACGGCGGATAAGAATTCAAATTCATTAGAAATTTTGAATGAAGGCTTGTTCTATCCCACGGGAATCGCGTTATCTTTCAACGAACAATTTTTGCTCGTATCGGAACCGTTTCATCACAGGATTTCTTCGGTTCCGTTATTCGGTTTAAAAAAAGGCGTCGAAAAATTCTTCCTTACGAACATACCCGGACTTCCGGCTTTGATTACCGGAAACTCCGGTTCCTTTTGGATCGGGATTCCGTATTTTAGAAACGAAGTTTTGGATCGAATTCAGGAATATCCCGAAATTAAAAATCTATTATCGGGTTTACCGAGTTTTCTTTTTGCCAAAAGTACACCCAGAGGTTTGGTGTTTGCGCTAAACGATTTCGGGGATATTACTGCGAATTATCAGGATCTTTCGGGTTCTTCGATCGCGGGTATTACGGCCGTTTTGAACCACGGGGGAAACATCTATTTAGTTTCCTCGACCATCGGAAAAATCGCAAAGATGAAACCGATCGTCGAAGAAATTCAATTTTTTTAATATTCTAAGTTTTTTAAAAACACTTGCCGTTTCTTTAAAACTCGAAACAGTTGTACTGAAAAGTTTTGAGGATATTTTGAATCCTTACATCGATCCTAAAATTTCCCTGAATCTTTCGAGAGGAAATCTGTTTACAAAGTCCCCGAATTTTTCGTCGGAGTCCCCTTCTTCCTTCCAAACCACAAAAGCCTTTTCCAATTGAGCCGGAATATCGGCGAGAGCGACCTTTTTAGCGACGTAGTCCCCCACTTTGGTTCCTTCGGAATCCGCTCCGAAAAACAAGGCATATTTTCCTCCGGCTTGTTGACCTACGATTCCTATTTCCGCGGAATAAGGTCTTGCGCATCCGTTCGGACATCCGGTCATACGAACCACGGGAGCCCTATCGCTGAGTCCGAGTTTATCCAAAACTTTTTGAATTCCGTTCAGAACTTCGGGGAAAGTACGCTCGGATTCGGTCAACGCCAGCGCGCAGGTGGGAAGCGCCGGACAAGCGAGCGCGCGATCAAAAAGAGGAGAAGGACTTTTCCAAAGTACATTCAATTCCTCTAATCTTTTTTCGATCTTTTCGCGATCGGATTTTTGGATTCCTATGAGAAGCAAATCCTGATCCGCAGTGATCTGAACGTGTAATTTGTAAACGCCGATAATCTCTCTCAGAGCGGACTTCAAAGGTTTTCCCGGAAAATCCTTGATTCTTCCCGCAAGAGTATGAAACCCGAGGGAAAGAGTTCCGTCTTCCCTTTCGTTCCAACCCAAATAAGAAGGAGTCGCCCAACTTGGAAGCGCCTTATCCGTATCGAACCTTACATTGGAACGGGATTCGACTTCCGACCGAAACCACTCCACTCCTTTATCAGCGAGAACGTATTTCAAACGAGCGTGTTTACGATTGGTCCTATCTCCAAAATCTCTGTGAGCCGTTACTATCGCTTCCGCAACGGGGATCAACGCGTTTTCGGGAATCCATCCCAAAAGACTTGCCGCGCGTGCGAAAGTTTCCGGTTTGTTGTGAGTCATTCCGAAACCGCCGCCCGCAAACACAAAGTAGCCGTCGATTTTGTTTCCGTCCGCACTGAGAGTCGCAGCAAATCCCATGTCGTTGGCGTAGATATCCACGGTATTATTTCCCGCAAGAGTGACGGTGATCTTGAACTTTCTAGGCAGATAGGTTTTTCCGTAGATCGGTTCCTCTTCTTCCTTATTGAGTTGTTTATCGCCTAACCATACTTCGGCGTAAGCGTTCGTCTTATATTTAAAATGATCGGATAAAACCTGGGAAACTCCGTCGAGCAATCGAAGTTCCTTTTTTCCGAGAGGATTTACCGCCTGAGTTACGTTACGCACAACGTCGCCGCAAGCTCCCATACTGGAAAGATTTACTTCGTGAATCGCCTTCATTACGTCGCGAAGATGAAAGATTCTTAATGTATGAAGTTGGACCGATTGTCTCGTTGTTAAACGAATCGCTCCGCCTCCGAATTTATCTCCTAAAGCGTCCCAGACCAAGTATTGTTCGGAAGTAAGTCTTCCCCCCGGAATTCTGCCTCGAATCATAAAACTGGTGGGGGCTTCTATGTCGTTTCCGTTTTCGTCTTTTTTACGATCCCTGTCCTTTTGTTGATACAGCCCGTGAAACTTAAGCAGTTGTTTCTCGTCTTCTTCGTAGGTATCGATGTTTTGGTCTAAACCTTCGGCGATTTTACCTCTCAGATTTTTCGATTTCAATTTGGTTTCTTCGACGTGTGATAGTTCTTTTGTTTCTGACATGGCTTGGACCTTTTCCTTTTTAGAGTTTATGATTTCCTTATATTCTTTTTGAATCCGCCGGGACCTTGAAATAATCCTCTTTGAGGGTTTGTAACAGATCCTTGAGAACCTTCCTTCTAAGTTCCGTATCGGGCAGGATCGTTTTCAATTCCTTTCTCAATTGCATAAGTTCCTTGAACTCACCTTCGTGTTCGTCCGGGATCAATTCTTCCAAGGTCGTCTTAACGACTCGGGAAATACCCGCGAAATTTCCTTCCGTGGAAATCGCGACACGAACCGGTCCTCTATCCAAAACGGCAGCGGAATAAAAATCGCAGTTGGACGGATCGTCCGCGCAGTTGATCCAGATCTTCCAAGAATGAGCGTAGTCGGTAAGTCTGGCGTTTAAATTGGAATCGTTTGTCGCGGAAAAAACGAGGGCTCTACCTTGCAGATCCGAAAATTCCACGGATCTATATTCCACTTTGATTTCGGGGTGTTTCTCTAAAATTTGGACCACTTCCCTGCAAGCCTCCAAAGTGATTAGGGTGATCTTTGCGCCCGACTCGAGAAGATGAGGCAGTTTTTCAAGAGCGACCTTTCCTCCTCCAATCAACAGAATATTCTTATTTTCTAAATTTAGAAAAGCGGGATATTTGCGGCTCATTTTTTCCCCCTTTGAATCTCGGAGGAAATCCTCCCTAAACGGGGTTCTTCCGAAACTTGGAGGTTGGTCGAATTCGATTTCGTATTTTCCGAAAATCGAACGACTTTTCCGATGTAAATAATTCCCGGACCCTTGGTCTTTTTTTCCAAATAAGAGTCCGCAGCTTCCTTTAAAGTACAAGTTTGAATATTAAAATTTTCTAAAGAAGCGTTTTCCACGAGCGCTACCGGTAGATCGGCGTCGCTTCCGTGTTGTAAAAGTAAGTTTGCGATTTTAGGAAGGGAAGAAGTTCCCATAAAAAGGGCGATGGTTCCTTTGAATTTAGCGAACCATTCCCAGTCGGTTTCTTCGTTTAAAACCGTATGTCCGTCCATGATCAAAACCTGACGGGACAAACCTCTGTGAGTCAAAGGAAATCCGGCAAAGGAAGATCCCGCGTTCAAGGAGCTCACGCCGGGAACGATTTCGTATTCTATATTATGATTGATTAATGTGATTAATTCTTCCCCGCCTCTTCCGAAGACGAAAGGATCTCCTCCTTTGAGACGAACGACGTTCTTCCCTTGAAGCGCGTAAGAAAGAAGGAGTTGATTGATTTCTTCCTGAGTCGCGGAATGCGCGCCGGAACGTTTGCCTACGTAATTTACGATCGCGTCTTTGGGAAAAATTTCCAGAAAGGAAGGATCCAAAAGAGCGTCGTACAAAACGACTTCGGCTTTGGTAAGAATCCGATACGCGCGTAAAGTAAGATCTTCCGGATTTCCCGGACCCGCGCCGACAAGATAAACTTTGCCGGGACGAAGATCTTTGTTCGTATCGGCGTTTAACACTGCTTAGACTCCAACTCCGGTAATCATACCCGCGCCGACGGTCGAATTGGTTCCTTCGTCCACAAGGATAAAACTTCCGGTGGAACGGTTGATTCTATATTCGTCGAAACTCACCGGTTTTGCGGTGCGGATTTTGATCTTTCCGATTTCGTTTAACGTGAGTCCTTTGGAAGCGTCTTGCCTTTCGTGAGTATCGGGTGCGACCTTGAATTCGACTTCTTTTACGACGGCTTTTACGGAGTTTGTGGTTTGACGCAGAATATATTTATTTCCGGATAAAAGAACTTTAGAATCCATCCAACAAATGCTCGCTTCCAAATCCTGAGAAACGACGGGAAGATTATCGGACTTAACGATCATGTCTCCGCGAGAAATGTCGATTTCATCCTTCAAACGGATCGCAACGGACATAGGAGGAAACGCTTCTTCCACTTCTCCCGCGAAAGTATCGATCGCTTCGATCGTACTTGTAAAGCCGCTCGGAAGAACGGTAATCGCATCGCCCTTTCTAAAAATACCGCTGCGAACCTGGCCCGCGTAACCCCTGTAGTCGTGGTGTTCGTCCGAAAGGGGACGAATCACATATTGAACCGGGAAACGAGCGTCCTCTATGTTCTCGTCGCTTTCGATATAAACTTCTTCGAGGTGAGAAAGAAGAGTGCGGCCTTCATACCAGGAAAGATTTTCGGATTTATCGACCACGTTGTCCCCGTTGAGAGCGCTGATCGGAATAAATTCAATATCCTTAATGTCCAATCTGGATGCGAAGTTCAAATACTCCGCTTTGATTTCTTCGTATCGCTCCCGCGAAAATTGGACCAAGTCCATCTTGTTGATACAAACCACAAGATGAGGAATCCGAAGCATGGAAGCGATATAAGAATGACGATAGGTTTGTTCGATCACACCTTTACGAGCGTCGATCAAAATGATAGCGAGATTGGAATTGGAAGCGCCCGTAACCATGTTTCTTGTGTATTGAACGTGACCCGGGGCGTCGGCGATGATGAATTTTCTCTTAGGAGTGGAAAAATATTTATAAGCGACGTCGATCGTGATCCCTTGTTCTCTTTCCGCTTTAAGTCCGTCGGTAAGAAGGGCTAAGTTGATCTGACCGTTGTTTCCACGAGCCGTTTTTTCGATGGCTTCGAGTTGATCCTCGAAGATCGATTTGCTGTCGTAGAGAAGTCTTCCGATCAAAGTGGACTTTCCGTCGTCCACGCTTCCCGCAGTAATAAAACGCAATAGATCCATCAGAAATATCCTCCTCTTTTTCTGTCTTCCATAGCCGCTTCGGAACGTTTGTCGTCGAGTCTGGAACCTCTTTCCGTAGTCCGAGTCGTCTGGATTTCGAGAATGATATCGTCTATGTTATCCGCTTGAGAATCGACCGCCGCCGTGCAAGTCATATCACCCACGGTGCGAAAACGAACGATCTTGTCTTCCACGCGATCGTTTCCATCGATTGTGATGAATTTTGAAACGGGGAAAAGAAGATTCTCGCGATAAATCACCTGACGTTTATGAGAAAAATATAATGAAGGAAGGGCGATATTTTCCTTACGGATGTATTCCCAAACGTCCAATTCGGTCCAATTGGAAATCGGGAAAACGCGAACGTTTTCGCCGGGACTGATTTTTCCGTTATAAATATTCCAGAGTTCCGGTCTTTGTAGTTTCGGGTCCCACTGGCCGAACTCGTCTCGAACGGAAAAAACCCTTTCTTTTGCGCGTGCCTTTTCTTCGTCCCTGCGAGCTCCGCCGATACAAGCGTCGAATTTGAATTCCGCGATCGTATCCAATAAAGTTACGGTTTGAATTCCGTTTCTGCTCGGGAACTTACCTTTTTCTTCGACGGCTTTTCCTTGGTCGATGGAATCTTGAACGTAACGAACGATCAGCTTCTCTCCGATTTTGGAAGCGAGCTCATCTCTAAAGTCCAAGGCTTCTTGAAAGTTATGACCGGTGTCGATATGAACCAAAGGAAAGGGAAATTTTCCGGGACGAAACGCCTTCAACGCGAGATGCACGAGCGTGATCGAATCCTTTCCACCGGAAAAAAGAAGAGCCGGTTTTTCAAACTGAGAAGCGGTTTCCCGAAGGATATAAATCGACTCCGCTTCCAGTTGTTCGAGGTGTGTAAGTCTAGATCTATTCATAGTTGAATTCATATCGCTCTTTTAGGACCGGATTTTTGACGGACTAATTTGCCGTCGACAACGTGAAGTCCGCATTCTTGATTCGATTCTTCCCACCACCATCTTCCGGAGCGAATGTCTTCTCCCGGCTGAATCGCTCTTGTGCAAGGAGCGCATCCGATGGAAGGAAATCCTTTTTTGTGTAACACGTTAACCGGAATCCGATACGTATCGATAAAGTCTTGAGTGCGTTCCAAAGTCCAATCCAAGAGAGGATGGTATTTTAAAATATTACGAGAGGAATCCAGTTCGATCTTTGTCAAAGAATTTCTGGAATCCGATTGTTCGGAACGAATTCCCGTGATCCAAAGTTCGGTTCCGACTAACGCACGATTTAGAGGTTCCACTTTTCGAATATAACAACATTCTTTTCTGTTTTCAACGGAGTCGTAGAAACTGTCGGGCCCTTTGGTGTTGATCAAATTTTGAACGGCATTCGTGTCCGGGAAATAAGTTTCAATCCTCTTCCCGTAGCTCGCGTTCGTAAGTTTATGAAGGTCGTATGTCTCGTTAAAAAGACGGCCCGTATCCAACGTGAAAATTCTAATCTTTAAATTTCGGGAGAATATTACGTGAGTGATAACTTGATCTTCCAGACCCAAGCTTGTGGAGAAAGCCGCAGTTTCTCCGTATTCGTTGCTGATCCATTCTAAGGCGTCTTCCAGACTCAAAGACGCAAGTTTTTGTTCCAACTCTTGTGGTAACATATTCGTGATAATCTAAGTCTTGAATTGGGAGCTTACGCATCCAGCTTGATTTTATGATGGATCAAGAAATAGTCCAGATTTAAGAAAAAATGGAAATATTTACTTACCAAAGTTTTATATATTGGATTTTTTGTAAACTATATTTGATATCAGGTCTTAATAACCGGCATTTTCTCAGTCTTACTGGAAATTCAGCCGAGAATCGGTAAAACTCGGATCACTTCCGTGCCATTATGGATAAAACGGAAAAATTTCAACCCTGACCCCTGACTCTACCCACTGATCCCTAAAAAGTGGGAACTCCCACGTTTTAGATGCCAGCGGATAGACAAATCCTGCTCCACAAATTCGCTTTAGTTTACCCACCCAAAAATTCCCGGCTGGGAAACGGGTTGTAAGGAATCAATGTAACTCCGAAAAGAATAATGAATGTGAGAGAATAAACAATCTGAAAACATACAATTTAGCAAAGTGTAATTTTTCCTTAACAAAGCCCGATTTAAATCCAAATGGTTACGAACTTGAATCGAAAACGAGAATATTCGTAAAATTAAGAAGCCGAATATAATGGAATCTTAAAAATGAAAACATTTTCAATCGCTTTCGCATTGGTGCTCACGTTATTTACGAGATTTAAAATTCAAATTTGCGAATTATCGAAGCCCAAGACGCTAATTCAGCGACTAAACCTTTTTGATAAAATAAAACTAATCTTCGGGGTACGCCGTAATTTCCCGTTTTTAGAAAAACCATTGATTTTTCAAAGTGAGCGGCCCTCATTAGTCTATGTCCTTGAAGAAAGAATCAAAAAGAAAGACCGACGAGGAGATCATCTCCTCCGGTCCCTCCTATATCAATTGGATTCGATTCGGATTGATTGTGCTTTTTTACATCTCGATTATGATCAACTGGAAACGCACCAATTCGATTCAGAATATCTTATATCTGAGCGGCACAACGGCCATGTTGTTTTATTTTTCCTACAGTTTTTACAAGATTTGGAGAACCGGCAGTATTTCACATACTCTCAGTAAGGTGTTTATCCTTATGGACGTTTCCGTTCAGCTTTTGGTCATGATCGGCGCCACGATGGATCATCCCGATTTCACTACCGGAGTTGTAAAAAGTCCCATATTGTACGGCATCAGTTATCTTTATATCATATCTTCTGGACTTTTACTGGTTCCTAATTTTGTTCTTTGGGTCGGAGTATTGTCCGGGAGCGCGCAGTCTTTGGCGATTTATACGGCAGTACGACACGGTTTGATTTTAACGGAAAATAAGAGACTCGCCAACTCATTGGGATACGCTTCGGTTTCCGAACAAGTCACGAAAATCCTGTTCATATTAGCGGGCGCTTTGATCGTTAGAATTCTTGTGAAACTATTTATACGTCTGAGAGAGAACTCAAAATACAGACAAGAAGAATTAGAAGAATCTCATAAAGTGATCGCTCAACGAAGCGGTAAGATGAAAGAATCCGCTCGATATTTGAAAGATTCATCCAAAAATCTAAAGAGCTTTATGGATGACTTTTCCGTTTTAGTTTCGACGCACGCCTCTTCTTTTGAAGAGATCAGTTCGACTGTGGAGCAGTTTCAGTCACAAACGGAAAATTCTTCGCATAACGTCAAAAATCAGTTTAGTAATATTGAAAGTTTGATCCTACACAGCAGCAATCTGAAATCCATTATCGAAAGGATCTCTCAGTTCAATTATACCTTGGATCAAAGTATGGATAAAGTGAGAAAGTCCGGAACCATGGTGACCGAATTTGTGGAAGAACTTTCCGGTTCTCTCGTTTCTTTGGGGGATTCTTTTAGAAGCGTTGGAGAAGTGAACCGTATCATGTCCGAAGTGGCGGATAGAACCAATCTTCTCTCTTTGAACGCCTCCATTGAGGCGGCGAGAGCCGGGGAAGCGGGAAGGGGATTTGCGGTCGTCGCGCAAGAAGTTTCCAAACTAGCCGAAAGTAGCGCCGGAAACGCGGATCTGATTTCCAAGATCATTCGAGATTCTTCCAATCATGTAGTGATGGGTCAAAAATCGGCGGAGACAACGGCGGGACACGTGAAAGAACAAGACAACCTATTTCAAGATTTGTTTGTTCGATTCGATGAATTTTCGAAGTTGTTTGACGAACAGAAAAAGATCAACTCTCAATTTTTTTCCACTCTGGATCGTTTACGCTCTTTGTCTTCGGAAATCGAACTTGCCTCTTCCGAACAAAAGACGGGTTTGCAAGGAATCGTCGAGGCGATTTTCTTCCTCCAAAATTCTATGGAATCCTTAGTAACAAAGAGCGAGAATTTGAGCGTGGTCGTAAGAGAACTTGAGACACAATCGGATGCCCTGATCGCTACGGAAGCGAATTGATTGTAACGAGAAAACATTCTGAAATCATTATATAGTTTTTCCGAATCAGATTTGTCCGCGAGCGTTACCCCCGTCGGGAATGTGCGCTAAAAACGTTACTGAATTTCAGTTCTTTTAAGTTTATTTCGGAAAATACGTGGGTTTAGCGAGATTTCTAATAATAGATTATTATTATACATAGTTAAGAGAAACGAAAAAGTTCAAACAAAATTTAGGAAACGCCCTTGTTTCCAAGGACGTTTATACGGATAATTCTACGAAGTTGAAGCGTTTCCACCGCTTCTGATCGATAAGAATTTTGAAATGAAGGGAATTTGAATCTTGCCTTTTAGGATAAGAATCAACAAGAGAATCAGCACTGTTCCAACGATTAAAATTATAGTGAACCAGCCAAGGCTTTGAAGTCCATCACCCCAACCGGCTTCACGTTGAAGAGACGCGTTTTCTTTCTGAGTCTTCTTCTCTCCTTTGATTGCCGCTCGTGCGTTCTTATCACCCGCTTCGATGGAATCTGCGGCGGCATTCAGGAGATTACCGACCCTTTTATCTCCTTTCTTGGATTGTTCTTTTGCTTCCTCTCGAAGAACCTGCGGCATTCCTACGGAATCCGGAGTCTGGGCTACGATCGTAATACAAGAGTTTAATGGAAAGAGATAGAGTAGAAACGTAACGAAAAATTGAATTCGGTTCATTGGAATTCCTCCGTTCTTTCTTCTCTTTCGTTCTCAGGTTTTGCATGTCCAAGTCCGGATCTTTCGAAAACGCCTTTCACGATTTTATTGTAGAGTAGAATCGTTGCGAGATAGCAAACGAAAAGGCGAATTGCCTGATAGGCGGCGATCGCCCATCCCGGAAGAATTTTGCAAATCTCTTCTTTAACAGAATCGAATGAGACGCAGTACGTAAAAACTTCCGGCATCGTGAGCCAGTAAAAAATGTTATAGGGAACGGCAATCATCGTAGCGACTACAAACACAACGAGTCTTTTGTTCTTTAACAAGATTCGGTGAGGTAAATTTCGAAACAGAACTTGTGAAACTGTCAGGACGAGACCCATGTAGAGACCGTTGAGAAGCACTGTTGGAAGAAGTACGGTTATAGATTCGATCATGTGAAAACCTCCTTATAACAGCCCTTTGTCTTTTAAAAACTTTCCGGGATCGGTTTCTTTTTTCCAATCCTGAGTCTTATCATCCCATGGCCAAACTTCGAAGTGAAGATGTGCGCCTAAGCTATAACCATAGTTTCCGGATTTTCCGATCAAATCGCCTGCGCTAACTTTATCTCCTTTCTTGACCCTGGGATCTGTGTGCTTGAATTTATATCGGTTTTTTGAATGAACGCCGATTGCAAGAACGAAGGGAGTCCAAGCGCGATCTGCTGGAACCTCACCCGATTTTACTAAATTGACCCAGGTGTTTTTTTCCCACCGAAATTTCACCGGATATTTTCGATCTCTCCCAAGAACAGTTTCGATCACGCAATCTTCCGGGGCGAATACATCGTTATATCCTCCAAGATCGATTCCTAAGTGATACTGCTTGGATTTCTTTCCGTCGATGTTAAGGTGACGCCATCCATAAGGTGAAGTGATATGAGGATCCGACACCGGCAGACAGAAAACAGGATCGCTCTGAACCGGAATTTTTGAAATCGAATCGAATGCTTCTTCTCTTGAAATTTTCTTCGTGTTGGCTACTGCGGACGAAGATTCGTTCCAATAATTTTGGCTTGTTTGAATCGCTTTTAGGTTTAGGAAATTCCTCATGAGTGGAATAAGAAAGTTGAGAATTTGTAAAATCATTTTGGAGCTCCTCCGTTCTGAAACTTTGCGTGAATTTTGTGGAGGAGTTCCTTTTGTTCGTCAAACTTCTCGTCGAACTTGCTATCCAGCTTTTCGATTCGAGCTTCAATCGTATCTAACCGTTTGTCTGTAGTTGAAGCCGTCTGTCGAAGTAGCGCTGTTTCAAGTGTATGCGATTTTTCTAATTCCATCACTCGATCCGAAAGACGATCTGTTTTCGAGCGTTCTTGAGATAAAAGATTTTTAGATTCTTCTTTTACTTCCTTCACTTTCGATTCCATGTATTTTCGTTCTTCTTCACGCGCTTTCAAAATCTGAGTCTTCACTTCTTTTCTGATTATGAACCACAGGAGAAGTGACAACGGAGAAAGGAGAGAAAGATATTTAAGAAACTCATCCATTCAGGATGGTATCCTGGATTTAATCTTTGAGGACAATTTCAGAAATTATCGATGTCTACTAAGTCGTTTCTTTTCCTGCTTTGATTCTTTTCTCTAAATTTTCGTAATAAATTCCGATGCGCTTCGTTTGTAAGAATTCGGGAAGGTTTTTAAATTTTCCCGGTCTCCATCCTTTTTTAAACATATCTTCACAATGGTTCATCCATTGATCCTCGAAACGTGCCATCCGGATCGCTTCGCTTTCCGGTGAATCAAACTTTCTTTTACAGTGCGGGCATTCGATTTTATGATCCATTTCAACTCTCGAAATTTAACTCAAGCTGTATTCTTGTTTCAGCCATTTGGATTTTGCGTTTCGCTTTCTCGAAATATTCCTTATCCATTTCCATTCCGATAAAATCTCTTGCGAGTTCGATCGCGGCAATTCCCGTTGTTCCGTGTCCCATACAGTTATCCAAAACCGTATCTCCTACATTCGAATAAGTTTTTATGAGGTAACGGAGAAGCCGTAAAGGTTTTTGTGTCGGGTGCATCCCGATTTCAGATTCGGAGGGAAAACACAATACAGAATCCGGATATCTAAATCCATCATCCAAATATTGATAGTTTTCACTTTTCTCACCCCGAATCGTAAATACAGTCGATTGATTTCCGTTACCAAGCGTTTTACCTTTTCTTTTGTAACGCTCATCGATTTGATATTTGATCGGATTGTAAACAGGTTGGTTCTTATAGAAAACGAGTATGTTTTCATGACTCTTATTCGGTCTCGTTTTTGCATTCAAAAAGCCGCTCGCTTTTGTCTTATACCAAATCAACTCATAATACCGAAAATTCTTCGGGTTGCTGTTGATCAGATAATTTGTGAACGGATGACTTCCTGTAAGAATGATCGGAGTTCTTTCTTTGGAGATTCGTTCGTATTCAGGCCAAAGTTTTTCCATTGGGATAATTACGTCCCAGGAACAGTCCGTCGTTCCATAAGGAAGATCGCAAAAGATAAGATCCACTGAAGCATCAGGGATCTTTGGAAGATTATCTAAACAGTCGCCGTGATAAAGATGTGTTGCCATAAGGCTAAACAAAAGTGGCCCTTCAGGAAAAATCATGGGTAAACGTCCAAACCGCCTAAATGAAAGAGAATAGCGACGCGGAAGAAATCGAAATTTCTGAAGCCTCTTGCATTCGATTTAATTTTCTGAATACTTGAATTAATACTTTCCGAACCAGCGTTTGTGATTCGATGAGCGAAGTAGGTAAGGATATATTTAATGTTTTTATAAAGCATCTTAGCGACTTTAATAATAGGTTTAAGTTTAGAATGAGTAGCCCAAAAATACCAACGTTTGAAAAACTTTTCCGCATTACCTTTATAGCTGTAAGACCAAAAATAACGAAAGGCTTCTTTTATCTGCCATCCTTTCCCGACTTTATACAGATTTAGTTTAAGAGAATTGAAAGCTTCCTTTTGCTTATCAGAATAATTTTCTTGGTTCGTTAACCATAGGAATTTCGTCCCGGAGAGAGTTTCATTGTTTACACTACGCAGCCTGCGATTCTCATCTTTCCAAATGTTAGCCACCGCTTCATTCAAATATTTTGAAATAT
>NZ_ANIK01000123.1 GCF_000347175.1 Leptospira alstonii serovar Sichuan str. 79601
TGTGGGCGGGTCGAGCGCGTTTTCTTGGGATGGGGATGCGATCTTGCTTTGTTTCTTTATCCAGTTGAAGAAGTAATGATCAGACTGAAGTTTCAAATCTTTCAGTTTGGTCTTCTGGACTTTAAAAACGGGTTTTGCTTTCTACGAAAGTGTCATTGTAAATAAAGAAACGATCACGCGCTCGACCCGTTTATTCGAAAGTGCAGTTTGCTTTTGATTGGGCGAACATCGCCTAACTGCGGCTTCTCGCGGCGCTTCGGGATTGCTCCGCAACCCTTGCTTGGCCTTCGGCACATTTGCTTTGTCACTCGGCTTGTGATCGTTCGCTAAGGCTCACTCAAGCCTTCGTGCCAATCCTTCCGCGCGTTTAGCGCGCTCCAGGACCGCAAACGTCGAGAAGCCTATTTCGTTAGGCGCCATAAATCAGGATAATTTAAATGACAAAATTTTTACTTATTTCATCAGTCTATACCTTAGATTTTATAAAACAAATAAGGACGGAGCTTTATAGTAGAAACTATGATTCACAAATAAATCTTCCCGATATTTCGATCGATTCAGAATCAAATCGACATTTATTGTTAAATGAGTTGGACAAATTTCAAGGAGTTATTTGTTTTCTAGATTATTCCGACCCAGAAATGCACGGACGTTCGGCCATCATCAATTACTATCGTAATGCTACAAGGGAGTTAGGAAAATATTTCGCTATATACTTACTTAATAATCCTCTTCATGGAGAAATCATAAATGACCCGGATACAGTCGACGGTAGTGAACTGTCGGAAAATCAAATTGCAAATAATATAGCAGAAACATATAAGAGTTTAGTATTATTTCAACTATCGTCTAGCAGATTAGTTTTAACAGATGAAAATAAACAAAAAATAGGCAGCTATATCAAGGATGCTATTGATGATCTAAAAGATCGCGAGTTGTATGAATCTAAAATGGCGACGATCTCGTTGTTTTTTTCAATTTCTATTCTGATTGTTGGAACATTAATATCAATTATTGGTATAGATTATATAATTCAAGGAACTACTGAATTATTTTCATATTCAATTATTTTGAAATTATTACAAAAAATATTAGTTCTTTCGGTCACTGGAATCATTAGCAAGATCTTATTTAACCTCTATAATAGCAAAAGACATTTAGTAGATACATTGATGAATCGAATTCATGCGATAAATTATGGAGATCTATATATTAAGGTATTTGAAGGGAAAATAGATCGGGAAGAATTTTCAAAAATTTTTAAAGACTGGAGCGTTAATATTAGCGCTTCAGATAATGCTGATTCATTTCCAAATTATGATTTGTCTTCTTTGAAAGATTTAATTGAGGGACTATTAAAAAAGAATGAATCTAAATCTTAATTTACGGCGCCTAACTTCGGTTTCTCGCTTCGTTCGCCATTCGCGGTCCCCGCTCAGGCTCACTGCGGGCTTCGCCACATTGCTCGATTTCGGTTCGCTTTGATGTTTAAAGACGAGCGAACCTCATCGTCCCTTCGCGCACAAGCGCTCGCGGCCGCAACGTCGAGGAGACTCTTTCGTTAGACGACAGTCTGAAAATTCATTTTATGAAAGTAAAAATTAAGACGGAGGCTAAAAATTATACTTTCCCTGAAGTAATTCTTTATTTAGATCAAATTCCAAGTCAGTATTTGTTCTATTCAGAGTATTCACTTAGACATCCATTTGACATTCTAAATCATTCATTAGGAAAAATATTTGGAACATATAAAAGACTTTTAAACTCCTTAACAAGTTTTCATAAAAATGCTCACCAACTTAATTATCGAATTCCTGATGAGGTCCTGCAAGCGACCAGCGATTTACTTTTGAATTTTAATAGTCTTTATGACGATTGTTTTTGGGTATTAAAGAGTATTTGTAAACCAGACAATATTCAGTATAAAACGCTTTCAGAATGGGTTATAAATGCTAAGGTTAAAAGTGCGGTTGAATTTAGATCCGATACGGTTCTTCATTCCTGCCATTGGAAAGATCAAATAAATCTTATAAAACATGGCAATACTAGGCTTAGATATATAGTAGGTCGTTATAGTGATATAGTTGTTCCCGGTTATTATATAGAGGGTGTCGATGCCGATGGTTCAATTGGACCAATTGAATCGGTTCATCCAAAATTTTTAGGAAAAACAACGGCATTTTCTTATAATTATCAATTAAGGCATAATATAATGCTTCTATTTGATATTTTAGAAAAATTACTTAAACATCTCAGACGACATTTTAAATCTTCTTACAATCATAAATTAATTAAAAATCGTGAAATCGAGTTAAATGCAAATGATATAAATATCGTTCTTAGTAATATTATCCATCTTCCAAAAATATTTTTTCCAGATGAAGTCGAGAAGAATACAACAGATATTTACGTTACAGATAAGGAGCTTAATATCAGTTATCCTGGTAAATTGAGAAGTCTTGGCTACCCATCAATGCAGTTTACGTTTATGTTTCAGGTAGAAAAGTTTCATCGATCCTTTCATATGCCTTATTTAGATGATTCTAAGTATCAACAATCAAACCAGACCGTCGTCTAACTTCGGCTTCTCGCGGCGCTTCGAGATTGCTCCGCAACTCTCGCTTGGCCTTTGGCACATTTGCTTTGTCACTCGGTTTGCGGGACGCTCACTAAGGTTCGCTCAAACCTCGTTCCAATCCTTTCGCGTGCTTAGGCACGCTTCAGGAACGCAAACGTCGAGAAGCCTACTTCGTTAGACGACATTGCAAAACAACATGCCTAAAATATTACCTGAACAATTTATAGAATCTCATAATATTGCTTTCTTCTTTCATGATGCAATGCTTTCAACTATTCATGATCTCGAGAAGAATGGTATTCTAAGTACTAAACTGGAATTTAATGATAAAGAAACATCCGAAGAATTTTCTAAAATTCCTAAAAAAGATACTTTCAGATTCCTGGAGGAAAGAGACAAAAAAGATGAACTTTACGAATTAATAACGAAACTTTCATATCATTCTTTATTAAGTGATATGCTACACTTTATTTATGAATCATTAAAGTGTTCCGAAAAAGGAAAATTAACAGTAGCTTATGCAATACTAAGAAAACCTTTCAAAGAAAGCCTATTTTACCTTGAAATGTTAGCAACTAATCATATTGACTTCTATGAGCGATTAAAGTCCGAAGATCCCAATGAATTAAATCTTTCAAACTCAAAGATTTTTGATGATACTACAAAAAAGAAGATTATTTCAAATGCTATTGCTAAATGTCCTTATGAACCAATCTTTGATTCGGAATTCATATATGATGTTCGCTACAACAAACATTGCGAATATGGCATTGAATTACTTTGGCAAAGAGCAAATCATTTAATCACAACATTTGGCCCTATCGCGACAGAACCCTTCAATTTCAATTTCATATTCCTAAATGGAAAAGATATCAATTCGTTATGGTTTCACTATTACCGCACTGTTCCTTTTCTTTTATTTTATACTTTTAATGTCATTGAAGCCATTATTGGAAAGTTTACAGTTTTTGATCCGCAAAAAGCTGATACGTTACCGCTAAAAGCATTTGCCGGATTTGCAATTTGGGCTGAAAATTCAGATTGGGATGAGATAGTGGAACCAATAGGATCAATTGGAAAAAATGTAACTAAAGATATTCCTTTTTTGTGTGCCAAATGCAATAAATCATTTGACTTTGATATCAAAATCTATAAACAAATTTTCTACGATGATTTCGTCAAATGCCCCAATTGCCGCTTCAAAATTAGATTACTTTAATATTTTGCTACGTCGTCTAACTGCGGCTTCTCACTTCGGGCTAAAGCCACATTGCTTTGTCACTTCGGTTCGCGAGACGGCGCTAAGGCGCCTCGAACCTCGTGCCAACCGCGTCGCGCACAAGCGCTTGCGGACGCAACGTCGAGAAGCCTATTTCGTTAGATGACATGTTCCAAAGTATTCTTTTGCAGTAAAATTCATGATCCGAAAATATTTTTCCTCTCGAAATCAAAATAATAGATTAACTTTAAATGACTTATATTTTAAGTTTCAAAATCTATATCTCTACTTTCGTGATAAAGATTATTTTAAACAGTCAGGAATAACAAAAAAGTTTTTATCAGAAGCCATTAAATTTGAAGCGGCTATAAAACTTTCCTTTCAGTCGTTCCCAATTACAAAATGGGAAAAGGAAGATATCACTGAGGATCGGATATTCGATACTATCGAATTTCTTTTTGATAAAGTTTCTAAGCCTGGAAGCATGGAACCATTTGATACTGATGCTGGATTTCAGATTTGGGATTACGGATCTTATAGCCAGAAAGAAGGTCAAAGTGAATATATTGAAATTGTAAATATGTTCTTAATTGATTACGGAGATGGATTTGAATTAAATGATAGAGGCGAAATTTTATCATTAGGCGACTCAGCATTGAAAAATATTTTGTGTGCAGACATACTTCCTTATGACGTCGAACATGTTGATAACAAAGTAATAAATGCCATTCATAAATGGAGAACTAGAAATCAATCCCTAAATGATAGAAAGGAAACAATTAGAGAACTTGCAGATGTTTTTGAATGGTTACGAAAAACTAAAAAATTAGAAAAAGTTTTAGATAAAAAGGACGACGCCTTGATTTTCGATCTTGCTAATAATTTCGCAATTAGACATCATAATCCAAGTCAGAAAGGAAATTATGATAAGAACATATGGTACTCTTGGATGTTTCATTTCTACCTTGCGAGTTACCATGCAATAATTCGACTTTTAATCAAACATGAGAAGTAATAATATCCTAATTTGTGGAACACGTCGTCTAACTTCGTCTCCTCGCTCCGTTCGAGATTTGCTCTGCAAACTCTCACTCCGGCTTCGCACATTTACTTTTTCACTCGGTTCGCAAGACGTTCGCTAATGCTCACTCGAACCTTGTGCCAATTCTTACGCGCGTTTAGACGCGCTCCAGAACCGCAAACGTCGAGAAGCCTATTTCGTTAGACGCAATCATGCAAATTTAATTATTATGAGAATTGGATATTATTTTGGTGCTGGAATTAGTAAAGAGAGCATTCCTTTGGCTCTTGATTTGCCTGCAAGATTGGCGTGAAATTGCCGAGGAGTGCCGTGGAATTCCCATTGATACATACGCTATAGAAAACAAAGATCAACCGAAGGTTTTGGCAAAGATCAAAAATGTTATATCTTCATATTTCTTAGTAGAGCAAAGTATAAATCATTCTTCAAATCTTGTCGGTTACGATTCGAAAATTAGTCCGCGTATAAGAAATTTTTTATCTCAACTGATAAAATCTGTCGATAGCCCCACTCAACTTTTTAACAACCCGATTATTTTCTCCTGGAATTACGACAATCAATTTGAGCTGTCTTTTTGTAAGCACATAGAAAGCATTTATGCAAATGAACATAAATTTCATTACGCTTTAAAACTTTTAAATGTCATACCTGGAAATGAAAATACTGGTGCCAATTCAGTTAATACTGAAGACACGCATACAATTATAAAATTAAATGGATCAGCAGGTTATTTAGTTCCTAATGATTCATATAGAAAGTGGAACCATTATGGACAATATTTGGCCTATCAAAATTTGGAAAAAATAATTCTAAGGGCTATTCGATATTATGGAATTCTTAAATATTCAAATTCGGCTGTAAAAAACTATATCAAATTCGCCTTTGAAAAAGAAGGAACGATAAATACTTATAATGACTTCATTAAAAGTGCGGCCTCGAAAGTCGAAAGATTAGTGATAATGGGATATTCGTTTCCAAGCGATAATAATCAAATTGATTCTGAGGTATTCAAGAACATGATTAATATTAAGGAAGCGATACTTATTGATTTACCGGAACGAGAAAGCGTGTTATTAGAAAGATTTAAAAATAGAATGAAAAAAGATATAGCTATTCGTTTTAGTTCGAATGTGGGTGAAATCCCGGTGTATTGATGCATAACTGCGGCTCCTCACTTCGGTTCGCGGGACGCGACTAAGGTCGCTCGAACCTCGTGCCAAGTCCGTCGCGCTTAGGCGCTTGGACCCGCAACGTCGAGGAGACTCTTTCGTTAGTCGACATAGCTTAAAACTATTTTAATTCCAAAAAGAAAATTGCTGAAATATTCTGATTTACTAGAACTTCATCTAAAATATTTCTAATCTAAATGCTTTTTGAATGGGATGATAAGAAGAATTCTTCAAATTTTAAAAAGCATCAAATATCGTTTAAACAAGCTTCTCAGGTCTTTTTAGATAAAGATGCAATCTACATTCCCGATGAAGATCATTCAGAAAATGAGGAAAGGTGGCTTGTCCTTGGGAAAATTGAAAATTTTACTGTAATCGTAGTTGTTTTTGTAGACAAATCTAATAAAAAAGAAGAAAAGTTAAGAATAATTTCCGCCAGAAAAGCTGATAAATTGGAAGAAAAAGAATACCTCCAAAGATTAGGCAAAGATTAAGAAATGAAAAAACATTACGATTTCTCCAAAGGTAAAAAAGGCGTTTTTTTTATAGAAGACAAAAAAAATATACATTTGCCGATATATCTTGATAACGATATTGAGGAATATTTTTCCAAAATTGCCTCTTCTAAAGGTAAAGATTTAAATTCTATCATTAACAAGGTTCTTAAGAAAGAAGTGGAACTTCAAAAAGAACTTTCTATTTAATTGTTCAGCTACGGCGCCTAACTGCGACTTCTCGCGGCGCTTCGGGATTGCTCCGCAACGCTTGCTTGGCCTTCGGCACATTTGCTTTGTCACTCAGCTTTCGAGACACTCACTAAGGTTCGCTCAAACCTCGTTCCAATCCTTTCGCGCGCTTCAGAACCGCAAACGTCGAGAAGCCTATTTCGTTAGGCGAACGACGAAATATTATTCTAAAAGGAAATCAGATGTTTATTAAAAAGAGTAAATCAATAATTATCATACTTTTCTGCGTCACAAATTTGATTGCACAAGAGGCTACAAATAGTTTAAAACAACAACTATTAGCTGTTAAGGTATGGAATACTTCGAATGGCGACTCTATAAGATTTAATGAAAACGGGACGCTGATCTTTCATGAAGAATCAGAACCCGTCATTTCCGGTGAAACCAATTATACTATTGAAATTAATATGGTATTATTTAAGTTTAAGAATTCTTCCGACCCGCGGCTTAAAGGACGAGAATACAAATGTACTTTGAAATTTAAAGAACATGACTATCTTCCAAAGCAATATATTGCGTGTGAAGGAAAATCTAAAAATGTTAAAGCAGTAAATTTCTATAATCCAAATTCCATTAACCCACCAGATCATAAATACGAAATTCAAGATCAAAAAGTCGTTTCAACGAAAAGAACAATTGGAACAGTAAATTCGGATGTATTTTTTAGAGAAAAAGCAAATGTAAATTCTAAGTTCTTTGCTTTTAACCAATTATCTTCCGAAGAATGTATGGAAGACAGATTAAAAGATCTTAAAAGCGATTCAGATCTTTCTAAGCAGATTAAATTACCAAAAGGATTTTCTGTCGAGATAATTGCCAGAACAGAAAGTATGTATAAAATCGAAAAATGGAATAATTATTGGTATTTCGTGTCTACTAGGTTAGGTTGTTACGGAGGAGTGACAACGACTTATGGTTGGATCTATGGAAATTTTATTAGTTTCTAACGAAGTTCGTCGCTTCGCCTAACTTCGTCGCGCACAAGCGCTTGCAGCCGCAACGACGAGGAGACTCTTTTTCGTTAGGCGAAATGGGACGAAAAATTACTCAAATAGAATATGAGAACCTCAATCTTTTGTTTATTAGCGTTGGCATTTATCGCCAACTGTTTACTCTTAGCACCGACGCATACAGTTGTTGGGCAAACGAGCCGCACACCCGACGGACATCTTGCTTATGACTTTGGTATTGAAACGCTCGGTGGCGTGTTTACGCCAATTATACGCAAAGGAGTTACGATACCTCACTCTGTGACCCAAGTTTTTTCTACTGCATCCGATAATCAGGAGCAAATCTTTCTGAGTATTTTCTCTGGCACTGCTCCGGTTACTTCGGGTGCCAATAGCCTCGGTCAATTCCAGTTAGTCGACATACCAAGACTTCCTCGCGGAGAACCTCAAATTGAAGTTACATTTGGAGTCGAAATCGATTCACTATGGATATCCGCAAAGGATCTTCGAACTGAACGTAGTATTTCAATACGCAAAGTTAAATAATCCATGCCCCCACTTCTCGCATAACCGAAAATTGTCGCGGTGCTGCGGGATCGCTTTGCGAACCTTGCTTGGGCTTCGCCAAATTCCGCTTTGTCACTCGTCTTACAAAGCAAGCCTCGCGCCAAGTCCTTCTGACACGCGGAACTTCGACAATTATCTTTCGTTAGGTGAAAGTTGTTAAATTAAATTTTTTAATAAGAAATAATGAATCAATTACTTACAAATCTTCTCAAATATAAAAGATATGAAAGCCTCAATTATTATTTTTATGATGATGGGTTAATTCAAAAAGCAATAAATAGTAACAAAACAACTGATATAAAAATGCAGACTACGTTATTATTAATGAGCTTGCAACGGCTCAACTATTATGTATTGCTTTCTTATTCTTTTGGAATTAAGGAGGGCGCTAAAAGATACAAAACAAATACTCAGTGGATTAAATATTTCAGTTCCGTAGCAAGGGAGATTATTTTATCGAATAATTTCGAAAAAGAATACCTTGATACTAATATAACTACAAGAACAAAGAAAATTAATAATTATCTAAAATACATTCGCGGACAATTAAGAGATACTGAAGATGGTAACCACGAAGTTTCGCGAGCTCTATCGACGATATTTAGATTTCGCGATCTTAAATCGATTATATTGGAAAATTATAATTATTACAACGCTACGTTTGGATTATTAATTGATTGCGATCAGTTTTTGACCGCTGTTAAAGCGAATTACTTATTTGATTAAAATAAACAACTTTCGCCTAACTGCTGCGGTTCCGCACATTTGCTTTGTCACTCGGTTTGCGGGACGATGCTAAGGCTCACTCGAACCTCGTACCAACCGCGTCGCGCACAGGTGCGATTGCGGTCCCAACGTCAAGAAGCCTACTTCGTTACGCGCCCATTTCGTAAATTCTATAATTTGAGCGAAAAAACCCGGAATTTTCGGTGAAATTCGATATTTTTGAAGATTAAATACTAATTCCTCTTATTGACTTTTTTCTCATGCGATCGAAAATTTTACATATGAAAGTTGAAACCAAACAAGAATTGATGCAAAAACTTTCTGTAATTAAGCCAAAGCTCCAAGCCGATTTTGGAGTTCTTCATATTGGTTTTTTCGGTTCTTTTGCAAAAGATAATATTAACCCAAATAGTGATGTTGATATCTTGGTGGAGATGAAAGAGCCTGATTTCGATTCAGTAGCAGAATTGCAGATCTTTCTAGAATCTATATTTGAACGTCACGTTGATCTAGTTAGGAAAAGAAGCCAAATTAAGCCTTCTTTTTTAAATCGAATTCAGAAAGATTTAATTAATGTCTGAAGAAATTAAAGAAAGATTTGAGTTTATATTAGAATCAATTTCTCTCATCGAAACAAGATTTAGTAAAATTAGATTTCCGGATGATTTAATCAATTCTGAAGATGGAATTACCATTCTAGACTCTATCCGCAATGAGGCTTCAGGCGATTGGAGATAATATCAAATCAATTTTTAAGTTAGATCCAAACTTTCTAAGCAAATACCCGGAGACTGATTGGGTTAAAATAATGAAAATGAGAGATATTATCTCACATCATTATGAAGGTCTCGATCATGAGATTATTTTCAGTATTTGTAAAGATAAGTTAAAGGATCTCAAGTTTTCTGTTATTGAAATATTGAACAAACTCAACAGCGCTTAACTGTCGGGTCTGACGCTGGCCCATCGAGATCGTTTCGCGGAAAAACTTCAACAAGACGTACAATGAATTTTTGTTATCTGAAACAATTAGTCAACTAATGGAACTTAAAAAAAATATCCGTTCGGGAGCTTTCAAAAAAACCAATCTCTCCCCTATGATCATTTAAGAAATTAAATCAGGTAAAAAGATAGAACCCTACATCCACCTCCCTCTTTCATCTGCAAGCTATCACAAGTTTTGCGGGCCGTTCGCTAAGGCTCACTCGAACCTCGCGCCAATTCTTTCGCGTACTTAGGCACGCTGCAGAACCGCGAACGTCGAGAAACCTATTTCGTTATGCGAAATAACGCCAAAAATAATTTTGAATACAAGATTTAAAATGAGAGGGACAAACCCTTAAATTGTTAGCCAAATAAGGGTTGGCTTCTGTAACACTATTGTATATACTATGTTGTAACGAGTTAAAATATGGTCAAAAAACTAATTCAACACGGTAATAGTTCTGCATTAATTATTGAAAAACCAAATCTTGAACTTTTAGATATTACTTCAGATACTTTTTTGGATATTAGTACTGATGGTAAAAGCTTAATCATTACACCTATTGACAGAAAATTAGAAACAAGTCTTGGAAAAATAAATAAAAAACACGGCAAGACACTTAAACGACTTGCTGAATGAGTTTGGATTCTATTAGATATTTATCTTACGAAGAGATTTTTTACATCCACAAGAACCAAATAGAAGAATACGGCGGTTCTTATGGAATTAGAGATAAAAAACCTCCTTGAGTCGGCGATCGCTCAACCGCTTTCCGGATTTGATAATCAAGAATTTCATATTGGGCTAATTCAAAAAGCATCTGCATATTTATTTTACCTTTGTAAAAATCACGCCTTTATAGATGGAAATAAACGAGTAGCACTTGCTTCCGCGCTGATTTTCTTAGATTTAAACGGTGTTGAAATAGAAGATCAAGAAGATTCATTGTATGAACTTACAATCGGAGTCGCTGATGGAAGAGTTTCATTAAAAAGTATTATAAAAATTTTAGAAAAATTAAAACTATAATTTAGTTCTAATAGAGAAGGGGCTTCAGCGCCTAACTTCGTCTCCTCGCTTCGTTCGGGATCGCTAATGCGACCCTCACTCCGGGCTAAAGCCACATTCGCTTTGTCACTCGGCTCGCGAGACGCGACTGCTCAAGCCTTGCGCCAATTCTTCCGCGTGCTTTAGGCACGCTCCAGAACCGCGAACGTCGACAATCACTTGTCGTTAGACGCAAGTCAGCAAAAATTTCTGGTTTTCATTATTAACAAGTTTTAAAAGACATTTTGGACCAGATCTGCGAAAAAACATTGACTTGCTTACAATTATATATATAATAAAATATATATGAATAGGGCTAAAATTTTTAAAAATGGCGACAGCCAAGCAATACGTTTACCAAAGGACTATCGTTTTAAGGGTAAGGAAGTTTATATACGAAAAGATGGCGATAACGTCATTCTAACACCAATAGACGATGCGGTTGATCGATTTTGGAATACCGTTAATAATTTTTCTGAAGATTTTACCATTGATCGAAACCAACCAAATGACTACGATAAACGAAATAGAATATGACTCAATATTTGTTAGATACGAATATCTGCATTTATATAATAAATCAAAAGCCGGAATCTGTTTATAAGAAATTTAAAAAGATTAAATTAGAGAACATCTTTATTTCATCAATTACTGAATTTGAATTGAGATATGGTGTTCAGAAAAGTCTTCATTTCGAAAGAAATCTGAAAGTCTTAGAGGAGTTTTTAAGTTATTTGAATATCCTCCCGTTTATTAGTGGAGATAAAAATAAAGCTGCAAAAGTTCGCGTAGAATTAGAAAGAGTAGGGAAACCAATTGGTCCTTTTGATCTTCTAATAGTTTCTCAGGCTTTATCAAATAAACTTACTCTTGTTACGAATAATGAAAAAGAGTTTAT
Organism: Leptospira alstonii serovar Sichuan str. 79601; assembly: GCF_000347175.1. Lineage (GTDB taxonomy): Bacteria > Spirochaetota > Leptospiria > Leptospirales > Leptospiraceae > Leptospira > Leptospira alstonii. Next base: position 11,928 of record NZ_ANIK01000123.1, read on the forward strand.
TCGAATTAAAGATATTAAAATTGAAAACTGGCTTTAAAAGATGCTAACCAGCGCCTAACTTCGTCTCCTCGCTTCGTTCGCGACTCACGGTTCCCGCTCGCGCTCACCGCGGTCTTCGACACATTGCTTTGTCACTCGGTTTGCGAGACGCTCACTAAGGTTCGCTCAAACCTCGTGCCAACCGCGTCGCGCACAAGCGCTCCGGGACCGCAAACGTCGAGAAGCCTATTTCATTAGGCGCTTACTAAAATTTATCGAGAAAGCAGGGGACTACTCCATAAATCTTAATGAAAGAAACTCCTTTCTAAATCATTAAGTTTGATTCTAAAAAATTGCTGACAAATTTTCAAAAGTATATACATTGTATATATAGGAATATTATGGAATCAATTATTCAAAAATGGGGTAATAGCTTAGGTATTAGAATTCCAAAGGCAATGGCAACGGAATTAGAGCTAAATGACGGAAGCCACGTTGAATTACAATATGAAGGGGATAAGATTGTAATATATCCAATGAAAAAAGCTTCATTAGAAGAAAAACTTTCTAAAATTACGAAACAAAATCTTCACTCTGAAATATCTACTGGTAACTCGATAGGTAAGGAAGCTTGGTAAGGAGTAGAAAGTATATTCCTGAAAAAGGAAATATAGTTTGGCTCAACTTTACCCCTCAAGCAGGTCATGAACAGAAAGGTCGTAGGCCCGCACTTGTTTTATCGCCGAAGGAATACAATTCAAAGACTGGGTTAGCAATATTTTGTCCAATTACGAGCAAAATTAAAGGTTATCCATTCGAAGTGTTGATTAAATCAAAAAAAATCGATGGTGTAATTCTTTCTGATCAAGTGAAAAACTTAGATTGGACTATTCGTGAAGTGGAGTTTATTGAATCGATAAATAAAGTTTCTTTGAAAGAAGTTTTAGATAATATTAAGCTATTAGTATTTTAATAAATGGGCTTCAGCGCATAACTTCATCTCCTCGCTTCGTTCGAGATAGATACGCGATTCTCACTCCGGCTCCGCACATTTGCTTTGCCGTTCGGCTTGTGATCGTTCACTAAGGTTGATCAAACCTCCGTCAACTCCTTCGCGCACAGGCGCTCCGGAAATGCAAACGTCGAGGAGACTCTTTCGTTAGGCGCAATGCCGCAGGAATTTATTGTGCTACATAAATAGATTTTATAAAACAAAGGCCTAAGTGGATACCTGCTATAAACAATGGCTGCAGGTGAAGAAGAGCTTTTCCTGGTATTCATGCCTTCATTAAACGTCTCAATAGTAAACGTATGTCTTTCAATACGACGTGGAAAGCAAAATGGTAAATAAAGAACAATTAGAACTATTTAGAATAGCTTTAATATCCGGATATATTCAAGTTTCGTCCGTCATAGACTGGGCAGATAGTAAAATTCAAAATGGTTCTGATGATTACATATATATTGAAATAGCCACTACATACAATATTAATGACATGGTCTCAGTGCTAAGGCAGACGGCAGGGGAATTTGATCCTCAAAAGGTTGTTCGTGGTTTTTTGGGAGTACTATACAATCACTACAAAAACAATCCCAGTGATATTGAAAAAATAGTGAGAACATTGTATCAGATATTGCTGGAATTTGAATCTTCAATGACGGATAATGAAAGAGGAACCATTTATCAACTTGATGATGGGTATGATCTGGCAAGTCAAGGAATATACGGATCAATGGAAGAAGTAAGCTTAGAATTAGGAGCATTTTTAAATGAATACTTCAATGAATATGAATCCATGTTCTGATTAATGCGGCACTGCACATAACTACGGCTCTGTCGCTCCGTTCAGGCTCACTTTGTGACCTTCGCTCCGGAAACGCAAACGTCGAGGAGACTCTTTCGTTAGGCGCAATGCCGCAGGAATTTTCAGAAAATCGGAATTATTCAGTTTGAATAATCTTTAAGCAACAAGTTAAAGCTTGACAATGTATCTCAATTGGGGAACAATCAACTTAAAGGATAATGATCATGGCAAAAACAGCAATGATTCGAGCGAGAGTTGAAGGTAACTTAAAAAAAGATGTAGAAAATATACTCGATCATTTAGGTATTTCTGCTTCAGAAGCTATCAATATTTTCTATCATCAGATTAAACTTAGTAAAGGATTGCCTTTCCCGGTTAAAATACCTAATAAAGTAACTCAAAAAACATTTGAAGCTACTGACAAAAAGAAAGGTATAAAGTCTGTCAAATCTAAAGAAGAATTATTTAAGAAACTGGAGATATGAAATTCATTCCTAGCTTTACAACTCAATTTAATAAAGATATTAAGTTACAGAAAAGGCGCAAGAAAGACTTAGAGAAACTCAAAGGGATAATGTCACAACTAATTGACGGTATTCAATTAAGTACAAAATACAAAGATCATAAATTAACCGGGAACTACAAAAATCGGCGTGAATGCCATATTGAACCTGATTGGCTTTTGATCTATAAGTTAGATGGCAACTCGATCATATTTGAAAGAACTGGAACGCACTCGGATTTATTCGATTAACATATCTTAATTATGCGGCGTTCCGGGAACGCAAACGTCGAGAAGGCTACTTCGCTAGGCGCCATTTTTGCAATTGAATACGTATAGTAAGGGGAAAAACTATTGAGATTGATTGTTCCATTAATTGTCTTGCTTTTGATAGCCTGTTCGGCAAAGACCACTGTTATTTCTTACGCAATAGTTCGCGGAGATGCAGTTAATACAAGGAGCGGCGCCAACTTTGTATAAAAATATACTACCTAATGAAGAGTTGTTTATTAATAAATTTAAATCTACGGTTTCCAATTTATTTCCTTTGATAAAATACCTCGAGATAGAAACGGAAGCTTTGAACCGCAGATAATTCAGACACGCTTTACCGGCTTCGATGAAAAGATCATCTCGATGTATTCGCGTGGAATGACGACGCGAGAAATATCCGAACACTTGAAAGAAATTTATCAAGTGGAAGTTTCAGCGGATCTTGATCTCTCAAGTCACCGATTCCGTCATGGAAACGGTAGTCGAATGGCAGAATCGACCCTTAGATAAGGTGTATTCGATTCTCATCATGGACCCGCCGATCGTAAAGGGACGGCAACCACGTCGTGAACAAAGCCTTCTATTTGGCTTTAGGAATCAATCTACAGGGTACAAAAGAGATTCTTGGGACGATGGCTAAGAAATGGCTTTATGATTTTTCTGCCAAGTGGGACAGTCAATATCCGATGATCGGTAAGCCTCGGAGAGGTAATTGGGAATCGGTCATTCCTTTTTTGGCCTATCCACCTAATTTTCGTAAGGCGATTTACACAACAAACGCCATCGAATCTATGAATATTCGGAGTTTTCAATTGGGTCGTTAATCTATTAAGCGGTTTAGTTGCATTTTCATTTTTTCCAAAAAAACCTTCTTTGAATTTGAGATCTAAAGACAATTTACAACTTTTACTTTCTACTTAGGCCGAACTCACGTTAATATAAAACACAAAAGACTGAATCCTAACGGCTCCTTGTGACGCAAAACTTCAAAATTACCACAGCTTCTAACATTTCTCTTAGGATGTAGGAACTATAGCGGGCCAGGATTTTACAGATCAATTGTAAAAATGTAGAAGGTCGTAATCCATTAAGAATTTTCTAAAGATTATGGCTGATTTCTTTTACTGCTTAAGCATGTCTGCATAAAAATATAATGTCCTGTTTTTGAAAACGGTGTTTTTGCGATAAAAATTAACGAAAATCGAAGCCAGTAAACGCAGACAAAAGATAGAAAAGCAAGATTTACAACATCTGTGATCCAAAGACCGAATGTGTCTCAAGGGGTGAATTTCATAAGAAAAATGAATTTAGTAGTCCGTTCAAATTTTCTTTAAAAAAAATGGATTAAAACTAATATATAATTTAAATGTATGTTCAATATAAGTAAATTATAGTTTCAGTTTATTTAAATATTCTAAATAATTAAATATATTGTTTTTGTTCAAAGGTAAATGAAAAGACTCGAAAGTAAAAATATTTTTGATGATTCGTATCCGTTTTTGTATTGCTGATCCCTATGGAATTTGAGTGCGAAAATTAAGGGGAGATTTGGGAAGCTGTATAAGTTCTCACAAATTGAATCTACCTGGAGTTTGCGGCTTTTTTGAGTGAGATTTAACATTTTAACTTTTGGAAATATAGTATGTTCGAGTAGTAGCGACGAAATGTTCATGTCATCTGACAGACAGCTGAAATTTAGAATTCAAACGAATTTATTGAAATCAAATTTAAGAAAAAATATTTATTCAATTCATATAAGTTGGGTGAATTAGTTTTCTTTTTGAACATAGGCTATGATTAATTGAGAAACATTTATAAGTAATTTAGAATATTTACTTAATTTAAAAAATAGGATTTGAAAGATGTGCAATTGGAAGAAGGTGTTAATAGTAGTTCTGTTAGTTACTATTGGGGTTGGGTTTGAGTATGGAATGAATCCTACACCAGTAGACGCTTCATCAAAGATTGAATACTCGGTTATTCAAAAACCCACCAATGAACCAAAAGACAAGCCGATCAAAGTCAATGTAAGTGGCGGCGGATCATTTTGTTACGGCCCCACCTTTAGCGGAGGTGAAAGTTACATTGTGATTGAACAGTGTTGGCAAACCCACGTTGCGAATGCAAGATACGACGTGTTTCAAAGAATTTCCTATTACATCAATGATACGTGGTTATGTGTTACTGCACCGGAAAAAGTAATTAGAGGGGACGAAACCTGGAACTATGTAAATCTCAGACCTTGTACGATCAACGACCCACTACAGAGATGGATCATAAAGGACAACGCCTTTTGGACTGCGGATGGACTTTATCGTTTAAAAGATACAAATTGGTATGGTTATATCTCTAGAAACTCTGGAGATAAATACAACCATACCTTAGATTCTTCCATGGATGATTGGATTAAAACAGTGGCCACTCCCGGAAACATTAGTATCAAGACTTCCATAGCTTGGGATCTGAACAATCGCTGGGGAAATGAACGTTATTTTATTCGTTGGGGAGGTTCGGATAAGAATACAACTCCTCTCTACTACAATCCTGAAAGCGGGCATCTCGCTCAGTATGATAGAGTAAGCGGCTCTCTCTACTGTATGTATTCTAATGTGGGTAAATCGAATTGGAATTGGGTGACGTGGGCATTGTGTAGTGACGCGGCTATCAGTAAGTATAATCCAGCTTATTGGAACGTCTCTTTTGAAACGGAAGAAGGCGGGATTATCTCGGACTACAAAGACAATGTGCTGAGAGTAACCAGAGGCGGATCCAATTGGGGTGTTGCCTATGCAGCCAAACCATCTTATTTAGGCAAGGATACTACCAATAATCCCACTTCTTTGTTTGTTGTTGATAAAAGCTTACTGGACTGGACACGTTATACGGCTTCTAATCTTGGAAAAACAGACCAGTTCTGTCCAGCTGGATATAAAGAAAGTATTGGACGTAAAAGAGTACTAAGAACTTTACCAACCGATTTTCAATTAACTGAAGAGTGGATGAATAGACTTTATCAGATAGCTATTTCAGTTTCTGCCGAATCTGCGACTCTATTGCACGGAGTATGTGGTCCTTGTCTACTTCATACTTTTCAGATGATGGCAGAATTACAGGAGTATCATTCTCAAGGACCTCTTCAGAGTGGAGGTTACTTTTTTGATACCGCTCCTAATACAAATCCTTTTACCTCATTACTACAACGTTATCCGTTGTTGTATTTCTTATTAGGAGATATACCTAGAATATTTTCTTTTTCAAATCAATTTATTAGAACTCAAGTGTTAGCAGCTTCTAGAGCTATGTTGCCTCGGTACAATTGGACCCTCTCTCAACAATTCAACACTCGGGAAGATATACTAACTTATGTTAACTCACTCATCAATTCTCCTCCTGGAAGCATTTGGTTGGCATTATTGGGACGGGAACGTCCAGACGGAACGGGTTTTGGGACTCATGCAGTTCCAGTTCTTAGGACCTCTCAAGGAATAGTAGTAATGCCAACTAACGCTCGCGTGTGGACATTAGAAGACTACAGAAGATCTTTAACACCCACTATGGATCCAAACCAGGTCATTTCTAATCTGGAAATATCAAATAGAGTTTTGAGAATACTTGTAACTATACAGTTAGGCGATCTCCACCAAAATACTTTCGATGCCGCGATCTCTAATAGAAATTGCACCGGAGAAGGAGAAGGCAGAAGAGGTAGTGGAGGATTTCCGACCAGCACATCCGTAAATCAATGTTCGACTGAAAGCGGCAGGTGCCTGTTACAATAAGTAAGTGAGGAAGGAGAAATAGTAATTTCTGTCGATGTCATGGTTAAAAAAATCCGTTGGCGTGAGAATGAATGTAAGCACAGATCTGACGTCAACGATACAAAACTACTGAATCAATTTAGAATCTACTATCAGAATTTAGAAAAAGATCTGCACGAAAAATCTAACCCCAGGCGTTGCCGCTAACGCGGCCCAGGGGGCTCCGCTTCGATCAAGTTGTCTCAAAATTACTTGAGTATATTGTGTTATTATAAAATAAAAATAACTTGACCACGAATTGATCCCTGACGCCGAAAAGCTCTACTATAAACTCAGAGGATCAAAACGAATTGTTTGAATCTTTTTTCCGAATTGGAAATTCATTCGCCTAAAAATTTAGAATAACAAAAAATGTTAGAGTCTTGATCCTAAACCGTTCGATTCCGTTTCCATGATAAACGAAAACTAATTTGTCTCTGATCAATTTCCAAACTTTTATAATATGATTATTTGGATTTAAGCCTATGAATAATACTTTTAGAAGACAAAAAATAGTGGCACGATTCCAACGAAAAAGTTAAAAGCAATGATCGAGCTTGTGAGATAAAGAGATGCAAGATAATTTTCAGATTTTCTTTCCCAACGAATCAAAATGACTCTTAGTTATTCGACGCTCTTCCCCTTATTTTTACGTTTCATTAGCATAGATGATACGAATGAAGTAGATACTACTTCAAGGTAATAGTTATCCGTAAAAATCTCAGAATAGTCTAATTACATATTTTCTTCCTATAGATGAGTTTCAATGAACAGGTCTGAAAAAAGTGAAATTAATATTCGAGGGAAAGATTTGATCGTTAGCTTTTAGCGTTGAGGTTTTATTTCTTGAGTTTTTGTAACGGAAATCAAGCATGTTTTAGAATTAATGATCCTCAAAATTACAACAACACATAACCCCGCAACCGATTTGGGTTTTTTGCTTCACAAACATCCTGATAAATTACAGTCCGTTGATTTATCGGTTGGAAAAGCCCATATATTCTATTCGGAAAAAAGAGAAGATAGGACTACTATTTGTATTCTCCTCGATATCGATCCTATTGAAATGGTTCGCGGTTCTAAGAATTTGAGCGGTGACGGATTTACTCTTGGCAATTATGTAAACGATCGTCCTTACGTTGCTTCTTCATTTTTGAGCGCCGCCTTAGTTAAGGCTTTTTCAACCGCAATGAATGGGAAGTGCAAAGAAAAACCGGAATTAGTGGAAGAAAAAATCCCTTTCGAAATATTTATATCTTCAATTCCCATTCCGAAAGGCGGAGAGATTCTGATAAGAAAGTTCTTCGAACCTCTCGGATACGAGGTTGAATTATTAAGACATGGATTGGATAAAAAATTTCCGGAATGGGGTGAAAGCAAGTATTATAACCTGAACATGAGGAATATCGTAACTACCAAAGATCTTCTTTCACATCTTTACGTTCTAATTCCGGCTCTCGATAATAATAAACATTATTTTGTAAACGAAGATGAAATTGAAAAACTGCTTCAAAAAGGGGAAGGGTGGTTGAAAAGCCATCCTGAAAAGGAACAAATCACTCGAAGATATTTGATCAACTTGAATTCGTTGTCCAGAAAGGCTCTCGAAAGATTAAACGAAGGTGAGGATGATAAGGCGGTTGATGATTATTCTGAAGTGAGTGAGCAGAAAAAAGTTAAAGAATCTTTTCATGAGAAAAGACTTAAATTCGTTGCAGATAAATTGATAGAATCCGGCGCTGAAAGGGTTTTGGATTTGGGTTGTGGAGAGGGAAAATTAATAAGACATTTAATGAAACAAAAACAATTTTCGGAAATCGTCGGAATCGACGTATCCTATTCGGAATTGTTGAAAGCAAAAGAACGATTGAAATTTGAAGAAATGGCACCGAAACAAAAGGAGCGAGTAAAGTTGATTCAAGGATCATTGACTTATAAGGATAATCGATTGGAAGGTTATGACGCGGCTGCCGTTGTTGAAGTGATTGAACACCTTGATTTAAATAGACTCGATGCCTTTGAAAAGGTAATTTTTCAATGTGCAAAACCAAAAACAGTAATTTTAACAACACCGAATAAAGAATACAATGTTGTTTGGGAAACTTTGGATTCGGAAGAAATGAGGCATGATGATCATCGTTTCGAATGGACGAGAAAAGAATTCGAAGATTGGTCCTCCAGGATTGGGTTGGAATATAATTATAGAGTAGAACTTTTACCGGTGGGCGACGAAGTGGAAAGTGTCGGAGCGCCTTCTCAAATGGCAATATTTACGTATGGAAATTAATGTACCCGAGTTATCGTTAGTCGTATTGATCGGAGCGTCCGGTTCCGGGAAAAGTAGTTTTGCCAAGAAGCATTTTAAGAAATCGGAAATACTTTCATCGGATGAATGTCGCGCATTAGTGTCGGATGATGAAAACAATCAGGCGGCTACGAACGACGCATTTGACGTTCTTTATTATATTGCAAGAAAACGTTTGCAGAACGGATTGTTAACCGTAATCGATGCGACAAATGTCCAGAGGGAGTCGCGAAAAGGACTGATAGAATTAAGTAGAGCTTACCATTGTTTGCCGGTGGCTATTATTCTAGATATTCCGGAGAAGATTTGCGAAGAGAGAAATCGAAATCGATCCGATAGAAATTTCGGCAGTCATGTGATTCGTCAACAAACACAACATTTAAAAAGTTCGATTAAGGGGCTGAGAGAAGAGGGCTTCCGACAAATCTATGTTTTAAGGTCAAAAGAGGAAGTAGATTCGGTTTCGACGATCCTAAGAGAAAAGTTATACAATGATAAAAAAGATATTACAGGACCGTTTGATATCATCGGAGACATTCACGGCTGTTTCGAAGAACTGCAAGAGTTGTTGAATAAATTAGGCTACTCCATTCAAAAAGGTGAAGATAACGATACAGATTACGGTTTTAGAGTAATAGCCCCTGAAAAGAGAAAGGCGATTTTTCTCGGGGATTTAGTAGACAGAGGTCCAGATTCTCCTAACGTATTACGTTTAGTTATGAGTATGGTTCATTCGGGTGCGGCTTATTGTGTTCCCGGAAATCATGATTTGAAACTCCAGAAATATCTTATTGGTAAAAAAGTTCAACTCAAGCACGGTCTTGAAATTACTGTAAAGCAGTTAGAGAATGAATCGGATCGTTTCAAAAAGAACGTAGAGCAATTTTTGTATGGTTTAATCAGTCATTACGTATTTGATAATGGTCGTTTGGTTGTGGCTCATGCCGGTTTGAAGGAAGAAATGCAAGGACGCGGTTCCGGAGCGGTAAGATCCTTTTGTCTATACGGCGAAACAACCGGTGAAATCGATGAATTTGGATTACCGGTACGTTTAAATTGGGCAAAAGAATATCGAGGAAAGGCAAAGGTTGTCTACGGTCATACGCCCGTTCCCGAAGCGGAGTGGTTGAATAAGACGATTGATATCGATACGGGTTGTGTTTTTGGCGGAAAGTTAACCGCACTTCGTTATCCGGAAGAAGAATTGGTTTCGATACAGGCCAAGAAAGTATATTGTGAACCTGTTAAACCGCTACATTCGGTTGAAAATCAGGATGGGCTCAGCGCTCAACAAGAACATGACAATTTATTGAATATTGAAGATGTAATCGGAAAGCGGATCATTCAGACAAAATTAAAAAGTAATATAGTGATTCGAGAAGAAAATTCAATTGCCGCATTAGAAGTCATGAGTCGATTCGCAGTAAATCCTAAATGGCTTATTTATCTTCCTCCGACGATGTCCCCTTGTGAAACAAGCAAATTGCCGGATTACTTGGAGCATCCTGAAGAAGCCCTAAACTATTATAAAAAAAGAGGGGTTGATAAGGTCGTCTGCGAAGAAAAACATATGGGCTCAAGGGCAATATTAGTAATATGTAAAGATGAGGACAGCTCTTTAAAACGTTTTGGTATAAATGATGAAGGAGTCGGAATCTGTTATACGAGAACGGGTAGAAATTTCTTCAATGACAAAGTTATGGAAGAGCAATTTATCACTAGAGTAAACCAATGCCTAACGAAAATCGATTTTTGGGATAACTTCAATACGGATTGGGTTTGTTTAGATGCCGAATTGATGCCTTGGTCCGCAAAGGCTTCCGCACTCTTAAAGGACCAATATGCGGCTGTCGGTGCAGCGGCAACCGGAGCTTTCCCGGAAGTTGAGAATGCGTTAAAGCAAACAATGGAACGTGGAATTGAGGACGTTGCAGATTTATATGAGAAATATTCAAAAAAACAAGCCGCCGTCTCAAAGTATGTAGTCGCTTATCAAAACTACTGTTGGCCGATTCGATCCATCGATGATTATAAATTGGCTCCGTTTCATATATTAGCCACGGAAGGACAGGTTCATATCGACAAATCTCACCAATGGCATATGGAAAGGATATCCGAGATTTGCGATGGGGATGGAAATCTTTTTCTATTAACGCCCTATCAAGTTGTTGATTTAAATAATCGATCGAGTTTCGACGAAGCAGTCGAATGGTGGGTGCAATTAACTCAAAAGGGCGGAGAGGGAATCGTTATTAAACCGTATAATTTCATCGAGTTTGGGAAAGAAGGACTCTTACAACCGGCAGTAAAATGTAGAGGAAGCGAATACCTTAGAATCATTTACGGACCTGAATATGATCTTCCACAAAATATTGAGCGATTGAAAAATCGAGGGCTTTCACGAAAACAATCTCTTGCATTAAGGGAATTTGCGTTGGGTATAGAAGGTCTTGATAGATTTGTAAAAAAAGAACCTCTTAGGAGAATTCATGAGAGCGTATTTGGAGTATTGGCTTTGGAAAGCGAGGAAGTTGACCCGCGTCTTTAAGGTTTAATTTTTCGATTAAGGCGTTATTCCGGTTCGCATTTGCTATCATTTTAATTGAATGTCCCGTAAATAGGTTTTGGGACAAGCTCTAAGATTCTCTGGACAAAAATTAACCATATAGTTTTTCTTCCAACCACACAGACATATTCTCGCGGATTTAACTCCGGAGCATAAGGAGGCAAAAATTCTACTCGAAGCCTTTTCTCATTTGCTTTTAAAAATTCCTTCATTGTTTTGCTTTTATGAACAGATAGGTTGTCTCAAACTATTAAAATCTTTTTGAGAAATAGCGCCTATATTACTGATAACTTTTTCCAAGACATCTTCTGACGAATGATCGGTGTCTTACCGTGTTTACACAATCGAGCTGACACCCTCCTGGCTTCGTTACTTCCTGTATTTAACGTGAGTTCGGCGTAAGAAAGATTGGGCGAATCGGTCGCGAATTTCATAGTAAAAATGGCTCCCGACCGCGCTTTACGCGAAAATTCCTTCGGAATTTCTGCTGCAATCGCTTTCGCATTTGTTATATCGAACTCACGTTATGTTAAAACGATCAAAAAAGGATAATTATACCTTTCGATTTTTAGATAGTATGCTTAGAATAAAAACATGTAATCGGGAGTATATTCATTTCTTTGCATTCCCCAAGTTGCAAAAACCGTATAACAATGTAAAATTTTAGATTCAAGTATGGACGACTGAAATCAATGTATCAAAAAAAAAGAATATTCTGTTTTTCAAATGTATTTCTTTTTTCCCTTATTATGTCCCCGGGTTTCCCGCAAACTCAATCGCAAACGACGATTTCCATCGATCCTTTACTTCGAGGTTCCTGGTATGCGGACCAGGAAGAAAAGGAAGCCGTACTCTATAACCGAGTGATGAAGTTCTTTCGGCCGAACGCACATTTCGTTTTGAAGACGGATCTACACGGAAGAAACTACCGGTTTTACAAGGACGGAAGGGTGGAGTTTATCGTGGACCGGGACTTCAAAGAGGTGTTTCCGGACGTTTCCGAACTGGACGTACATAGAAGCGAGGCAAAAGTATTGGCGGAACACGGAGAACCTTATTCGGCGATACGTTTGTTAAAAGGAATCGGGCTTTGTTACAGATTTCAATTCGGAAAACTCGTTCCCGAAGGATATGGAACCGCAGCGGAGGAGTTGAGTCGGTTGATGAAACACATGGCTCACAAAAGAGGGAACGTGGACGATCTCACCGATCCCTACGGATGTATAAAAAAGAATATTCTAAAAATTGAAAGTGAGCCGTTCCGATTTTCCCTGGAAACGACGGACGATTGGAAACATTATTTTCCGGAACCGGAAACGCCCGAAAGTGGAACCGAAGAGGATCACGTTTGGAAGGTCCGAAGATTTTATAAATCGATTCCCACCGAATGGGATACGGAGGAATGGGAAAAGGAATATCGCTCCCGATCCGAAACGTTTTTCTACTATAGGCCCGACAGAATTTTATTTACGATCGGACTCTCGTATCATCCGGTCGCGGCGGTTTATACTTCCAAAAATTATTTTCAACTCTGGGATCTCAAACGCGGAATCAATTCCCGTACGATTCGAGAAACGAACTTCCGAAGAAAGAAGGAACAGGATTCCTACGCAAGCCGTTTCGATTACTTTCACAAGGACGGAAGAAAGGTTCCCGTGGTTCTTTTGGAAAAATATTATTTACGAGAGAATCGAGGACTTCTGTTTTCCATATCCGGACCGGAAAAACAGATTGATCGCATCCGACAAATCTGGTCACAATTGAACCAGAAACTAATCGTCGAATGAACAATGATTTTCGCGCTCGTAAAAATCGGAGACCGTCCTTTTCCGCCGGGACAACCCTCGCAAAATTCTCCCTGGCAATTGCTCCTGATCGGGTTTTGTCTCGTGGACGGAATGGCGCTTCTTTTTATTCCTTTCGGAATTTACGGCTCCGTTTTACTCACGGTCGCCTTACTGATATTTTTGTTTTTGCCTCTTCTTTTTTTGGTCATCCGACTGAGTGCGAAATTCGGAAATCTTCTCTACGTCGCTTTGTTTTTAAGTCTTTTATCCGCGGGAGTTTCGGCGCTTTACATCAGTCATAGCATTGGATTTTTCCTCGGATTTCCGGTCGGAAAAAACGTCGACCTTTCACAATTCTCGCAAAGCGGAGAATCCGATCGCATCCTCGTTTTTCGGGGAGTCAAAATTCTTACCGACTATGTCTCATCCAGATCCGCGATCAGCAGGGCGAGGACGGAACCCAAGCGCGCCAAGACGATCTACTTTCACGTTGCGCCTCTTGTATCTTCGAGTTGGAAAAAAGGGGACCCGATTCCGGGTTGGGTCGCCTGCGAAAGAATGGAATTGCCGACTTGTACTTGGGGAAGTTCCGTCTTTTTTTGGGGCGAGAATCTAAAAAACCATTCCTTATATCCGTATTATAAACTTTCCGTTCAGGATGCGGGAAGAATCTATAAATTTTCCCTTCCGGAACATCCCATCATCTTCCGGCCGATCCAGAATCCGGAAAGGAAACTCTTTCGAGCGGGAATGTACGGACTATCGGGACTTTTCTTTCTCAATTATTCCTGGTTCCTTTGTATTTTTTTGGGGAAATTTTTCGGTAAGGAAAAATGAGTTTCGGCCGTTAAAAAAATCCTCAATTTCCTAAAAAACTTTTTCGTTTGCTAATTTTGATCCTTTATCTTCCGATATTTATACTGAGACGGGTAGTAGAATCTGATTTTTCCTTCTTCCTTAAATTCTTTTCCAAAGAATTCCAAGAGGGAACACAAAATCGATTCGGGTTCGGGGATTCGTTTACGTTTTTCCTTTTTAAATCGGAAAACGTTTTAAGAGTCGGACCTTAGTCTCTAAACGATTTTTTATTTTTTATTTTGTAACCAGGAGAAATTCTCATGAGGAAGAAGATCATCTTACTTGCCGGACTGCTCTGCATTCTTGCTGTACCAGGTGTCTATAGCCAGCAAACCGGAAACAATCAGGCTGGTGGAAATCAGCAAACAGGGGCTAACCCGGATCCTCTTGAAAAACTCATACTCGAGAATTTCGAAGAGGCGGAAGACTGGAGAGCGAAATCTACGACTCCACTGGGCGAAACCAAACTTCTTAAAATGGTTCAAAGAGGTCTGATGAGAGACGTGTTCGACGAGAACACGGTTCCGGATAACGGAGGAGATCAGATCGAAAAGAATCATATCCTCGGAATAAAAACCAACTATACCAATAGAGGTTTTGACAGAGTGGAAGTTTTTCCTCCTCACGAGTATATCGTAAAAGGAAAAGCTCGTCAGCTTTCCATCTGGGCTCTGGGAAGAAAATTCCGTCATACTCTTTTCGCTAAGCTGAGAGATTACAGAGGAAACACGCATAATATCCGTTTGGGAAGATTGGATTATTTCGGTTGGAGAAAACTCACCGCTACGATTCCGGGTTACGTTCCTCAAAGTACAAGGTTCGCCCTTTTGGATAAGAATCTTCACTTCGTATCTCTTTTTGCCGTCAGCGACGTTCACGAAGTAGGAGGACAATTCTACTTTTATGTGGACGATTTGGAAGTTCGTGCCGATAAATCGGATGCGAAGTATCCCGGATCGGAAATCAAGGATAATTGGTAATCTTCTAAAGAAAGGAAAACAAACATGAGAAGGTTCATGAACTCGTTCAAAATTACAGCGACTCTTACAACAATTCTCGGGGGAGCGATTCTTCTGGGTCTGGTTAACGGGCAAAACATCATCAAAAGTAAACGCGGGATCGATACCGCAACCGGTATCGACGTAAGCGGTTTGGAACTTAGATCCATCACCGTGGAATCCTGGGATAATCCCGCTTCTTCCGCGGCGTACGGATGGGAAGTTACCACCGATAAGGATACTCAACAAGCCCAAGGAGCACAGCCGCAAGCTTACCAACCGACCGCTCAAAACGCTCAGTCTCTTCGGGAAGTAAAATTGATCTCGGGTAAACCGGGAGATATCAAAAATGTGGACGCGGGAACGGCTAAGGTTCTCGGAATTAAATTTCAGTTCACATATCCGGGAGAAAATACGGTAACGATTCGTCCGCCGAGAGTGCCCGAATACGAAGTTCTTCGCACCAAGGCTTACTTGGATTCGAACAATCAAAGAAAGGTTTCAAAAATCTACGGAGTTGAATTTCCGGGTGTGAGTAAGGCTCTTTCCGTTTGGGTTTGCGGAAGAGGAAACGAATACAATCTGGAAGGTTGGATCGAAGATTGGAAAGGCGACACTCACATTCTTCAATTCGGGTCCCTTGACTTTATCGGATGGAGACCTTTGACCGTTTCGATTCCACAAGGAGTTCCTCAGGACGTAAATTCGTATCCGCAGGTAAAGACGATCGTTTTCAAACAGTTTAAGATTCGTTCTCGTCCCGATACGAGCGGCGAAACCGTTTATCTTTTCTTCGACGAGTTAAGAGTTCTTTCGGATGTGTTTGAAGTTCACTTCGACGGAGCTTCGATAGACTTCGACGATGACGATTGTAAGAGCAAACATAAATTGGATAAGATGCTCAAGACAAAGGTCGAAAAAGAATGCGGCGGCGGTGGCGCCAACAAATAAAGTTTTAAAGATCAACGGGATGTTCTAAATCCCGTCTTCCTTCTTCTCGGTGAGGTCGTTTGTTCGACTTTACCGGAAGTTCCTTCCCTTTAAATTCTGGTTTACGGATAAGCCAACTCGTCTATAATTGATAAATACAGGGCTGTCAGAAAGGAATTTAACCCCAAACGTCCCAATTTTCATCAAGCCGAGACTCAATCGGTGGAGTATCCTATGTCTAACGAAATATCAGCAACTACGGAATCCAGACCGGCCAGCGATCTGGATAAGCTGACATCTCTTTTTAACGAAGAAATTTATGTTCGCACGGACGCGAACTCCATTCCTGCATCCAAGTTTAAGATTTTTGACGATCTCATCGAATTTTATAAATCAGCCGGAAAAATAGACGAAGCGAAACGAAAAATCGAGGAATATCTCTCCGAACACGAAGACAGCATCTCCGCAAGATATTTACTCGGAATTCTTTCTCTCGAAAGAGGGGAAATCAGCGACTCCGGTCTTTTAAAAAACCTATTAGAATCTTTTAAAGCAGCCGGTAAGTGGGCGATTATAGAACACATCACCGATCAAATCCTGAAATACGGAGATCAAAGACTCGCCCTCAAATACAAAGCGGAAGCCCTTGAAAAATTAAAGAAGAACAAAGAACTCAAGGTCGTATTGGAAAAACTCGCCAAACACGACCGTAAGAATCCCGAAATCTTAAAAAAATACGCGCTTTCCATTTTGGACGAAAATAAGGAAAGGGCGATCACCTATCTCAAACAGGCGATCGAAACCTTTGCGAAGACGAAAGATTACGTTCAACTCGAAGAAATCTGGTCGATCATCGTAAGTAACAATCACGAAGACCTTCAATTTTTCGAAAGAATCGAAAGAATCATGTTGGGTCATAGGGAAAGAACCAGACTTGTCGGTTATCTTTATCCGATCGTAGAACCTTACAAACAGTTGGAAGACTGGGACAAGGTGATTTATCTTTTAAAAAAGATCCTAGAACACGAGGCTTCTTCCAACAAAGCAAGAAACGAACTCATCCGCGCTTACAAAGCGAAGTATGCCAATCATTCCCTTTTGGAAGATTTTCTCAAGATGTCCGAGATCGGAAACAACAGAAAACCGATCAAGGTTTGTATCGCCAACTTCGAAAGAAATATCGTGTTCGACACGAACAACTATGTCCTTCATAGAAACTGGGGAGTCGGGAAAATCACTTCGATTTCGCCTAACGGGGATTCCATTTTTGTGGACTTCAAGGACAAGAAGGATCATAAACTTTCGATCCAGATGGCGATTACCAGTTTAAAACCTCTGAAAAAAGATCATATCTGGGTAAAATATTACGAAAACAAAGAGGAGATCACGGATCTTTTTAAGAACAATGTTCCCGATTTTTTTAAGGAACTTTTGACCTCCTTCAACAACAGAATGTTGACTGCGGATATCAAATCCGAAGTTTCCGGAAAATTCCTTCCTCTCGCGGAATGGTCCAAATGGTGGAACAAAGCCAAGAATATAATCAAAAAGGAACCCAACATCGGATTCGATCCTAAGAAAAAGGACGAACTCGTATATCGTGAAAAGGCGATTTCTTTGTCGGAAGAGTTGTCGGAAAAGTTCGCTCACCAGACCGACGCGAACAAAAAACTCGATATCGCTATGGAAGCTTTGGATAACCGAGAAGACGCGGAAGGTGCGATCGAAGCTTTCAATCATTTTTATTACGAAGAAGAGGAAGCGGCCGATCCCGTTCGTAAAATCGTGGCGTTTTTATATCTGCAAACCGCGTCGGAAGAACTTGGAGAAGAGGAAATTCCAAGACATCTCAACGAACAAAAAATTGCGGAACTTATCAAATCTTTGCCTGTGAGTAATCTCACTGAAGTTTCCACAAAAATCGGAAACGTGGAAGTCAAAAAAGGTTACGTGAACTTGGTTCGCAAACACGCGCATAACCCCGAGGAAGTTTTGACCGGAATTCTTTTCGAAGTTCCGATCAAGGTCAACAAATACGTATTTTCCATCTTGGAAGAAGAGGATAAGTTCGATCTTCTGAATTCGTTTATCAAATCCGCGGGAGTAAGAGCGAAAGAAACTCCCGAAGTTTTCATTTGGGTCGCTAAGTCCATTCTCACGAAAATATGGGAGGGGGAATGGCTGGTCTCTTCTAAAGAGGAGGAACGTCTTGAGCTGATTCTGAAGGTTTTCCGTATGTTTAAACCTCTCGCTAAGATCGAGGATAAAGGAACGAAACTTAAGAACGCATGTAAGGAAATCCTTCATGGAAACGACGACGAGATTCTTCGGGAAGCGATTCATTCCGGAGACTCCGAATATATCCGCAAGTTATACGCGCTTTACAAAGAGGTTCCGTACTTTACCGATCTGGAAAAAGAACGTCTGTATTCCCTGATTGTGGAATTGAAACCGGACGTCGCTTGGGAAGAAGACGAGGACGAGGATGAAGAGGACGACGATATTCTCAACCGGATTCCGGAAGGTGCGATTCTAGTTACAAGGCGCGCTCTCAACCGGAAGAAGGAAGAGTTCGAACATCTTCTCAACGTGGAAATGCCGGAGAACTCCAAGGATATCGGAGAAGCTCAGGAAAGAGGGGACTTACGAGAAAACGCGGAATACAAGGCGGCCATGGAACGTCAGGTTCAGTTGCAAGCGGCCATCAAAAGGCTCGAAGCCGAAATCAAGAGTGCGATTATTTTGGATCTTACCAACGTCAAAACGGACAAGATCAATATCGGAGTTTCCGCAAAACTCAAAAACGAGTCCACGGGAGAAGTGGTGACTTATTCTATTTTGGGCGCTTGGGATGCGGATACGGAAAAACACATCATCAGTTATCAATCGCCTCTCGCTAAGTCTTTGCTCGGAAAGAAAACGGGAGATTCAGCCGTCTTGAACCTTACGGGTACGGAAACTCGTTATACGGTTCTTGACATCGGTAGATTTTCCTTACAAACTCAAGAAGACTAAGAAGAATATTCAAAAAGCTGAATCTATAAAAGTCCCGAGTCGATTTTCGATTCGGGACTTTTTTTATTATCGAGCGATCTGAAACACGATCATCGAACGACCCGTGGAAACTCAGTGAATGCCTTCCTATGGGGCGGCATTCAGGGAATAAACTCAATTTCGCTCTCTATGGAACATTCGGCAGAGAGCGAGATAGGAACTTTGTGTTACGCCGTTTTGCTTTTGTAGTTTTTATCCGAGAGGATCGACGCGACTTCAGCCGGAAGAATATGACGTTGAATATAAAGATGCAACTCTTCCGCGTTGAGTTTTTGAATCATCGTTTCCGGAATTTTATTCCAACATTGATCGAATACCGATCGAACGTTGAGCCCTTTCGATTTCAGATCCCCTACTTGATCACAGAGAAAGCGGATTCGCACCCTGTCTCTTTTAATTATGTTTGCCATTTTTTTTCTCCTTTTCCCGATCTTATGGTCTTTTAAACCGATTTCGGTTCGATCCAAGGATTTGATTTTACCGGAGATCCGTCTTCAAATCCCGAATTTACTTTCGTATTTTCCAAATCCGACTCTTATCGTATAGGAACCTCCGGACAAAAAATCCATACGAGAAGATCTTTTAGACGTCTTTTTATACAAAAATGTTTCGATTCGATTTTCGGTCCCATAAAACGAATGCAAACTTTTGAATGTAATCCAACCTGAGTTTGGTATAACAAATGCGAAAGCGATTGTATGTTGCGATCTATCGAACGACCCATAGGGAGTGAGATTGAGTTCAGAGAGCAACACTCGAGCTTCTTATTCGCCCAAACTTTTTTCGTCAAACTCGCGTTCGACGAAAGTAAACTGTGATTTTTGCGGGGGTAATAGGGACCTTGTTCGTTATTACTTTGAATGGTGCCTAACGTTTACGGGAGAATTGGGCGGACGGAAGTTCGGCGTTGAAATTAACGAACTGTTGGGATTGTCACAATCGATTTGAAAGAAAATTGCGAGTAGAGGGACTCGAACCCCCACACATTTCTGCACCAGAACCTAAATCTGGCGTGTCTACCAATTCCACCATACTCGCGCGCGGTCCTTCCAATGTTTGCGAATCTTCTTTGGAGTCAAGCGGTTTCGGCAAAACGCCTTCTCAAAATTGGGGAGCTCACCTTTGTTCACAATTTCGCGATGTTCGGCAAAACATAGGATCAACGATTAACGAGGGAATTCGCGGAAAAAAACGAAAGAACACGTTATCGGCCTTAACCTCATCCAAACAAAAAATCGCGTAAGAAACTCTTTCACAAATTCAAAATTTACCGAAACCGCTTTCCAAAAAAAAGATCCCATTGGGAATGGATGCACAATCATTCGATCGGATCCGCTTTCCAAAGATTCAATCAAACAGGTATTACGTATGTGGAAATCCCTAACCGGCAACGCACAATTCAGCATCATCGCTTGTATCATTTTTGTATTCCTGGGTTTTTTCAGCATGGGGATTCTTGGGTTCGGACTTTACTATTTGATATTTCCGATTTCAAAATCGCTGTTCCCGCACCCGGATTCCTTACACGGGGACAACGTCTGGCTTGTAGCCATGTATGCGAGTATGTTGTGGCCTTTCGGTTTTATTTTCGCGGCGATTTTATTTCATTTCCTTAAAAAAAGAGGATGGCCGACCGGAATATTATATTTTTTATATGTGATTTCACTCTGGCTCTGGTGTGCTCTTCTCTGGCTTTTTTTAATCAAGAGTTATTTTGTAAGTTCACAAGGGGTTACGACTCGTTCTATTGAAATCAAATCGAACCTTTTCTACGATATTTCATTTCTAAAAAAATGAAA
Source organism: Leptospira alstonii serovar Sichuan str. 79601 (assembly GCF_000347175.1). Taxonomy (GTDB): domain Bacteria; phylum Spirochaetota; class Leptospiria; order Leptospirales; family Leptospiraceae; genus Leptospira; species Leptospira alstonii. The sequence goes on from NZ_ANIK01000123.1 coordinate 32,581, forward strand.
GTAGGGTCTTATCGATTTAAGAAATCAATTTCGTCCCCGAAAAACCGAGCTCTCAGAAACGGGCTTCGGGAAGTTCAGCATCAACGCGAGACAATCGGTTGGAACGACGTCAAAACCCATTCCGGGAAGAAGTATTACTTTTTTGTAATCAGCTCTCCGATATAACGGTTTGCTCCGCAAAGATCCAATTCCTTTTTGAATCGTCATACTATTTTAGGGATTCGTCAAGTTTTGGCGAATAGTTGATTCACAATATGTTCTTCAAAAATTCCGTTTCCCTTTAAAGAATTCTTGAAACGGGATCGATTCTTTGAAACCATCGCTTTTTAAAAAACAATCTCAACTTGAAAAACACGGTTGAATCGAATCGGAAGGAATTCAAATGAACGAAACGTTTTACAAAGATAAAGTAGTATGGATCACAGGCGCTTCCTCCGGAATCGGGGAAGAACTCGTAAAAGAGGCGGCAAGGCGAGGAGCCAAGATCGTACTTTCCGCGAGAAGAAGTAAGGAATTGGAAAGGGTTAAAAAGGAATGCGGCCTAACCAAAACGAACAGCCTTGTTCTTCCTCTCGATTTAGAAGATTATAAAAAACTAAAGAACCTTCCGAAAAAAGTGATCGATCAATTTCAAAAAATAGACGTATTGATCAACAACGGCGGAATCAGCCAGCGTTCGTACACTTACGAAACGGCTCTGGATACGTACGAAAAGTTGATGGACGTGAACTATTTCGGGAATATCGCCTTGTCTCTTGCGGTGCTTCCGATTTTGCGGAGACAAAAAAACGGAGTGATCGCTTCGATTTCCAGCGTCGCCGGTTTGTTCGGAGTCCCTCTGAGAAGCGGATATAGCGCGACCAAGGCGGCTCTTACCGGTTTTTACGAAGCTCTGCGCGCGGAGAACACCAACGAAAACGTAAAGGTTTGTCTGATTTATCCGGGTTTTATTAGAACTCAAATTTCAAACAACGCGCTCAAGGGGGACGGAAGTAAACAAGGCAAGATGGACGAGGTGATCGAACAAGGAATCGCTCCGGACGAATGCGCTCGTAGGATTTTGGACGGAATCGCAACGTCCAAAAATAAAATCGTAATCGCCGGTAGGAGGGAAAAAATCGCCATTTTCATCCACAAATTCTTTCCCGGAATTTTTGCGAAGTCGATCGCAAAGGCGAAAGTCACCTAACGTTCTCTTTATGGATCGCAACATATAATCGTTTTCGCATTGTTACTCGCGTTAGAGTAAACGCGGTTTCGGGTATTCTATAAAACAAAACGAAGAAAAAAACAGTAAGGAGTTTTAGAATTTGAATATGTTCTTTACTGTCCGTCGTTTTCCCGGATTCTAACCTACGATTCGCAAACGTTTAAAGTTCGTTTAACATTTGCGGCAAAATCAACGATATCATTTAGGTACACTGTATGGCAAAGAACTACGTACGATTCGGCAGAAAGAATTCGATTCAATGGGGAAAAATCGAAGGCGACAAAATTCTTCCCCTGGATTGCGGGGATTCCACTACGAAGGATTTTTTGGAGTTTATAAAGAAAAAGAAAAAAACCTCCAAACAAAAACCGATCCGCATCCGGGACGTTTCCATTTTATCTCCGATCACCGCTCCTTGTCAGATTCTTTGTCAAGGCGCCAATTATAGACAACATCAGATCGAATCCGGTCTTGATCCGGACGATAAGATGTACAATCTATTCTTCACAAAATCGGACGCCTCTCTTTCTCCTCCGCTTGGAAAAATCATTCGTCCCTCCCACGTTAAACTTTTGGATTATGAGATCGAACTCGGCCTCGTATTCGGAAAAGCTTTCGATTCGACCTTGAGACTCGATTCTAAAAACGTCGGCGAATATGTGGCGGCCTTTTTTATGGCGAACGACGTATCCGCAAGGGACGTTCAAATTCCTCAGATGCAATGGTATAAAGGAAAATCGTATAGAACCTTTTGTCCCGCAGGTCCCTATCTCGCGGTTTTAGATCCCGGAGATTTCGATCTATTGGAATCCTTGGAGTTGACTCTTTTTGTAAACGATCAAATCAGACAAAAGGACGTAGCTTCCAATCTCGTTTTTAAACCCGCGGAAAGTATTTTAGAACTATCACAATTTTGTAATGTAACCCCGGGAGACGTTTTGTTGACGGGAACTCCTTCGGGATGTGCGCTCAGAGCTCCGGGAAAGTTCATTCAAAAAATTGCAAGTCTTTTATCGGAGAGAAAAAAATGGGACCTTTTTATCAAGGGCCAAAAAAAACGGATTCAGTATTTACGGCCGGGGGACGTCGTTCGTTCCACGATTTGCACTCCGGATCGTAGAATCGATTTGGGAGAACAGATTTTAAACGTCGTGGAGGAATGAATCCGGCGAGAAACGATATTTAATGCGAGTTTGGTGTGGGAAAATGCGCGAATTCGGCCCTATTTTGTAACTTCAAAAGTTTTAGCCCGAAGAAGTTCGTGATGTTATACGCACAATACAAGAATATCCAATATACGTTCAACCAACTCGCCGATCTTCTATCCGCCGTGGATGAAAAGGAATATTCGAAAAACATCACGCAAATAACGGGTTCGAGTATCGGGAAACACGTTCGACATTGTATCGAGGTTTTGGAGAATTTAACCGTCGGACTCGATACCGCGAACGTATCCTACGATCGGAGAAAGCGAAATCCCCTTTACGAAACGTCTCCACTCGCCGCCAGAGATAAAATTTTCGAACTATTGGGAAAACTCGAACAAATGGACGAAGATAAGATTATAGAACTTGCATATCTGATCGATCCGACCACGGGTCTTGAGGAAAAAACGACCACCAATCTGAAACGGGAATTTTTATACGTTCAGGATCATACGATCCATCATATGGCGATTATTAAACTTTACGCGGAATGTTTTTTACAAAGTATTTTTTTGCCAGAAGAATTCGGAGTCGCGTTATCGACACTTCAATTTCAAAAAACGATCGGCATCTCGGACGCGCAAAGTAAAAGTTCGGAATCCTAAAAATCCGCCTCTAACAAAGCTAAACATTCGGATTAAAAAAATCTTTTTATGAAACGTTTGAATGCGGTTATAAGTAGTAAAATCACTTTTGGGAAAATTCGTCTTAAAAAATTAATCCGACCTGAGTTTTGGCCGACTTGTTTCTTTTACGCGCCTCTCGTTCCGTATATCGCCTATCTAACGGTTCGTTACCGAGGATTGGGAACGATCTGTGCGGCCAATCCCGGAATTCCTTTGGGAGGTTTGGTCGGAGAATCCAAGGAACAAATCTTGAAAAATATGGATTCCGAAAACGTATTGAATTTTTTTAAAGTTTCCGACGCCGAATCGAATGTCGAAAAGGAATTTGAATTCATCAAAAAGGAAACTTTGAAAAGAAAATTCAAATTTCCTTATATACTGAAACCAGACGCGGGACAAAGAGGCTCCGGCGTTAAACTCGTAAAAAACGAAAACGAGGTTCTTGAATATCTGAAAAAAACCAACGTGGATCTGATCGTACAGGAATATCATTCGGGTCCGGAAGAAGCGGGAATTTTTTACTACCGTTTTCCGAACGAAGACGAAGGAAAAATTCTATCGGTTACGAGAAAAACCTTCCCGATCCTGGAGGGCAACGGAACGAACACATTGGGCGAGTTGATTTTAGAACATCCAAGATTTCAATTCCAATGGAAAGTTTTTAAAGAAAGGTATGTAAAAGAATGGGATACGGTTTTGCCCTTAGGAGAAAAAAAAAGATTGGCCGAAGCGGGGAATCATTGTCAGGGCACTCTATTTACGGACGGAAGTTCTTTGATCACGAAAGAACTCACTCGAAAGATCGACCAAATTTCAAAGACATTTTCGGGATTTCATTTCGGGCGATACGACATTCGTTATCGATCCGATGAAAAGTTAAAACTGGGAAAAGATTTCGGAATTGTGGAATTGAACGGAATCACTTCCGAATCCACGAATCTTTACGATCCCGATTTTTCCATTTGGAGAATGTATTCGATCTTATTCAAACAATGGAATTTGCTCTTTCAAATCGGTTTTGAAAATAGAAAACGGGGGATTTCCAAAACGAAACTCGGCAAAATCGTAAAAGCCGTGACCGTTTTTTACGGAGGAAATAGAAAGGTAGACGTTCGATCGGATTGAAAAAAGTCTATGTTAACTTGAGTTCGGTGTAATCAATGCGAAAGCGATTGAAGTTGAACTCAGCAGATGCCATTTCTATGGATCGCTCGAAATGCCCAGACTTTCAACCGCCCAATTCACGTTATATTATGCGAAAAAAAATTCGTTTCTAATCGTAAGCAGACGAGGTGAAAAACCGTGACAGATCCAATTCTTAAAATCGTTTATTTCTTGTTTGGCGATCCTAAAAAAAATTCCCTCGAACACAGACTTTTTAATACGGTCGCGTTCGTAAACGGAACTTTGAATATTTTCGGCGCCTTCTCCTCCTTTTATCTGGAAAACTTCATGGTGATTTTTCTTCTGAATTTCGTTTCAGGAATTCTTTTGATAGGTATGTATTTTATTTCCAGGGTGAAGAGTATCTATTATTCTCTCTTTTGGCCTTTTAATCTTATCATTCTCGTCTATCTGTCTTCGATGTGGTTTTTTAACGGAGGTTCGATAGGAGGTAATCATTACTATTTCATTCCCGCTCTTGTAATCGCGACCATACTGCTGAGAAATCATAACGTATGGATCGTTTATTTGATATATGCCGCGGCGACCGCGTTTCTTTACGGAATCGAATATTTCCATCGAGGACTTGTTAAGATGTATCCGAACGATACGGAACGTTATTTGGATGCGGGAGGAAATTATCTATTCGTTCAGATTTTAACGGGACTTCTAATTTTCATCCTTACAAGAAATTTAAACATAGAAAGAAAAAAATCGGATTCCCTTTTGCTGAACATCCTTCCCGAAACCGTTGCGGAAGAATTGAAGAGAAACGATTTCGTGGTTCCCATTCGTTACGAAAGCGTTACGGTGCTTTTTACGGATATGGCGGGGTTTACAAAAATCGCGGAAACGATGTCGCCGGAGGAATTGTTAAACGAACTCGATCTTTTTTTTAGAGAGTTCGATTCCATCACCAAAAATCATAGGATGGAAAAAATCAAAACGATCGGGGACGCCTACATGGCCGCCGGTGGTCTTCCCTTAGCCAATAAAACTCATTCCATAGATGCGGTGTTATGCGGACTTGAATTTCAAAGGTTTATGCGCTTGAAAAAGCAGGAAAGAGAAAGTAATCGTCAACCCTATTGGGAGCTCAGACTCGGAATCCATACGGGTTCGGTGGTTGCGGGTGTCGTCGGTTCCGAAAAATTCGCATACGATATATGGGGAGATTCCGTCAACACAGCAAGTCGTATGGAAAGTTCCGGAATTCCGGGAGAAGTCAATATTTCCAGCGAAACTTACGAGAAGATCAAAGATTTTTTTATCTGCGAACACAGAGGAAAAATTAAGGCGAAGAACAAAGGCGAAATCGATATGTATCTCGTAAAAAAAATTCGAGAGGGATTACACGATCCTCAAGACGATTTGAAACCAAATGAAACTTTTTTTCGGTTTTACTCTCAAATTCAAAAAGGGGAATTCTCTGCTTAAGAATTTCCGGGAACTTCTTATATGTCGTCAGCTTCCGTTTTCTTTTTTCCTTTCATTTGGTTTTGTCTCCTTTTAGTAGTTTCTTGTACGGTTCCGGAGGATCTCAAAAAAAAACCGGAAGAAAGCCTGATTCGCCTCAAAGAAGCCGGAGTAAAACTTAGAGAATTCTATTTAGACGGGGGAGGAAAACGGATTTACGGAGTTGCCGGAGGTTGTGAATCAGAAAATCAGAATATTTTAATATTCATACACGGCTCTCCGGGGGGATGGCAAAATTACGCTTGGTATTTGGAAAACAAAACCTTAACGGCAAAGTATTGTATCCTTACGTTGGATAGACCCGGGTTCGGCAAATCGGAACCCAACGAAGCGGTTCCGGATGTTGCAAAACAAGCCGATATTTTAGAAAAAGCCATTGAGGATTTTTTAAAGCTGGTTGGAGCCCCTGAAAAAGTAAAGATCGTCCTAGTAGGACATTCTTATGGGGGGCCGATCGCGGCAAAAATCGCCATTTCTAATCGGAAAATTCATAGACTTGTTTTACTGGCGGGCCCTTTGAGCGCAAAGGAAGAGGAAATTCGTTGGTATAACAGAATCGCGGATTGGCGTTGGGTCAATAACTTGTTGCCGAATGATTTCAAAAACAGCAACGACGAAATGCTTCCCCTCAAATTCCAATTGGAGACTTTAGAGAAATTTTGGAAAAACATCCCTTGCGGGATCATCTTGATTCATGGAAAGAAGGACTCTTTGGTGCCTTTTCAAAATCTGGAATTCTTTAAGACTCAATTTTCAGAATCAAGGCTTACTGCGATCGTATTGGAAGAAGAGGATCATTTTATTCCCTGGACTCAAAAAAAACTTTTAGAGAGTTTATTATTGGAAGCGGTTCGCTAAATCGAGTGTGCTTTGAGTGTGGGAACTCTTACACGAAAGTTGAACGTTTGGTGGGTAGTTTATATGTAAATTTGGACTTTTGATGGATTGTGTGAGTTCCCACACTCCATCAATCCAAAGAATCTTTTCTAAAAATGAGGGAGTTCCCACATTTCCGGTTCTACAAGACAAGTAGTTTGCAGTAAAACGTAAGTCTGTAGGGAGTTCCCGCATTAAGCGCTTATCCCTCGTCATAATTGTGGGGCTAAAACGTGGGAACTCTTACAAATCAGGCTAAAGTTTTTTAAAACAGAAAGGTTACCTTTTTCCTTTTTTCGCGTAAATTCGATCCATGCCGGACCTTTCGAGAACCGTATTCGGTATGGGCTTGTTACTAAACTCCGATTTTGAAATCCGCTCGACCCTTGGAGAGAATCGTTCTGAAACGATCACTCTTTTGATTCCGGAAGATACTTGGGTTCGTTTTTCCGAGAAAGATGTGAAAGCGTTGCCGAAAAAGATTCCTCATCTTTTGAGAATCTATGGGAAGTACCTTTCCTCTACGAAACGTCTTGGGAAAAAAGCGGGCCGAACTTTGTATCAGCCCAGTCCGGGAAAACAAAAGATGAAGCGAGTGAATATCCGGCTTAATACCGGAAGTTGGACACTTTTTGGCGCGTTCGCACAGGCTCATGGTGTGTCTCGATGTTATCTTTTCAATTATCTCCTGTGGTTGGAAGACCTGGGAGTTGGAGATTCCATTGTAAATACGATGAATGAGGGAGTTCCCATGTTCCACCGATCTTACAGTTATATTCTCCGTCTCGACCTGCTAAACAACCAAGTGATCCGCAAATTATACTATCGACCGAAATCTTACTTTTACACATCGGATGATCAAGAGCGAATCACTAACTCAACGTGAGTTCGGCGTAAGGAACTTTTGTTTCCGCAAAAAAACGCGGGAGTTCCCACAGAAACCTATCGCCTTACATGATTTTTGCGGTTTTGAACCGTTTTTTCACGGAAAATCTCCGTAAGAGTTCCCACATTGGATGGTTGACGGAGAGAACCTTATATTTCTAAGAAAAAATCCAAGTCGGTTTAAAAATTAAAATCAATAAGAACACATTGGATTCAATTGAATAAAACGATGAATGGAATGGATTTGTATGGATATTTTGTTTCTTATATTACTTTCGTTGAATATTAAACAATTCTTCTTGTAGGTACTCAAATTGCCTATACTTTAAGCATGTTTTTTATAATTACTTATTTTTATGGGTTCCGGTTATAAGATGAACGAAATTCTTTTCTTTTTTCTCTCCAAAATTTTACAGATTCTTTTCCAACGCAATTAAACTAAAGTACATATTATGATCTTTTCATAATAGAGTGTTCATATTAGTAATTTTGACAATAAGTTTAGTGGTAAGGTACGCGTCACTTACTGCACCAAAGTTGAAGATTCACATTATAATGTAAAGTGATGAAGGATAGTTGTATATGCTATTCTATCCGATGAGATCCGGCTCATAAAAAAAGGTCCGGAATTCGTTGGAGGTTTTGTATGCAAAGAATAATAAAAACCATTCTGCTGGTCCTATTCGTGGTTTGGGGCGTAAATTGTGTAAACGGAAATAAAAATAGTCTGCCCCTTCTTGCTTATCTAGACTTTGGCGGCGATAGAACGAATTCTTCCTTTGCGGTCTCGCAAATTACCCCGGGTTCGGGCGTAACCGGAATTCCTTTAAATACATCAATTCAAGTCACTTTCAACGGGGCTCTGGATTCTTCCAGTGTGACTTCTTCCACTTTTTTTCTCAAACAAGGGGAAACTCCAATCTTAGCAGCTTTGAGATCCGATGAATCTACCATTGTTTTAACTCCGAATTCCTCTCTTGCTGCTTCAACAACTTACACGGTAACAATTGCGAAAGAAATTACATCTTCAAAGGGAATTTCTCTCAAAGAGGGGTTTAGCTGGAGTTTTACTACGGCCACCGTAGTGGATGCCGTGGCACCGGCCTTATCTTTGAGAACACCTGCGACGGGGGCGGCACTGGTTCCCAATAATACTTCCATCCAGGTCGCTTTCACGGAAACAATGGATTGTACGACGGTTGATAATACTACCCTGACCCTGAAAAATAATGTGACCAACGCTGCAGAGGCTGCAAACGTAACTTGTTTGGGCTCAAGCGCGACTTTGGATCCAGTCAATCCTTTGGCGGCAAATACGGTATATCGTGTGGATCTTTCCGCCGCGATGAGGGATCTCGCCAACAATCCGCTTCCGGGCGCGCAGAGCTGGACTTTTACGACCGGGGCCGGTCCCGATATTACCGCTCCGACTGTTTCTTTCGTGTCCCCAGCCGTAGGCGCTCAGGGAGCGTCGATTAATACCGCCGTAAGCGTCGCTTTTAGCGAACCCATCAATTGCGGAACGATCGCGGGAAATTTTACTTTAGATGACAACCCCCTTCTTCCGGGGACTGTTAACGTAGCCGTCAATTGTTCCGGATCTACCGCTTCTATCACCCCAGCGGTCCCGTTGGCATTCAATACGGCTTACACCGCGACTATTTCCAATGCGGTTACCGATTTGTCCGGAAATTCAATTGTACCGAACGCGGTGAATTCTTGGGTTTGGACTTTTACTACCGGCACTGCGCCCGATGCGACGCAGCCTACCGTGACGTTTAGCGTTCCTGCGGCAAATGCAGTCGGAATTGGAACCAATATAAGCCCTACTGTGGTTTTTAGCGAACCGATGTCCTGTGCTTCCGTAACTGCGGCTTCTTTTCGATTGAAGCGAAAAGCGACTGGGATCTACCTGGCCGGAAATGTCAACTGTGTTGGAACCTCCGCTACTTGGACACTCGATCCGTTAGTCAATCCGACGCTTATTTTTAACACAGAATACACAGTGGAAATCAATGCCGGTGCTTTGGATAGCGCCAATAATCCTGCGGTTCCATTCTCTTGGGACTTTACCACCGGACCGGGACCGGATGTGACCCTTCCCAATGTCGTCTTTGTCACACCTGCAAACGGTTCTACCGGAATCGCTGTCAACGGCGGCGGGAGCATCGCTTTCGATGAAACAATGAACTGCGCTACCGTTTTAGGCGGAATCACTTTGGATGATGATCCTACAACTCCGGCTACCGTGGTGCCGATAACGGTCAACTGCAATGGAAACACGGCGTCTTTTGTTCCTGCGATGCCGCCATTGGCGTTCAACACTGCATACACCGTAAAAATCGCAAATACGGTGACAGACAGTTCCAATAACGCTTTACTTGCGGACTATGTTTGGAGTTTTACTACCGGTGCGGCGCCGGATGTCACTCCACCTCAAGTTTCCCTGGTCAGTCCTTTGCCCGGTGCTACGGGATTGGCTACCAATTCAACGATTACGGTTTCTTTTAACGAAACAATTGATTGCGCGAGTTTAAATCTTACCGTCAACAACGGAATTGCGGTTACTAAGAATTGTTCCGGCGCCTCGGCGACCTTCGTTCCCAACGTGGGAACTCCTCTCAATGCGGGAACCACTTATACGGCTACCCTAGTAAACGTAAATGATCTTCAGGGCAATCCGATGACAGCCCTTCCTCCCGCTTTTAGCTGGACTTTTACAACAGGACTTGCGCCGGACGTGGCTCCGCCGACTGTCACGATTCAAAACGTGAGAACTAACAGCGTAATCGAATCCGGATTCATCATCGGAACCTCCACAGACGACAGGTCCGTTGCGAGTGTTGAAGTTTCGGTCGACGGTGGAGGATTTACGAATGCGGGTGTAACCGGAACCACTTCCTGGAAATATCAGCTTCCGACCGCCGGAGCAACCTGGCGTCCTAATTCTCAACATACGATTACCGTAAGAGCTATCGATACTTCGAACAATGTGACTACGGTAGCGCTACAACCTACGGTTAACAATGTAAGAAAAGGAACAAATAGGGATGTTAACGGAGACGGATACGGCGATCTGGTGACCGCGGAATACGGTCAAGGTATCGTTTACATTTTCCATTCTTCCGGAACTGCGGGAATTACCGTAGCAAATGCGCCTTCTGCAAGTCGCATCATTGTAGGAAGTGCGGCGAACCGATTTGGGAAAACCGTGGCGACGGGAGACGTCAATGGAGACGGATTTGCAGACGTAATCGTAGGCGCGCCGCCTCCCGTTCCCGGTGTTGGCGGAATTGGTAGAGTTTATATTTTCCATTCCTCAGGAACCGCCGGCGTGACCACGTCCTTCTCCGGTTTTGCGAACAACACTCTTACGGGTAATTTAAATGCCGATCAGTTCGGCGATTCGCTGGCAATGGGTGATATCAACGGAGACGGATATTCGGATGTGGTCGTAGGTGCGCCGGGTTACAACGCTCTTACGGGAAGAATTTATGTCTTTCATTCTACGGGAGGCGTCGGAATTGCAAACGCGACTGTAAATGCGGCTGGGGCCGGAGCAAGCTCCTTTAAAACCGGAGCGGCTACAGGTGATAAATTCGGTTATTCCCTTGCTGTGGGAAATATGAACGGCAATACGGGAGGAGGATTTTCGGATGACATCGCAGTCGGTTCTCCCGGTTTCAATAGTGGCGGTTTTGGGGATGATTGGGGTAGAATATATATGTATTACGGCTCCACGCCAGGAGGGTTGACGGCAGCGGCACCGAATACTCTTACGAACAATACTGGAAATACGAATGCAGTTGCCGGAATTCCGGGTGGACCCGCTCAATTCGGATATTCTGTCGCAGTCGCCGATGTAAACGGGGATAGCTTTTGCGATGTAATCGGAGGAGCGCCGTTTTTTACACAAACGAGCGTTCTACCTGCGGGAAATAGTCCGTTACAAGGTAGAACTGCTCTTTTTCTTTCGAACGGAACGACAGGGATTGCAACCGCAAATATAGGGGCTGCAATTCGTGTCATTAACGGGATCGTTAACGGACAATTTATAGCTACCTCGCTTACGGCAAGGGACTTAAATTCGGACGGTAAGGCTGATATAATTCTCTCCTCCGTGAATCCGAATGCGGTTCAGGTCTTTATGACTCCTGCAGTCGGCGCTGGAGCGGATGTAGATACGAATGCTGCGGACGTTAGCATCGCAGGAGTCGCTTCTCTCGGAGTCGTTGGAATTGTGAATGGACCCGGTCGTGCGCTTTCTGCTGGAGATTTAAACGGGGATGGTATTAACGATTTGATTGTCGGTGGAACTACCGACTTCGTCTATATTTTCCACTCCGCAGGTGGTGTTACACCGGTTACCAACAATCCTGCGGCCGCGTCGAGCATCATCCTTGGTTCCGGTCTTGCAGGCGGAATCGGGGGGGCCGGACTTTCAAATGAGTTTGGATCCGGTTTCTAACGAGAGATAAAACCGCAAAGTTCACTCCCGGAAAATTTTCTCGGAGTGAACGGCGTCCGATTCGCTTTCGATAATCAACTTGAGTTCGTTATAACAAATGTCAAAGCGATTATTATGTTGCGGCCGAGGAACTTAAGCAGGCGCCTATGGATCGGCGTTCGGGCAAACAATATCGAGTTCAGAGAGAGATGTTGAGTTCGAGAGTTCTAACCCCTAGTGACTAAACCCTCACCCCTTGAAACGTGGGAACTCCTTCAAATTTCCTTTTAGGTTTTGGGACACGTTCTTAGTCTCTTATTTGCTCCGAACTTTCTCCACGAATTCAAGTTATTTATCTATGAGAAGAATCGGATCGTAGCGTCGATATTCCGATTTCCAATTTATAAAACTATTTCGTATATCTTAATTTTCTAAATTTACGCTCGCGTTATAGTGGAGTTTTGAAAAATTCGATAGTTGGTTTTTTCTTAAAAGGAGTTTATCAGATTTTTACAATAGCGAACGGTGGGGGCATTAAGGCGGTTACCAATTTCCATGAGACAGGTGGAGAATTAATTTTTCAACAACTCTACTGGTAATTTCGGATTGGAACGACGCCGTTCCAATCTATTGTGACCAAGCGTCATTGTTTCGAAAGAATTTTTACGGTCCTTTCCAGATCGTCTCTGTGTTGTTTCAGATCTTTTTTGAGAAGCGCCGGGATTTCTTTTTGTTCCTTGAGAAAGCGATTGGTTTTATCAACGAGGGCCTGATTCGGTTCCACTCCCGGAAATAAGATGTTTCCAAACGCAGAAGAAAAATGAGAATCGCGATCCTTATAAATTCCGATCACGGATTCGAAGTATAAATCCTCGTAACTCTTTAACATTTCTTCTTGATGATCCCAGTAAAAACCTTTCATCCCGTAACGAAGCATGTCGGTGGAATGTTTCGTGTGAGGATCGGTGAATTCCTTCCAAGCGGAAGCCTTTGATTGGCGATCCGGAAAAGCGACTTTGGCTCCGTACGCCTTTTTTGCGCCCAGATCGCCAGTGTCCGTTTTTTCCTCTTGGGCAATGAGGTCTAACGCGTCCTTGTTTCCGAAAGCGGAAAGTCTCGTTAAAATGCTCCATCTTCTTTCCTGATCGATTTTGATTCCGGGGATCGCGACCTTGCCGTCTAAAAGATCCTTTAAGTAGGAAAGTTGGTTCGGAGTTCTGGACGTTCCTTCCAGCATTCTATACCAAACGATTTTTTCTTCCTCGCCGGTGGAAGGGTTTGAAAGTTCGCTTTTTGCGAGCTCGTTGAGTTTTGAGGACCATTCCTCCCTGTGTTCCTTTTTTAAGTAACTCGTCGCGATGGAAGAGGCTTTGGTCAGAATATGACTGCTTCGAACGGAAAGATCCTCTTCGTGAATTCCCTGTTGGAAAACGAGTTCCAGAAAAACCTTCGGAGAAATTTCCGCGTCGCGCGTCATCTGCCACAGGGAACCCCAAAGAATCCTTCTGGCAAAACGATCCTTTACTTTGTTCAAGGACGTTTTGAGTAAGGCGATTCCGTCTTTCGGAAGATACGTTTTCGCATAGGCGTAGTCGTTTGTGTTGAGAACAACGATTTCCGAGGAAACGGACTTTTTGGAATCGGAGGCCGTTTTCAAAGTAGGAGAATTTTTCGTCTTTGTATTTTTGTGAATGGAAGAATCCGTTTTTACAATCGGATTGTAGGAAAGGAGGGTTTCTTTTCCTTGAACGATTACCTTGTCCTTCCATGCCACTTGGAAGGAATAAAGAATAGGTCCGTCGTATTCTTCTTCGGTTTGGTTTTCCTTCGGAGAAAAGACAGTCACTTCCAAAGCGTGTGTTCTAAAAAGTCCGTTTTTTTCGGAAGGCAGTTGTCGGATTAATAAACGGCCCTCTTTCCATTCCGGAAGTAAAGTGTTAACCCCGGTCGTATCCAGCCATTCCTTGCTCCAACTGCGGATATCGATTCCCGAGGTTTCGGACATAGTGTCCAAAAAATCCGTTTGAACCGTATTCGAATTTGCGAATTTTTGAAAGTATTTTCGCATCGCTTCTCGAAACGTCTCTTCTCCGATGTAATACATCAATTGACGAAGCACCGAAGCCCCTTTGGAATAGGAGATTCCGTCGAAGTTACTGATAGCGTCTAACGTGTTCTCTGCGCTTCCCGCGACGGGGTGGGTCGTGGAGAGTTGATCCTCTCTGTAAGCCCATTCCTCCCTGACGTAAAAATGTTCGAGAGCGTCCGGAAATAATTTACCGTGAGACATCGCGTAATAGGAAAGATAATCCGCAAAACTTTCGTTCAACCAAAGATCGTTCCACCATTTCATCGTAACCAAATTCCCGAACCACATGTGGACCATCTCGTGATAGATCGTGTTGGCTCTTCCGAGATATTCGGAATAAATTCTGGGACTTCTAAAGATGTAATGTTCCGAAAAAGTGACGGCGCCCACGTTTTCCATCGCGCCCATGTTGAACTCGGGAACGAAAATCTGATCGTACTTACCGTACGGATACGGAAGATCAAAGTAAGATTCTAAAAATGAAAAAGATTCTTTTGTGATCGCAAAAAGATTTTCCGCATCCAAATATTTGGCGAGGGATTTCCTGCACAAAATCCGAAGAGGAATGTTTTTATAACGATCCTCCCAAACCTCGTACGGACCCGCGATCAATGCGAACAAATATGTGGAGAAAAGGGCGGTTTTCTGAAAACGAATTTCGATTCTATCGTTTTGAGGATTTTCCTTGATAGGAAGAGTGTTGTGAACGTATTTCCATTCTTTCGGTCCGACAAGAGACAGTTCATACGTCGCCTTTAAGTCGGGTTGATCGAAACACGGAAACATTCGGTGCGCCTCGAAAGGTTCAAAGTCCGTGTGAAGATATTCGGAACCGTCGGAAGGATCTTGGAACTGATGAAATCCGGAACCGCTGTGATTGTAGTCGTTTGTATAACGAATTTCGATTTCATTCTTTCCGGGTTTTAAGGAATCGCCCGGAACATCCAGGGAAGAATCGGTCTTCGTATAATCGGAGAATTCTTTTCCGTTTAATAAGAATACTTCGATCTTTTTCGTTACGAAATCGATTTTAAGTTTTCCTTTTTCGTTTCCCGTATAAAAAAATAGGATTTTGGTTTCGCCCTGATACGTGGAAGATCCCGCCTTAAGATCCAAACGGATTTCATAACCGACTTGATTGACCAGTTCCGCCCTTTTGACGGCCTCTGTTTGCGTAAGTATGTTGGGAGCGTCCATTGGTTCCTTCCTATGTATTCGAAAATAATAATATTCAGATATATGGTTCGTCTCTAAACTCGCGTTAAATGATGTCCTTCAACTCCATCTTTCGAAGACGGGGAGCGATCGCTCCCACAAAGGCGACGGTCAAAAGAGTCAAGGCTCCGCCTGCGACGATGGATCTTCGGATTCCGAGCCATTCCGCGGTAATACCGGACTCGAATTCTCCGATCTCGTTCGAAGAACCGATAAAGATATGATTCACTGCGGAGACTCTTCCTTTCATGTGATCGGGCGTGTGTATCTGAACGATCGTATGTCGAATCACGACGCTGACCATATCGAACGCACCCGCCGCCGCAAGACAAAGAAACGAAATCCTATAGTCTTCGGAAAATCCGAAAAGTATGATACAAATCCCGAAGCCGAACACACAAGAAAGAAGAATCCAACCCGAATGTTTTTTAGGAGGTTTTGCTGCGATCAAGAGCGCGCATAAGACGGCGCCGATTCCTTGCGCCGAACGAAGAATGCCGAAGATCTCGGGACTTTGTCCCAGAATTTTTTCCGTAAAAGAAGGAAGAAGCGCTACGGCTCCGCCGAAAAGTACCGCAAACAAATCCAAGGAGATCGCACCCAAAATGATCTGGTGTGTGGAAACAAATTTCCAACCGGAGCTTAAACTTTCCCAGACGGTTTCGCTCGACTCCGGCTTTGGAGGAACCGGTTTCCCTTTTACAAACAACATCAAAATCAAACCGAAGCTCATCAAAAAGAGGTCGATCGAATACGCGAAGTAAAGACCGGCGACGATCAACATTCCGCCCGTAAGAGGGCCGAGGACCAAGGAGATCTGCCAGGCGATTCCGCTCCAAGTCGCCGCGTTCGGAAACGTCTCCTTATCCACAAGCTGAGTTTGAAACGCGGCGGTCGCGGGATGTAAAAAACCTCTTGCGATCCCCGAAAGAAAAATCACGCCGTAAATCGGATATACGCCGAAGTCCCGCAGGACCCAAGACATATTAGGAATTACTAATGCGAGTAAAAGAAAGGAACAGATCGATAATAGACCGAGCGCCGAAGTTACGATTCTTTTTCTCGGGAACGAATCGATGATAAGACCGGAAAACAAAGCCATTGCGATGGATGGAATCGCTTCCGTGAGGCCGATAAAACCCACGTGCAAGTTGCTGCCAGTGAGATGATACATCTGCCAACCGACGACGGTGGTTTGAATGCTGACGGAAAGAGTCACCATAAATTTACCGAAAAGAAAGGAACGATAGTCGGCGATTCTCAGGGCTTGGAAGGGATCGTGTTTTGTTTGAGGTCGAGTCATTCTAGTTCTGCATTGGGTTCTTTATAAAATACATACCGAGTGCGGCTACCATCATCCCGTGGTGAAGGATGTTATCGGAGATCAGCCGGGGAATGTTCCGAATGGGAGTTTCAAAAATTTCAATTTGTTCGCTATCGTCCAGATCCTGATCGTGAAGTTTACGAACGTTTCTCGCGACGAAGGTATGACACCAGTTGTTCAAAATCGCCGGATTTCCAGTGACCTTTCCTAAGTATTCCCAATCTTGCGAAACGTAACCCGTTTCTTCCACGAGTTCGGCCTGCGCGGATTCGAGAAGAGTTTTTTTCTCGGCGATTCCTCCGGGAATCTCCAAACTGAAACGGTGGATTCCGTGTCTGTATTGATCGATCAGAAGAATTTTGTTTTCCGGAGTGATCGCGATCACGTTCACCCAATCCAAGGATTCTAGATGAAAAAAATCTTTCGAAACCCGTTTGTCGGGGGAGGTGGTATGCCAGGATACGAGTTTGAAAATCGGAGTGGCGATTAAATCTTTTCGATTACTCTTGGACCAAAGATTCGAGTGAGGATCGTATTCTTCCGGATGAAAGGGTTTCATTTTGTTGCTCCATGGTTTCAAAATAGGTTTTTTTCTCCAAGAGAGAATTCCGGGTGTACAGGATTGACAGAATCTTTCCCGCTCCAATTATGTCACGTGACTTATGAAACTCAGTCCTGAACAGGAAAAAGCGGTTCGTCACGTAGACGGGCCGATTCTCATCTTTGCCGGCGCCGGTTCCGGGAAGACCCGGGTTATCTCCAATCGAATCGTACATTTGATCGAAACCGCGGGAGTTCCCGCAGGAAAAATCGTAGCTCTTTCTTTTACGAATAAGAGCGCGAGGGAAATGGCGGAACGCGTTCGAAAAATGATTCCGAGACAGAAGCTCAAGGGAATTGTACTTTCCACGTTCCACTCCCTGGGTTTGAACATACTCAAAAAACATATCGGACTTTTGGGATACAAACATCCTTTCCTATTGATGAATCAGAACGATCAGGAAGGGTTCTTAACTACATTATTAATCGCTAATAAAGTGGAATTGAAAAAAGCGAAGGTTTCCGAAGTCCTCGGAAAAATTTCCCGTATCAAAAACTCGGGACCCGCTTACAGGGAATATTTGGATTCTTCCCTTGTGGAATCGGACCAGATCGCCAATCTCGTTTTCGACGGTTATCAGAAATCGCTCAAAGAACAGAACTCGCTCGACTTCGACGATCTGATACTTCTTCCCGGAGTTTTACTCAAGGAATTTCCGGAAGTCAGGGAAGAATATCACAAGAAGTTTCAATACTTCATGGTGGACGAGTTTCAAGATACGAACCAAACTCAGTACGTATTTTTGAGAGCGCTTATGGGGGAAAATCGAAATCTCTGCGTGGTCGGAGACGACGACCAATCCATCTACGCGTTTCGAGGATCGGACCTCGGTCTGATTTTAAACTTTGAAAAGGATTTTTCCGAGGCCAACGTTGTGCGCCTTTTGGAGAATTACAGATCCACTAGCGTAATCATACAGGGCGCCAATTCGCTTATCAAAAACAATCTTTCCCGAAGATCCAAAGAATTGTTCTCTTCCATTTCCGGAGGAAGGAAGATCCGTTACTTGGAAAGAATGGACGAAAAGGACGAAGCGGCTTACGTCGTGGATTGTATTCGTGAGGAAATCATCAAGGACGCGAGAGTAGGAAGTCAGATCGCGATTTTATTCAGGACCAATTTTCAAACCCGACCTTTCGAGGAGGAACTCCGAAGCAGATCCATACCTTATAAACTCGTGGGAGGATATAACTTTTTCGATCGAAAGGAAATTCGGGATATGATTTCCTACATTCGATTGATCGCGAATACGAGAGACGACGCCTCTTTACTCCGAATTTTGAATTATCCGAAACGGGGAATCGGACCCGGAAGTATTTCGCTCATCCACGAAAAGGCTTCCAATATGAAAGAATCCTTATACGAAATTTTATTTCGAGTCTGCGAGTCCCCCGATTTTATACCGAGCCTACAGAAAAAAATTCAATCCGAAGTTTACAATTTTGTAAACCTGATCGAAAGAACGAAAAAGAAATTCTCCACAGCGCCTAAGATGTATTTTGCGCTCCGGGAATTCATACAGGAAGTGGGAATCGAAAAAGAGATTCTACTCGAAGAAAAAGACGAGAAGGTCGCCAAGGCTCGTTCCTTCAATCTTTCGGAACTCGTAAACATGATGTCTTACTTCGAGGAGAATCACGACTCTCCCGAAAAACCCACGTTATTCGACTTTATCAACCGACTTAATTTGCTCATGGAAGACGAGAATCCTTCCGATGAGGATAAGGAAGACAATCGGGTACAACTACTAACGATTCATCAATCGAAGGGTTTGGAGTTCGAGTCGGTTTATGTCGCGGGAATGGAAGAGGGAATTCTTCCCAACTCAAGAGTATTGACGGAAGAATCTTCGGTGGACGAAGAGAGACGTTTGCTCTACGTGGCTATGACCCGTGCAAGGAAGCATTTATGCTTGACAGGGGCCGCAAATCGACGCAAATTTGGGGAGCAAATGGCTACCCAAGCCTCCCGATTTCTTACGGAAATCGATCCGGAGACTATGGACTGGGTTTCCAATGATGAAGTTCGCCAGCAGGAGACGGAAGACTTCTTCGCCGAACTTGAAAAATTGAAAACAGGATCGTAGACAATGACGTTCAATACAAAAATAATTACTTTAGCGACGACAATTTTCCTCCTTTTATCCGCCTGCACAAGCGGTCAAAAATCGACGGATTCCGCTCTTTCACAGGAGTCCGCAATTCGTTCTAAAATTCAAACGATCGACTCTCAACTTTTGTCCTCTCAGTCGGATGAAAAAAAACGTTCTTCCTTACTCATGGAAAAGGCGAAGTTGCTGATTCAAATCGAATCTTACAAGGAAGCGACCGTCGTTTTAAAGGAAATCCAAAATTCTAAAGAAGGAAAAGGTCTGGAACATCTGGATCATTACCTTGGGACCGCGTATTTGGGAATCAACGACACTGAAAACGCGATCGTTCATTTTAGAAAATCCGAGTCCGTCGATAAAAATTACGAGTCAACCACTCGCAGAAAGATGTACGCAAAGGCTCTTTATCAAGAGGAAAAATACGGCCTCGCGCTCGGTATTTTAGGACGCGCATCCAGAGAAAAGGATTTTGAAAAAGACATTCTCTTTTATGAAACCGTCGCCAATAGTTTTATGCGGATAAAGGAATTCAAAAGATGTCAGATGGTTCTGGAAGAAGGACTTCAGAAATTTCCGGAAAGTCCGGTTCTGAAAGAAATTCAGGAACAACTCTCTCAGGTTCTTCCAAGATAACTTCTCGCAACCCTACATTCGATCGACTTCGCCGAGTTCGACAAAAGCTCGGCGTTTTTGCTTCCGGGGATCTCGTTCTTTTTCTCGGATCCTTTTTGGTTTTTTTAAAGGAAAATCGAAGGACCAAAATCATACTGATTCTTTTTCTTTTGGCGCTTGCAATTCACGCGATCGTCGTAGAATCCGTCGGTTATTACGTACGAACCCGTCTTTTGGACCTTCGGGGTTTAAAGGAACTTTCCAGAAATTTCATCAACAAAGAACTCGGGCGCGCCGTGACTCTCGGAGTTGTGGATTACGATTTTCCGAACGCGGTTGTGTTCGAAGATTTTCGGATTTCTTCCGACGAGGATTTCGCGCTCAATCATATTCTTTTTCGAACCAATAAGATCCAGTTTCGCCTCGGAGGTTTGTGGAAGGGACAACCTTTCGTTCGCGGGATCGTCGTAAAAGATTCTTCGATCAATATCGATCTGCAGGATCAAATTTCGGGGGAACTCATCGGCTATATTCAAAAGATCAACATTCCCGAAATCCGTTTGATGAATACAACGGTCACCGTTTCTAAGGGCGGGGAAGAGATTCTGAGCGCGCTAAAAGGAGTCGACATTATCATCACCAAACGGCCCGAAGGTGTTATCGTAGCGGTCGGAGATTCCCTATTTCCTTTTCCGTATTCCAGATTTATCCAAGGAACTTTCGAAACCAAGTTCAATTCGAACGAATCCAAAAGTAGTTTCCGTTTTCAGAATGTAAAAGCGGAGAAGATTCGCGGAATCTATTCCTTGTTCGGAAAAATCGCTCCTTCTTCCGGAAAGATTTCGGGAGAGTACGAAATTGTTTTGAACGGAAAAAAAGTTTTCGTAAAAGGGAAAAATCAATTCACGAACGTGTCCGGAAAAATCCTTCAAGATCTTCCCTTGGGTTTGAAAATTCCGGATCTGAAAGACGCGGATCTCGTTCACGAAATGGATTTAACGTTAGACGAAACCGGAGAAAAACAGGTTCATACATTTACAAAAGAAGGGAATCTGTTTCGTCTAACGTACGGACTAAATCCGAAAAAACTCGCAACCTGGGAAATTTTTGCGGATTGGAAGAATATTCAAGAATTAAAATCCGTTTTTCAGTTTCCGGGCGATCTGGAAACTCTCGAAGGTCGGTTGAACCTGAGTGGAAAATGGGAAGAATCCGGAAATTACGGGGATTGGATCAAAAGTAACGTCTCCCTGAATCTTCTGGGTTTTCATTGGAAGGATCCTTTTTTAGACCTCCGACTGGACGAGGCGGATTTTAAGGTTCTTCCGGGAAATCTTTTGGAGTTCGGCGCCAAAGGAAGTCTGTTTCAAGAATCGATTACGACCCGGATTACTGGCAAAACCGGTTGGAAAAAATCTCCTCGCGCCAACGGAGCCTTTTTTTATCCCTTATACAACGATTGGAAATGGAATCTCGAATTGGATCGGGTTTCGGTGAGGGATTTTCTTCCGATCTATCATTCTTGGAAGAATTGGATTCGAACCGATATCAAAACCCGACAGGAAAAATTGGTTCCCGAAATCCGTTGGACCAGAACTCCATTTTACAAATATCTAATGGAGTATTTTACGTTTACGGTTCAATGGAAATTGAAATCCTTTCGGCTTAAGGAAAAGGATCTAGGAAGAGTTGTTCTGAACGGAAAGGTGATTCCTTTTTTTTCAAGACTGGATCTGAAAGGATTTCGGGATGAGAATCCATTCGCGGAAGGTTACGCGAATTTTACCTTCGGCCAGGACAATCCGTATATGGATTTGAGACTTAAGGTTACGGAAATGCCTTGGGAAGAACCGGTGAACGGCTTCTGCGGATCTTGGATCGTTCCCGAAACGGTTACCTCGGACACTACGATCCGTCTTTTCGGGGACGACTTTTTAGCGCTCCATAATTCTTTGAACGTTCAGCATAACGTGAGTTTTAATCGTTCCCGTTTTCAGGATAAAAGATCGCTTCCTTTAAATCTTAGGGAACCTTTCGATTTCGGATACGAACACAACCTTTTGCCGACCTTGTCTTACTACAGAAACGTTTTTTGGAAAAACGAAACCGCCGATCTCACCGGTTACGGAGCCGTGGAAAACAATCGGATTCGGATCAGCGCCAACGGAAAATTGAACGATACCTTTATCAGTAGAAAATTTAAGGAGGAGGCCGGGGAATGCAAACTGGAATCAATCGGAGACAGATAATTCTAATTACGACCGGGGTTCTTTTGGCGATTTTGCTCGCGTTCGGCATTTATCTTTTTATTTTCAAAAATCCTAATATACCCGTCGGTAAAAGTTCCGAATCAAAGACCGATCTGATCGGCACCTGGAGGGTCTCGCCGATCGTTCCCACGATTCAAATCCGATTTATCAGCGATAGGGAGGCCGTTCTTTTGCAGGAACGTTCCGAAACTAAGTTGTATCTTATGGAAGACGGGGAAGGTCTTCAGCTTAGAAGAAGAGGGGAAGAGACTCCCAGCGGTTATTTTTTGTTTCGCGAGTTGAAAGCCGATACTTGGCAGGGGCTCTGGGGCGACGATCTTGTCGTTTTAAAAAGAATCTCTTCGAATTAAAAATCTGATTTTTTAAAAGGAATCGATATGGATTTAAAATTTACGGTACAAACTAAAATTCAAAAACCGTTGGAAGACGTTTTCCAAGCCGTCTACGATCCCCGGCATTTGAGCGGTTATTTTACGACCGGGGGCGCCAGCGCTCCTTTGAAAGCGGGAACCGAAGTGATTTGGAAATTTGCGGATTTTCCTTCGGAAGAGGGAGTTCGCGTATTCGTTAAAGAAATGATTTCGAATTCAAAAATCGTTTTGGAATGGGACGCGCACGAAGGAAGTTACGAGGGTGAAAACGAACTGCTTACCGCCGGAGGTTACAAAACTCGTACGGAAATGATTTTCGAATCCTTGGATCCGAACAATACTCTTTTGAAAATCACCGAATCCGGTTGGAGAGAATCCCAGGCCGCGTTAGACGGTTCTTACATGAACTGCCAGGGTTGGATGAATATGAGCTGCTGCCTCAAAGCGTATTTGGAATACGGGATCAACCTAAGAAAAGGGTTCTTCTAAATCGGTTCGACGGTGGTTTCTTGTCCCGCTTTTTTGGGGATTCCTTTGATCAGCTTCGTGATTTCTCGGGACGCGTGTCTGGACGAGTTTTCGTTTCCCAGCGCTTCCTTCACTTTGCTAACGTCTTCGATCGTTTTGCTGCGGTATTTTTTGTTGTCCAAAAGTAAAATCGATTCTTCCGCGATATGCGTTGGAGTACATTCCGCCTGAACGAGTTCCCTGCAGATTTCTTTGCCGGAAAGAATGTTTACGAGTCCGATATGAGGAGTTCGGATAAAAAGAGAACCGATTACGTAAGTGAACATGCTGACTTTGTAAAGTATCACCATGGGTTTTTCGAAATAGGCGACTTCCAAGGTCGCCGTGCCGGAAGTAACCAAAACCAAATCGGAAGCCTCGATCGCGCGAAGGGATCGATCGAACAGATATTCGATTTTTAGATTCGGATATTTCGTTTTTACAAGTTCGATCCGTTCGAGGATATAAACTTCTTCTTTTTGATTGATGTTGGGTAAAAGAAAACGGATTTTCTTTTTCTCCGTTTCGTAATGATCGGAAAGTCGGCCCGCGGTTTCCAAAAGATCGTTGAGTATTCTTCGAATTTCACCGCTTCTTGATCCCGGCATAAGCGTAATTGTGGAATGAAAATGAGTTTTGTCTTCCGGGTCGGGAAGGAGGGTTTCCTTTCGGATTTTTTCCCTCAAACGAACCGCAAGAGGATGTCCCACGAACTCGCAGGGAACCCCGTAACGATCATAGATTTCTTTTTCAAAAGGAAAAAGAACGAGCATCAGATCGATATTATCTCGGATCGTATAAATTCGATCGAACTTCCAAGCCCAGAGTTGAGGAGAAACGTAAAAGACCACGGTGATCCCTAGTTTCTTTAATTCTTTTGCGAGTCGCAAATTGAAACCGGGATAGTCGATTAGGACGGCGTGAGTGCAGTTTCTTTCGACGGCGACGTCGATCAATCTTCCGATTAACTTTTTTAAAAATCCATACTTGAAAAGAATCGCCGAAAAACCGATGATCGAAAGTTCTTCCATGGATTCGATCGAAGTAAAACCTTCTTCGATCATTCTTTCTCCGCCGACTCCGAACGTTTCCAGATCGGAAAAGTTTTTTTTGAGTTCTCGGATCAATTCCCCGCCCAAAAGGTCGCCGGAATGTTCACCGGCCAACATCAGGATTTTCGGATCGTCCTTTTTGCCCGAAACAACGGGCGCGCGTTTGGATTGGCTACCGGATTTTTTTGATTGTAGAGTTGATTTTCGTAAGGTTGCCATTGCCGATACTCAAGATGTGGATTTTTAGTTTTTCCGCAAGGTTAATAAATTCTTTTGGATGAACGATGATCGTCTCTCCGGTGCGAAGAGCCAAGGTTGTGCAGTTGCTTTCGTACATCGTTCTCAGAGTGTTTTCTCCGACGGTAGGAAGGTCGAAACGGTGATCCTGATGTAGTTTAGAACTTTTGCATACTGTCGCTTTGCCTTTTTTGACGTAAGAGCCACCGCGTCGGATCGCAAGATCCGTACCCTCCACGGCTTCCACCGCGAGAACGGATTTATCCAGAACGACCACGGTTTGACCGATGTCGAGCCCCGCCATCTTTTCCGCGTATTCCATTCCGAAAGCCACGTCTTCCAATTCTTTTTTACTCAAGGCTTTTTTGGTAAATCTTCCTTCGGGAAGAAATAGGGATTGGAGATAGGTTTTTTGGGAGATGATCGTGATTTTTTCTTTTGCAAACTCGTCCGAAACCGTTTTGAAAATCGAATAATCGTGTTTGTTGATCATTCTCGCGAGAAGGCTGATCGCTTTCAGATCAAATTTCAAATTTTTGAATATGATTTCTTTTTTTACCTTTCCGAGAAGAAGAAGCCGATCTATATTATGCTTTTTGCATAATTTCATGAGGGCTCCGATTTTGACGATGTGAATCGGAATGTTACGATCCGCGAAGTTTCCCGCGTGGAAATCGGATTCGATGATGGAAAGAAAAATAGGATCTTCGCCCGCGGCAAGAGCCTCTTTCATTCCGATATGAGGGAGTTCTCCCGCTCCGGCAAGAATTCCGAGCTTTCCCAAACTAAGGCCCCGTCAATCCGTAGAAGACGCGGAGGGCGACGCGGTTGAAGATTCTCCCGAAGGACCGGAACCGCTTTTTTTGTAATCGGTCACGTAAAAACCGGTTCCCTTAAAGATGATTCCGGAACCGTTGGAAATCATCCTTTCCACTTCCCCTTTTTTACCGCAAAGATGACAATCTTTGACGGGTTCGTCCTTCATGGAATGGAATTGTTCGAACGTTTGTCCGCAGGCTTTGCATTTATAGTCGTATGTCGGCATAAATTTCTCTCTATTAGGATATTCTAATTTACTATTTCTTATGGAACGAATTTGAACTGAAAAACGCTCAAACTCGAGTCGCCATTGTCTCTCGCCATCGGAAGACAAAGCTTCCATCGTATTCCCGAATTCGTATCGATCGTTTCCAGGGAATCGATTCCGGATAGGACCCTTTTTTCGGAGACGATCAAACCGCCCTGAAATCCGGAACCGCCGTTTTGAATGTTTAGGCGAAATCTTTTTTTGGAAAAATTGTCTCCGGTGATGTATCGGTTTCGGTTGATGGAAATACTTTCCTTGTCCATCTCGATCTCGAAAGCCTTATACAAATCTCCGGGAGAACCGGCTAACAAAGTAAAGACGGGAATCGTTTCGTCGCCTCCCAAAAAGGACACGTAAAATTCCAGATCCCGAAACGGTTCTTCCACGGGACGACAAACGGAGTCGTATTTGTTTTTGGAAGAATGTAAAACGATTCCCGTATCGCCGTCGAGAGCGATTTTTTCGGTGGGATGGTATTCTCCCTGAAATCCGTTCGGTGCGGACGATTCTTTCCAGGATTCAAAATCCCAAGCCGGAGATCTGTCCAACGCGCGGAAATATTCTTCCATCGTTTGTGCGATGGAAAGATCCGAAGAAACGTTTTTTAGAAATCCGGAAAAGATCCAACCCACGTTTCCGCTTTTTAAATCCAATACTTGATTCCAGGTTCCTTTTTTACTCGCGATGGTTTCGGTTCGGGAATCTCGATCGAGTATGAATACGGTTTCCCCGCCTGTAAATTGAAACGCGATCGGGTTTTCGGTTCCGGGTCCGGTTCTTACGTTTAAATTCTTTCCTTCGATTTCCGCCTTACCGCCGCTAAACGGGGAGTCTTCTCTTCCCGAAAAGTATTCAAGCAGTTTGGAAAGTTTGGATCTTCCGTTCTCATCCAACTCGCGTGCGGAGCCCGCCGAAAGCGATTTGAGTAGAGCTTGGTTGTATTCGTTATAAAGAGGAAGAGGATTGGATGAAATTAATTTCACCAGATATCTGGAAAGAATATCCTGGGTTTCGTATTCCGCGCCGAGAGTCAGCTTTTTACAAAGCGCTCTCGTTTTGAGAAAGGAACCGTCCGGCAGAAAGGAAAAAAATCTGTCTTCGAACGTGAAGATCGTTCTTCCTCCGACTTCTCTTTTGAAGAATTTGAGTCCGGATTTTTCCGCAAACTTGGAGACGGCCTTTTCTTTTTTTTCGGAAGTTACGGTTAAAAGTTCGGAGTTGTATTCCGCGAGGGACATGGAAGCGTAAGAATAATCCTCCAAGTCAGGATCTTTTTTTCCCAGAACTTCTAGAACTACGTCTTCCCAATTTCCTTTGGAGAAATTTTTATAAACGGAATCGGTTTTGCGAGTTAGGATTTTCCAAACAAGAAAACCGAGTAGAATAGAGGCAAAGAAAATGCCGAGGGCTACAAAAAAACTCTTTCTCAAGTTTTACCCCGGCCTCCGGTCAATCTAAGTGCGGAAGAAGTTTGTCCCGATCCACTTGAAAGCGTTAGAGTAATGCGTTCTTAGCGAGATGGTAACGCAACAGATCGATGTTGAAATTCACTCTTGCTTGTGTCAGTCTGAGCTGATCCTGGACGTGTGTGTCTAACGCGTTTTTTACCGAAACCGCATCCGCTCTTCCCTGACGGAAACTTCTCAAAACTCCGTTGTAGTAGTTTTGAGTCTCCCTTTCGGTGGTGATATTGTTCTTATAAATTCTGTGACTGGCTTCGAGAGCTTCGATCCGGGTTTTTACGTCGTCTCTCACTTCGTTTTTGAGTTCTTCCTCTTTCAGCGTCGCCTGACGCATGCCGATATTTGCGTCCCGAACGCCCGCGTAGATCCCTTTGTCGGCAAGAGGGTAGACAAAATTCATTTGTCCGGTCCATTCTTTATACTTCGCGGTTGTGATCCCTTGGTTGGAATCGGAATAGTTATCCTGAGGGGAAAGGACGTTCTGCGCCTGGCTCGCACCGGTTCCGGAAAGGGTCAGAGTGGGAAGACGATCGTTGTTCGCATTTTTCAATGCGGCTTCGGCGATTTCCTTTTGTTTGAGAGCGTTTAAAAAGTCGGCTCTGTGTTTATAAGCATATTCTAAATCTTTTGTATAGTCCGGCTTTTCTACCAGTTCTTCCAAAAGATTGGTTTCTTCGGAAAGGGAAGTTCCGTCCGGAATTTTGAGAGAACGTACTAGTTTACGTTTCGATTCTTCCTTTTGAACTTGAGCGGTTTCCAATTGGTTTTCCGCTTGAGCCAAAAGAGCGTTCCACTGATTGATTTCGAAACTTTCGGAAAGTCCGAGGTTTTGTTTGCGAACGGTAAGATTGCGGATGTTTTTCGTGTTGTCCACGAGTTGTTTGTATGTTTTGACGGCTTGCGTTTTGATCGAATAATCCCAAAAATCGACGAGAGATTCTACGATGACCGCGGAAATTTGCTGCGATACTTGGTTTTTCATCATTTCCGCTTGGGATTCTAAAATTTTGACCTCGTTTCTTCCCTTATAACCGAATGAGTTTTTGAGCAAGTCTTGGCTGATGGTCGCTCTTACAAATCCGGTGTAAAGAGGAGGAATTCCCAAGGCGGAAAATCCCGCCGGAGTGGTCGCCGGATTTTCAAACGCGTTCGAGTCGAATCTTCTATTTCCGGCTTCCACTTTGAAGTAGGTTCCGGTGGTTTGGAAAATCTTTTCGATTCCACCTTTGATGGTGTCGTCGGAGATTTTCGTTCCTGTGAAAAAGTTCGCTTGGTTAAAAGGAAGAATGGACTGGCTGGATTTTCCATCCGCTACCAATCTCCAGGAATATTTGGAATCGTTTTTTAAAAAGTTCGTATCCGATTTTGCGAGTTCGTAACGGAGATTTTGCAGATTGTAATTGCTCTCTAACGCGCGTTTGACGGTTTCCTCGGTGGTCAGTTTAAGAAGGGCGGAACCGTCCGCAAAAAGAGTCATGAACGGAAGAAGAACCGAATTCACTAAAAGAATTCCGGATAATTTTTGGATCTTTAGAATCCTTTGTTTCCAATTTTTGATTTTGTTTTCCATTTCGAATCTCCTTCCGTTTCTACAAATCGAAATCTGCTCCGGTTTAACCCAGAGCCTTCTTCATTTTTTCTCCGACTTCCGCGATGGACTGGCAAACTTGAATGCCCGCTTCCTGCATCGCTTTCATTTTAGAAGTAGCCGTTCCTAAACCGCCGCTGATGATCGCACCCGCGTGACCCATTCTTTTGCCCGGAGGCGCCGTTTGACCAGCGATAAAACCCACTACCGGTTTTTTTACGTGGTTCTTGATGTATTCCGCGGCTTCTTCTTCGGAAGTTCCGCCGATTTCTCCGATCATCACGATTCCCTTGGTTTCAGGATCTTCGTTTAAAAGTTTGATCGCTTCTGTGTGATTCATTCCGGGAACCGGATCGCCGCCGATTCCGATACAAGTGGATTGTCCCAGGCCTTGTTTCGTAATCTGAGCCACGGATTCATACGTCAGGGTTCCGGAACGGGAAACGATTCCCACAGAGCCCGGACTATGGATAAAACCGGGCATAATTCCGAGTTTTTGTTTGGCGCGAGGAGTGATCACTCCGGGGCAGTTCGGACCCACGAGTTTTGTTTTAGAATTTCGTAATACGCTGTAAACCTTCAGCATATCGTGGGTCGGAATTCCTTCCGTGATACAGATCACGAGTGGGAGTTCCGCGAGGATTCCTTCTAAGATCGCGTCCGCCGCAAATGCGGGAGGAACAAAGATAACCGCTGCGTTTACGCCTTCGTTCTTTATGGAATCCTGAATCGTGTTGAAAACGGGAACCTTATCTTCCCACTTGCTTCCGCCTTTTCCGGGAGTGACTCCGGCGACTACTTTTGTGCCGTAAGCGAGCATCTGTGTCGCGTGAAAGGAACCTTCCTTACCGGTGATTCCTTGCACTACGACTTTTGTATTTTCGTCTACTAATACTGCCATGTTTGTTCTCTCTTATTGAATCAGTTTGGCAATGGTGCTTGCCGCTTCGCGGAGGTCGTCGACTCCGGTAATTTTCAGTCCGCTTTTATTGAGGACTTCTCTTCCGAGTTCCGAGTTGGTTCCTTGGAGACGAACCACGAGAGGAACCTTGAGATCGACCGCTTTGGCCGCTTCGATGATTCCTTCGGCAACCATATCACAACGAACGATTCCACCGAAGATGTTTACGAAGATTCCCTTTACGTTCGGATCACCGAGGATGATTTTGAATCCGTTGGTTACGGTGGTCTTGTTGGCCCCACCTCCCACGTCGAGGAAGTTGGCAGGTTCGGCGCCCGCGAGTTTTACGATGTCCATGGTTGCCATCGCGAGTCCCGCTCCGTTTACCATACAACCGATGTTTCCGTCTAACTTGACGTAGTTGAGGTTGAACTCGGAAGCTTGCACTTCCAGAGGATCTTCTTCGGTTACGTCGCGGAAAGCCGCGTTGTCCGCGTGACGGTAGAGAGCGTTTTCGTCGAGGTCCATCTTACAGTCGCCCGCGATGATTTCGTTCTGTTTGGTAAGAATGAGAGGATTGATTTCCAAAAGAGAAGCGTCTTCTTGGATGTAGGCGTTGTAGATCGCAGCAAGAAGGCTCTGGAAAGATTTGTGGGATTCGGCGGGAAGTCCGAGTTGAAATGCAAGTTGTCTTGCTTGGTTGACTTGGAGTCCGATTCCCGGATCGATCGCGATTTTCAGGATTTTTTCAGGATGAGTTTCCGCGACTTCTTCGATTTCCATCCCGCCTTCCGTGGAAGCCATAACGATGGTTTTGCGGATGGAACGATCAAGTAGGATGCTTAAATAATATTCCTTTGCGATATCGATTCCCTGTTCCAGATACACTTTCAGGACTTTTTTTCCTTCGGGTCCGGTTTGGGGAGTGATGAGTTGCATTCCGAGGATTTTATCTACGGCTGCGATTGCGTCTTCTTTGGTTTTGGTTACTTTAACACCGCCGCCTTTTCCGCGTCCGCCTGCATGGATTTGCGCTTTAACAACTACGACGGAACCGCCTGTTTTGGCGGTAACTTCGTCATGGGCTTTGGATGCGTTTTCTTTTTTATCGATAACGACTCCAAAAGGAACGTTGGCTTTATGCCTTCTCAGGATTTCTTTTGCCTGATACTCGTGAATTTTCATGAATTAACCTTCATTGAACTTAGTTCAGTGCTTTTAGTAGGAGGTACAATTTACACAAAATTTATAATGTTTTCGGTGGGAACTTTGGTGTCAGTAAAAAATTCAAGAGAACGACGCTTCGAGTCGCGGGGTTTGAATGACGAGGTTTAGGGTTCAAGTTTTTCCGATTGAATCGGAGTCGCACGGAATAAAAGGTCCGATTTTTCAGTCCTATTGAAAAATCTAGGAGTTCCTAGATTTTAAACGAACGAGAAATTCGGAACCTCTTCCTTACCGTTACGGATAAAACGAAAAAATTTCAACCCGACCTCTGATCTCTAAAACCCTGATCTCTGATCTCTATCCACTGATTCCTAAAACACGTTCTAATTTTACCGGAATATTTGATTTTCAGAGCGCGACTTGGAAAAAATACTGACAATCGATGGAAAAAGACGCCGTCTCCTTACAAGACGCCCTCGAACACGGGCTTACCGCAGAAGAGTTTCAGAAAATTCAAGAAATCTTAGGAAGAATTCCAAACTCCACCGAACTCGGGATTTTTTCGGCGATGTGGTCGGAACACTGCTCTTATAAAAACTCGATACTAAAATTAAAAACTCTTCCGACATCCTCGGACAAACTGCTTGCCAAAGCGGGCGAGGAGAATGCGGGTGCGATGGATATCGGCGACGGGTTGGCCGTAGTTTTCAAAATCGAAAGTCACAATCACCCGACCGCAGTGGAACCGTATCAAGGTGCGGCAACCGGCGTCGGTGGAATTATGAGAGATATTTTTACGATGGGCGCGCGCCCGATCGTATCGCTTAACTCCCTTCGATTCGGAAATCCCGACGAACCTCGCAATCGATACCTTCTTTCCCGTGCGGTAAAAGGAATCGGGGATTACGGAAACTCGCTCGGGATCGCCGTATCCGGCGGAGAACTTTTTATCGACGAATGTTTTTCCAAAAACCCTCTCGTGAACGCGATGACCGTCGGAATCGTGCGTCAAGACCAAATGGCGAGCGCGACCACCGGCGGACAAATCGGAAACGCGGTTTACATCGTCGGAGCTACGACGGGAAGAGACGGAATTCACGGAGCCTCTTTTGCATCCAAGGATCTTTCGAAAGAGTCCGAGTCAAAACGTTCCGCCGTTCAAGTAGGCGATCCGTTTATGGAAAAACTTCTGATGGAAGCGAGTCTAGAAGCGATTCAAAAGGGGCTTTTGATCGGAATTCAAGATATGGGGGCGGCCGGAATTTCCTGCGCGACTTCGGAGATGAGCGCAAAAGGCAAAACGGGGATGAGGATCGATTTGGATCTCGTGCCGTTTCGCGAAACGGGAATGAACGCATACGAAGCGATGCTCTCCGAATCTCAGGAAAGGATGCTCGTCGTTCCTAAAAAAGGAAAAGAATCCGAGCTCGTAGCTATATTCGAAAAATGGAATCTAAATGCCGTCAAGATCGGCGAAGTCACCGCGGACGGTTCGATCGAGATTTATATGGGCGGAAAACTCAAAGCAAAAATTCCCGCCGAATCACTCGTGTTAGGCGGAGGCGCCCCGCGCTATGAAAGGGAAACCAAACGCCCTTCTTATCTGGACGCGGTAAAAACTTGGAAGCCGGATTCGATCGCCGACGTCGGCGCAAACGCGAAAGACGTATTACTCGAAATTCTTTCCTCTTGGAACGTGTGTTCCCGAAGGCCGATCACCGAACAATACGATAGCGAAGTCGGTCTTGTAAAACTCATCGGTCCGGGACTCGACGGAGGACTTTCCTCGATCCCCGATACGAACAAGGCCCTTGCGACCGCGACGGATTGTAACTCCAGATATACGTATTTGGATCCCTATAAGGGCGCGGAGTTCGCCGTTTGCGAGGCGGCTCGAAACGTGACCGTTACGGGAGCGACCCCGTACGGAGTGACCAATAACCTCAATTTCGCAAATCCTTATATTCCGGAAAACTACTATATGTTTTCTGAATGTATTCGGGGGATGGGGGACGCTTGTCGTTTTCTCGAGCTTCCGGTCACCGGAGGAAACGTGTCTTTTTACAACGAATCTCCCGAAGGTCCGATTTTTCCGACGCCTACGATCGGAATGGTCGGAATTTTACAGGATAAGAAAAAACTTCTTTCCAACTTTCCGAAGGAGGCGGGGGTTTCGCTCGCTGTCCTCGGAAATTTTCGTCCTTCTTTAGGGGGAAGCGAATACCTGAAAAAGATTCACGGACAAGTCAACGGAACGATCCCGGAACTCGACATCAAGGAAGAATTAGAACTTTGTAAACTGATTCTTTCCTTGAACGAAAAAGGGATTCTGAAATCCGCAAGGGATCTTTCTCTGGGAGGAATCGGAATCGCACTTTCCAAGACGGTTCTTTTTTCGGGACTTGGAATTACGGCGGATCTTGCATCTCTCAAACAAAATCGTCTGGACCTGACTCTTTTCGGAGAAAGTTCGACGGCGATTCTCGTCGGATTCGATCCTTCTTCCGCGGAGGAAATCCGTAGACAAACGGAAGCGCAAGGACTTAAGTTTTATCCGGTCGGTAAAACGACTTCCTCCGAATTTCTGGAAATGAAGGACGTCGGGATGAAAATTTCTTTTTCGGAATTGAACGAACCTTACGAGAACGGTTTAGAGGCGATCTTCGCTTTATAAAAAGGAAAAGAAGAATGAATTTCCCATCGTTAAAAAAATTCGTTACTATAGGCTCCCTTTTTTTGGCGCCGATCTTTTGGATCGATTGCAAGAAAAATGCGGAAGAAATCTTGAGAGAAGCAAATACAAAACCGGAATCGGTCCGGGTTTTGGATCTTGGAATGCAGAAACTGTCCTCGGTTCCGGACGGCGTTTGCGGTTTTCCTAATTTGACAAATTTGGATCTTCGTTTAAACAGTTTGACTTCCCTTCCGGAATTCATCGGGGAATGTAAGAACCTAGAGCAACTCAATCTTTTCGGAAACGACCTCGGGACTTTTCCTGCATCGATTTCTAAATTAAAGAATTTGAAAGTGTTACTCGCAGGAAACAACGATTTTGCCGCTCTTCCGTCGGAACTTTTGTTTTTACCTTCGATCAAAACCCTGTATCTGGATCGGAATAAACTTACTTTGACGGAAACCGACGTTGAAATTCTCGCTTCTCTTTCCGGTTTGGAGGAATTGGATCTGAATTTGAATTCGGATATCAAAGCGCTTCCTTCCAATTATAAGAAACTGAAAAATTTAACTCGTTTAAAAAGATTGAATATTAAAAAAACATCATTGAAAGGAGAGGACGCCGAAAAATTACAGGCGATTCTCCCGAACACAAAAATCGACTATTGATACGACTATGAGCGAAACCCAAAAAGAAAATCCTTATTCCTCCACGGTTCTTCTTCCTAAGACCGACTTTCCTATGAAAGCCGATCTCGCCAAAAGAGAACCCGCGCAGATTCGTTCCTGGAAAGACGGACAGATCTTTCGTAAAATGAGGGAGCAGAGAAAGGGAAAGAAAGAATTTATACTTCACGACGGTCCTCCGTATGCGAACGGAAATTTTCACTTAGGCCACGCGCTCAATAAGATTCTCAAAGACACCATCGTTAAGTCAAAGGCTCTCGCCGGTTTTTATACGGACATGATTCCGGGATGGGACTGCCACGGACTTCCGATCGAAGTTCAGGTTTTAAAAAATCTAGGGAAAAAAGCCCGCGAAACCGGACCCGAAGAACTCAGGCAACTCTGTAGAAACTACGCGGAGGAATTTGTAGGAAAACAAAGCGAGGACTTAAGCCGTTTTCTTTGTTTTTGGGAAGAAGGTAGAATTTATAAAACGATGTCTCCGGATTTTGAAGCGAGGATCGTGGAAGTATTCGGAGAACTCTTTCAAAAGGGTTACGTTTATCGAGGTAAAAAACCGGTTTATTGGTCGATCGATCTGGCGACGGCGCACGCGGAAGCCGAGATCGAATATTATCCTCACGTTTCGCCTTCGATTTACGTGAAGTTTCCGGTAATCGGAGAACAAAAACGTTTTTGTTTGATCTGGACGACAACTCCTTGGACCCTTCCCGCAAATCTTGCGATTTGCTTTAACAAAAAAATTGAATATTCCATTTTTAAAACGGAGTTCGGAGAAGAACTCATTCTAGCGGACGGCCTCGCGGAGAACGTGACCGGCGCAACGGGCGTGTCGCTTAACAAAATAAAGCCGATTTCTTCGGACGAGTTGGCCGGTCTCAAATTTCAACATCCTTTTATCGATCGTGTTTCCATTCCTTTGTTCGGAGATCATGTGACTCTCGAAGCCGGAACGGGTTGCGTTCACACGGCTCCCGGCCACGGTCAGGACGACTACAAAGTCGGATTGGCGGCGGGCTTGGAACCGTTCTCACCCGTGGACGATTACGGAAGATATACGGACGAATTTCCTTTGATGCAGGGGAAAAAAGTTTTTGATGCGAATCCGGAAATCATTCAGCTCTTGAAAGAGAAGGGTTTACTTTTGCATCATAGCGAGTTCGAACATTCTTATCCTCATAGCTGGAGAAGCAAGAAACCTCTGATCTTCCGCGCGACTCCACAATGGTTTTTTAAAATGGATTTTAACGAACTCCGTGAAAAATCCCTCTCTGCGATCGACGGCGTTCAGTGGATTCCTTCTTGGGGAATCACTAGAATTCGTTCCATGGTCGAAACAAGACCCGACTGGTGTCTTTCTCGTCAGAGAAACTGGGGAGTTCCGATTCCCGCGTTTATCTGCGAATCCTGCGGTCAAACTCATATCGACGACGTTTCGATTCGATTCTTTACCAAGATGGTTCGTGAAAAGGGAATCGAGATTTGGTATTCCGAAAAAGCGAAAGATCTTTTGCCTCCCGGAACCAAGTGCTCAAAATGTGGAAGCGATTCTTTCAAAAAAGGAAACGATATTCTGGACGTTTGGTTCGACTCGGGAGTTTCCAGCTTTGCGGTGTTAGACGAACGTAAGGACGAACCTCCCGCGGATTTGTATCTGGAAGGATCGGATCAACACAGAGGTTGGTTTCAATCTTCTCTATGGCCCGCAATGGCTCTGAGAGGAATTCCTCCTTACAAGGCGGTTTTGACTCACGGTTACGTTTTGGACGAAAAAGGACACGCGATGTCTAAGTCTCTCGGAAACGGAATCGATCCTACGACAGATATCATTCAAGTTTACGGCGCGGACATTCTTCGTTTGTGGGTCGGTTCTTTGGATTTCAGGGACGATATCAAGGTCGGCAAGGAATCTCTAAAGATCGTATCCGAACAGTATCGTAAGATCCGTAACACGTTCCGTTATCTTTTAGGAAATTTGGACGGTCATACTTCCGAACAAAATCTTCCTTTCGAAGAATTGGAAGAACTCGATCGATTCTATCTTTCCAAACTGGCTCGGTTTGTGGAAGACGCGGCGGCGAGTTACGAAACGTATCAGTTTCATCAGATTTATCAAAAGTTGATCTTATTCTGTACCGTTACCTTGTCTCAGGATTATTTCGATATGATTCGGGATAGAATGTACTGCGATTCGAGAGATTCCAAAACGAGAAGATCTTCCGCGACGGCGCTGCAGTATATTCTGGAAACGTTATGTGTTCTCACGGCTCCGATCTTAAGTTTTACCGCTGAAGAAGTCTGGGCTTCCAACGGAAAGAAAGATTCCGTATTCTTACAAACCTTTCCCGATTTGAAGTCTTGGAAGAATCAGACTCTCGAAGATAAGTTTGAGTCCGCGCTTTCGGCGAGAGAGGCCGTTCAAAAGGCTTTGGAGATTGCAAGACAGGAAGGCAAACTCGGTAAATCCCTCGAAGCCGGTCTTGAAATCGTTTCTAAAAACGGAATCAATCTCGGCGAACTTCTTCCTAAGGAAACCTTGGAATTACTTTTTGTGGTTTCTCAGATTCACGATGAAAATTCAGGAATGGAAGTTCTTTCCTCTCATGAGAATGAAAAATTTTCCGTCAAAGTTTTAAAACCGGTTCAGGGAGAATGTCCTCGTTGTTGGAGACATACGGAAGATATTTCCAAGGACGGCGATCTCTGCGGCCGTTGTAAGTCGGTCGTAGGCTAAAGTTGCGCGAAAGGGGGAGGTTTCCCCCTCGCTGCAAACGCATTCGCGTTTTTCGCTACCCCCTCTCCGGGAAATTTGTTCTTACTTCGAGCCCGGACCCAATCTTAGTGTGGGAACTCCTTTTCTTTGAAAACAAGACTGATGTTTGTTTCAATGTAGGAACTCCTAATATTCCGAAATTGATAGGCTGAGTTTTTCCAAATTGCGGGAGATTTAGTGGAGAAACGGGAATTGGAAAACCGCGCCCAAACTCGAGTGTTGCTGCCTGCGGTCGCAACATATAATCGCTTTTGCATTTGTTATACTAACTCACATTAACCTGGTTTTGTTGCGGAAAAATTAAGACTATAGAAACAGAAATCTTTCCGATCCCCTTACGTCAGAACCCGTTCCTGAACCGTATTGGGTATGGGAACTTTGTTAATTAACACTGATTGTAAAATCAGTTCGACTCTAGGGGAGAATCGTTCCGAAACGGTTACTCTTTTGATTCCGGAAGATACTTGGATTCGTTTCTCCGAGA
>NZ_ANIK01000124.1 GCF_000347175.1 Leptospira alstonii serovar Sichuan str. 79601
CTCTCTGAACTCAATGCAACGGTTCTCTAAGGATCGCTATTTCCTATCTTCGATAAGAGCTAACATTATGTTTCGACCCATAGGGAGAAACATTGAGTTTAGGAAGGCATTCACCTGAGTTTCCACGGGTCGTTCGATAGATCGCGTTGTGTGGAAAGCCCCTTTTAAGCCCGTTCGAAAATTCATATTTTGTCTTAGAACTCTCTTGCAAGACAAGCATCCAAAAAAAAATCTAAGATATTTGAAAGAGGTATTCCATGAACGAACTAAAAGTAGGCGGCCAGGCCCCGAGTTTCACGGCGCTCAATGAAAAAGGAGAAAAGGTAAAACTTACCGACCTAACCGGACAAAAAGGAACCGTACTCTATTTTTATCCGAAAGACCAAACTCCGGGTTGTACGACCGAAGCCTGCGATTTCAGGGATAATTTTTCGAAAATCAAAAAGACGGGGTTTAACGTGGTCGGAGTTTCCAAAGATAGTGTAAAGTCGCACCAGAAATTCATTGAAAAGCAGGAGCTAAACTTCACCCTGATCTCCGATGAGGACGGAAAAATTTGCGAGGACTACGGGGTCTGGCAAATGAAGAAATTTATGGGAAGGGAATTTATGGGAATCGTACGTTCCACATTTCTCATCGGAGCCGACGGAAAAATCCTAAAAATATATCCCAAGGTAAGCGTGAAAGGACACGTAGATGAAATCCTTTCCGACATCAAAACACTGGAGAAAAAATGAAACTGGATAAGAATAAAATCCAAACCTCGATCGGAAAAAATCCTTCCAAAGCGTATTATAAATTACAACTGCTTCTTAAGGATCACTTTCCCGAAAATCTAAAGACGAAATTTTCACTCCAAACTTCCTCCGGGATTTTTACCGGAGACAACGGACAAGTTTTTACGGACGAAACCGAAAAAATCATCTACTTAGGGTTAGGCGATTCTTCCAAAGTGAAAACGAGAGGAATCGCCCAACAATTTTTTCAATTCGGAGATAAACTCAAAAAATGGGACGGTGTAGGACTTGAAATTCATCTTCCGAAAGTTCTCACAACGGCCCTTCCCGCCGACCTTCTCGTGTATCAAATCGTAAACTCCTTGGAACAAGGGGCGTATGCGATCAACGTTCTCGCAAAGGAATACAGGGAAAATTCCAAAAAAACCGGAAACGTATCCTTCGTCCTCCAAGACGCCGCAAAATTAAAAGAAGCCGAAAAAGGACTCAAACGCGGAAAAGTGGTCAGCCGTTACGTCAACGGAGCGCGTTACATCGCACATCTTCCCGCAAATCATTTCACGCCGGAAGAATTCGTTTCCAGATCCAAGGAAATCGCAAAGGACAACGGACTCAAAATCACCGTCTTTGACGAACCTCAGTTGAAAAAAGAAAAGATGGGAGGAATCCTTTCCGTCTGCGAAGGTTCGGATAAAAAGGCGAAGATGATCCTTTTGGAATATACTCCCGCCAAACCGAGCACGAAGAAAAAACTCGCGATCATCGGAAAAGGTCTGACCTTCGATTCGGGCGGGATCAGCATCAAACCCGCCCAAGACATGCACGAAATGAAATACGATATGTGCGGAGCGGCCGCCGCGATCCACGCAATCGGAGCCATCGCCGAACTCGGATTAGGCGTTCACGTCGTCGCCGCGATCGGAGTCGCTGAAAATATGCCCGACGCCGCCGCGATCAAACCGGGGGACGTTTATACGGCTCACAACGGAATCACGGTGGAAGTTCAAAATACGGACGCGGAAGGCCGTCTCGTTTTGGGAGACGTTCTTTCCTACGTGGGAAAAAAATTCAAACCGGACTATATGCTGGATCTTGCAACTTTGACGGGAGCGATCATCATCTCCCTCGGACACGAGGCTGCGGGAGTGATGAGTAATTCGGAAACTCTCACGAACCTGCTCAAAGAAGCGTCGGCTTCCTCGGACGAAAGAATCTGGGAAATGCCTCTTTGGGACGAATATTCCGAAGACTTAAAAAGTGATATCGCCGACATTCGAAACGTTGCCGGACGTGCGGGCGGCTCCTTATCCGCGGCAAAATTTTTGGAAAGATTTGTGGACCCCGGAATCGCGTGGGCTCATATCGACATCGCCGGCGCCGCCTGGAGAAAAAAGGCGTCGGGAACTCAAATCGGAAACGGACCGACCGGATACGGGGTTCGACTTTTAGTCGATCTCGCCGAAAGGATCGGAAAGAAAAAATAGAAAGTCCGATCGTACATTAGACTTATGTGTTGAATGTGTTTTTCGCCTAACAGCTTTTAGTTGCTTAGCGGCTGAAGCTGGCTCGGCGGAAAGTTCCCCGTTCGATAATGCGTCTTTTTGATCTTTGGCAAGGGAATTTTTTATCCATGAGAAAAATCTTTATTAAAAAAATGGACTTAACTTTTTATAGCCTTTATCTTCTTAAAAAACGAATCTTAACTTTAAATCGGCGTTCAAAATTCTTCGTTCCAAAATCGACTTTAATCGTTTTGATTGTGTTCGGTTTTTTTATTCCTGCTTCCGGCCGTTTGGACGCAAACCCGAGCAAAGTAAACGAGATCGAACTACCATCCGGAACACAACGGGTTCGATTTGAAAAAAATTCCTTTCCGGACTTCGTACAAAACCTTCCGTTAAAGCCGGAACCGACGCTTTGGACATATAAAAAGGAGAATATCATTCGTCGTTACGATACGATTGCGGTCTTGGATATTCCCCTTATGTTTAAGGACGATTTGGAACAATGTGCGGACTATTCGATGCGTATTTGGGCCGAGTATCATAAACAGAACCGCAGTTTAAACCGACTTTATCTTTTCGACTATAACGGAAATCGAAAGTCTTTTTCCGAAAGCGGACTTTCCTATTCTTCCTTTTTAAGAAAGGCGTTTGCATCCTCCAATTCGTATTCCCTTAAAAAAGGAGGACGGACGGTTCCGGAAAACGAGTTGAGACCGGGAGATCTTTTCGTTCAAAACGAAACAGGCGGGATCGGACACGTTTCCATGATTTTGGACTCGGCGCAAGATCGACAGGGAAAACGATTTTTTTTAATCGGCTTCAGCTTTATGCCCGCTCAGGAAATGCATATCGAAAAAGCTCCGAAAAAATTCGGTTCCCGCGGTTGGTTTACGTATTCCGGTTTCCTTTCCCATCTGGAGGAATCGTATCCGTACGGGAACTCCGTTTTGAGAAGATTCTAAAATTCCCTACTCCTTCAAAATGGAATGTAACATTTCTCTGGTGGCAAAACCGGTTAGGGAAAGATCCGTTCCCGCCTCTTCCAAAAGAAGATTCGATTGTACCGGGTTTAAAGTGGGAATGATTTCCTTCATTTTAGTTCCGAGCTCCTTTTCCAAATCATATTCAGGTTTCATTGTATATTCTTTTCCGAATGTGTTTACGATCGACTCGTTGATCTCGAACGCGTGGGAGGAGGCCCGTTTCCCCACGAATTTCATCAAATCTTCGTTGGACGACTGCGAGGGAAACCCTTCGAAGTCTCGGACCAAAAATCCGGTCAAGGTCCGAGTTTCGGAAGTCGGACTCTTATAAAACCGTATCCAATTGTAGGATAAAAAATCCTCGTATAAAAAATGACGATTGGCGACGAGCTGGGTGGTCCTTGCCTTCATCTCTTTTTTCGTTTCTTTGGACGAAAAGATATAACGAATATAATAAAAGAAATCCGCGTCCGGAACCGCCTTGGAATGATACGGTTGTCCTATGTCTTGGATATAATGACAGGCCCAGGCGGCAAAACGATACTTCCAATAATCGTGTCCGGTTTTTCCGGCTAACACGGAAAGACGGGAAAACAACTCGATTCGATCCAAAATCATTCCGCCTTCGACCACCTCGGAAGCGAACAAGGAAAGAATCCAATTTTCATTCTGGAACTGCATGTGAAAGGGCGCCTTGCTGCTTTCCCCTTCCGGTTTTCCGTAGGGTTGTTTTCCGTATCCGTATTCGGTAAAACCCCAAAGATTATGATCCATTCCCCAATCCGGTTCATCGATAAACGTATAAAGAATATTTCTGATTTTGATTTTTTTTCCGACGGTGGATTGAAATCGCGCGGGAAGTTCCGGAAGATCTAAAAGATACGGCGTGATCGACGAGACGGGAACGTTACCCGACATCGATTCGGAACCCGGAAGAATTCTTTCCACTTCCAAAAGCCGGGTTGCCGGATTGAGCCGGGCCGCTTTTAAAAATTCCAAAACGGAAGCGGACTCCGGATGAAATTCCGTTTTCCGAAATCGTTTCGAACCCCTCGCCTCTTCCCAAGCCGCAAATTCGTCGAAAAGAATTTTTAAAGATACCCTTTCCTTTTTTACGAAAGAATCCAAGGACGACGATTCGACTTCTCGGAAAACGAACTTCATGGAAGGATGTTCGAGCGCCCGATCCATGATGAGATAATGGGTTCCCCAGGGAAACGCGGCCCCGGGAAAAACGAGGACAAACAATAGAAGCCAAAACGTTACGCGCCCTTTCGATCGATTATTCCGAAACGACTTCGAAAAAGAAATCTTAATGAACACAAACAGACTTTTAATCGTCTCTCTTTTTTGATTTTCCATCATGCTATTTACCTTCTTACCGAAATTAACGATTCGCCTAAACTTTCTTACACGGAGCTCACTATTGAAATAGGTTCAAATCAGTTAAGAACTTGTCGAGCGCCAATAGAAGTGAGACGCTTTAGTTTCAAATAACGCAGGAGTTCCCACATTGGACGGTTTTAAGTCGAGCTCCGATTTCAAACGAGTTCCATCTCCCTACACTTTTTCTTCCAAATCCGCTCTTGTTCATTCAAATATTCAAATACAATGGAATCCGAATGTTTACCGTTTAGATAGTCGAGCAAAAATCGATCTCCGACGAGCAACTCGATCGCGGGAAGATCCGATCTGAATTCGTAAGCGCCTTCCCGGTAGGCGAATTCGTTCGGATATTCCTCCCTTAACATTCGGATCAATTTCAGGGAGAAAAATAAACTGTGGAACTTTTCCGGTTTTTTCAAAAGGATCTGAAAACCTCCGCAGATAATGTCCTTGTGTTTGTGAAAGGTCGGAATGAACTTTAAAGGTCGTAAGACCGCGCTTCCTTCTTGGGATTTTTCCAAATCCCTTCGAATCCGATCGTTCTGTTCGTTTATGTACGGAGCCCCGAACGTTTCGAAAGGTCTCGTGGTCCCCCTACCTTCGGAAAGATTGGTTCCTTCCAAAAGACATTGTCCCGCGTAAACGTAACAAGTGGAGCGAAACGGAATATTCGGAGACGGCGGAATCCAAAGAAATTCGGAATCTTTTTTTTCATACCATCCCTTGTTTACGATTCGGATCTTTACGTTTAAGGAAAATTCTTTTTGATAATAAGAAAGTAATTCTCCCGGAGTCAAACCGTGACGATGTAAAACGCTTCTGACTCCGACAAAGGATTCGAATTCTTTTTGCAACGGAGAACCTTCGATTTTTTTTCCCGCCGGATTGGGAGAATCGAAGACGATTACTGAAATTTCCCGTTTCCCGGAGGAATTCCACTTACCGATCTCTTCCAAAAAATAATACGCAGTCGTTAAAAAGGTATAATAACGCGCACCCGTATCTCTTATGTCTATGATGACAACGTCCAAACCGTCCAAAGAAACCGAATCGGGAACCAGACTGGACTCTTGATCGCCGTAAAGATTGATAAATTCCACCTTGTCCAGATCGTATCTCAGATTCGAACCGGAAACCTGATCCTGAAGTTCCGCAAAAAGTCCGTGTTCCGGAAGAAATATTTTTTTCAGATCGTAACGTCTGTGAACGGTTTGAAAGTGATATTCCCCGTTCGATCCGAAAGCGCTCTGATTTGTGATCATTCCGATTTCGGAAACACGAAGGTACTTTTCTATATTATTCATTCTTCCCGTATGGTTTTTAAGAGGCATAAGGAGTCAAGTTTAACGAGATTACGTATAAAACGAAGAAACGCCGATCGGGTTTTTTATTTCTCTCTCAAAAAAAATTGTTTTCTCTATGGATAAGAAATAGTTTCTTTTTCATGGAAACCTCGATAATCCAATATGACATTTGATCCTTTAGTTCCACAACAACAAGCCCAAGCCCCGGCGGGAACCTTATTGTTTTCGGAAGGTACTTCCGCAAACACTCTAAACGTGCTTCACAGTGGAACGGTTCGTTATCTGACCGAAGTCCCCGGCGGAAGAAAACTCGAACTTTTTAAACTGAACGGAGCCAATTTGACTCCCGGATCCGTGGCCCTTTTTACAAGCGGAAGATATCCCTTTCATCTCCAAGCGGAAGAAACCTGCGTGATTTCCACTTACGCGATGAATCGGGAGACGATCGGAAAAAGCGTGGGATCTCGCGTTTCTTTGGGACTCATGGTCGCAAGAACTCTTCTTCGAGAAATCACCGAACTTTTTAAAAAATCCAATCAGATCCGAAAGATCACTTCGGACATTGAAAAGGTAAACGACAATCTTTCGATTCTTTACTATCAATTTAATCCGAACGTATTTCCGGATATCAAACAGGGATCTCCGATTCCGGAGGTTTCCCGGGACGTAGTCGATCCGGTGATGCGTCTTTGTCGGGAGAATTTGAAATTATTTTTTGACAACGGTGGACTTCTTCCCGATAGACCGAGTCCGCAATTTTTAGAAGAGGAACACGAATCCCAGCTTACGAGGTTGTATCCGGAAGAAATCGATTTTCAGGACGGAGAATTCAACTTTATCCGAAAACTCGTGATGCAGGATCCTAAGATTCTGAACGCGTTATTCACCGCCGATCCTTCCATGATCTCTTACGTTTGTTCCAAACTCGCAAACGTTTTGGATCAAATTTCGGGAATTCTCAAAACCTGTCTTACGGATTTGGACGAGGCTTTTCGAATCTTCTTCGCGGGTGAAAATAGTCTCGTAGAAAAATTTTATCTCATCTTGGACATCACATCGTCCGGATACGGAACCGCTCCCGCGGAATTCGTAGTGCCCGTGTTAGGCGCCGTAGCCGGAAAGATCGAAAAATATAAGAACGGACATCAGGCTCTTTTCGGAGTTCCCGTTACCAATCTTTCCCCGAACACCTCGGTCTTTCAATCCAAGGCCGGAGCTCTTTCCAAAAAGATGGAAGAAACGGCGCCGAAAGTACAAGCTTCTTCGGCCTCTGCCATCACCGCAGGAGTGGACGTAGACTCGATTCGCAAAGAATTGGACAACTCCGCATCCGTCATCATTCAGTTCTCGGGACTAGAAGCGGAGAAAGTAAAAGAATTTTCCGCGCTTATGGTCAAAGTGAAAAGCCTAAAGAACCCTCTCGATCCCGAAGGTGATAACAGGAAGATAAGAAGAACTCTCGGAAGACATTACTGGGATATGTATCAGGAATGTTTTATGAAGTACATGAATTCCAACCGAAACGTTCCCAAAGCGGTCGAACTCATGTTGAATTACGGCTTCTTCGACGAGACAA
Source organism: Leptospira alstonii serovar Sichuan str. 79601 (assembly GCF_000347175.1). Lineage (GTDB taxonomy): Bacteria > Spirochaetota > Leptospiria > Leptospirales > Leptospiraceae > Leptospira > Leptospira alstonii. Next base: position 7,492 of record NZ_ANIK01000124.1, read on the forward strand.
TGGTAGACGATTCTCAGATCGCCTTTATGTACACACATAAGGACGCTCCTTACTCCGCTTCGGACATTCCCATTTCATTCGGAACCGAATGGCTGGAAAAGATTTATAAAAGAGAAATTCCGACTTCCTTGGACGAGATGGGACAAAACTTTTTCGAAAAAGTGAAGATGGAAAACAGATCCATCAATATCAAAAAAGAATCGGATATTCCGCCCGAACTGGACAATCCTACGACGAGACTCAAGTTCGAATTCGCTTCCCTTTACGAAGCGAACGTTAGACTCACTTCCGGAAGTCCCGCGACTCACTTTCCGATTTTGACTAAGTTTCATAGTCAGATGGCGATCGATAAAGCCTATGTTTCCAAAAAGATCATTGCGGAAACGGTTCAAGAACTTCTGGCGGTGGACTATTCCATTTTCCACAGAGAAGTGATCTACAACAATAACGAGTTGGGAATCACGAAAGAGTTTATTCAGAAAAGTGTGATTCCCGATTTCATCCTAGTTCCTTCCATCGGAACGAAGGTGATGATGTGGCAGGATCTTTCCGTCCACAGAGGCGCGGGTTCGAAAGAAAGTCCGGGAAGGATCGTTCTTCCTATTTTAGCTCAGGGCGATTTAAAAACGATGGTCGCGGACGCTCTGGCTGCGTTTCGTTGGGAACTCACTAAATCCATTCTCGGCGCGGAATGGAACAACGTGGGAAATCCTTCCATCACCGCGGATTATACGGATTACATTCAGTTTTTTAAAAAGAACAAAGATCTTTCGATGGAAATCAAGGAAAAACTGGCAGGCGATTTCAAACGATTTAGAAACGACCGCGACATTTTCGCAAACGACTATCAACTCTGGATGAAATACGAATCCGACGGGGTCCAAAGACTCAACAAAGTGGTCCGAGGGATTTTTTATAGACATATCCCTTTCAGCAAACAGGTCCGGGATAAGGTGGCTAAAACTCCGGCCTTCGCCGAAATTCACAACCGATTCATCAATATTAGAAATCGAAAATATATCGAAATCGAAAACCGTTATAAAAAGTATCTCAACGCCTTGGGAAGCCTCCCCGATCCTCTGCGTGATAACTTGGAATTTTTTCGAGTTTAAAACTGAAATAGCGGTAATCGTTTCAGTTCTAAAATCCAAGTAATCCATTAGGCTATTCTTATTTATTTTTGAGCATCGCTTTCGTACAACACAAGAGCAGACTCTTTTCGTATTTTCAAAGAAAAATCGTTTCTCCAAATTCGTTTAAGATAAATTTAAGATCTTATTTTAAGGAGAGCGTTCTTTTGAGCATCGAAATCGTTTCGTCAACCGTTATAAGATAATTTTTATCCACAGCTTGATAAAACATTATCAATGTTTTATTTTTTCGCGGAAAATACGAATCTCATTTTTATTCCGTATAAAAAGTTTTGAATCCGTAAAAATAAGAAAATATATTTACGAAACGAATAAAAGGTGATACGTTTTTCGCTCGGCTTTAGCTTTAGGTTCATAAAATTTCTCTTAAGAAAGGTGGTGTTCTTTGATGAAAAGGTTATCGGTTTTAGGAATGGTTACGGTTTTGATGTTGTCGTGTTCAGCGTCGCAAAAAGTTTATCTTTTGTCCTATGGGGACTGGAAGGGGAAAAAACTTCCGGAAGTGGAAAAAATAAAAGGAGAATCTCGAAGTGGAGAAGACTGCGGTTTTCGATATACTCTTTCAAAAGCATTGGAGAACGCTTTAAAGGATACTAACTACGATACGATTTTGGACGCCGATGTGACTCAGCGGGCAAACGTGTTGATCCCTTTGAATTGTATTGAGATCCGAGGTTTTGCGTTTGATAGCTCTAAAATTAACAAGGAAGGCAAAAAATGAAGGGGGGCCGATTTGCGTTTTTGATTCTCTTGCTGATGATTTTTATCGGTTGTTCTTCGGGACCCATAAAACGAATTTCTTATGTTTCCTTGGATAAACCCAAGGGAGAGATTCTTGCAAATGAAGGGAAAGCCGTCGAGTTTAGTAAATTTCTGTTCGGAATTTCCCAAACCCCCGCGGGGGTTTATCCCTATTTAAAGGAGGCAGAAATACAAAGTGGAAGTCCGGTCCTAAGAAACGTGGATGTCGTTATGCGAGCGGGGTTTTGCCTACTTCCTTTACCGCCTGTGTTTTGCGTTACTCGCTATTCCGTAATTGTAGAAAATGATCCGATACAAACGGTTCGCTAAATTTTTTGTTTGATTGGAAATAATCATAAGCGTCAAAACAAAGAGTGAATTTTTTAAGGAGATCCGTTTTTTGGTCGGTAACACGCACTCACCAAATCTTAATATTTTCTAATTTTAAAATTCTAATATTATAAAAAAACTATTTACGTTTTCCATTATCTTATGAACATTTTCAAAAAATAAGAAGTATTTAAAAGGAGAGGTAAGTGTCTAATTACCCTGGAACGTATTTGATAGTTAACGCATGTAATAATGCCGTTACAAATCTGAACGTAGTTCATCTTTGTGGCGGCACTTATGACGGGAATCTAATTATCCCTGATTTAGCGGTAGGAGAGGTATCACAAATTGTTAGTTTCAATTCTCAAACCTCGGAAATCGATTATTGGAATATACATTTTGACTGCAATGGGATATTTTACGATTTGGTAAATTATCAATGTAACTATGAAACTTCCGATAGCGGACATTTATGCGTCATTTCACTCAACGAAAGTTACGTTAACGTAATCACGCCGATTTCATCTACTTGTCGAGTTGCTTATACAAATACATCCGTCTCGGATGCTGTGGAGTTAAAAAAATAAAATAGCGATTTTAGTCGATAAGGCTTGTATCGAAATTCCAAGCAACCCTAACAGTCCTTGCAAGCAAAGGCTGTTAGGGTTAGATATACGACAAGCAAACTTTGCAAGAGATTGATGACGAAGTAGCGACGTGCCGTGAACCGAGGCGATTATCTCGTGTTAGGCGAAATGCGGATTGAATTGTTTTAATTTTCCCGCTTTTCTAAAGTAGTTTTCGAAAAAAAATAGCGGAATCTTCGTATCCTATCGCAGTATAAAAATCTTTCGCTCTTCTTGTAGCTAATCCAATAAGTTTCGAATTCCTAAATCGCGCCCAGTTCTCAAATTCGGACATTAGAATTCGAGCAATTCCTTTTCTTCTATATTCTTCTGAAACAAAAATCTCTTCAAGCCAGGAAACCTTTCCATTGGCATAAAGAGTATAGTGGTCAAATCCGAGGCAATAGGCAATAATTTTATTGTTTTCTTCGGCTAACAAAAAATGAGCGGAGGGTTCCGTAATAAGAGAATTAAAACTGACTTTAAATAAAGTAAATCTGTTTTAAATGAAGTAGCAAATTGTTTTGTAAGAAATAAATGTTCTCAACGTCTTTTATTTGAACTTTTCTAATATTCATAGTCTTATAGATTCTATCTTTTTGATCCGGATTGAGAAATTCAATGTGTCTACAAGACTTGCTCGGTTACGTCAAGAACATTCCGCTGTTCGCCTAACGTCTTAGACTTCTCCACGTTGCGGCCGCATGGGCGATCTCGAAGCGCCATTCTACCGACACGGCAAAATCGGCGGAAACTGGATTTTTCATTCTCCTGATAGAGTCGGAAATTCAGGTCCTTAAGATTTTTTTCCTTGCCCTCGATTCTGAACGCTTTAGAGTCTCTTTAAGTAGGTAAACCATGAACATTCTCTTATGGGTTCTTCAAATTCTTCTCGCCCTACATACCGTCGTGGGCGCTGTGTGGAAGTTTTCCAATTCCGAGCAAACTGTGCCTTCGTTGAAAGCAATTCCCCACGGAGTTTGGCTGACAATGAGCATCGTTGAAATACTTTGTAGCTTGTGCCTGATCCTCCCGGCATTTAAAAAATCTCCGACCATCTTAGCCCCTATCGCGGCAGCCTTCGTAGCCGCGGAAATGCTGCTCTTTTCCGGATTGCATATTTATTCCGGTGACGCAAATTACGGCCCGATGATTTATTGGCTTGTTGTGGCTGCCATTTGCGCGTTTATTGCCTACGGCCGGTTTGTGCTAAAGCCTTTTTAGCAAACTGCTAAATTTAAAGGACTTCCGATCGATTCTCTTTTCATTTGCGGATTCGCCGAGCGAAAACCGTGAGTGACTAACGAAGAGAAGTAGTTAGGCGCCGTTGGTAAATTTCACCATACCGTTTTTAACCCGGAAATCTTGTATTTCTTCATCACAGAATCTTTTGAAATCAAAGTATATTTTTTAGAAATACACTGCCATAGGAGCATTCTGCCAAAAGGATCTCTATGAAAATTTTCTTTTCGTTTATGATATGAAGAAGCGTCCTCAGAGCTTAGTTCTATGGAATTGATATTTAATTTTTTAAGATAGCTTAAGATATCGCCTGGCTTTATGCCGAAAAGATTGAATTTGCCTAACCTGAACTTTAGAGATATTTCCCACAAAGAACTTGAATTAACAAAAATTTGATTATCTTGATTTTCAATAATCTCAACAACTTTTTTGTTTAGTTGTTTTGAATCGCCAATAACCCACAACGAAGCATGGGTATCCAATAACATAAGGCATTATAAATTAAGGATTCCCCTTCGGATAGACTAAAGTCTGAGGTTTGTTACCTACCCTACTATAAAATTGCAAACCGAAATGACAAAGCGATAGTTCGAAGTCCGTAATGAGCGCGAGCGAGGAGCCATAAGTGATGAACACAGCGAGAAATCGAAGTTAGCTGAAGTGGCGATTGGATCACTATTGAGTCCAATCTTCGATTTTTAGATCTTTAATTCGCTTAAATTCTTTTGTATTAGTGACAAAAATATAATTATTAGCAATTGCTTGAGCTGCAAGAAGTATGTCTATTGAACCAATTACGTTACCCTTTCTCTCCAAATCAGCTCTAATTAACCCGTAAGATTCAGCGTCTTTATCAGAAAAAGAAAGTATATTGAAAATTGTTAAGGATTCAATCAGTGCAACTTTGTTTCTTTCCTTAAGTTCACTTTTCTGAATTCCAAATTCAAGTTCCGCGACGGTTAAAGAAGAAATAAATAAACCTTTCTTTAATTTCTTTTTAAGATTTTCCAAAAGAACCACATTCTTCTTTTTAATTAGGAAAATGCAAATATTAGTATCCAAAAGATACATTAAAACTTTTCTCTTTTATCGGATTTCGGTTGTTCTCTTCCCGCTTCCAGAAAATCATCTCCTAAATAAGTATATATCATGATATATACTTATCAAGAGGTTCTTTTAGAATTGCTCTATATCGTTATTAATGTTTCGCCAGACTTTCGCCTAACGAAAGAGTCTCCTCGACGTTTGCGATCTCGAAGCGCCGCGAGAAGTCGCAGTTAGACGAGTACCATTAATCTAAGCCTGTAACCAACTTAAGCCCTACTTCAACTTCATCTAGTTTATTTGATTTAAGTTTTCCTACTTTGTTAAGAAATCTTTCTTTATCTAAAGTCACAATTTGCGAAACATTTATTACCGAGTCTTTAGATAAATTCGAATCTTTCTTACTAATTAGAACATTACCCGGTGCTTCAGTTAGATTCAAATTTGATGTGATTGCGATCGAAACGATTGTATTAATATTACTTTGGTTAAAACAGTCATCTTGAATTATGAGAACTGGACGTTTAAACCCAGGCTCGCTTCCAAATGGAATGCCCAAGTCAACCCACCAAATTTCACCACGAATCATTTTTTAAACTCTTGCGAAGTGATTCTACGGATAAATCAATAATATTATCTTTTGTTTCTTTGGATTTACTACCGTAGACTTTATTTAATTTCTCAGTTACGGATTCTTTACTATGAGATCGAATAAATTCTTCTAATGCTTTTGCAAATAACTGACTGCGAGGTATTCCAAGCTTTTTGGCTATTTTCTCAGCAGTTTTAAATAACTCATCAGGAATTGAAATAGCCGTTTTCATATTATTGGTATAACTCTGGTCATACCAATGTCAACTTTAAAATGAACTGATTTTGGTTCCGAATTCAGAAAATAAACTGCTTAATTATCTTTTCATTTGCTCTTCAAAATCAAGCCGAACGTCAAAGCAAATGTGCCGGAGGCCAAGCGAGAGTCGCGGAGCGATCTTAAAGCGCCGCGAGAAATCGTAGTTAGGCGACGATGCCTTTATATAAGTTGATTATTTGAATGTTCCATTCTTAATGAATTGCAAGGTGGCTTTCTGGACTTCTGGTCCATCCATAATAAAAGTATGTGTTCGATTAACTAATAGAAATTCTTTCATAGTATTCAACTTACTGCTTTCAATTGAAACTTTACCGTCATCCTCGCCGGATATAATTATTGAGGAAATCGGATCATTGCTCGAATCCCCCATAATGATTCCAAATTCAAAATTAGGAGTTCCTACGTTATTAACAAAACTCGAGTCGTCTGTTTTTAATTGTATCAGTATCGGACCAAGCAACGCATTAAAAAAATCAAATCTCGATAAAAAGTCAGCCACCTCACTCCCCTTATTTGGAGGAGCTAACATTACAACTCGGCCTAATTTTTCGATTCTGTTTTCTTTAAGAAAATGTCTTATAACAATTCCACCTGCCGAATGAGTAACAAAATGGATTTTGTCGAACTTGGAGGCGCAATTGTTTTGAACTATCGGTAGTATATAATGTTGAGATACTTCTTGTATATTGTTGCTTCTCGAAGGATAATTCGCGTAATAGACCGAAAGATTATGATCAGCTAAATAATCTCCCATATTTTTAAGCTGATCCGATGATCTTAAAAAGCCATGTATAAGAATAACACAATCTAACCGCGTTTTATCCTGTTTCTTCTCCAACTTCTCGGCGAACAAAGGAATCGATAAACTAAAAATAATAATTAAGTATTTCATTAGTGAAGTTTTATCTATACGACGCATTTTTGTAGATATTTCGCCTAACAATCCATAAGTGTTTCTTCCGACAAATAAACACTTGTAAAATCCGTCTGAAGACGAACTTGAGGATTTGAAGTGAAATTCCTGAAAGAGCGAAGTCGCCTTGTTAAATTCTAGATTTCTTCCAAAAGATAAGGGCGAGTGTATTCTCGAATGATCTCTACGACGAAACGTCCCCAACTTTTCGGATCGTTCTGCGAGATTTCGACTTGTTTGATCTTTGGAAAATAAGGAGTCGGCTTATAAAGGCCGTGCGAGAGTTCCACCGCTCGAAGATAATTATCCACTCGCTTTACACGAATGAAATTCAACAATTCGGACTGAACCTGATTTTGCGAAATATAACCGATGATAATGAGTTTTGGAAAAAGGGATTTTTTCAATAAATTGATGAATTCGGCAAAACTATCCACACGATCGATAAACCCTTCGTAAGCCCCGCCGCCAAGGTTCATAATCTGAGTCACGATATCCATCGTAAAGGAAACTCCCTCTGCGGAAGTCATGTCCGAGATGATAACAATTCCTTCATCGGGTTGGAAGGTTTTGAACATCTGAGCGCCTTTGAAATGTCTTCTCAAAAGTTTTGCGGCGGATATATCGATTTCGGCGGCCTTGGCGAGAATCGTTCTTCCGGAAGAATCAAGAACGGGTTCCCTCGTGATAATGTATCTCTTTTTGGTCGCACCCTGATTCATCACTCGGAACGCCTTGACTTTTTCTTCGATTTCGTCCAACGAACAATAACCGATTTTTAAAACGTTTTCCCTCGATCTCTTTTCTAACTCTGTATCTTCCATTTGAAGTTTTAAAGGAACAGTACGACTCGAATGATCGAAATCCGAACTGATTTACCTTATCCTGTTTTATCATAACATTTAATTAATTTCGAACAACTCGCTTCTCGATAAGCGAGAAACAAGATTAAAACACTTGCGCCTTATTTCCGGTTTTTCTGAATGGAATCATGGATCCGGAAACGGAAAACTCTTCCCGATTTCGCATCTTTTTACGGATTGCGAAGATTGTTTCCGTACTGATTCTACTTTCCACTCTTTTTTCTTGCGAGTCCGTAGAATTTATCCCGGAAACCGTTTTGAGAGAAGAATTCGGTTTTTCTCATAAAAGCTCTTGGAACGAAATCGAAATCCGAACTACTTCACCTCCCAAACCGTATCGAACCTACGGAAAAATCATCATTCGTTCTTTTGCAAACGGAAGAATCCCCGAGTACCTGATTATCGATCTCAAAAAAGAATTGTTTTCCAATCACATGGACGGCGTTATTTTTACGGGGAAAGGAATCGTAAACGTTCCTCCGACTCTCATCCAATCCGGCAACGGGGACGGCAACACGGTTGCGATCGGTTATGTGAACAACGAAATGGGAGTGATCGAAGGTATGGCTTACCGTTATAAGGAAAACGAACGATGAAACCTCGTCCACCCCGCAGATTCAACAGCGAAATTTTTGTGGATTCCGAAGACCGCTGGATCTTTCAAGGAAATCGAATCGATCAAAAAGGAATCCTCTCTTACTTTCGTCAAAATCTTCGCGAAGACCAATTCGGAATCTACATCGACAATCGTTTCGGAGAACTGACGGAAAACGGTTATCTCGAACTGGAAGGTTATCCCATTCACTTGACCGCTTGTAAAGAATCGGAAGACACGTTATTCTTCCTTGCGGAGTCCGAAGTCGTTTATTCCTTGAACGACTTAATCTTCGCCTTGGACAAGGACGGTTGTCTTTTTGCAAGAACCGCAAATCATAAAAAACTAAAATTCAGACCGGATCGAAACTGTCTTTCCGATCTGAGTCCTTTTTTGGAAGAAACGAAAGAAGGGACTGAAATCCGTTTTCACGACAAAAAAATCCTAATTTCCGAATCGGGCGAATCTCCGCGAGTAGCCCTTCCTGGGGAATTCAATTCCGATAATATTCGGAAAAACTAAACTTACAAAAAGTATTTTAACGGGACTCTCCCAATCTTATCATTTGCGAAACGCGGATTGAGATTGTATAAAACTCGCTATGTCCGTTTCAAATTTGGGGCCTTGTGCTTGATATACGAACTTGGGCGGAGAAGTCACTTGTTTGAGGGCGTTACATCCCATTCTACGACATTCCTCGGGAACGGACGAAGCCCATACGGCGCCCAAGACGGAATAACCTTGATCGTATTTGATGGAAGTGAGTTGATTCAGATTTTTATCGTAAATTTTAATTTCGGTTTCGGCCTGCAAAGACGCATAACTCGGAATCAATCCGAAGGTGATCACGGAAAAAATAGAAGAGAACAATTGAAGCACGCTACTTCCGAAATGTTTCGAAGTTTGAAACGCCGGGGTATGAATTCCCAACACGTAATAATCCACGCCGATATCCTTTAGTTTAAAAATTCGTCCCTCCCCTTTTTTCTCCACGCTTGTCACGTATGTCAGTTCAAGAACTCCGCTTTCCTTGACTTCGTTCAAATAATCCTGAACGAACTTTCTTACCTTATCGGAAGAAACGTCCTTTCTATATCCCGCGGATTTCAGATCGGACGCGTAAGCTCCATTCTGAAATTTGAATATGGTTCGATCCGGATAGACGAGATTTGCGGTGTAAACGCGGGTCTCCGCGGAAGAACGGGTAATTTCGGTCGTATAAGAACGAAAGCCGATATAGGCGATTTTTACCTTGGCTAAATTCGGGATCGCAGCGTTTTCCGGTCCGCTTTTTTGCACGTAGTAGTGATAATTGCAGTTGAAAAAAAACAGAACGATAAAGGCAAAGAATTTAGATTTTTGATCGTGTCTCATAGGTTTTTCCGGAATGGAGCGGATTGGATCAAAACCAAATCCGTTTCCCGTATTCAATTTTCTTAAATGATTCATCTTTGCAATCAAAAAGAAAAATTAAAAAGACACTACTTTCAAAAAAATCCCGTCTACGTTCTACTCTCAAGCGACAACACTTTCTTTTAAAATCTGAATTCGATCCCGAAGTTGAGATAAGGAATTTTATTCTTATCGGTTCTTAAGGATTGTAGCCCGTTTAAGTAGATGTATTGTGTCTCCGGATTCGCTCCCGGAATATGCGGAAAGAGAGGATTGAACGTATCCGTGGTTGTAGCGATTCTACTTCCCGTAATATTCACAAGTTCCAAATAAGCGGTTATCCTTCCCCAACTCGTCGGAATAAAACGATCGAATCTCAAATCGAACTGACGGTAATGAGGAAGTCTGGCCGAACGATTCATGTCCGAATAAATCGGCTGATAAAGCGGCAAGGCGGAACTGCTTGTAGAAGACGAAGCCGGTAAAGGAGGCAAAGAAGGAAACAACTCCGATAAACTCTGCTGAAGTGTGATCGTTTTCGATCCGGTCACCGGAGTATATGCATAATTCGTTAAATACGTCACCTTCAATCCGATTTGCGCCTTCTCTCCGAATTTCCATCCGAGCACCATGTTGAACATATGCGTTCTGTCAAAGTCGTACAACTCGTCTTTCGAGTTTTTGAATAGGACGTCGTAACTTCCGTCCCTGTAGAAGTTCGCATAATAACGGTCCGCGTTTTCCTGATGGATCAACTCCTTTGTCGAACTTTGCGCGAGCCAGGAGTTATATTCCTGATTCGTAAGTTCGGGCAGATTCCGGTTCCTTTTCGTGACGGATTTCGTATAGGATAACCATCCGTAAAATCCGGATTCGGCCGAAGGTTCCTTTTTGATAAAAACCTCCACTCCTCGAGAATAACCCGTCATCGAGTTGGAGTAGTTCAGATGGGAACTCCTCAACAAGGAAGGATCGGACGAGGGATCCAAACTTTCCCGCGCCAAATCCCTGTTTCTCGAAAACGGGTCCATTACGAACCGATCCGCGACCGCAAGATTGGAAAACGTATTCTGATATCCTTCTATTTTAATATTCCAAAATTTGTCGATTCTCTGATCCCATCCGATTTCCGCGTGATCGGACTCCTCCATTTTCAGATCGGGATTTCCGGTTCTTGCGGAATATCGACTAACATCCGTCGGTGCCTGAAGGTGTTTTCCATAACCCGCAAAAATTCTGGATTGAGTGTAGGCAATCTCCTTACTGATTCCGATACGCGGAGCGGTTTTCCATTCTCTCGATTTATCGTAGTATTCCCTTCTTACCCCTAGATTCAGATTGAAATCGTTGAACTTAAATCGATTCTCAAAGAAGGCGCCGATCTGCCTGGTTCGAGTCGAGTCCCCTTCCAAAACGGATTTCACATTCGGAGAATCGAGAAGTTGTTGATGTACAAAATTATACGAAGGATCTAAGTTTGCCTGAATGACTTGTCCCTTATAACCCGCATCCACTTCTCTGTATTGACCTCCGAATACGATTTTCCAATTTCGTTTTAACAATTCGATTTCGGAAACGTTTTCTATTTGTCTGAGATCGTTAAAATATTCGTTTTTAATCGTTTGAACCCTTTTATACAAAGAAGGCGGATAACCTATTTTGGAAATATCCGTAACCACCATGTCCAAACCGTTTTCCGTCGTTTCGTTGAAATAATTTCTGGATACGTTGAACGTATTGATGATCGAACTTTTCGGTTTCCATACGTGTTGAATCCCGTCGGTTCGAAAGATACGATCCAGCCTAGCCGCATCCGCTCCGGAAGGCGGATCGCCGAAGGACTGGGCCGCTTCTTTGGGATTGTATTGGCTGAGTTCCTTAAACGGGTATCTTTTGTCTTTTGCGCCGAAAGTCTGAATCGCTAAGGAATGATTTTCGTTAATATCCCATCCTATTCTGGCTTGGTAATCGTTGTAATCCGCCAAGAAAGTTTCCGCGGGAATCAAATTGGGAACCCTTCCGAAAATGATGTTGGGATAATATTTTTTTCCCGAAACGGAAACGTTTAAGTCTTTTGTAATATTACGATATGTGTATACGTCCGTTAAAAACGCGTTCAAATGCGCGACCGATAGGTTCGAATCCCTTTTTTGAAACCCTTCTATATTGATGATTCCACCGGTGGCAAACCCGTATCTCGCTGAATAAGAACCCGAATACAACTCCAGGGAACGAATCGCGTTATTATTGATTACCGAAGTGAGTCCGTCCGCGTGAAACGGGTAACTCATGGGCAGTCCGTTGAAGTAAAACTGATTGGACCGCGCTCCGGCGCCGCGCATCACTAAAAATCCGCTTTCACCATTCGGTTTATCGGGTTTATTTTGATTTGTCTGTTGATTAAAGGTTTGAATCGCGGATTGAAAACTGGCTCCGTTAAACATTTGATATATGGGAGAGACCCCGGGCATGGATTGAACCGCCTTCAGCGCGTCTCCGAAACCTCCCGGCATCCGAATCGCTTCTTCTTGGCTGAGAACATAATTGGGCGGTGCTTCCGGTTTTTTTGCGGTGACGTTGATCGCCGCGGTATTCTTTTGTCCGACAACAAATTCGATGATTTCTTCTTCGTTCAGATCGACCTTTACGGATTTTCGTTCCATCGTTCCGCTTTTAAACGAAAGTATAATGTCGTAAACGCCCTCGTCCTTCAAATCCGCGACTAACTCCGATTTTTCCGAAAACGAAAATACCCGCGAGTATCCCCTACCTCGAATCCAAATTTCGGAGGGGGCATCCGACTTGAATCGATCGATCACTTTTACACGAATGGAGGTTTTTGCAAATAGATTTTCGGCGGAAATCAACGATAAGAAAACGGAAAATAAAACGAGAAGTTTTCGTTGCGGCCGATGTTGCGGATAACGTCTTTTATTTTTTCGTACGGACATAGTCGCTAAGACCGAATACCCCTTCGTTTTGTTCCGAACGGGTTCCAAATTTTGATTCTAAAATAACGTGAGTTAGATGTTAAAAAGTTCGCGAACTCTTTTTCTATCTTTCTTTCACCTTACTCTTTTTATACTCATATCAAAAAACTACTAAAGAATCTTGAATTTCTAAGTAGTTCCCGAAATTTACAAACTGATTTTTTTACGTTACCATGTCTATCGAATTCTTACCATAATTCGGATTGTGACTAGATCCCAAGCTGAATGATATTTGTAACCCGTACTACTGATTCCTATAAAATAGAGTGTCCAAAATTCTGCGGCTAAACGCCGGATTTGTGCTCAAATTGACGGTATTCTATTTTATAGGAATCGGTAAAAGCGCATTGTTCCAAAGACAAATTGATCCGGCTCGCATTGAAAACCGGATTTCAAATTACTTTTCTATAACAGAGAGAACGAAGATCAAGAAGATTCATTTTTTACCGCCGGTTCGCTTATAATCAAGAGACAAATCATTTCAGATAGGATAAGTATAAAACCTTGGAATTAAATAGGAAATCCGCGATCTTTCATCGCATAAAATTGAAAACCATTTTCTCTGTCTTTTATATTCTATTTTCTGCATATACATGCTCGTCATTTGAATGCTCCCTCTGGGACCGATCGCGTAGCCTGCAAGCATTATTGTTCGATACAATAGCATCGAACAATGACAATAACGATGCTGATACGAACAACGCTAACAATAATAATACCAATAACAGCGTTTTGAATAATTCGGGAACAAGGCAGTAGACGAGACTCTTAGGGGCTGCCGGTACAACAACGTTAAGTCCGTCAATTACATCCGACAGTTCTGGAAACGTATATACAATAGGACATGCGAACGGGAATTTGGACGGCCAAATCCTTACAGGAACTACGGATTAATTGGTCGTTCAATACCGATAAACAGAAAATGCGGATATTCTAATATTATAATTTTCAAATTCGCATACGATGTCGCTCGATTTTGAAAGTCAATTCCCAATAACCGTCTTCGTTTCCGGCAAGGAGGGGCCTAAGCGCCGTCTCCTAAATCGTGCGATTTTAATACTATGACTCCCCGATCCGAATCTCAGGGAGACTCCAGAGGCAACTCAACCGTAACAATAAACCAATCGATCTTTGACCATTCCTTGCGTTCACTGGCTCTCCCGTCGCTATCAGCGCCCATACCAATTTTAAAGTCAAATTCCCCACCGCTCTTGAAAGAACCGTAAGGGGATCCTTCCTTATTGGGAGTCGGTTCCCAGATACAACAAATATGCCGAAGAGGTTGCATTCCGAAAGTATGAATTAAATATTTTTCCACACTGAAAGCGAATTCGCCTTTGACACGATAAGACGCGAGCAGAACTGGTATCTGAGCGTCTTTTTCTTTTTCACATTTGATAAATTCAAGATGTTTCGGTTTCTTATGAAGTCGTTCCAGGAAATCACCGCAGGAAGGTTGTGCAACGATCTCTGCACTCGCCGATATCGCACAAAATAAAACGAGCAAAAGCACTATGGATTGTTTGCTTTGAATCTTTAAACTTACCGTCATGAACGATGAAACCCGGATCTCTTCCGTACCATAATGGATAAAAACGGAAAAAATTTTAACCCTGACATCTGATTCCTATCCACTGACCCCTAGTACGCTCCTGCGAATTTTCTTCGAGGTTTTGGGACAAACTCTTTATAGAAATCAGTAGATCAAAATCGATGCTCCTAGAATACTTTTTTGTCATTCGAGATTCGTCCAATATTCAAAAAATAGAATCTCTTTAAACGTATCCAAAAACATTCAATTCGTAGGAGAATTTTGAACGACCCTTAAAACATCCTCTTCAATTCTTGGGCCCATTCCCGAATAAATATAATCAGGAGGAGAACTTACTTTTTCGGGCAAACACTTGAGTAAAGTACAATGACCGGGGTTTGGAAAAATCCACACCGCCGAAACGAAGGAATAGGAATTATCGTATTCTAACTTGTTAACTAACTTTAAATTTTTATCGTAAATTTTTACTTCCGTTTTTGCAATCTCCGAAGAATAACTTGGAATCAAGCCCAAGGTGACTATCGAAAATAAAGTTGAAATCCCGTATAAAATCTCGATTCCCACATTGGACGCTTTGGCAAACGCCGGTCCGTGAATCCCCATCACATAATAGTTCACCGGAAAATTCCTGAGTTTGAAAACCGAATTTCCATTTATTTTTTCTACTTCGATCAAATAACTCAGCTCCTTGGAACCGCTCACCTTTACTTCTCCCAGATAATCCGCAATAAAAGCCTTAACTTGATCGGAAGAAACGTCGCTTCTAAAACCGTTACTTTTGAGTTGATCAATAAAAACTCCGCTTTCCAACTTCGGTATCGTACGTTTTCCATAATTCAATTCCGCCGTATAAGAAGTGCTTCTTCCACTCGAACCCGTAACTTTCGATTCAAACGTCCTGAACCCCATGTAAACGATCTTAGGTTTTTTTTCGTTTTTTACATTATCCGCAACCGGAAATTCCTTCATATAAAAACGGCTGCTACAGCTTATTAAGGAGGTTATCATCAAAATCGACGTGATTGTAAATATTCTTCGCACTCAAAACTCCACACATTAGTGATTTTTATAGATATATATACTTCACAAACTGTGACAACTATTTTTCAAATTAGTTGTTTATGGAAATCGAACACGAACAACCCCGCGAGCGATCGAGTCGGGGTCAAGTTATTGGCATTAAAGAAATATAATGTTTTAAGGAAACATTCTATGATGTTTCGTAAAAATAAAAAATCCATACCCTCCTTTCGAAGCGGTATGGATCGTTTAAAGTCGCGAAGTCGTTGACGTTTACTTTTTCAGTTCGGGCGCAAGTTCAGCCAACGGAACCTTATCTTTTGGAAGAGACGCGTAATCCGGAAACTCGTAGCCGTTCGGATAATGCTCGTGATCTTCCGGATCGTAAAAGTGAACGTAATCCTTGCGATACCCCCAAGTAAAAACGGACTTGGACGGATCCTGTCCTACGACTAAACAGCGCGGGTTGATCCATCCTTCGGTTTTTTCGGTTTTAACGCGAACAAACAACTTCGGATTGGCCTCGTGATTTCTATAGTCGTAAACCCTGACCACGGAACCCGGTGCGATTCTTTCCTTTACGACCGAAGTCGCGTCGGCATCCGCAAAGATGGGAACGGAAGGTTCCAGGGACGGATTTACTAAAGAAGGATCACAGTTTTTATGATTGGTAACCTGCGCCAATTTGGAACAAGCCCCTAAAAGAAGAGCGACTCCGGTCAGCAGAACGACGAGTGTAGTATTTCTTTTCATTCTTCTTCCTCTCATTGATGATGATGTAAGGCCTGATCCAATCTCGGATCTCCGACCGGGATCAAAGGAGCGGATTCATACCGTTTTAAAACCACAAACCCGAATAAACCGATAAATCCGATTACGGCGCCGAAAGTCAAAACGAGTCCGGAAAGATGGAAATTTTCGAAGTTTGCAGGAAACACGAGCCAATAGATTTCAATCACTTGAGTGAACACGATCCAAAGAGCGATTTTTACGAGAACGTTGATGTCTCTTTTATTCGGTCGATTTAAAAGCAAAAGAAACGGAAGGATAAACTTGATGAACGGAAGCGAGTAAGTGAAGACCTCCCAACCTCCGGTCAATCTCTGCTCGTAGAAAAAGGTTTCTTCCGGAATGTTCGCATACCAGATCAACATAAATTGCGAGAACCCGACATACGCCCAGAAAGTGCAAAACCCGAGCATGAACTTTCCGATATCATGAATGTGATTTTCGTTTACGAGGTTGCCGAGATATCCTTTCTTTTTGAGAAAGTAGATCATGATCACAAGGCTGGACAATCCGGCCTGATAAGCTCCCGCAAAACAATACACTCCGAACATCGTGGAAAACCAATGCGGAGTCAGGGACATGATCAAATCGAAAGAAGCGAGAGAAAAGGAAAGCGCGAAAAATACGATAAATCCTCCCGCCAAACGGGCGTTAAACTGAGTATGAGCCACGTCCTTATCCTGATCCTGTTTGGTGGAACGTCTATAAAAGAACCAACCGAACGCGGACCAAGCCGCTCCGAAAAGAATCATCCGAATCACGAAAAACGGAATGTTCAAAAGAGGTTTTTTATGCTGGAGCAAATGATCGTGAGCGACCACTTCGGCGTGACTCCACTCGTACAAATCATGAATCCCTACCGCTGTGATGAGGAGTAATACCGCAACCACCGGCAAAAACAATCCGTATCCTTCCGCAAGTCTGCGTACCGTAACGGCCCAATGCGCCCCGGTAATATGACTGAGCGCGGTAAAAAAAACTCCCGCGAGCGAAATCCCGGTGATAAAAAAGGTTCCGATCAAAAACGCGGACCAAGCCGGGTTGGAATGCCCACCCTCGTGTCTC
Source organism: Leptospira alstonii serovar Sichuan str. 79601 (assembly GCF_000347175.1). Classification (GTDB taxonomy): domain Bacteria; phylum Spirochaetota; class Leptospiria; order Leptospirales; family Leptospiraceae; genus Leptospira; species Leptospira alstonii. The sequence goes on from NZ_ANIK01000124.1 coordinate 24,676, forward strand.
GGCGCGGTGTGTGATAAGGTAAAATACCCGATGAGTAAACTGAGTACCCCGATCCCGATCATCCCGAAAAGGGCGCTGCGGGTCTTGGAGTCGAGTTTGAAGTGAATCAGATTTTGTTCGACTTTGACTTCCATGATTCTTAATTCCTAACCACGTCTTTTTTAGTTCTGTTTTCGTATTCCTGGAGTTTTCTCACGTAGAGAACGATCTTCCAGCGATCTTCGGGAGAAACTTGAGAAGCGTAACTTTTCATTCTTCCCCAACCCGCTGTGACCACGTGATAAATTTGTCCGTCGGAATATCCTTGGATCTTAGGAGAAATCACGGCGGGAACCGGAAATCCGATTCTTGGAGCCGGACCGACAATCGTTCCATTCCCCGCCCCTCTTACACCGTGACAAGGAGAACAATACGTCTGATACTTGGCTTCTCCCTTTTGGAGATTTGCCAAGTTGTCTTTATAAGGATTAGAAAGTCCTTTATTAGGTAATTGTGTTACATCCAATCCGAGATACTCGTAAGGATAATAACCTACCGGGACCGCTCCTTTGGGAGGAATCCGGGAAGCCGCTCCGTCGTGCGCGATCGGGTCCGCTTCCTGAGCCTCTCTCGCGGGAGAATCCGCCATATCCGGAAAGTATTCCAGAGGAGGCGTTTTGGACTCGCAGTTCCAGAAAAGAACAGCGGCCAAAAGGAAAATCAGCGATTTGTAATATTTCATTCTTGTCCCTGCTCCTATTTCACTACCTCGACGTTCTTTCCGCCGAGTCCCTTGATAAAGTTCACGACTTCTTCTTCCTTATAACCTTTGGAAGAGGAAGGAATCCAGAGTGCGAATTTGTCCGTAGTGATGTCCGGATGCAAAACCCTGCGGTTCAACTTCGGAAGTTTGGTCAAAAAAAACATCGCCGCGGCGGTCCCCACACCGGCCATAAAAATCGTGAATTCGAACGTGATCGGGATATAAGCGAACCATGCGTTTAAATTCTTTCCGGAGACGTTGATAGGCCAGTCGAACTTGTGAGTCAGATACTGCATTCCGAATCCGACTGTACATCCGAAAAGTCCCAAGAAAAACGTAACCCAAGGAAGTCCGGAACGGGGAAGTCCCATCGCGTCGTCCAATCCGTGAACCGGATACGGAGTGAAACAATCAAAACCCGTATAATTCTTCTCTTTTGTTTTCTCCGCCGCCGCGATGATTTCCGAAGGCGAATCGAAAAGCCCGAATACTCCCGCGCTTGTTTCTTCGAATGTATGAAATTGTTCTTTATGAGGTTTATACATCAGTGGTGTCCTCCGTTTTTGTGAGGCATAACGGTTTTCACTTCCGCGACCGCGATAACAGGCATGATTCTACAGAACAATAGGAACAACGTGAAGAAAATTCCGAACGTTCCGATGAGCATCATGAAGTCGTAAACGGTCGGGATATACATATCCCAACTGGAAGGAAGGAAGTCCGCGTGAGTCGTCATTACGATCACGTATCTTTCGAACCACATCCCGATGTTTACGACTATGGAGATGATAAACATAACCGGTATATTGGTTCTGAGTTTTTTCCACCAGAATACCTGGGGAGAAAACACGTTACAACTGAACATGATGAAGTAAGCCCATCCGTAAGGACCGAATGCCCTGTTTACGAAAGCAAAACCTTCGTATTCGTTTCCTGAATACCAAGCCATAAAAAACTCGGTGGAATAAGCGAGACCCACGATGAGACCTGTCACCATGATGACCTTGTTCATGTTCTCCAAGTGTTTCATGGTGATGTAATCTTTCAGATTAAAAACTTCTCTTGCGATTACCATCAGAGTCACAACCATCGCAAACCCGGAGAAGATTGCACCCGCAACGAAATACGGCGGGAAGATCGTAGTGTGCCAACCCGGAAGGATCGAAACCGCGAAGTCAAAAGATACGATCGTGTGCACGGAAAGAACGAGAGGTGTGGAAAGCGCCGCAAGAATCATCGCCACCATTTCCAAATGGGACCAAGCCTTATTGGATCCGACCCATCCGAGAGAAAGAGCGTCGTAGAGTTTCCGTTTGAATTCTCCCTGGGAACGGTCCCTTACTGCGGCGATATCCGGAATCAAACCGATATACCAGAACACGAGAGAAATCGTCAAATACGTGGAAACCGCGAATGTATCCCAAATCAGAGGAGAGCGGAAGTTGACCCAAAGAGGCCCTCTTTCGTTCGGATACGGAAACAACCAATAACCGACCCAAGGCCTTCCGATGTGGATGATCAGGTTGGAAGCGGCGGTTAACACCGCAAAGATGGTCATCGCTTCCGCGGCACGGTTGATCCCGGTTCTCCATTCCTGACGGAAGAGATACAGAACGGCCGAAATCAGGGTTCCGGCGTGACCGATCCCGATCCAGAATACGAAGTTTACGATGAAAAATCCCCAGGCCACAGGATTGTTGATCCCGAGGATATAAAGACCTTCCCACATCAGATATCCGATGATACCTAAATCGACGACTGTAATGGTAAGAACCAGAAGGAAAGCCTTCCACCAAAGAGAAGTGGGGAATGCTTCTACCGGTCTTAAGATATCCTCGGTAACGTCCCGAACCGACTTGCCGCCGGTTACGAGAGGCTGGATATCCAGGGCTTCTTTGACTGCGTTGGGCATTGACATAGCTTTTTACGTTACTCCATTAAATTGAGCTTCTGACCCGGGTCAGATAAGCGATCTGAGGACCGACGTTCAGATATTCGAGAACACGGTACGATCTCGGGTCGGAAGAGAGTTTGGAAACTTCGGAATCCTTATCGTTCGTATTCCCGAAGCTGATTGCATCCGCCGCACAACTTTGTTGGCACGCGGTTTTAACTTCCCCGTCCTTAAGGACACGGCCTTCGTTTTTCGCAGCGATCTTAGCCTCCGCAATTCTATGGGAACAGAAATTACATTTTTCCATTACCCCGCGACCGCGAACCGCAACCTCGGGATTGAGTCCCAAGTAACGAGGAGCTTTGGACTCCTTTGGCGAGCCGTTCTTCCAACCAAAGTCGTTGTACCAGTGTTGAAGCCAGTTAAAACGTCTGACTTTGTAAGGACAGTTATTCGAGCAGTAACGAGTTCCCACACAACGGTTGTAAACCATGTCGTTGATTCCTTCGGAACTATGAACGGTTGCCAAAACCGGACAAACGGTTTCGCAAGGAGCGTTGTCGCACTGTTGGCAAAGCATAGGCTGGTGAGCGACCTGAAGCGTTTCCGGCTGATCCGGGTCTCCGATGTAATAACGATCGATTCGAAGCCAGTGCATCTCCCGACCAACACGAACCTCGTCGCGACCGACAACGGGAATGTTATTCTCCACTTGGCAGGCGATCACACAGGAACCGCAACCGGTGCAGGAAGTAAGATCGATGCTCATTCCCCATTTGTAACCGGGATAAGCGTAAGTAGGATTGGCGCCCGCCGCATCCGTAAGTTTTCCGTCTTTTAGAATCTTTGGAATTTCGGAAGCAGCCTTACCGGAGGAAGGATTTTTACGGTATTCTTCGATGGTTGTCGATTGAACCAGAGGACGATCCGGATAACTAAAACCGGGAGACAACATATGATGGTGTTGTGTAGTCGCCAGTTTATATTTCTTACCCGTCTTTTCGAGGGAAGTCACCGCGATTCCGGAATACACTCCGTTTTCGGAAAGGGTATAGGCGTTCTTACCAACCCCAGTTCCGACCGCACCCGCGGCGGTTCTACCGTAGCCGACCGCAATCCCGATCGCGTCCTTGTGCATACCGGGTTGGATCTGCGCCGGAAGTTCGATCGTTTGTTTTGCGGTTTTTAAAACCAAAACGTCGTTAGACGAAATTCCCTTTTCTTTCGCCAAAGCGGGAGAAAGTAGGATGCAGTTGTCCCAGGTCAATTTTGTGACCGGGTCCGGAAGTTCCTGAAGGTGTGCGTTATTGGCCCCTCTACCGTCTCCGATCGCAGATGTTTCATACAACGCGAGTTTGAGCCCGGCGGAGGTGGAAGCGATCTCTTTCAAAGCGGAACGATTAAAACTCCGAGAAGAACCCGCTACTTTCTTGCGCTCGGAAGCCTTAACAGTGGTTCCTGCTCTCAAGAGGTCTTCCCATCTTTGTTTAGAGCCGAGTTTTTTAACCCAAGAATTTTTTACGGTTTCGTAAAAGTTCGTTTCTCCCCCGAGTGAACCGCCCGCGAAAGCGATCAAACTGTCTTCAAAAGAACGGGAATTAAAAAGCGGGCGAACCGCGGGTTGTTGGATCGAGAAAATTCCCTTTGTGACTTCGGCGTCTCCCCAAGACTCAAGGAAGTGAGTCGTAGTAGCAAGAACGTTAGACGAAAGCGCGGTCTCGTCGGCGCGATCGCTCAAAGAAACGACCAAAGCCGCTTGGCGAAGAAGATTTGTCCATTCTTCTCCCGCTTGATAGACCAGATTTACGTCGTTCACGAACAGAACTCCGACCTTGTTGGCTTTCAGTTCCGCCGCAAGAGACTTTAAGTTTCCGGAAGAATCCAGAAGACCCTCTTTCTTAGGATTGGAATGATCGATCGTTTTACCGTCGTTGTCCAAAAGGTCGTTGATAAAGTTTACAAGAACTTGAAGATCAACCGCGTCTTTTGTAGAAGCGGCTAAACTTCCCGCAACCACGAGAGACTTTCCTTTGTTGGACCAAAGAGCCTTTGCGGTTTTACGAATGTTTTCTTCGCTCACACCAAGTTCCGATGCCAATTGAGCGACATTTCCACCATAAGGAGAAGCTTTTACTTCGGAAGCGCCTTGCTCTTCCAGAGCTGCAATGATCGCAAGAGCGAGTTTGGTTTGATCTCCGGGCCGGATCGGAAGACGAAGATCCGCGTTGGAACCGGTCATCGTCGGAATGGATTCCGCTGCGATGAAAAGATTTACGTCGGCGGAACCGTTTTGGCCGCGCGATTCTGTCGGGCGGAGATTTCTTCTTTTGGAAAAATCTTTTTGGTGTTCTTCCGGAGAAAGCCAGTTGCCCATAAAGTCGCAATCGATGGAAAGAATTACCTTCGCCAGATCGAAATGATAGTTCGGAACGATCGCCTTTCCGTACGAAGCGGCTTGTCCTTTGCTGACAACTTCTTCCGCAGAAGTAAGAGAAATCTCGTAGTGTTTTCCACCGCCGACGTTTCTTAAAAAGTCGCCGATGATCGATTTTGTGGAAGGAGAATCCAGAGGTTTTGTTACGACAACCGTCAACCCCTTGTTAGCCGCAAGAGCCGCCTTTACTTTGGCGTCTACGGTAGCCCAGTCGGATTTTACTTCTATCCCACCTTCGATTGTGGCGGGATTTTGCGCCCGATCCGGATCGTAAAGATCGAAGATAGAAGCCTGACCCGCCGCGCCCAAAGCGCCTTGAGAAACCGGGTGATCCGGATTTCCTTCCAACTTGAGAGGACGGCCGTCCCTTGCTTTTACAAGAACGCCGGTTCCCGCGACTACGGAAGCGTAATAGTAAGAATGTCCGTGTTTTACGAAATCGTATTGGGCGTTTTCATCCGCCTTGTTTAAGTCCACGTAAGGAACGATTTTTTCGACGGGTTTGCGGATACAGTTGAGAGAAGTCATCGCGACTCCCGCGCCCATCAGTTTTAAAAAGGATTTACGATCGAATTCTCCGGATTTGATTCTCGCGATCAAAGGATCGGGAGAAGTGAAGAATTCGGATTTCTGCATCTCTTTGACTTCTTCGTCTTTATCTTTCAGATCGTAAGACAGCCAGTGAGCCTTCTTTTCTTTTTGGAAATTTTTTTGATCCATATTTTAGTATTACTCCCGGTTATCTGTGGCAGGTGGAACAATCGGTCGGCGCGTTGTTCTCTCTGTGACAATCCACGCAGTATCCCATGTTGAGGGACGCGACTTGTTTTACTTTCACCATTTCCGCTACGTTACCGTGACACTGAGAACAATCCACTCCTCTCGAAATGTGTCGAGAGTGATTGAACTGAACGTGATCCGGCATATCGTGAACCTTAATCCATTCGATCGGCTTATTATCGTTATACGACTTAGCGAGTTTTTTGATCAGAGGTTTGGAGGTTGCTACGAGAGAATGGCAATTCATGCAAGTGGAAGAAGATGGGACTGTTGCGTGCGCTGAGGTCTCTACCCCGGTGTGACAGTATTTACAGTCTATCTTATTGTCTCCGGCATGTATCTTGTGATTAAAGGGTATAGGCTGATCGGGCGCATACCCAACATACTTGGAGGGAGAGAAAATCAGATACGCTACGGCCGCGATGGCAATGAGCGGTACCGAAAGTTTCAGTGCTCTGTTATTCATTCGTATGAAGTCCCTATGAATCCAATATTGGTATTGGAAACAGGATTTTTGGCTCTGTGAAAAATTGCAAGTAAACGAAAATGAAAGGCCTTTTCCTTTGCGTTTATTTTGAAATCTACTTGAGAATTGATATCAATTAAAAAAGTTTCATCTGTTTGTAAAAGAATACTGACTTCGCACAGAAAAAGGGCGGGAGATAAATCAAAGTTTTTGACCAAACCCGGATTCAAAAAATGGAAAGTTCCGATTTTTTTTGATGTGAGTTCGGTATAACAAATGCGAAAGCGACTTTGAAAAATTCAAAACCCATCCGAAACAAATCGATTCGGAGATTTTGGGCGTGCAGGAAGCGGAGGAATGAGGCCGCGGTTCTGAAAGTTTTAAAGGATTCGGATTCCTGCGCCTGTGAGGCAACAAAGATCGACGATTTCAGCAAGAAGTGGGAATTGAAATTTCAATCGAGCGAGATCCTAATTCATCCCGAAATTTTTCTGACGTCGAGGGGAGTCAAACTGAAAATTTCCATCGAAAAGACCGCCTATTCTTTTTTGAGCGTACATCTCAATGCCGGACATTCTCCAAAGATCACGAACTTAGATCCGAACAATTCAAAGTTCCGAACGAGGTCTTACGGATCCCTACATAAATAGAGTACCATGAATTTTGAGACAAATCCGTTTTAAAAGCAGAATCCTGGAAGATCCTTTCCAAAGATTTGTATCTGAAAAATCAAATACGTTAGGCGTCATTGCGTAAGCTGAGGACGATTTTGAAAACGAATCAAAAATGAAGGGAGTGGGAATAAATTCGAACTAAAAATTGCTTGAATCTTATACATTGAACTTCCCCCGAATTAGTGGACGCGGTCGTGCAAACGAAAAAGGATAAAAGTATGGCTCGTAAAACACGATATGACGAAGAATTCAAGAAGAACACGGTTGAACTACTGATAAAGTCTAGTAAATCCATGACTCAGATCTCAAAAGATTTGGGAGTATCTGTAATTACACTGATTAATTGGAAGAAAAAGTATCTAACGAATGACAATCCGTTCCAAGATGAACTTCGAGCAGAGAATGAACGTTTAAGGAAAGAACTGATGGAAGTAAAGGAGGAGAGGGAGATCTTAAAAAAGTCCGTGACCATCTCCTTGAAACCAAGGAAATGAAATATACATATATAAAAAAGAATCATTCCCCTGTAAAGAAGACATGCAAGATTCTGAATGTATCAAAGAGCGGTTACTATGAATGTTTGAAACGAGAAGATAGCGAGAGGGCAAAATCCAATCAAAAGTTGGACGAAAGGTTCGGATTCTATTTGAGGAACATGAGAATCGATCCGGGTATCTGCGAATTCATCAAGACTTACGTTCGGAAGGTCTTGTTATATCTAAGAATCGAGTTTACAGAAGAATGCGTATAATGGGCTTAAAGAACCGAAAATATTCTCAGAAATAGAAGAGCAGTTCAGATATTTTAATTTTATTTCACCTTCTGAAAAGGATCATATTGAAGCAGCAAAGTTAAGGAATTTACTTTCTAAAAAGGGAATTACATTAGCTACAATTGATGCCTTAAATTGCTCGGATTGCAATTACACATAATCTCGTTCTTGTAACTTACGACAATGATTTCTTAGGGCTTTCTGGAATTACAAAGTTAAAAACTCTCAATTTTGAAGATTATAAAAAATCAAAGAGAAAACGCAACGTCGACTAACTTCGACTTCTCGCGGCGCTTCGAGATCGCTCCGCTACTCTCGCTTGACCTTCGGCACATTTGCTCGATTTCGTTAGGTGTCATTCGTGCCAAGCTACTTTTTAAATAAAAAAATGCGCTTATATATTCGTTTCCGTAATTAAAGAGAAATCAAAAATCCTATTAACAAAATCGAATATGTATTACATATGTGATACAAGAGGAGAAAGTATGATTAGTCTTCGATTACCCCCTGAATTAGAAAAGAAATTATCAGAAGTAACTAAAATTGAGAATAAA
>NZ_ANIK01000125.1 GCF_000347175.1 Leptospira alstonii serovar Sichuan str. 79601
GCAAAGAACGGAAACTTAACTTCCAAACGGTTTCATGATCCCGCGAGTGGTGCGATCTCCGACGAGTGGAGCTATGTTTACTCCAATCACCAAGTCACGAACATCGATTCGAGTAAATCGGGGAACGATGCTCTTGTCATGCAGTATGATGCTAATGGAAATCTCACAAGACAAAGAGACAATACGAAGGATTTAACCAAACGGATCAGCGTGGATTCGCAAGACAGAATTGTTCAGATTCAAGACGGAAACAACTCGACTGTGGGTTCCTACTGGTATGACGATGGCGGGTTTCGGATTCGCAAGTCTTCGCTCGAACCGAAAAACAATGTTTTTGCAAACGTTGAGATCTTGTATCCGAACAAGTTTTTTGGTCTGGAGTTCATCGAAGCCGAGAACGTTATCTCAAGCGTGAATAACGTGTTTTTGAACGGAGTTCGGATCGCTGCGTTAAACGAAGTCGGCGCGCTTGCGTATTTTCTCACCGATCAAGTCGATTCCGTCTCACACGTGTTAGACGATGAAGGGAATTCGCTTTCTCAGATTCAGTTTCAACCTTACGGGGAAACGTTTGTGCAGCGCGGGGACTCGAACTTTGCTCCGAAATTCAACTCGCAAGAGCTCGATCGGGAATCCGGGTTTTTCTTTTTCAACGCGAGGTTTTATGACCCGGCCATTGCGAGATTTACCAGTGCGGATACGGTTATTGATGGTGAATTTGACACGCAAGGCTGGAACCGATTCTCGTTTGTGAAGGGGAATCCGATTGGGGCGAAAGATCCGACAGGGCATGATGCTTGCACCACTTCAAGAACGCCGTGTAAAACTGAGCTACTCATGGGGGGTGGTGGCGGTTCGGTCGCAAGGCCAAGCTCTTCCAATTCAAGCGGTGGATACTCTGCAGGCCTTGGTGCTGCTGCCACAGGTTTGTTAGCTAATTTATTAGGTTCAAAAGAAGACAAACCAAGCCTTCCAGACAAACCTCGAAGCACATCGGCAACTCCTTCTGAAGCCAAGGACATGAGCAAAGCGGGTCTTGATCCTTTAAATAAAGCGGATGTTAAGAATTTTCTTGGAAAAACTACAAAAGATGGATCGACTAGTGGAGGTAATTCGGGGATAAAAAATCAAACAAACGCCTCTCCTTTTCAAGCAAAAAATACTTCCACTACATCAGGCTATCGTTATGTTACAGAAGGTGAAGTGCAAGCTATTAAAGATACGGGAATGTTAAGAGGGGGAAGAGACGGTGAGACCTATTTTACAAAAGATTTATACAAATCGGGAACAAAAGCCCAAGAAAGACTTTCGCTGGAAAATAAACCTACGTACAGAGTTGAATTTGAAGTCAAAGGCAGTCCTAATTACGAAAAATATGGAACCAAAGTTGATCCTCTATATGGCCAGCCCGGCAAAGGATCTGAATTTATGACAACCGATAAAGTTAAAGTTAAATTAATAAATGTTCAACCTTTAAAGTAAAATCATGAAAAAAAAAGAATACTACATTTCAGTTGGTGAGCCTTGGGATTTCGAAAGTCCAGATGGGAAAAATAGAATTAATGGAAGTATTTTTAAGATTATTGATAACGATTGCGTTCTTTTTAAGACAAACCATATTCTAAGTTTTGATAATATTCATGGGGACATTTTAGTGTTATTATCAAGACACACTGGATATCACTTTGATTCATTAGAAGCTAATGGATTTTGGACATTTGGCGGAGGTTTATTATTAACAAAAGATTACGAAAATATGAACCGAAAAGAATTAGAAAAGAATTCAAAATATGTAATTATAGGTAGTATCAGAAGTGCTGAGACTTGATGTCCTTGCCCTATACCAAAAGCAAACAGATGTGGCCCTTCGGAGAATTTCGTGGGAAGAAACTACTTCATAAATGACGGTGAGAAGAGGTTGCAGATGAGTTTCGAGCAAATTTCGTCATTGCAAAATCATAACATAACCAATGAATAATATTCCTAATGAACGCAAACGAAAACTTAGAAAAACATTACTCTCTCCTTTTAGGAATCTCATCACCTTGGTCGGTTGAAACCGTAGAATTAAATATCGCAGCAAAGAAAGTAGATATCGAAGTCTCATACGATGAGCGGGAAGCTGTAGAGTGTCCGGATTGTGGTAAAAAATGTCCTCGGAAAGATCATACAGAAAAAAGAACCTGGCGCCATTTGGATACGATGCAATTCCAGACATTGATTCATGCTCGAATCCCACGCGCTCAATGTGAAGCTCACGGCGTAAGAAACGTAAAGTTACCTTGGAGCGAACCGTATTCCCGGTTTACGTTGTTGTTTGTAAAATTCGCAATCGATGTAATCAAAGCCTGCGGGAATGTATCGGACGCGGCAGCGCTTTTGAACTTGAGTTGGGATGAAATCCACTTGATTCGGAAAAAAGCGGT